>NZ_BBPO01000084.1 GCF_000787815.1 Streptacidiphilus neutrinimicus
GCCGAGGGCGCCGAGCGGGTGCCCACGTGCGGCGCAGGGCCGCGCCGCGCGGCTGGGGCGCGGGGCGCGCGTGGGGCGCGCCGGGTCGCCAGGTGAGGGCGGGCGGGGTCGTTTGTCGGTGGGGCAGGGCACGATGGGCGCATGGCACGCGCACACGCCGAGAGGTCCGCCCTGGAGAGCTTCGCCGCGCCCACACGGGCGTGGTTCGAGGGGGCGTTTCCCGCGCCCACCGGGGCGCAGGAGGGGGCGTGGCGGGCCATCGGCGCGGGGAGCGACGTGCTGGTGGTCGCGCCCACCGGCTCGGGCAAGACGCTCGCCGCGTTCCTGTCCGCGCTGGACGGGCTCGCGTCCACACCCCCGCCGGCCGAGGCGAAGAAGCGGTGCCGGGTCCTCTACGTCTCACCGCTGAAGGCCCTCGCCGTCGACGTGCAACGCAACCTCCGCGCGCCGCTCACGGGCCTGCGGCAGGCGGCCACGCGGATGGGGTTGCCGGAGCCGGAGATCGAGGTGGGCATCCGGTCCGGCGACACCCCGCCGGCCGAGCGGCGGCGCTTCGCCACCCACCCGCCGGACATCCTGATCACCACGCCCGAGTCACTGTTCCTGCTGCTCACCTCCAACGCCCGGGACGCGCTGCGCGGCGTGGAGACGGTGATCCTCGACGAGGTCCACGCCGTCGCGGGGACGAAGCGCGGCGCGCACCTCGCGCTCTCCCTCGAACGCCTCGACGAGCTGCTGCCCAAGCCCGCCCGCAGGATCGGGCTCTCCGCCACCGTCCGCCCCGTCGAGGAGGTCGCCCGCTACCTCTCCCCGAGCCGCAACGTGACGATCGTCCAGCCGCCCTCGGAGAAACAGTTCGACCTCTCCGTCGTCGTCCCGGTCGAGGACCTGGGCGAGCTGTCCGGCGGGCGCGGGACGCACGGGACGCCCGAGGAGGATCCGCAGCAGTCCGCGTCCATCTGGCCGCACGTCGAGGAGAAGATCACCGATCTGGTCCAGGCGCACCGGTCGACGATCGTCTTCGCCAACTCGCGCCGCCTCGCGGAGCGGCTCTGCAACCGGCTGAACGAGATCGCCGTCGAGCGCGCCCAGGGCGAGGCGCTGCCCTCCGCGCACGCGCCCGCGCAGCTGATGGCCCAGGCGGGGGCGAACAAGGCCGCGCCGCCCGTCCTCGCCCGCGCCCACCACGGCTCGGTGTCCAAGGAGCAGCGCGCCGAGGTCGAGGAGCAGCTGAAGTCGGGCCGCCTGCCGGCCGTCGTGGCGACGTCCAGCCTGGAGCTGGGCATCGACATGGGCGCGGTCGACCTCGTCGTGCAGGTCGAGTCGCCGCCGTCGGTCGCCTCGGGGCTGCAGCGCGTGGGGCGCGCCGGGCACCAGGTCGGCGCGGTCTCGACGGGCGTCGTCTTTCCGAAGTACCGGGGCGACCTGGTGCAGTCGGCCGTCGTGACGGAGCGGATGCGCGCCGGGCAGATCGAGGCGCTGCGCGTGCCGCGCAACCCGCTGGACGTGCTGGCGCAGCAGCTCGTCGCGATGACGTCCATGGACGAGTGGGACGTCGACGAGCTGCTGGCGCTGGTCCAGCGCGCCGCGCCCTTCGCCTCGCTGCCGCGTTCGGCCTACGAGGGCGTGCTGGACATGCTCGCGGGCCGGTATCCGTCCGACGCCTTCGCGGAGCTGCGGCCGCGCATCGTCTGGGACCGCGTCGCGAACACAGTCAGCGGGCGTCCCGGGGCGCAGCGGCTGGCCGTCACCTCCGGCGGCACCATCCCCGACCGGGGGCTGTTCGGCGTCTTCCTCGCCGGGGCCGACCCGAAGAAGGGCGGCGGCCGCGTCGGCGAGCTCGACGAGGAGATGGTCTACGAGTCCCGCGTCGGCGACGTCTTCACCCTCGGCACCAGCTCCTGGCGGATCGAGGACATCACCCACGACAAGGTGCTCGTCTCCCCCGCGCCCGGCGTGCCGGGCAAGCTGCCGTTCTGGCACGGCGACGCGCTCGGCCGCCCGCTGGAGCTGGGCCGGGCCGTCGGCGGGTTCCTCCGCGAGCTCGCCGCGCTGCCGCCGGACAAGGCCACGGCCCGGCTCGCCGCCGCGGGCCTGGACGCGTGGGCCGCGGGCAACCTGCTCTCCTACCTGGCCGAGCAGCGCCAGGCCACCGGCCACCTGCCGGACGACCGCACCATCGTCGTCGAGCGTTTCCGCGACGAGCTCGGCGACTGGCGGATCGCCGTCCACTCCCCCTTCGGCGCCCAGGTCCACGCGCCCTGGGCGTTGGCGCTGGCCGCCCGCCTGAGCGAGCGTCACGGGCTGGACGCGCAGGTCATGCACGCCGACGACGGCATCGTGCTGCGCCTGCCGGACGCGGATCTGCTCGACTTTCCCGATCCTGAACGGACACGGCCTGACGCGACGCCCACATCCACGGCCGCCGACGAGGCGCCGGTCGGCGCCGAGGCCGTCGTCTTCGACGCGACGACCGTCGAACAGACCGTCACCGACCAGGTCGGCGGCTCCGCCCTGTTCGCCTCGCGCTTCCGCGAATGCGCCGCCCGGGCGCTGCTGCTGCCCCGCCGCAACCCGGGCCGCCGAACGCCGCTGTGGCAGCAGCGCCAACGCGCCTCGCAGCTGCTCTCCGTGGCCGCCGAGTTCGGCTCCTTCCCGATCGTGCTGGAGGCCGTCCGCGAGTGCCTCCAGGACGTCTTCGACGTCCCCGGCCTGGTCGAGCTGATGCGGGACATCGAGTCGCGCCGGGTCCGCATCGTCGAGGTCACCACGCCGGAGCCCTCCCCCTTCGCGCGCTCGCTGCTCTTCGGCTACGTCGCCCAGTTCCTCTACGAGGGCGACTCACCGCTCGCCGAACGCCGCGCCTCCGCGCTCGCGCTGGACTCGCGGCTGCTGGCGGAGCTGCTCGGCCAGGCCGAGCTGCGCGAGCTGCTGGACGAGAACGTGCTGGCCGAGCTGGAGGCGGAGCTCCAGCGGCTCACCCGGGACCGCCGGATCAAGGACGTCGAGGGCGTGGCCGACGCGCTGCGCCTGCTCGGCCCCCTCACCGACGCCGAGCTGGCCGAGCGCGGCGCAGAGCCAGCGTGGGTGCGCGAGCTCCAGGCCGCGCGGCGCGTGATCGACGTCCGCGTCGCGGGCGAGCAGCGCTGGGCCGCGATCGAGGACGCGGGCCGGCTGCGGGACGCCCTGGGCACCCCCCTGCCGGTGGGCGTGCCCGAGGCGTTCACCGAGCCGGTCAAGGACCCCCTCGCCGACCTGCTGGCCCGGCACGCCCGCACGCACGGCCCGTTCACCGCGGCCGACGCCGCCGTCCGGCTGGGCCTCGGCCCGGCCGTCGTCCTCGGCACGCTGCAGCGCCTCGCCGCGACGGGCCGGGTCGTGCAGGGCGAGTTCCGTCCCGGCGGGACGGGCACGGAGTGGTGCGACGCCGAGGTGCTGCGACGTCTGCGCCGCCGCTCGCTCGCGGCGCTGCGGCACGAGGTCGAGCCGGTGCCGCCGCGCGCGCTGGCGGCGTTCCTGCCGCAGTGGCAGCACATCGGCGGCGCGAACCGGCTGCGTGGCGTGGACGGCCTGCTGCGCGCCGTCGAGCAGCTCCAGGGCACGCCGGTGCCGGCCTCGGCGCTGGAGCGGCTGATCCTGCCCTCCCGCGTGGCCGGCTACAGCCCCGCGCTGCTGGACGAGCTGACCTCGCAGGGCGAGCTGTTCTGGGCGGGCGCCGGCGCGCTGCCCGGCAAGGACGGCTGGGTGGCCCTGCACCCGGCCGACGCCGCCCCGCTGCTGCTGCCGGAGGCGCTGCCGCTGGAGCTCACGCCGCTCCACTACGCGATCCTGGCCGCGCTGGCGCCCGGCTACGGTCTGTTCTTCCGTCAGCTGGCCGAGGAGGTCGCCCGGCAGCTGCCCGGCACGGAGACCCCGCCCGCCGAGCTGGCCACCGCGCTGTGGGACCTCGCCTGGTCGGGCCGGATCACCAACGACACCCTCGCCCCGCTCCGCGCGCTCCTCGGCTCCGGCCGCACTCCTGGCTCGACGGCGCACCGCGCGCCGCGCGCCACCCCGCGCGCCCGCTACGGCATGGCGCGGCCGGTGCCGCGCGTCCCCCAGCTCCCGACCACGGCCGGCCGCTGGTCGCTGCTGCCCTCCGCCGTCACCGATCCGACGCAGCGCGCCCACGCGCTCGCCCAGACGCTGCTGGACCGCCACGGCGTGGTCACCCGCGGCGCGGTCCAGGCAGAGCGGGCGCCGGGCGGCTTCGCGGGCGTCTACCGCGTCCTGTCCGCGTTCGAGGACACCGGCCGCACCCGCCGCGGCTACGTCGTCGACGGCCTCGGCGCGGCGCAGTTCGCCTCCGACGGCGCGATCGACCGCCTCCGCGCGGTGAACACCGCGCTCGAACGACGCGCGGAGGGCGGCGGCGAGGAGCGGCCCACGGCGGTCGTCCTCGCGGCGGCCGATCCGGCGAACGCCTACGGCGCGGCGCTCCCGTGGCCGGAGTCCCCGGGCGGCGGCGGTGCCTCGTCGCACAAACCGGGCCGCAAGGCGGGCGCGCTCGTCGCCCTCGTCGACGGCGAGCTGACCGCCTACGTCGAACGCGGCGGCAAGACCCTGCTGGCCTGGGCCACCGACCCCGCCCGCCTCGGCCACGCGGCGACGGCCCTGGTCCGCGCCGTCGCGGAGGGCGCCCTCCGCGACCTGGTCGTGGAACGCATCAACGGCGAGCCCGCCCTCACCTCCCCCCTGAGCCCCGTTCTGGAGGACGCCGGCTTCGTCCCGACCCCACGAGGCCTCCGCGTCCGCGGCTGACCGCCCCTCCAGGGCCGCCCCACCGGCGCGCCCCGACGTCCCGATGTGCACAACGTCACTGCTCGCCCCGCGACCCCGTTCAGGCCTCAGCAGGCTGCGGCTCCTCCGGAGCCGGGGCTGTGGCAGGGGTTGGGCGGCGGCGGGGTGTCCAGGGGCGGGCGTGGACGGGGAGGAGACTGAGGTTCCAACCGCCGGCGAACAGGAGCCCGACGCCTGCGGCCTCACGGCCGCTCAGCAGGCCGGTGAGCAGCAGTGCCCACGCGCCGGCGCTGAGCGCCGCGCACAGCGCCCAGACGATCGGCCTGCGCCGGGGTATCGACAGCATCGCTCTCCTCCCGGGGCCCGGAAGAGGGACGGAACCGCTTTCAACATATCCGTGCGGAGCGCGAACGGCCCCTCCCCTGGGCCACACGGGGCTCAGGGGAGGGGCCGTTCCACGCCACGACGGCTGCTACGACTGTCAGGCCGCGACGACGTCCATCGCGCTGGCCTTGGGCACGAGCGAAGGCACGCGTTCAGCCGGGGGTACCGGCACGGGCTCCAGCAGCGCAGGGCGGACCGCCTCGCCGGCGGCCAGCTCGGCGAGCGAGAGCTCGTCGCTGACCTCGCGCATGACCTCGGACATACGCACGTCCAGGGCGTCACAGATCGCGGAGAGCAACTCGGACGAGGCCTCCTTCTGTCCGCGCTCGACCTCCGAGAGGTAGCCGAGCGAGACCCGCGCGGCAGCCGACACCTCGCGCAGGGTGCGGCCCTGGCGCTGGCGCTGCCGACGCAGCACGTCACCCAACAGACGACGGAGCAGGATCATCGGTTGCTCCCTCCTTGGACCGCGGCTCGGAACCTCACAGCCCCACCGTACCGCCTGCCCCGCATCACGTGCGGGGAGCCCGGTCGTGTTCACTCTTGGCTGCATCCATGGCCCCTCCCCTGCTGTTCGCGGTATCGTCCGCGAATCTTTCCGGCCCATCCCTTGTGTTCTTCCCGGTGGGATCGGCGTTCCTAACCCACCGGTTTGCCCTCCAGAGCGCTGAGGAGCAGTTCGACGGCGGCCGAAACCGCCTTGCGTCGGATTGTGGCACGATCCCCTGACAGGCGGAGGGCAGAGACAGATTCTCCACCTTCCCCGTCCCGGGACGTGTACGAGACCGCCACGAAGACGGTGCCGACCGGCTGTCCGTCCTGTGGATCAGGTCCGGCCACGCCCGTCGTCGCCAGCCCGAAGTCGGCGCCCATGAGCACCCGGACGCCTCGGGCCATCTGGGCCGCGACCTGCGGGTCGACCGCGCCGCGCGCGGCCAGCAGCTCCGGGTCCACCCCGAGGACCGATCCCTTGAGCTCGGTGGCGTAGGCCGTCACCGAACCGCGGAACGCCTTGGAGGCGCCCGGGACCGCCACGAACTCGGCCGCGAGCAGGCCGCCGGTCAGCGACTCCGCCACGGCAAGCGTCGCATCGGCCCCGACCAGCTCGGCCAGCGCCGACTCGGCACTCATCAGGCGGTGCCCGCCTGCCCGTTCGCGGCCCGCTGCCCGGCGCGGGCGGCCAGGCCCGCGCGCCGCAGCACGACCGCCTGGCGCACGTAGTCCAGGCCGCTGCCGACGGTGAGCACCACGGCCGCGCCCATCAGCCACCACCGGGCCGACGCCAGCGGCCCGGTCAGGATCAACACGTACATGCCGACCGCGATTCCTTGGGTCAGCGTCTTGAGCTTGCCGCCGCGGCTGGCCGGGATGACCCCGAAGCGGATCACCCAGAAGCGCATCAGTGTGATTCCGATCTCACGGACCAGGATGACCACCGTCACCCACCACGCGAGATCGCCGAGCACGGACAGGCCGATCAGGGCCGTGCCCATGATCGCCTTGTCGGCGATCGGGTCCGCGATCTTGCCGAAGTCGGTGACCAGGCCCATCCGGCGGGCCAGCTCGCCGTCGTAGAGGTCGGTGATCATCGCGATGGCGAAGGAGGCCCAAGCCAGGGCACGCCACTTGGGGTCGTGGCCGCCCCCGGCGAACAGCAGCGCCGCGAAGATCGGCACGATCACCAGTCGCAGCATGGTGAGCAGGTTCGGGATGTTCCACAGGCCCGGCTCGTCGCCCGCCCCGCCGGGCTGGGAAGCCGACGAGGCGCCCGTTCTCGCCGCCCCGCCCCCCGAGGTCTGATTCACAGGCGCTCCCCGACCGCGCCGGCCCCGCCGGTCGCCTCGACCTGGATCACCTCGGCGTAGAGGTCGACGCCCTCGCTGGCGGTGACCTTCGCCTCGACGAAGTCGCCGGCCGCGAGGCCCTCGGTGTCGCCGAGCAGGATGGTGATCCCGTCGGTCTCCGGCGCCTGGTGCGCGCCGCGGCCGATCACGCCGTCCTCGCCGTCGTTGGACTCGACCAGCACCCGGATCGTGCTGCCGATCCGCTGCTCGGCCCGCTGCGAGGTCAGCTCCTCCGCGAGGCGGCTGAACCGGGCGAGCCGCTCGGCGACCTCGTCCTCGGGCAGCTTGCCGTCGTAGCCGGCCGCCTCGGTGCCCTCCTCGTCGGAGTAGCCGAAGACGCCGATGGCGTCGAGGCGGGCGTTGGTGAGGAAGCGCTCCAGCTCGGCCAGGTCGTCCTCGGTCTCGCCGGGGAAGCCGACGATGAAGTTCGAGCGGACGCCGGCCTCCGGCGCCTTGGCCCGGATCTGGTCCAGCAGCTCCAGGAACCGGTCGGTGTCGCCGAAGCGGCGCATGCGGCGCAGCACGTTCGGCGCCGAGTGCTGGAACGACAGGTCGAAGTAGGGCGCGACACCGGGGGTCGAGGTCAGCGCGTCGATCAGGCCCGGTCGCATTTCGGCGGGCTGGAGGTAGCTGACGCGCACGCGCTCGACGCCCTCGACGGCGGCGAGCTCGGGCAGCAGGCTCTCCAGCAGGCGGATGTCGCCGAGGTCCTTGCCGTAGCTGGTGTTGTTCTCGCTGACCAGCATGACCTCGCGGACGCCCTGCTCGGCGAGCCAGCGCGTCTCGTTGAGGACGTCGGACGGCCGCCGGGAGAGGAAGCTGCCGCGGAAGGCCGGGATCGCGCAGAAGCTGCAGCGTCGGTCGCACCCGGACGCGAGCTTGACGGACGCGACCGGGCTGTCGTCCAGACGCCGGCGCAGCGTCCGCGGCCCGGAGGCCGGCGCGAGGCCGTCCGGCAGGTCCTCGATGCTCTGCTCCGCGCTGCTCTGCTCCGCGCTGCTCTGCTCGGCGCTCCCGCCGTGACCGGGGATCGCGACGGCGTCGGCCGCGGTCTGGCGCTCCACGGGCGAGAGCGGCAGCAGCTTGCGGCGGTCGCGCGGCACGTGGGAGACGTGCTCCCCGCCGGAGAGGATGGTCTGCAGTCGCTCGGCGATGTCCGCGTAGTCGTCGAACCCGAGCACCGCGTCGGCCTCGGGCAGCGCCTCGGCGAGCTCCTTGCCGTAGCGCTCGGCCATGCAGCCGACGGCGACGACGGCCTGGGTGCGGCCGTGACCCTTGAGGTCGTTGGCCTCCAGCAGGGCGTCGACGGAGTCCTTCTTGGCGGCCTCGACGAAGCCGCAGGTGTTCACGACGGCGACGTCAGCCTCGGCGGCGTCGGCCACGAGCTCCCACCCGTCGGCCTCAAGCCGCCCGGCGAGTTCCTCGGAATCCACCTCGTTGCGGGCGCATCCAAGGGTGACGAGAGCGACTGTGCGGCGATCGGGCATGCCGCCAAGGTTACCGGGCCGAAGAGGTTGCACTCTCCATGGGCGCGAGACCACCTCAGGGGCGCGAGGAACTGCGCGGGCGACCACCCGCCGCGGATGGCCCTGCTCGTTCGGGGGCCACCATGCAGGGCGGCTTGTCGCGATGCAGGGTGGCTTGTCGCGCCCACCTGGCGACACCTCCCGGTCGAAGGCTGGGGGAGGAGCCGCACATCAGCAGCGCCCCCACGCGCCGCCGGGGGTGGTGCGGCCGGGCGTGGGAGCGAAGCCGAAGGTCAGCCCGCGACCGGGTCGCCCGGGGTGTAGGTGACGTTCACGACCTGGCCGTCGCCGCCCGCGGTGCCGAGGTCCTTGCCGTTGGCCCAGACGTGGACGCCGCCCGCGTTGCCGAGGACGAACTTCAGCTCCTTGCTGTCCGTGAAGGTCTGGCTCTGCCCCTGGGTGAGATCGCCCTGGAAGATGACCTTGCCGGTGCCATCCTTGACCATCATCCAGCTGTCGCCGTTCTGCGCCAGCAGCTTCACCGTGACCTTGCCGGCCGGTGCGGCCGCGATCGCGCTGGGCTTGACCGGGGCGCTGGAGGCCGGCGGGAGCGTCGGGTGGAGGACGGGGCCGATCGACGGCGTGGAGCCGGAGGTGCCCGAGGAGGGAGACGCAGCCGAGGCGGTCGTCGTCTTGGGGCCGCTGTGGGCGAGGTTGAAACCGATCACGGCGATGACCACGACGATCGCCGCGACCATCGCGGCGGTCCAGTTCGGGCGACGCCGCTCCGCGGAGATCCCGCGCTCGCCGACGTTCTCCAGCAGTGGGACCCGCGCGTCCTGCGGCGCGCCGCCGTGGGCCGCGTCGTAGCGGCGGACCAGGTCGTCGCCGTCGACGCCGACCGCGCGCGCCAGCGCGCGGACGTGCCCGCGGGCGTAGAAGTCGCCGCCGCAACGGCTGAAGTCGTCCGCCTCGATCCCGTGCACGATCGGCACGCGGACCCGCGTCTCCGCGCTGACCTCGTCGACGGTCAGCCCCGCGGCCACGCGAGCGTTACCGAGCACCTGCCCGATGGAGGGCTCGTTCGCAAGCGGTTCGGTCGATCCGGTGGAGGTCGTGCCGGTCGTCACAAGGGGCGCCTTTCGAACGTGGGCGGCCAGGGCTTCGAAGGGGGGCCGCAACCCCCCGAGAACGCCGTCGAAACACCAGTCTAGGGGGCGAGTCTGAGCCTCGCTCAACCGGGATTCGGCCGAAAGGGAGGCACTGCGTCCTGATCGTTATCGGATGCTCCGCGCACCGTCGCGGCACGTGTTGACGGAGCGTCGGAAACCGACACGCGGCCGCGCACAGGATGGTTCCCACCCGGTCCACTCAACGCCGAAGAGAACCGAACGGACACGCGTACGCGCGCTCATTCCCCCCGGAGAGTGAGCAAAACCCCGTCGAGCTCGTCCGGCTGTACCAGCACGTCACGGGCCTTGGATCCCTCGCTCGGGCCGACGATCCCGCGCGACTCCATCAGGTCCATCAGGCGCCCCGCCTTCGCGAAGCCGACGCGCAGCTTGCGCTGCAGCATCGAGGTCGAGCCGAACTGGGTGGAGACGACCAGCTCGGCCGCCTGGACCAGCAGGTCCATGTCGTCGCCGATCTCCTCGTCGATCTCCTTCTTCGGCCCCGAACCGACCGTGACGTCGTTGCGGTACTCCGGCTGGAGCTGCGCCTTGCAGTGCTCGACGATCGCGGCGATCTCCTCCTCGGTGACGAAGGCGCCCTGCATGCGCAGCGGCTTGCCCGCGCCCATCGGCAGGAAGAGCGCGTCGCCCTTGCCGATCAGCTTCTCCGCGCCGGGCTGGTCGAGGATGACCCGGCTGTCGGCGAGGGAGGAGGTGGCGAAGGCGAGCCGGGAGGGCACGTTCGCCTTGATCAGACCGGTGACGACGTCCACCGACGGACGCTGGGTCGCCAGCACCAGGTGGATGCCGGCGGCGCGGGCGAGCTGCGTGATGCGGACGATCGAGTCCTCGACGTCGCGCGGGGCGACCATCATCAGGTCGGCGAGCTCGTCGACGATCACCAGCAGGTAGGGGTAGGGCTGCAGCACCCGCTCGCTGCCGGGTGGCGGCTGGACCTTGCCGGCGCGCACGGCACGGTTGAAGTCGTCGACGTGGCGGAAACCGAACGCCGCGAGGTCGTCGTAGCGCAGGTCCATCTCGCGGACGACCCACTGCAGCGCCTCGGCGGCCTTCTTCGGGTTGGTGATGATCGGCGTGATGAGGTGCGGCACGCCCTCGTAGGCGGTGAGCTCGACGCGCTTGGGGTCGACCAGGACCAGCCGCACGTCGTCCGGGGTCGCCCGCATCAGCACCGAGGTGATCAGGCAGTTGATGCAGGACGACTTGCCCGCGCCGGTCGCGCCGGCGACGAGGATGTGCGGCATCTTGGCGAGGTTGGCCATGACGGTCTGGCCTTCGACGTCCTTGCCCATGCCGACCAGCATCGGGTGCGGGTCGCTGGCGGCCTGCGAACGCAGCAGGTCACCGAGGTTGACCATCTCCCGGTCGGTGTTGGGGATCTCGATGCCGACGGCGGACTTGCCGGGGATCGGGCTGATGATCCGGACGTCGGGGCTGGCGACTGCGTAGGCGATGTTCTTGGCGAGCGCGGTGATGCGCTCGACCTTGACCGCCGGGCCGAGCTCGACCTCGTAGCGGGTGACCGTCGGGCCACGGGTGAAGCCGGTGACGGCGGCGTCGACCTTGAACTCGGCGAAGACGCCCATGAGCGAGGCCACCACGTCGTCGTTGGCCTTGGAGCGGGCCTTGCCCGGCCCGCCGCGCGTCAGCAGCTCGACGGAGGGCAGCTGGTAGTGGCCGCCGTCGGGCAGCTGGAGCTGCTCGGACCGGATCGGCAGGCCGCTGTCGTCCGCCGCGGGGGCGGCGCCGTCGGTGCGCGCGTCCTCCGTCCGCGCGGACGGGACCGGCGCCCCGGGGGCGTGGTCCGGCATCGGCGGCGCGTCCTCGGGCAGGTCGAGCGGCGGGACGTCGGAGGGCGGGGTGCGGTCCTTGACCCGACCCAGCATGTCCGCGAGGGCGGCCGAGGGCTGCACGCCGTGCATGACCGCGCCGTCGAGCTCGGCGGCGGCCGCCGCGGCGACGCCGATGGTGTCGAACGGGTCCGGCTGGTCGGTCGCCTCGGCGGCGCCCACACGTCGCCGCGGACGGCGGCGGCGCGGCGCGACGGAGCCCGCGTTCTCCAGCTGACTGCGCTTGGCCTCCAGCACCGCACGCTCCTCGGGCGTACCGGGCTCCCCCTCGAAGTCGTCGGGCCCGTCCGCGCCGAAGCCGAGGTCGTCGAGGCCCTCGAGCCCGGCCTCCTCGTCGAAGCCGCCGTACCCGGGGTGCGGCTCGATGATCGAAAGCCGCTCGCCGAGCAGCCGGAGCCGCTGCGGGATCTGGTTGACCGGCGTGGCGGTGACCACCAACAGACCGAAGAAGGAGACCAGCGTCAGGAACGGCACCGCCAGCGCCGGGCCCGCGGCGGCCATCAGCCAGCGGGAGGCCGCCAGGCCGATCAGCCCGCCGGACTCGCGGATCCGGGGCGCGCCGGCCTGCAGGCTGGGCGCGCCGTAGCCGATGTGGACCAGGCCGAGCACGCCGATGGTCAGCGCGGTCAGGCCGATGACGATCCGTCCGTTGGCCTCGGGCCGCTCGGGGTGGCGCATCAGCCGCACGGCGATGGCGAAGAGCAGCACCGGGACGAAAATGGTGAGCTTGCCGAACGCGCCCTTGACCACGTCGGTCACGGCGACGCCGAGCCAGCCCTGCGGGTCGGACCACGACCCGGCGGCGATGAGCAGCGCCAGGGCGATGAGTAGCAGCGCCAGACCGTCCTTGCGGTGGGCCGGGTGCAGGTTCTTCGCGCCGTTGCCGAAGCCGCGGGCGACCGCGCCCACGCCGTTGGCGACGCCCAGCCAACTGCCGCGCACGGCACGGTAGGCGATGGGCTTGGGGGGCCTGGGCGGCGGGGCCGCGGGCGCGGGCACGGCCTTCTTGGCCGCCGCCTTCCTCGCGGGGGCCTTCTTCGTCGGCGCCTTGGCCGCGGACTTCTTGGCGGGCGCCTTGGCAGCCGTGGCCTTCTTCGCCGTCCCCGCGCCTCGGGTCTGCGAACCGCTTCCGGACGTGCGTGTGGCCATGGCGTTCAGATTACTAGGGTGACAAGGGGCGCAACACGTGCTGTGCGACGTTGCTCCGCTCGTGTCGTGCACCGGGTGCGAACGGCCCGCCTGTCAAGCGCGACGCGCCGTCAGAACCCCCGAGAACGCGCGCTCAGGACTCCGGCGTGGCGCCCTTGTTCGGGTTGCCCGGCTCCAGGGCGTCGAGCGCCCGGCGCAGGCCGGCGAGGCGACGTTCGAGATGCGCGGCGGTCGCGACTGCGGCCTGGTCCGCGCCCTCGGCGAGCTGCTTGGTCAGCGCCTCGGCCTGCTCCTCGACGGCGGCGAGCCTGGCGGACAGCTCGGACAGCAGGCCCGTGCCGGGCGCCTGCTCGGCCTCCAACTGCAGGCGCAGCAGCGCGGCCTGCTCCTTGAGCTGGCAGTTCTTCATGTAGAGCTCGACGAAGACGGAGACCTTGGCGCGTAGCACCCACGGGTCGAACGGCTTGGAGATGTAGTCCACCGCGCCGGCCGCGTAACCGCGGAAGGTGTGGTGCGGACCGTGGTTGATCGCCGTCAGGAAGATGATCGGGATGTCCCTGGTCCGCTCGCGGCGCTTGATGTGCGCGGCGGTCTCGAAGCCGTCCATCCCGGGCATCTGCACGTCGAGCAGGATGACCGCGAAGTCGTCGTTGAGCAGCGCCTTGAGCGCCTCCTCGCCGGAGCCCGCCCGGACCAGGGTCTGGTCCAGCGCGGAGAGGATCGCCTCCAGCGCGAGCAGGTTCTCCGCCCGGTCGTCGACAAGGAGGATCTTGGCCTTCTGCACCTTGGCCTGCCCTCCTCGCGCCCCCGCAGCCGATGTCGCGGTTGTCCCCGCACCTCGGTTCGCGTCGGACTCGTACGTCGCCCGTGTGTCCACCACTGCCCTGCCGACGGTCATGCTAGCCGCACCTCACTGCCCGCACCCGGTGAACTGCCCCGCCTCCGGTGACCCAGTCAGTACCGGTAGCAACGCCGAGTGACCTTATCCCGTTCCCGCGTCGCAGAGCCACCACCCTGACAAGTGGAGACAGCTCGATCCTGACGGCCCGTCCGGGGCGCGGGTTCCGGTTGGATGCCCGGTGACCGGGCCTTCAACCAGGCCGCACCCGGAGCCGGACGCATACGCCCCCGGC
This sequence comes from Streptacidiphilus neutrinimicus, assembly GCF_000787815.1. Classification (GTDB taxonomy): domain Bacteria; phylum Actinomycetota; class Actinomycetes; order Streptomycetales; family Streptomycetaceae; genus Streptacidiphilus; species Streptacidiphilus neutrinimicus. The sequence continues at coordinate 13,799 of NZ_BBPO01000084.1, forward strand.
CCGTGCCGGCCTGGACGATCGGCTCTGTCCCGTGGCTCCTCATCGGTTCTCGGCCCGCAGCCAGTGCCCCATGACGCCGAGCAGATGGTCGGTGTCCACCGGCTTGGTGACGTGGTCCGAGGCTCCCGCGGCGAGACTCTTCTCACGGTCGCCCTTCATCGCCTTGGCGGTGAGCGCGATGATCGGCAGACCGGCGAACTGGGGCATCGCGCGGATCGCCTCGGTCGTGGCGTAGCCGTCCATCTCCGGCATCATGATGTCCATCAGCACCAGGGCGACGTCCTCGTGCTGTTCCAGCACCTCGATGCCCTCGCGGCCGTTCTCCGCGTACAGCACCGCCAGTCCGTAGGTCTCCAGCACGCTGGTGAGCGCGAAGACGTTGCGGATGTCGTCGTCGACGATGAGGACCTTCTCGCCGTCGAAGCGACCGGAGAACGGCGCGAACGAGTCCGCCTGGGCCGCCTCGCCCCGGCCGCCCTCGGCGCCCTCCTGACGGACCGGCTCGGCCGGCTGAGGGCGTCCGGGAGCGCCCGCGCGCATCCCGTCCACCGTGGACGGCGCGGACTGCGAGGACGGGGCGGACGGGGCCGACGGCGAGGTCGGGGCCGAAGGGGCCGGGTTCGCCGCCGGAGCCGGGGCCGGCTGCGGCGCCGCAGGCCCCTCGGCCTGCGAAGAAACCGAGGTGCGGGCCGGCTTGGAGGGCGCGCGCCGACGCTCGTGCGCCGCCTCGATGACCTCCTGGGCCCACAGCTCCGCCGGGCTCACCCCGCCGCGGCCGCGGACCGTGGCAGCCGCCGCCTCGCCCTCGGGCGCCTCACGCAACGGCAGGTACAGCGTGAACGTGGAGCCGCGGTCCAGCTCGCTCTCGGCGTTGATCTCGCCCCCGAGCAGACGGGCGATCTCCCGGGAGATCGACAGCCCGAGGCCGGTGCCGCCGTACTTGCGGCTGGTGGTGCCGTCGGCCTGCTTGAAGGCCTCGAAGATCTCCCGCAGCTTGTTCTGCGGGACGCCGATGCCGGTGTCCGTCACCGAGAAGGCGATCAGCGGCTCCTCCGGGTCGGCGATCGCGCCGGACTCCAACATCTGCTCGCGGATCGCCTGCGGCACCGGGTGCTCCCCGCCCGCGCCGCCGGCCGGCTGGATCAGCAGCTCGACCGCGCCCGAGTCGGTGAACTTGACCGCGTTCGAGAGCAGGTTGCGCAGCACCTGCTGCAGCCGCTGCTCGTCGGTGTGCAGGGTGACCGGCAGCTCCGGCGAGACCCGCACCGCGAAGTCGAGGCCCTTGTCGGCGGTCAGCGGCCGGAAGGTGGCCTCCACGTAGTCGACCAGCTGGACCAGCGCGATCCGGCTCGGGCGGATGTCCATCTTGCCCGCCTCGACCTTGGAGAGGTCCAGGATGTCGTTGATCAGCTGGAGCAGGTCGGAGCCGGCGCCGTGGATGGTCTCGGAGAACTCCACCTGCTTGGGGCTGAGGTTGCCCTCGGCGTTGTCGGCCAGCAGCTTGGCCAGGATCAGCAGCGAGTTGAGCGGAGTGCGCAGCTCGTGCGACATGTTGGCGAGGAATTCCGACTTGTATCGGGTGGAGAGCTCAAGCTGCTCGGCGCGCTCCTCGAGGACTTGCCGGGCCTCCTCGATCTCGGAGTTCTTGATCTCGATGTCACGGTTCTGCACCGCGAGTTGGTGGGCCTTCTCCTCCAACTCGAGGTTGGAGCGCTGCAGCTCCTCCTGTCGCGCCTCCAACTCGGCCGACCGCATGGACAGTTCGGCGGTGAGGCGCTGCGACTCCAGCAGCAGGCCCTCGGTCTTGGTGTTGACCGCGATGGTGTTGACCGTGACGCCGATCATCTCGGCGATCTGGTCCAGGAAGTCCATGCTGATCTTGGTGAACGGGTTGAACGAGGCCAGCTCGATCACGCCCAGCAACCGGCCCTCGAACAGGACCGGCATGACGATCACGTTGACCGGCGCGGCCTCCCCCAGCCCTGAGGCGATCTTCAGGTATCCGGGCGGGGCGTCCTTGAGCAGGATCGGCTTCTTCTCGATCGCCGCCTGCCCGACCAGGCCCTCGCCGAGATGGAACGAGGTGGGCATGGCCCGGCGCTGGTAGCCGTAGGAGCCGATCAGCCGCAGCACGGTGTCGTGCTCGATCCCGTCCTCGGCCGCCTCGGCGGTCATCTCGTTGCGCAGCGCGGGCATGGCCAGGAAGAACGCGCCGTGCTGGGCGGAGACCACCGGGGTCAGCTCGCTCATGATCAGCGAGCTGACCGCCTCCAGGTCGCGGCGGCCCTGCATCAGGCCGGAGATCCGCGCCAGGTTGGTCTTGAGCCAGTCCTGCTCCTGGTTGGTGCGGGTGGTCTCGCGCAGGTTGGCGATCATCTGGTTGATGTTGTCCTTGAGCTCGTCGAGCTCACCGGCCGCGTCCACGTCGATGCGCAGGCTCAGGTCGCCGCGGGTCACCGCGGTGGCGACCTGGGCGATGGCGCGCACCTGGCGGGTCAGGTTGCCCGCCAGTTCGTTCACGGACTCGGTCAGGTCCTGCCAGGTGCCGGCGACGCCGGGGACGCGGGCCTGGCCGCCGAGGCGGCCGTCGGTGCCCACCTCGCGGGCCACGCGAGTGACCTCGTCGGCGAAGGCGGAGAGCTGGTCGACCATCGTGTTGATGGTCGTCTTGAGCTCCAGGATCTCGCCGCGCGCGTCGACGTCGATCTTGCGGGTCAGGTCGCCCTTGGCGACCGCGGTGGTCACCTGGGCGATGTTGCGCACCTGGCCGGACAGGTTGTCGGCCATGAGGTTGACGTTGTCGGTCAGGTCCTTCCACATGCCGCCGACGCCCGGCACCCGGGCCTGGCCGCCCAGGATGCCCTCGGTGCCCACCTCGCGAGCCACGCGAGTGACCTCGTCGGCGAAGGCGGAGAGCTGGTCGACCATCGTGTTGAGCGTGTCCGCGAGCGCGGCGACCTCGCCCTGCGCGTCGATGGTGATCTTCTTCGACAGGTCGCCGCCGGCCACCGCCGTGGCGACCTGGGCGATGTTGCGCACCTGGAAGGTGAGGTTGGACGCCATCAGGTTGACGTTCTCGGCGAGGTCCCGCCAGATGCCCTCGACGCCCTTGACCCGGGCCTGACCGCCCAGGATGCCCTCGGTGCCCACCTGACGGGCGACCCGGCTCACCTCGTCGGCGAAGACCGAGAGCTGGTCGACCATGGTGTTGACGGTGGTGACCAGCTCCAGGATCTCGCCGCGGGCGTCGACAGTGATCTTCTTCGACAGGTCGCCGCGGGCCACCGCTGTGGTGACCTCGGCGATGTTGCGGACCTGGTTGGTCAGGTTGTTGGCCATCAGGTTGACGGAGCTGGTCAGGTCCTTCCAGGTGCCGGAGACCCCGGGCACCTGCGCCTGACCGCCCAGGCGGCCCTCGGTGCCCACGTCCGTGGCCACCCGGGTCACCTCGTCCGCGAACGCGGACAGCTGGTCGACCATGGTGTTGAGCGTCGTCTTCAGCTGCAGGATCTCCCCGCGCGCGTCGACCGTGATGCGCTGGGTCAGGTCGCCGCGGGCCACCGCCGTCGAGACGGTGGCGATGTTGCGTACCTGGAAGGTGAGGTTGGAGGCCATCAGGTTGACGTTGTCGGTCAGTCCGCGCCACACCCCGGCCGCGCCTGGCACCATCGCCTGGCCGCCGAGGATGCCCTCGGTGCCGACCTCGCGCGCCACACGCGTCACCTCGTCGGCGAACGCCGAGAGTTGGCCGACCATCGCGTTGATGGTGTTCTTCAGTTCGAGGATCTCGCCGCGGGCGTCGACCTCGATGGTCTGCGACAGGTCGCCACGCGCCACGGCGGTGGTCACCTGGGCGATGCTGCGCACCTGGTCGGTGAGGTTGGTCGCCATCTGGTTGACGTTGTCGGTCAGGTCCTTCCAGGTGCCGGCGACGCCGGGCACCTGCGCCTGGCCGCCGAGCTTGCCCTCGGTGCCCACCTCGCGCGCCACACGCGTGACTTCGGCGGCGAAGCCGGAGAGCTGGTCCACCATCGTGTTGACGGTGTTCTTCAACTCCAGCATCTCGCCCGCGACCTGGGCGGTGACCTTGCGCGACAGGTCGCCCTTGGCGACCGCGGTGGTGACCAGGGCGATGTCGCGCACCTGGGCGGTCAGCCGACTGGCCATCATGTTGACCGAGTCGGTCAGGTCCTTCCAGGAGCCGGACATACCGCGCACCCGTGCCTGGCCGCCCAGCTTGCCCTCCGTGCCGACCTCGACGGCGAGCCGGGTCACCTCGTCGGTGAACTCCGACAGCTGGTCCACCAGGCCGTTGACGGTCCGGCCGACCTTGAGGAACTCGCCGCGCAGCGGGTGGGAACCACCGTCCGGCCCGAGCGCGCGCAGTTCCATCCGCTGCTGCAGGTCGCCCTCGGCGATCGAGCCGAGCACCCGGCCGACCTCGGCCATCGGCCGGGCCAGGTCGTCGATCAGGGCGTTGGAGTTGTCGATCGCCGCCGCCCAGGCGCCCTCGCAGGGCCCGAGCTCGAGCCGCTCCCCGAGCCGGCCCTCGCGGCCGACCGCGCGGCGCACCCGCGCCAACTCTCCGGTCAGATGCTGGTTACGCTCCGCGACCTGGTTGAAGACGGCGGCGATCTCGGCCATGACCGAGTCCCCCGGCACGGTCAGCCGCCTGCGGAAGTTGCCGTCCCGCATGGCCGTCAGCGCGGTCAGCAGCTTGCGCAGATCGGCGGCGTCGGCGCCCGCGCCCCTGCCCGACCCGCGGCCCGCCTGCCGTGTCCCGCCCGGCTTCGGCTTCGCCGCGACCGCGGTCGCCCTGCTCGAATCCACCGGCCTGCCTCCAGAGTTGCGTTGAATGCCTCGCGGCCGCACGGCACGGACGCCGCGAGACGCATCCCCAACAATCTAACGACCACCAAGGGTTGCGCGGGGGTCGCAGGCGGGTATCGGCCCCGCTGGGACCTGATCGGAGCCTGGTTCAGCCTGTCAGGTTCAGATCGAGTCACCGAACGTACCGGCTTCACTCCCCAAGCGGTACCGGGGATCAGTAACCTGGCGGCACAACACGGCGTTGGGCCAGTGGCGTCGCACGGCTGCCGCTCGGGTAGCACACAGGGAGTGCCCGCCAGGCGCGGTACGCCGGTAACGTGAGCCCGTAGCCCGGAAGAAGGAGGAGGCGCCTCGTGGGTGACGCCACCGCGCGGGCCGCCGCCACGTTCGAACCCGTCGGCCGCTCCGTCGCCGCCGCGCGCGCCTTCGTCCGCGACACCCTCCAGGGCTGGGGCTTCGGCGAGGTCGTCGACGACGCCGTGGTCCTGGTCAGCGAACTGGTCACCAACGCCGTCGTGCACGCGGGCACCGCGGCCCGCGTCGAGCTGCTGCGCCAGGGCGACGTGGTCCGCGTCGAGGTAGGCGACCGCTACCCGCGCCGTGCGCTGCCGATCTACCCGGGCCAGGAGGACGGCTCCGTCGTCACCGCCGAGCTTGAGCGCGAGGGCGGCCGCGGACTGCTGCTGTGCGCGGCACTCGCGTCCCGCTGGGGCGTCGACTACACCGCCACCGACAAGCGCGTCTGGTTCACCCTGCAACTGCCGCCGCGCCCCACCGGGACCCGCGTCGCCGGGCCGCTGACCCCCGACTCGCTGCTGCCCGAGTCGGACGAGCAGGTCCACGTCGCCGTCGTGCAGATCGACGGCGAGGGGCTGATCTCCGCCTGGAACCAGGACGCCGAACTGCTCTTCCAGCACCCCGCCGTCAAGGCGGTCGGCCGCCCCTTCGCCGAACTCGCCGCATGGCCGCAGACGCCGGGCACCGGCCTGGGCGTCGACGAGGCGCTGCGGCTCTCCCGCTGGGAGGGCAGTTACGCGATGCGGCGCGGCGACGGCCGGCTGCTGGCCGTCTACGGCGCGCACCTGCGCGTCCGCGACGCGCACGGCAGCCCGTCGACGGTCTGTCTGCTGGTGCGCGAGCAGGAGCGCGCGGTGCTGCAGACGCCCACCCGGCCCGCGGCGGCGTCCGAGTCCGGCGCCCGCCTCGACGGTCCCGCCGTGGACGCCTTCCTCGGCCCGCTGACCGGCGGGCAGGCGCCGGACGACCTCGACGGCCTGCTGCAGCGCACCGTCGAGCGCGCCCGGGACCTGCTCGACGGCGACGCCGCCTACCTGCTGCTGGCCACCGACGACGAGACCGAGCTGGAGGTCCGCGCCAGCTGCGGCCTGCCCGCCGGACGGCAGCGCTTCGCCCGCGTGCCGGTGGAGTCCGGCATGGGCCGCTTCAGCTCCGCGCGGCTCCCCACCGTCCACGAGGACCTGGCCGACTCGCCAGGCGCGGCCCCGCTGCTGGGCGGCACGGGCCTGCGGTCGGTGGTGACGGTCCCGCTCAAGGTCGAGGGACGGCTCACCGGATCCCTCGGTGTGGCGGCGCAGTCGCCCGGCCAGTACCGCAACGACGACGCGCTGCGGCTGCAGTTCGCCGCCGACCGGATCGCGCTGGCGGTGGAGAGCGCGCGCCTGACCGAGCTCGAGCGGCTGCGGCGCGGCTCGCTGTCCTTCCTGGTCGAGGCCTCCGACCTGCTGGCCGGAACGCTGGAGCGGGACCAGACCCTGGCGCTGGTCGCGCAGATGACGGTGCCGACGCTGGCCTCCTGGTGCGCGGTCTACACGACCTCCTCGGGCATCGACCCCGCGGTCCCCGAGCTCGCCTACGTCCTGCACGAGGACGAGGAGCAGATCGACGGCCTGCGCGCCCTGCTGGAGAGCATCGCGCCCCCGGAGCCCCTGAACACGCCCGGCGCCCGCGACTGGCCCGCGGCGACGGACGCCGCCCAGGACGCGGCCCTGCGCGCCGCCCTGCGCGCCCGCACCCAGGGCGCCGGCGAGACCGCCGCGCAGCGCGCGGCCCTCGCGACGGCGGCGACGGTGGGCGGTGAGACGGTGGTGCTGCCGCTGGTCGCGCGCAACCGCGTGATCGGCATGCTGACCCTGGGCAAGGCCGCGGAGGAGCGCTTCCGCCGCGAGATCCTGGAACTGGCCGAGGACCTCTCCCGCCGTGCGGCGCTCGCCCTGGACAACGCCCGCCTCTACAGCGAGCGCACCGCGATCTCGCGCGCGCTGCAGCGCAGCCTGCTGCCGCCCGCGGTGCCGCGCGTGCCTGGCGTCGAGGTCGAGGTCATCTACCGGGCCGCGGGCGAGGGCAACGAGGTCGGCGGCGACTTCTACGACATCTTCCCGATCCGTGAGGGCACCTACGGCTTCGCCATCGGCGACGTCTGCGGCACCGGCCCCGAGGCCGCCGCGGTCACCGGCCTGGCCCGCCACTCCCTGCGCCTGCTGGCCCGCGAGGGCTTCTCCGCGCCGGAGGTGCTGCAGCGGCTGAACGCCGCGATCCTCGACGAGGGCGACCGCGGCCGGTTCCTGACCCTGCTGTACGGGGAGATGACCCCGCGTGAGGACGGCTCGGTCGAACTGCGCACCGTGTGCGCCGGCCACCCGCTCCCGCTGCGGCTGCGCCCCGACGGCACGGTCTCCGCCGCCGCCTCCCCGCAGCCCCTGCTCGGCGTCATCGACGACCTCGACCTGGAAGCCGAGACCTTCGTCCTCGACCCGGGCGACGTCCTGCTCTGTGTCACCGACGGCGTCACCGAACGCCGCGAAGGCCCGCGCATGCTCGGCGACGACGGCCTCGCCGAGGTCCTCACCACCTGCACCGGCCTCACCGCGGGCGCGGTCGCCACCCGCGTCCTGCGCGCGGTGGAACGCTTCGCCGCGGACCCGGCCTCCGACGACATGGCCATCCTGGCCCTGCGTGTCCTCGGGACGCCCGCCGCGCGCTGAGGCAGCGGCGGCGGCGCTCTGCCGGGCCGCCCCGGAGCGGCCGAACGGCCCGCTCCGGGTGGGCTACCTGCCCGGCCCGCGCCGGGAGGACCGCGGTCGGTTCGACTGCGTGTCCCTGGCTGCCTGCACGAGTGGGCAGATCCTTCGACAGCTCGGCTTCGACCAGGGCATCTCCGCGATTCGCCGTCGTTTCCGCTCCCCCTCTGGGTTGAGAAGCCCGCGCTGGGTTCGCGCTGATGCGTGCGCGGAGGTCTGCGCTGGGTCTGCCCTGAGGACGGGTCAAACCCGTCAGGGGCATCCCTTCGCCAAACCTTCACAACTCCGCTGTCCCGCTTGCCCCGGTCTCCACCGTTGTGGTCCCTGTGAGGCGGACGGGACCCCTGTTGCGGCGGAGGGCGCGTGCCTAGCATCTGCCGGGTGTCCCACCCCTCGCGCCGTGCTCCGTTCGCCGCCGTGGTCACCGCCACCGGCCTGCTCGCGGTCTGCGCGGCGGCTGCCTACGCCGATCCGACCTCGCTGTTCGCGCCGCTGCCCTGGTCCGCCTTCCAGGTGACGTCCGTGCACGGCCTGTGGTCCGTGGCCGGGGTCGCCGTCTTCCTGCCCGTGCTGGTCCTGGTGACCGCGTGGGGGACGGCCGTCTCGTTCCGCGGCGCGGCCGAGAGCACCGGGCGCAGGCGCATGGTGGTCCGGCTCTGGGGCGTGACGATCCTCGCCACCGCGCGCTCGCGCGGCTCGCCGAGATGATCGCCGAGACGGCCGGGGCGGGCGTGCACGGCGGGGCGCAGACCCTGGTCGCGACCGCACTGTGGGACTGCGGACTGCCCGCCTCGCGGGTCGTGCTCATAGGCTGGATACCGGCCGCGCTGGGCGCGTACGCGCACCGGTACCGGCCGCGCCGCGAGGAGCCGCGGCGACGGAGGCTACCGACGCCGCCACACTTCGGCTGGCGCTGGTCGCTGACCGGCACCGCGCTGCCGCTGGCGCTGCTCGGGCCGCTCGTCGGGCCGATGCTGTGGGAGGGCTCCCCCGCCGCCGCGTTCTACGGCGAGCCGCTGAGCCTGCGCCGCCTGCCGTTCGGGCTCGACCTCGGGCCCGCCCGCTTCGGCGTCGAGCTGACGACGGCTGCGATCGTGGGCGCGATCCTGCTCGCCCGCTCCTCGCGGCGCTTCGACTACACCCGCCCCGCCGACCTGCTGCTGGGCGGCTGGCTCGCCGCCCTCGGCGGCGGCGCTGCGGCCGGCTTGGTGCAGGCCGCCCTCGCGCTCCCGCGCGACCTGCAGGGCAGCGACTTCTTCTTCCTGCCCGACGCGGGGCTGCGCATCGGCACCGGCCTCTCCCTCGGCGTCGCCTTCGGCTGGGCCGTCGTCCCTACGCTGTTGCTGATCAGCCGCCTCCTCGACGCCATCTCGGGCGGACGCCGCCGATTCGCGACCGTGCTCGCCTCCGCCACCGCACTGGCCGTGGGCTCCTGGGGGCTGGCCCAGGCGACGCCGAGCGTGGCGACCCCCGCGCCGACCATCACCGCGACCGCCCGCGCCACCGCCGCGGCCGCGCTGCCCGCGCTCACCGTCCGCGCGGCCACCGGCGACTCATCGGCCGTGATCAGCGACGTGAACGGCCGCCAGGTGCTGCTGCGCGGCGTCAACGTCAACCAGCTCGTCGACTACGCCGCCCCGACACCGGGCCGGGCGACCGTGCGCCCGCTCGGCGACACCGACTTCGCCTCGATGGCCGCCCTGGGCTTCGACGTCGTCCGGCTCGACATCTCCTGGTCCGCGCTGGAACCGAGCCGGGGACGGTACGACCAGAGCTATCTCGACCGCATCAAGGCCACCGTAGCCATGGCCGCGCGGCACGGCCTCTACACCGACCTCGACATGCACGAGGACGCCTGGGGCCCGGCGATCGCCGCCCCGGCCGGCACCTCCTGCCCGAGCGGCACCACGCCCTCCCTCGGCTACGACGGCGCTCCCGCCTGGGCGACGCTCACCGACGGCGCCTCCCGCTGCCAGGGACTCAGCCGCGACCTGACCCCCGCCAACACCCAGGCGTTCAGCGCCTTCTACCACGACACTGACGGCATCCAGACCGAACTCGTGCACACCTGGGCCATGTTGGCGCGCACCTTCGCCGACGACCCGTCCGTCGCCGGCTACGGGCTGCTCAACGAGCCCGGTATGGGCGACGACCCGCCAGCCACCTCGTCGGTGCTGCTCGGCGCCTACGAGGACCGGGCCGTCCAGGCGATCCGGCAGGCCGAGCAGCAGGTCCAGGGCGGATTCCCGCACCTGGTCTTCATCGAGCCCAGCGTGCTCTGGTCCGGCCTCGGCTTCGACGCCGCGCCGCCGCGCGGCTTCAGCGCGGACCCGTACCTGGTCTTCGCGCCGCACCTGTACAGCGAGTCGATCACCATGGACCGCTCGCTCGGGCTGACGCTGGTCTCCGTCGAGCGCGGCTTCGCGCTGGCCGAGCAGCAGGCCAAGACCTACGGGATGCCGCTGTGGGCCGGCGAGTGGGGCTGGTTCGGCTCCACCACCGGCAGCTCGCCCCATCCCTCGGGCGACCCGGCCATGCTGCGCCGCTTCGCCGCCGCCGAGGACCAGGCCCGGATCGGCGATGCCTACTGGGTGTGGCGGCAGGCCTGCGGCAGCCCGGAGAGCGACCGGCAGGCCCGCGTCGTCGGCAACCTCGTCGGTGTGGACTGTGCGACCGGCAAGGACGTCCCGCCCTCGGCCGCGACGATCTCCGTCCTGAGGCGCGCCTACCCCCGCGCCGCTCCCGGCGCCCTGACCTCGCTGAGCTCCGACAGCGCGACCAAGGCCTTCTCGCTGGCCGGCCTCACGCCCGCCGCGACCGCCGGCGGACCGGCCTGCACGCTGGACGTCTGGTATCCGGGCGCCACGAAGCCGACGCCCAGCACCACCGGCATCACCCAGCTGACGGTGCACCAGATCACCGGCGGCTGGCGCGTCACCGGCTGTGCAAGCGGACGTTACCGGCTGTCCATCGGCTGAGGCCCGCGCGGGCGCCACCCGGATCGATCGAGCACGGCCCATACACCCCTCAGCAGGGGCTCCGCAGGGCATAAACGGATTTGCTCGATATCACTCTGATTACGGTGTGTTGACGCCACGTCACTGTCGGGTACGAGACAGGTGTCGGACATCGGCGGCCGAAAACGGACCCGCCGAGCAGCTTCACCCCCGCGAAAGGAGCCCCCGTGAGCAACGAAGCCGCGGTGGCCAACAACCGCTCCCTCACCCTCGGTGCCGCAGCCGGATCGCTCGGCTACCTCGCCCTCGGCCTCACCCTCCTGGCCTACGGCGTCGTCAGCACCGGCGTCATCCACAACACCACCGTCGCCGACACCCACGCCCTGACCCTCTGGGTCGGCGGGGTCGCCCTCGCGATCTGCGGCCTGGTCGAGTTCCGGGCCGGCAGCGCCGCCACCGGCACCGCCTTCGCCGGCCTCGGCGCTCTCTGGGTCGTCGCCTCGCAGGCCTCACCCTCGTCCGCCAACGCGGCGGGACTCTTCTACGTCATCTGGGCTCTGCTGGCACTCGCGCTGACCGCCTCGCAGTGGCGCGACGGGAGCATGCTGCTCCGCGGGGTCCACGGCCTGTTCACCGTCGCCCTGGTGCTCTGGGCGATCGGCTCCTTCGCCGGGAACTCCGGCCTGGACAAGACCGCCGGCTGGGTGGCCGCGGTGGCCGGCCTGCTGTCCTGGTACGCGGCGACCGTCTCCCTCGGCGGCAGCAGCTGGGCCGGGCTCAGTCTCCCCGTCCGCTGACCGAACCGGCATCCGCCGGACGGACGGCCCCGACCGGGGCGGGCGGAGGCCCGAGGGGGGTCTCCGCCCCGCTCTCCCCGGCCTCCTCGTCCGCCGGAGAAGTGCGCAGCAGGTACGCGGCCCGCAGTCGGGCCGCGTACCACTGCACGAGGTAGGCCAGCAGCAGCAGCGCGACGGCGGCCACCCCGTCCAGCCAGTAGTGGTTCGCCGTCACCACGACGACGGCGACCGTCAGGACCGGATGTGCCAGCACCAGCCAGCGCCACCGGCTCCGGCTCAGCCTGATCACCGCGACGGCAACCAGCACGCACCACGCCACGTGCACCGAGGGCATGGCGGAGTACGAATCGGCCTGGATCCCACCGAGCGTCGCCCCGTAGACGGACTGCCCGTACTCCACCGCGACATCGATCATGCCGTTGCCCGGCAGCAGACGCGGCGGGGCCACGGGTATCAGCTGCACGAGCAACGACCACGCGGTGACCAGCACCACCGTCATCCGGACCCACGGATACGCGTGCCGGTGCCGCAGGAAGACCCAGACCAGCAGCGCGATCATCGCGCCGAAATGCATGCTGGCGTAGTAGTAGTTCGCGCCCTGCACCAGCCACGGGTGCGGGAGCACCAAGCTCTGCAGCGTCTGCTCACTGGGCAGATGGAGCCGTCGCTCCGCGTCCCAGATGGCCTGCCCGCGCTCGATGGCGCCGTCCTCGCTCATCACCGAGATCTGGCCGGCGTACTGCCACACCGCGAAGAGGGCGATCATCGTCGCCGCCTCACGGACCACGAGCCCCACATTGACCCGACGCGGCGAGGGCGCGCCGACACGCCGCACGGCGACGGACGCGCCATAGGCCACGGCGGCCAGCGCACCCGCCGACTGCCAGCTCAGGGTGAGGTTCAGCACGACGCCGGCCCCCTTTCGTAGCGCTCACCGTAGTGCCTGCCAGTGACGATGCGCGCGCCGGGTCGGGCCCCGCTCCGGTTCACACCGGAACGTTCACACCGGAACGTCCGAAGCCTCCAGCGGATGCCGGATCAGCAGCGAGGCGTGCACCGGTTCCTCACCCAACGCGGCGTAGACATGCGGGGCGTCGGAGCCGAAGGACGCGTGCTCCCCCGACCGCACCACGATGGGCTCGTCGGCCGGACCCACCTGGGCCGTCCCGGAGAAGACCGTGAGGTACTCGACCACGCCCGCGGGATGCGCGGGCGAGGTCTGCAGCACACCGGGACGGATCTCCAGGCGGTAGAGCTCGGTGCTGATCCCGCCGTCCTGGAAGACCTCGAGAAGCTGTGCCACGACGGCCGTGCCCTCCACCTCCGGCACATCCAGGGGCTCGCCCGGGGTCGAGAGGAGCATCGCCAGCGGCACACCGAGCTGACCGGCGATGGCGTAGAGCGTCTCGGCCGTAGGGTTCCGGGTCCCCGTCTCCAGCCCGGACAGCGTCGCCTTGCCGACGCCCGCACGCCGGGCCAGTTCGGACAGGCTGATGCCGCGTCGCGCGCGCAATGCGCGGATGCGCTCACCCGTCGCGGCTGCCGCGTCCACGGACCAGTGTGCGGAATTGCCCATGGCCCCGAGTATCCCGCCTCCGCTAGCGTTCTGTTTATGGAACACTCGCCTACGGGCTTGCCGGGACGCATACCCGTCCAGCCCCTGACCGCCGGGCTCATCACGGCCGTCGTCGGCTTCAGCAGCTCCTTCGCCCTCGTCCTCACCGGCCTGCGCGGCGTCGGCGCCGACAGCGAGCAGGCCGTGTCCGGCCTGCTGCTGCTCTGCCTCAGCATGGGCGCCCTGGCCATCTGGCTCGGCCTGCGGCACCGGCAACCGATCAGCATCGCCTGGTCCACTCCCGGCGCCGCGCTGCTCGTCGGCGCCGGAAGACCCACGGGCGGCTACGCGGCCGCCGTGGGCGCCTTCATGGTCTGCGGACTGCTCCTGGCCGTCACGGGACTCTGGCCCCGGCTCAGCCGCCTCGTCGCCGCCATCCCCACCGGTCTCGCCACGGGACTGCTCGCCGGCGTGCTGCTGCCGCTCTGCTTGGCCCCCGTCCAGTCCGCCTTCCATCTCCCCGGGCTCACGCTGCCCGTCATCGTGGTCTGGGCCGTCCTGCTGCGCCTGGCCCGTCGCTGGGCGACCCCCGGTGCGCTCATCGCCCTGCTCGTCGTCCTGGCCGTCCGGACACCCCTCCACCTCGGCTCGGCGGGCAACCTGCTGCCGCGGCTGAGCCTCACGACGCCCACCTTCGGCTGGTCGGCCCTGGTCAGCATCGCCCTGCCGCTCTACGTCATCACCATGGCCTCGCAGAACATCCCCGGCCTGGCCCTGCTCCGCCACTTCGGCTACGAGCCGCCGGTCCGGCACGTCCTGACCGCGACCGGACTCTCCACCGTCGCGACGGCCTTCGGCGGCGGCTACACCGTCAACCTGGCAGCGATCACCGCGGCGCTCGCCGCAGGCCCCGACGCCCACCCCGACCGCGGCCGCCGTTGGATCGCCTCCGTCACCGCCGGCGTCTGCTACATCCTGCTGGGCCTGACGGCCGGGGTCTCCGCGGTCCTGCTCACGCAGGCCCCGCCCCAGCTCGTCGAGGCGATCGCCGGACTGGCTCTGCTCCCCACACTCGGCTCTGCGCTCTCGTCGGCGCTCGCGGAGGAGAAGGGCCGCGAAGCGGCGGTTCTCACTTTCGTCGTTGCTGCATCCGGGGTATCCGCGTACGGCATCGGAGCGCCGGTCTGGGCGCTCGCCGCCGGCCTCGTCCTGCGCGCACTGCTCTGAGCCCGG
>NZ_BBPO01000083.1:0-1927 GCF_000787815.1 Streptacidiphilus neutrinimicus
CCCGCAGTCGGCCGAGCCACCGGACCCCGCGCCCCACCCCGGGACGCGGGGTCCGTCGTACGATCAGGCAGGCCGTTCAGCTGCGAATCCGGGGGGACATGTGATCGTCTGGCTCAACGGCGCGTCAGGCGTCGGCAAGACCGCGACCGTGCGTGAGCTGCTGCAGTTGATCCCGGGGTCCCGCGTCTTCGACCCCGAGGACATCGGGGCGCTGCTGCGCGAGCGCTTTCTCCCGCCTCAGCCGTCCACCGGTCCCGCCGACGACCAGGACCTCGTGGCCTGGCGACGCCTGGTCCCCGACGCCCTGGCCGCGCTGCACGCCCAACTCGGCGAGGACGTCCAGCTGCTCGTCCCGATGGCGCTGCTCCGCCAGGACCACCGGGACGAGATGTTCGGCGCCCTCGCGTCCAGACGCATCGACGTGCACCACGTCGTCCTGCATGCTGAGGAAACGGTTCTGCGCACACGCCTCGAGGCCGACGGGGCCGAACCCGGCGCGCGCGAGCGTCGCCTCGCCCACCTCGACGCCTACGCCGCCGCGCTGCCCTGGCTCCGTGACGACGCCGCCTTCGTCGACATCGCGGAGCTGACGCCACGCCAGGCGGCCGAGCAGGTCCGCTCCGTGCTCCGTGCGGGCACCGCCCGCGTCCCGATCGTGCAGGACCCCGTCGCGTCCGGCGACACCGTCGCCGCGGCGGTGCTCCTCTTCGACGAGGCGGACCGCGTGCTGCTGGTCGACCCGGTCTACAAGCCGGGCTGGGAGTTCCCCGGCGGCGTCGTCGAGACCGGTGAGGCGCCCACCGCGGCGGCGGTCCGCGAGGCGGCTGAGGAGCTGGGCGTCACCCTGCACCCGGACGACCTCCGTCTCCTCGTCGTCGACTGGGAGCCCAGACGCGGCCCCCGCTCGGGCGGCCTCCGCCTCGTCTTCGACGGCGGTGTCCTCGACCCGGCCGAGCAGGCGGCCCTCACCCTCCCCGCCGCCGAGCTGCGCGGCTGGCGCTTCGTCCCCGCGGACCAGTGGGACGCGCACCTCGCCCCGAACAAGTCCTCGCGCCTCCGCGCCGCCCTGGCCGCGCGCGACGCGGGCCACGTCGCCTACCTCGAAGCGGGCCGGCCGCGCTGAGGCCCGCCCGGGCCTCCGGATCCTCGGGGCCGAGCCGACCCGCCTGGCCGAAGCGGCTCCTCACCCGGACACTCGCGCAGCCCTCGGCCGGACCGCCCCGCTCCGCTCCGCGTGGCGCGGCGGTCGGGTGTCAGGATGGGGCCGTGCCGTTCACTTTCAGTCATCCCGCTGCCGTGCTGCCGCTGTTGCGTGCCGGGCGGGGGCGCGGACCGCTGGTCGCCTCGGGGCTGGTCGCGGGGTCGCTCGCGCCGGACCTGCCGTTCTTCCTCGACAGCCCGCTGCCCGGCAGCTACGGACTGGGGCGGTTCACGCACCGGGCGTGGGCCGTGCCGACGCTCGACGTGGCGCTCGCCGCCGGTCTCGCCGTGGCCTGGCACCAGGTGCTGCGCGAGCCGGCCGTCGCGCTGCTGCCGCGCGAACTCGCCGGGAAGGTCGACGCGCTGACCGCGCCCGCCCGTAAGCCGCAGGACCTGCGGGCCGCCGACGCCGCGTGGTTCGCGGCGTCCGCCGCGGTCGGGGCGTTCACCCATGTGGGTTGGGACGCCTTCACTCATCACGGCCGCTGGGGTGAACGGCACTGTCCGAGCCTGGGCCACCGGATCGGCGGAGGAATGCCCGTCTACCAGGCGCTCCAGTGGGCCTCGTCCGTCGCCGGACTCGCCGTGCTCGGCGTCGCCGCGCGCCGGACCCTCGCAGCCGTCCCACCTGCGCCGACGCCGCCGAGCCGGGGACGCGCGGGCGGCCTCGGGGCCGTCGCCGCGGCCACCGCGCTCGGCGCGGCGCACCGGCTGCGGCGGGACACGG
>NZ_BBPO01000083.1:2168-29258 GCF_000787815.1 Streptacidiphilus neutrinimicus
GCGCGCCACCCGGACAGGCGGCTGAGCGGGAACGACCTCGTCGGCGCCGTCTCCTTCGGGGGCGGCGCGGGCGCGACGCTGGGCCTGGCCGGGTGGGCGCTGTCCGCGCTGCGCTCGACCCGCGCCAGTAATATGACCGATCGTGAGCGAGAACCAGCGCCCTGGCGCAGATGACATCGAGACCCGGTCGGATGCGCAGCTGGACGCGCAGCCGCACGTGCAGGCGGACGCGCAGACGGACGCGCTGGACGGACTGGACGAGCTGGGTGGCGTCTGGGACGTCGTCGTCGTGGGCGCGGGCCCGGCAGGCGCGTCGGCCGCCTACGCCGCGGCCGACACCGGCGCCGCCCGGGTGCTGCTGCTCGACAAGGCCGCGCCGCCCCGCTACAAGACCTGCGGCGGCGGGATCATCGGCCCCTCGCGGGACTCGCTCCCGCCGGGCTTCCAGCTCCCGTTGAAGGACAAGGTCCACGCCATCACCTTCACGCTCGGCGGCCGGTACGAGCGCACCCGGCGCTCGCAGCGGATGCTCTTCGGTCTCGTCAACCGCGACGAGTTCGACCACGGCCTGGTCCAGGCGGCGGAGAAGGCGGGCGCGACGCTCGTCGCGGGCGTGACCGTCACCGGCGTGACCCAGCCCGACGAGGCCGAGGGCGGCCTCGCGCAGGTCGCCCTGCAGGACGGCCGCGTCGTCCGCGCTCGGGCCGTCGTCGGCGCGGACGGCAGCGCCGGACGCGTGGGCACGCACGTCGGCGTCGTCTTCGACCAGGTCGACCTGGGCCTCGAGGCCGAGATCCCCGTTCCGCCCGCGGTCGCCGAGACGTGGCGCGGCCGGGTCCTGCTGGACTGGGGCCCGCTGCCCGGCTCGTACGGGTGGGTCTTCCCCAAGGGCGACAGCCTGACCGTCGGCGTCATCGCGGCGCGCGGCAAGGGCGCCGAGACGCGGGCGTACCTGAAGGAGTTCATCTCCCGTCTGGGCCTGGCCGGGTACGAACCGAGCGTCGAGTCCGGGCACCTGACGCGCTGTCGCGCGGAGGAGTCCCCGCTGTTCCGCGGCCGCGTCCTGGTCGCGGGCGACGCGGCGGGCCTGCTGGAGCCGTGGACCCGCGAGGGCATCAGCTACGCGCTGCGGTCCGGCCGACTGGCCGGCAAGTGGGCGGCGCGGATGTCCGGCGCGGACACCGAGGGCGCGGTGCGCCGGGAGGCCCTGGGCTACACCTTCGACATCCGTGCGGGCCTCGGCGAGGAGATGCGCGTCGGCCGCCGGATGCTCGCGGCGTTCGAGCGCCGCCCCCAGGCCTTCCACGCGGCGGTCCTCGCCTTCCGCCCGGCCTGGCGGGCTTTCGCTCGCGTCACCCAGGGCCACACCACCTTCGCCCGCCTCACGCACGAGTACGGCTTCGCCCGCCAGACCATCGCCTTCCTGACCCGCCGCTGACCGCTCCGCCGCCCGTGCGCGACCTGGGTCGGTGATGCTGCCGCATGTTGCAACCCAGCCCGCGCCCGGGTGACGCCGACGTAGAGCAGCCGCCGCCTCGTCGGAGCCGGAGTGGACCGCCCCCGAGCGCCGTCGGCGGCCAGGCGCTGGGCGACGGCGCGGCCGATACCGCGGGAGCCGCCGGTGACCAGGGCCGTCTTGTTCTGCAGGTGCGGTGTGGCGCTCATCGGACCCTTCTGGGTCCCGCGGGGCGCTCGTCGTCCGGCGACGACCACCCCGTTCGAGGAGGGCGCTGACCGTGCCCGCACCGGCTGCTGACCGGCCGCTGGACCTTCCCGGACGACGGTGCCCGGGTACTCCTGGGGGAGTACGGGATGCCACCGCGAGGAGGGGACGCCACCGGCGATCATCCGGCATACGGTTCCCTTATGAGATACCGCCGGCGCGGGGAGCGCCCGCCGCGCCCGCCGTTCGTGCTGCCGGTCATGATCGGGTTCATCCAGGTGGTCGGGACGAACGCGGTCGCGCGGCACCACGGGGGCTGGACCGGACGGTCGCTCGACACCGTCGGGTACCTGCTGCTGCTGGCCGGACCCGCGCTGCTGCTGCTCCGGCGGCAGTGGCCGGTGCAGGTGTTCGCCGGCACGGCCGCGATTGCCGGTGCGTACCTGCTGCTGCGCTACCCCTACGGCCCGATCGTGCTGAGCGTGCTGGTCGGGTACGTGACGGCGGTGATGGCGGGGAGGCGGCGCGCGGCGTGGATCATCCTCGGCACGCTCTACACCGCGCACGTCGTGGTCAACAGCATCACGCACGCGCTGAGCTGGCCGCTCGAGCTCGGGCTGCTGGCCTGGCTGCTGGTGGTGGTGGCCGCCGCGGAGCTGATGCGGACGCGGGTCGAGCAGCGGCGGCAGTGGCGGCTGGCGCGCGAGGAGCGCGAGGCCCGCATCGCGGACGAGCAGCGTCTCGCGATCGCGCGCGAACTGCACGACGTGCTGGCGCACAGCATCTCGCTGATCAACGTGCAGGCCGGGGTCGCCCTGGAGCTGATCGACGACGATCCCGAGCAGGCGCGGACCGCGCTGCGCACCATCAAAGACACCAGCAAGCAGGCTCTCGGCGAAGTCCGCCAGGTACTCGGCTCGCTGCGGACCGGGACGCCGACGGCCGCGGGCGGCGCCGGCACCGGTACGGGCACAGGAGCCGCCACCGCGACGTGGCCCGCCGCGCCGCGCAGCCCCGCGCCGGATCTGGAGCGGCTTGACGAACTCGTGCGCCAGGCGGCCGCCGCAGGCCTGACCGTCACCGTCCGCACCGAGGGGACGAAGCGGCGGCTCCCTCCGGGCGTGGGTCTCGCCGCCTTCCGGATCGTGCAGGAGGGGCTCACCAACGTGCTGCGCCACTCCTCCGCCCGCACGGCCGAGGTGGTTCTCGACCATCGGTCCGCCGACCGGCTGCTGCTCACCCTGGAGGATCCGGGTCCGGCCTCCGCGGCGGGCGGTCCCCGCGCGGGCGGCAGCGGCAGCGGGCTGGTCGGGATGCGGGAGCGCGCGAGCGCGCTCGGCGGGTTCGTCGAGGCCGCGCCCACCGCGTCGGGCGGGTTCCGCGTCCACGCCGAACTACCGTTGCACGCATAGGACATCGAGGCATCGAGGGGACGACGATGATCCGGGTACTGCTCGCCGACGACCAGCAGCTGGTCCGCGCGGGGTTCCGTGCGCTGCTGGACGCCCAGTCGGACGTCACCGTCGTCGCCGAGGCGGACGACGGGGTGCAGGCCGTCGCCCGCGCCCGCGAACTCGTGCCCGACGTGGTGCTGATGGACATTCGCATGCCCGAGCTGGACGGCCTCGCCGCCACCCGGCGGATCTGCTCGGACCCGGCGCTGGCCGACGTCAAGGTCGTCGTGCTGACCACCTTCGAGCTGGACGAGTACGTCTTCGAGGCGCTGCGCGCGGGCGCGGCCGGCTTCCTGGTCAAGGACACCGAGCCGGCCGAGCTGGTCCGCGCGGTGCGTGCCGCGCACGCGGGGGACGGCCTGCTGTCGCCGGGCGTGACGCGGCGGCTGATCGCGGAGTTCGCCGCGCGCTCGAAGGAGCCGGAGCAGCCCGCCGCGCTGTCCCGGCTGACGGACCGCGAGCGCGAGGTGCTGGCGCTGGTCGGCCTCGGACTGACCAACGAGGAGATCGCCGGGCGCCTGGTGGTGAGTCCGCTGACGGCCAAGACCCACGTGAGCCGGACGATGGTGAAGCTGGGCGCGCGGGACCGGGCGCAGCTGGTGGTGCTGGCCTACGAGTCGGGGTTGGTCCGCCCGGGCTGGCTGGGCTGAAGCCCCGCGCGGGCCTCGGCCCGCGGGACGCCGTCGTGTTCCGCCCGCTCGCGGTAGTAGCGCTCCAGCAGCGCGGGCATCTCCCGGCGCAGGAACGTGAAGAAGTGCAGCGACTCGCCGAGCCGGGCGCTCGCCGGGGAGTCCTCGCCGAGCAGCCGGATGCCCTCGGTCAGCGCGCTCTGCCAGCGGCTGAGCACGACGTCGCGCTGGAGTATGGCCTCGCGCCACACCTCGTCGAAGACCCGGTAGCGGTCGCGGCGCGAGCCGGGCTCGCGCTCGCGGCCGACGAGCTGGAGCTGCGTGAGGTAGCGGACGGCGCCGGAGACGGCGGCGGGGCTGATCTGCAGCGTCTCGGCAAGCTCGGCGGCGGTGAGGCGGCCGCTGTCGGCGGTCATCAGGGCGACGAAGACACGCGCCGGCATGCGCGGGAACCCGGTGTCGGTCAGCACGCCCGCGAACCGCTCGATGTAGGCGTGCAGTTCATCGGGAGCTGGAGTCATTCGATCACTCTATCGTCGGTCGCTTTGACGTATTCTTAATATTCACGAATTCCTGAAACCAGTGTAGCGTCAGCGGCATGACGACGGCCATCGACGTGTCCGGGCTGGTGAAGACCTTCGGTCGCACCCGTGCCCTGGACGGACTGGACCTCAGCGTCGCCGAGGGCGAGGTGCACGGCTTCCTCGGTCCGAACGGCGCCGGCAAGTCCACCACCATCCGCGTCCTGCTCGGCCTGATCCGGGCCGACGCGGGGCGCGTCGCCCTGCTCGGCGGCGATCCGTGGCGCGACTCGGTCGCGCTGCACCGCCGCCTCGCCTACGTCCCCGGCGACGTGACGCTGTGGCGCGGGCTCACGGGCGGCGAGGTGATCGACCTGCTCGGGCGGCTGCGCGGCAACGGCGCCGACCGCGGCCGTCGCACCGAGCTGCTGGAGCGCTTCGAGCTGGACCCGACCAAGAAGGGCCAGACGTACTCCAAGGGCAACCGCCAGAAGGTCGCCCTGGTGGCCGCGTTCTGCTCGGACGCCGAGCTGCTGATCCTGGACGAGCCCACCTCCGGGCTCGACCCGCTGATGGAGGAGGTCTTCCGCGCCTGCGTCGCCGAGGAGCGCGACCGCGGCCGGACGGTGCTGCTGAGCAGCCACATCCTCTCCGAGGTCGAGGCGCTCTGCGACCGCGTCAGCATCATCCGCGCCGGGCGCACGGTGGAGACCGGCACGCTTGCCGAGCTGCGCCACCTCACCCGCACCTCCGTCGCTGCCGAGCTGGTCGCCCCGCCAACCGGGCTGGACGCCCTGCCGGGCCTGCACGACGTCGAGCTGCACGGAACCACGCTGCGCTGCCAGGTCGACACCGACCACCTCGACGCGCTGCTGCGTGTCCTCACCGCCGCAGGCGTCCGCTCGCTGACGAGCCGTCCGCCGACGCTCGAGGAGCTCTTCCTGCGCCACTACGAGCCCGAGAACGCAGTGGGCCCGCAGACCGGGGCGGAGCAGACCGGGGCCGAGGTGACGTCGTCGTGAGGATCACCGGGACGGGCCCGCTGCTGCGCTTCGCGCTGCGCCGTGACCGGATCATGCTCGCCTGCTGGATCTACGCGCTGCTGGCCTCCGTCATCGGCACGGCCGTCTCCTTCCGCTCGCTCTACCCGACCGCCGCCTCGCGCGAGCAGCTCGCCGCCAGCATCAACGACAACGGCTCCCTGCGCGCCCTCTACGGTGAGGTCTACGACACCGGCAGCATCGGCGCGCTGACGGCGTGGCGCATCCTCGCCCTCTGCGGCCTGCTGCTCGGCGTCCTCTGCGTGCTGCTGGTCACCCGGCACACCCGCGCCGAGGAGGAGTCCGGCCGCCTGGAGCTGCTGGGCGCGGGCGCGATCGGGCGCGGCGCGCCGCTCGCGGCGGGCATCGGCTCGGCACTGACCGCCTCCGTCGTCGTCGGCGTCGTCACCGCCGTCTACCTGGCGGCGAGCGGTGAGCAGCTGAACGGCTCCCTCGCCTTCGGCGCGGCGCTGTTCGGCTGCGGCGTCTGCTTCGCGGGCGTCGCCGCCGTCGCCGTGCAGCTGACCGAGACCGGCCGGGCCGCGAACGGCATCGGCGGCGCGGTCCTCGGCCTCGCCTTCCTGCTGCGCGCCGCGGGCGACGCGGCGGGCGGCAACGGGCCGGGCTGGCTGGTCTGGCTCTCCCCGCTCGGCTGGGCCGAGCGCATCCGCCCCTACGACGACAACGCCTGGTGGCTGGTCGCCCTGCTGCTGGCCGCCGGTGCGGCGCAGACCGCCCTCGGCTACTGGCTGGCCGGTCGACGCGACCTCGGCGGCGGCCTGCTGCCGCAGCGCACCGGCCCGGGCGCGGCCGCGTCCTCGCTGCGCAGCGCGCTCGGGCTCGCCTGGCGGCTCCAGCGCGGCAGCCTGATCGGGTGGACCGTCGGCTTCGCGATCGGCGGCGCGCTGCTCGGCGGCATCAGCAAGGGCGTGGACCAGTTGGTCTCCAGCAGTTCCAACGTCCAGCAGATCGTGCAGCGGATGGGCGGCAGCAGCCAGGTGACCGACGCCTACCTGGCCACCGCGATGAACCTGCTGGCCATGGTCGCCGCCGTCTACGCCGTCCAGACCGCGCTGCGGCTGCGCGGCGAGGAGACCTCGGGTCGGGCCGAACCAGTGCTCGCGTCCGGCGTGCGGCGCCTCTCCTGGGCGGGCGGCCATCTGGTCTACCCACTGCTCGGCTCCGCCGTCCTGCTCCTTGCGGGCGGCCTGACGGCCGGGCTCGGCGCGGGCGTGGTCTTCGGCGACGTCCCGAGCTGGACGGGGAGGCTGCTGGTCGCCGGGCTGATCCAGCTGCCCGCGGTCTGGGTCTTCGCCGCGGTGACGGTCGCGCTGTTCGGGCTGCTGCCGCAGTGGACCGGCGCAGCCTGGGGCGTGCTGGGTGTGCTGCTCTTCATCGCCTACCTCGGCCCGGCCCTGAACGCCGGTCAGTGGCTGCTGGACCTCACGCCGTTCACCCACGTCCCCAAGCTCCCCGGCTCGGCCTTCCACGCCGCGCCGCTGGTGTGGCTGACGGTGCTCTCCGCCGCGCTGGCGGGCGCGGGCCTCACCGGCCTGAGGCGCCGCGACATCGGCTGACGCGTCCGGCCATGGCGGTGAGGCGCGTCACGATCGGCCGGTGGTGATCACGGGGCACTGTCGGGAGGGTGCCGTGCTGCATAGGCTGGGCACGCGCCGCCACAGGGTCGTGGCCGGCCGATCCCCGGGAAGGACACGCACCGATGACCTCCGACGCAGAGCCGCTGGTCCGCCACGCCGTCGACCGCGGCATCGCGACGCTGACACTCGACTCGCCCGCCAACCGCAACGCCCTCTCCTCGCGCCTGGTCGCCGAGCTGGAGCAGGGGCTGGCCGAGGCCGGCAAGGATCCGGCCGTCCGCGCCGTCGTGCTCGCCCACACCGGCGGCACCTTCTGCTCCGGCGCGGACCTGTCCGAGGCCACCGGCGGCGACCCGACCGCCAACCCGCGCCGCCTGGTCGCCGCGATGCGCAGCGTGCTGGAGTCACCCAAGCCGGTCGTCGCCGTCGTCGACGGCCACGTGCGCGCGGGCGGCCTCGGCCTGCTCGGCGCGTGCGACATCGTGCTGGCCGGCCCCAAGTCCACCTTCGCCTTCACCGAGGTGCGGCTCGGCCTCGCGCCCGCCGTGATCTCGCTGCCGCTGCTGCCGCGCCTGGACCCGCGCGGGGCCTCGCGCTGGTACCTCACCGGCTCGGTCTTCAACGCCGCCGAGGCGCAGCGGATCGGGCTGATCACCGAGGCCGTCGAGAGCCCGCAGGAGGTGCTGTCGGAGGTTCTGGAGGCCTTCCGCAAGGCCAGCCCGCAGGGGCTCGCCGAGACCAAGCGTCTCGTCACCGCCGAGCTGCTGCGCGTCTTCGAGCGCGACGGGGAGTCGATGGTCGCCCAGTCCGCGCTGCTCTTCGGCTCCGAGGAGGCGCGGGAGGGCATGCTGTCGTTCCTGGAGCGCCGCCCGCCGGCGTGGGCGTCCGAGTGACGCGCGCCGAGGCGTAGCGCAGGTTCAGGGTGCGGGGCGGGGCTGTGACGCAGCACTCGCCCCGCGACCGGTTACCCACCGGTTAACGTAGGCGCATGTCGTTCGCCGAGAAGATACGCCGCGGGAGCCGCGGCCTCGCGTCCCGCCTGGTCCACCGCGGCTGGACGTGGGTGCGGGAGGCGGGCGCGGTCAGCGCCGAGCAGCCCGGCCCGCTGCGCTTCGCCGAGCTCGGCGCGTTCACCAAGCTGGCCTTCCCGCAGGGGACGATCTTCAACGAGCACGCCATCGCGATCGGCTGTTACTCGATCATCGGAGAGCGGGTCTCCATCTCGGCGGGCTTCGCACCGGGCCTCAAGCTCTCCGGCGAGCCCATCGTGCGCATCGGTGACGGCTGTGTCATAGGCCGGGACACCAACATCGTCGGCCACGAGTCGATCGTGATCGAGGACAACGTCTGGACCGGTCCGAGCGTCTACATCTCGGACCAGAACCACTCCTACGACGACCCGCACCTGCCCATCGGCAAGCAGTGGCCGCGCAACGAGCCGGTCCGGATCGGCGCGGGCAGCTGGATCGGCACCGGAGCGGTGGTGCTGCCCGGCGCGGACATCGGCCGCAACGTCGTCGTGGCAGCCAACGCGGTCGTGCGCGGCCACGTCCCGGACAACACCGTCGTCGCGGGCGCGCCCGCCAAGCCCGTCCGCAGCTGGACCGAGGCGGACGGCTGGCAGCCCCCGATCCGTACCGCGCCGCCGCGCGCGATCCCCGAGGGCGTGACCCACGAGGAGCTGCTGGCCCTCATCGGCTGGGACCTCCGGCTGCCGCCCGAGGCGGAACACGCCGTGGGCGCGATGGGGGACCAGGACCCGGACCCCGTGCCGTAGCCCGGGCCGTGGCCCTCGCTGTTCGCGTCGGCTGCTCGACGCGCGTGGCGGTGACGCGGATGGCACAGTGGGAGGGATTCGCCTGCACGCCGGACCTCGTTTCGAGGAGGGCTCCATGCGTATCCCGATGCGAATCCAGCTTGCGGCTCTGGCCGCGTCACTCTCCGTCGCGACGGCCCTGAGCGGCTGCTCCGCCGGCGCGACCCGCAACGCGATCGGCTTGGGCGCCGGCAGTTCCTCGTCCGCGTCCTCCTCCTCGGCCTCGGTGCCCACGGCGGACCAGCTCCAGAGCGCGCTGCTCGGCGCCTCCGACCTCGGCCCCGCCTTCACGGCCCAGCCCGGCGACACCGCCTCCCCGACGGACACCTCGGGACCCACGGGCTGCAGCGCGCTGACCGACCTGATGAACCAGGCCCCCTCGACGCCCTCGGCCCAGGGCCCGGATGCCCAGGTCATCCTCGAAGGCGGCCAGAGCGGCCCCTTCGTCGGCGAGTTCCTGACCGGCCGCCCGCAGTCCGTCCTCGACCGCAACTACCCCTCCGTCGTCGCGGCCCTGCACAGCTGCCAGCAGCTGGACTTCCCGACCGGCACCACCCAAGTGCCCTTCCAGCTCTCCGACTTCGACATGGGCATCGCGGGCGCCACCGCCAAGCACCTCTCCGGCTCGGTCCAGGGCGTCCCCGTCAACGGCTACCTCGCGGTCGACCGCGTCAGCCCCACCGTCGCCATGGTCTACCTCTACCTCGAAATCGCGGGCGACTCCCCGCAGACGGCCAAGTCCTACTTCGACCAGGCCGTCGCCAAGGTTCGCACCACCCTGCAGCAGGCGGCGTCGGCGGCGAGCGTGTGAGCTCCACGTGCGCCCGCCCGTGGGAGGTCCGCCCGCTCGGGCTCTCCTCCGCGTCCCGGGCCCGTCGGGCGGCCAGGAGGCCCGGCCTGTGCGGACGCTGACCGCCTCTGCCCGGCGCGGCGATCGCCTCGCCCCGGCCCCCGGGCGGCCCCGCCGTGCGGGCCTGCACCGCCTGGTGAGGGTTCACGACTTCGCTCGTACCACCAGGGCGGAGACACCCGCCAGGGCGATCAGGAGAGCCACTGAGAGCAGGGCGAGCGGCAGGCCGAAGGCCTGGGCGAGAAAGCCGATGATCGGCGGGCCGGCGACCATGCCGCCGAAGCCGAGGGTGGAGGCCGTGGCGACGCCGCGCGGGCCGCGCAGCGCACCGGCGCGGTCGATGGCGAGGGGGAAGATATTGGCCAGGCCCAGGCCCACCAGCAGGAAGCCTGCCAGGGCCAGCGGCAGCGACGGGCTGACCGCCGCGGCCACCATGCCGACGGAGGCGATCGCCGCGCCCGCGACGAGCAGCTTGGTCGGGCCGAAGCGTTCGACCAGCCGCGTGCCGCTGAGGCGGCCGATCGTCATGGTGAGGGAGTAGACCGCGAAGCCGGCAGCGGCGACCGCCGAGGTGGCGTGCAGGTCCTGCCGCAGGTGCAGCGCACCCCAGTCGGCCATCGATCCCTCGCCGTAGGCGTCGCAGAGCGCGACGACGCCGAGCAGGACGACCAGCAGCGCGACACCCGCGCCCGCCGAGGGCCCGGCGGAGCCGTCCGTGGGAGCCGGGTCCGTGTGCGCGACCGCGTGCCGCAGCAGCGCGCGGCCCGCCCAGGCGGTGACGGCGAGACCGCCCACGGCCAGCAGGCCCAGATGCTGAGTGGGCGTCAGCGCCGGTGCCAGCAGCCCGCCGACCGTCGCGCCGAGCAGACCGCCGAGGCTGTACGCGGCGTGGAATGACGGCATGACGGGCCGCCCCGCGGCGCGGACGAAGTCCACGGCCGCGCTGTTGATGCCGACGTTCATCGCGCCGTACCCGGCGCCGAAGACCAGCAGCACTCCGCCCAGCGCCAGCACGGAGTGCGTCAGCGGCGGGAGCGCGACGGCGACGCAGAGCAGGACGGACGCCACCACCGTGACCGCGTGGTTGCCGAAGCGGACGCAGAGCCGGCCGACCGGGCCCATCGCGGCGACCGCGCCCGCGGAGACGCACAGCAGCGCCAGACCGAGCAGGCCGGGGGAGGCGTGCACCTGCGCCTTGATCTCGGGGATGCGGACGACCCACCCGGCGAACAGGAAGCCGTCGAGCGCGAAGAAGCCCGTCAGCGCGATGCGGACAACGGGCCAGCTGCCGGAGAGGCGGGTGGCGGGAGAGGAGGAAGAGGCAGGGGTGACGGGGGAAGCCGACTCCATTTTGTCTATCTGCGGCACAAATTCATAATAGAAGGGTGACGCAGACCCAGACAAGCCCCGACCGGGGCCGCGCCGCGCTCGGGCCGGCACTTGAGCTGATCCACACCGGCGAAGCGCCCACGCGCTCCGCGCTGACCGGCGCGCTCGGCGTCACCCGGACCACCGTCGGCGCGGTCACGGGCGAGCTGGAGGCGCTGCGGTTGATCACCGTCGACGCCCGCCCCGTCGGGGCCGGCCGCGGCCGGCCCTCGCACCGCCTGGGGATCGACCCGCAGGGCCCCGTCGTCCTCGCCGCCCAACTCCACACGGACGGCTTCACGCTGGCCCTGGCGGGCCTCGGCGGTCGCCTCGGGCAGCGGCTCGACCTGCCGTTGGCGCGGCTGCCCCGCGACGCGGACCCACGAGTCGTGCTGCGCACCATCGCCGACGAGGCCATGCGCCTGCTCGCCGCCACCCCCCGCCGCTGCGTCGGCGCGGGCCTGGCCGCGCCCACGCCGGTCACCGAGCCGGACCGGCTCGCCGTCATCTCCGCCTGCCTCGGCTGGCCGACCGGCACCCCCGTCGGCGAACTGTGGGAGGAGACCCTGCTCGACGCCGGGCTCCGGCTCCCGGAGGGCGTCGCCCCCGCCGTCGCCAACGACGCCAACCTCGCCGCCCTCGCCGAGCACCGCCACGGCGCGGGCCGCGGCGCCCGCCACCTGCTCTACGTGACCGCCGGTCACGAGGGCGTCGGCGGCGCCCTCGTCGTCGACGGCAAGCTGCACACCGGCAGCGGTGGACTCGCCCTGGAGATCGGCCAGTTGACCGTCGATCCGGAGGGTCTCCAGTGTCGCTGCGGCCGCCGGGGCTGCCTCGACGTCGAAGCCGGCCCGCCCGCACTCCTGACGGCGTACGGCCTCCCGGCCGACGCGCCGCTCACCGAGGTCGACGCGATCCTCGCCGCGGCACGCGCCGGCGACCGCGCGGCGCAGGCCGCGGCCGAGCACGTCGCGGTGCGCCTGGGCCACGGGATCGCGGCCGTCGTCGACATCCTCAACCCCGACCGGGTCGTCCTCGGCCCCTTCCACAGTGCGCTGCTGGCGGCCGCGCCCGAGCTCCTGCCGGAGACGGTCGCCGCCCGGGCGCACTGGGGCCGCTTCGGCTGCGTGCCGCTGCGCGCGGCCGCACTGCCCGCGCCGGAGCTCGCCGGCGCGGCGGAGCTGGCCTGGGCCCCGATCCTCGCGGACCCCCAGCTCGTCGCCGTGGGTCAGGGTCTGCCCTAGGGGGCGTCCCGTACTCCCGGGGGAGCAGCGCGGGTGTCCCCCGCGAGGCGACGCCGCGCGCGCAGGCGAGGAGGAGTCTCTTCAGTACCGACTACTGAGGAGCGCGAGATGAACACCTTCCTGGCCGACGGATGGCACGGCGGTCCCGGCCCGTGGATCGTCCTGGTGCCGCTGTTCTGGATCGGGGCGATCATGGTCGTCCGTCGCATCGTCTGGCGTGGCCGCGCGTTCGGCGGCGGTCCGCGCGGCCCGCGGCCCGGTGGCCCCTTCGGCGGTCCCGGCGGCCCGCGCGGCGCGTACTGGGGCGGCCCCCAGCAGCAGGGACCCGCGCCGTCCCCGCTGGAGACCCTCAACCGCCGCTACGCGGACGGTGAGATCGACGAGTTCGAGTACCGCCAGCGCCTCGACGTCCTGAACGGCACCGACACGACGGCGTGAGGCTGCACCACCTGAGGGGTGCGGGGCTCTGGCGATATGCGGCTCCTCCCCCGGCCTTCGGCCGGGAGGCGCCCCGGCGGGGGCGCGACCAGCCGCCCAGGTGCGGACGGTCCTCATCGAGCAGGGCCATCCGCACAGGGCGGTTGCTCGCGCAGTTCCCCGCGCGCCTGGGGTGCAACGAGCTGCCCGGAGCAGATCAATCGGCCAGGACGGGCTGCAGCGCTCCCGCGGGGACCTCCAGGGCCAGCAGCGGGACGGAGTCCAGCAGGGCCGGGGCGGGCACCGGGGACGTGGCGACCGTGAACCACACGGTCTTGCCCGTGTCGCTCAGCTGCGCGCCCCACTCCTTGCACAGCGCCGCGACGATGGAGAGCCCCCGGCCGCCCGAGTCGAAGGGCTCGGGCGTGCGGGCCTGGGGGAGGTCGGGGGAGTCGTCGGAGACCTCGACCGTGAGGGTGTCGGTGCCGGCCCGTAGGCGCAGCGTGCAGGGCGCCGTCGCACCCACGTGCTGGTACACGTTGGCCAGGAGCTCGGTGAGGCCGAGCAGCGTCTGGTCCGTGACGGCGGCGAGATGCCAGTGCCGCAGGTGCGCCTGGACGATTCTGCGCACCACGGCGAACCGACTCGGTTCGGCCGTGAGGCGCAGTTCGTAGCGCCGGTCCATGTCCTCCATCGCGCTTTCGACTCCTTCCGTCCTCCGCAAGCGGCGGGCGACTTCGAAGAGTGAGCAATGAGAAGCATTCCGTGGTACGACCAGCGTTTCCCGGTTCGCCCGGGACCGCAACTGCTGACATCCTGCCCCGAACGCTGGCTCAGGGTAAGCATCCGGACGCAGCGAGTCGCGGATCATGCAGCCGGATTCGAGAACGTCCAAGCAACTCTTGTGATTTGCGCCACGTTACGATGCGGGTGAGCAGGCAGAGCAGCCTGAGCCACCACCCGTACGACGAAAGCAGCCCGCTCGTGAGAACCCTGGACGTGGACCGCAGCGACGCCGACTACCGCGCCTGGCTGAAGGAGGCGGTCCGGAAGGTCAAGGCGGACGCCAACCGCTCCGCGGACACGCATCTGCTGCGCTTCCCGCTGCCGGACGACTGGGGTATCGACCTCTACCTCAAGGACGAGTCGACCCACCCGACAGGCTCGCTCAAGCACCGGCTGGCCCGCTCGCTGTTCCTGCACGCGCTGTGCAACGGCTGGATCCGGCCCGGGCGGCCCGTGGTGGAGGCGTCCAGCGGGTCGACGGCCGTGTCGGAGGCGTACTTCTCGAAGCTGATCGGGGTGCCGTTCATCGCGGTCATGCCGCGCACCACCAGCGCGGAGAAGATCGCCCTGATCGAGGCGCAGGGCGGCAGTTGTCACCTGGTCGACGACACCAGGACCCTGTACGAGGTCTCGGCCCGGCTCGCCGCCGAGTCCGGGGGCCACTACATGGACCAGTTCACCTACGCTGAACGGGCCACGGACTGGCGGGGCAACAACAACATCGCCGAGTCGATCTACCACCAGATGGCCCAGGAACGGTTCCCCGAGCCGACCTGGATCGTGGCCACCGCCGGCACCGGCGGCACCTCGGCGACACTGGCCAGGTACGTGCACTACATCGGCGCGGACACCCGCGTCTGCGTCGCCGACCCCGAGAACTCCGCCTTCTTCGACGGCTGGGTGCACGCCGACCCGTCCGTCACCTGCGACTGCGGCTCCCGGATCGAGGGCATCGGCCGCCCGCGCGTCGAGCCCAGCTTCGTCCCGGGCGCCATCGACCGGATGATGAAGGTCCCGGACGCGGCCAGCGTCGCGGCCGTGCGCATGCTGGAGCGCGTCATGGGGCGCAAGCCGGGCGGCTCCACCGGGACGGGCGTGTGGAGCGCGCTGCGCATCGTCGCCGAGATGCGCGCGGCCGGGGAGCACGGCAGCGTCGTGACGCTGATCTGCGACCCGGGCGACCGCTACCTGGACAAGTACTACTCCGACGCCTGGCTCGCCGAGCAGGGCCTCGACATCACGCCGTACCTCGCCGTTCTCGAAAAGGTCCTGCAAACCGGGGAGTGGACCGGCGAGTGACCTGCCAGGATCGGCGCATGACCGGTCCCAGCGCAGCCCACGTGCCCGACGAGTCGCCCGACGCCGTCTACCGCGCACTCGCCCGCGACACCTTCGTCACGCTGTACTGGCGCACGCGACTGTTCGGCGAGGCCGCCGACCGGCTGCGTCGGGCGGGCTTCGCGGTGGTCGACCTCGACGCGTCGGGCTGGGCGACGGCGGACGCCTTCCACACGGACGTCGCCGCGGCGTTGGACTTCCCGGACTACTACGGCCGCAACCTCGACGCCTTCAACGACTGTCTGCGCGACGTGACGGCCGGCGAGTACGGCGTGCCGCACGACGCCCAGGGCCTGGCACTGGCGTTCACGCACTACGACGTCTTCGCGGCCGCCTGCCCGCGGGAGGCCCACGTCGCCCTGGACATCCTGGCCGACCACGCCCGCCGGGCCGCCGTCTTCGGCGGCCGGCTGCTCTGCCTGGTCCAGAGCGACGACCCGGACCTGCGCCTGGAGCCGGTCGGCGCGCAGCCGGTGGCGTGGAACCCGCTCGAGTGGCTCGACTCCTCGCGCCGACCCACGGCCGCCCCGGAGGGAACCGAGGTCTGAACCACGGCCCCTCCCCCGGGGGTGCGGGTCAGCCCTGGAAGTCCGGCGTGCGCTCGCGGGAGGCCTCGGCGAGCGCCTTGGTGACCTCGGCGACGTCCCCGCGCAGGCCGTAGACGGGCGTGCCCGGCTGCTGCCGCCATGAGTCGTCCAGACCGCCGGCGTCGACCGTGTCGAAGCCGAGCTGGTCGATCAGCTCGCGCACCAGCTTCTTCGCGGCCGCGTCGTCGCCCGCGACGGGAAGCGCCTGGCGGCCCGGAGCACCGGCGGGGAGCGGGCGCTCCAGGATGTCGGCGGCGTAGGTGCCGTTGAAGGCCTTCACCACGGTGTGTCCGAGCTGCTGGGCCACCCAACGGCTCTCGGTCAGGCCCTCGTCCTCGATGGCGGCGATCCGGCCGTCGCGCTGCTGCGGGTAGTAGTTGTTGGTGTCGATCACCGTGAAACCGGGCGCGGCCTGCGCGAAGAGGTCCTTCGGCAGGCTCGGGACGTTCTTCAGCGGGATGGTGACGATGACCAGCTCGGCGTCGCGCGGGGCCTCCGCGACGGTGACGGGCGTCGCGCCGGTCTCCTTCGCGAGCTCGCCCAGCGTCTCCGGGCCGCGGGAGTTGGCGACCGAGACGTCGTGCCCGAGCGCGGTCAGCCGCCGGGTCAGGTTGCCGCCGATGTTGCCCGCGCCGATGATACCGATCTTCATGGGAGAGCCTTTCCGGGTGCGGTCGTGGCTGTGTGCCCGCAGGGCCGTGGAGCCCGGCGTGCTGAGCGACGGGGAGCCGTCGCTGCTCGTGCCAACCCGCTTCGTACGCCACGCATTCCGCGCGGAGCACCTGTTTCGGCCGATCTTTCTATCGCGCCTGGTGGGCGCGGGCGTCGAGCCGGCGCATGGCCTGGCGGACGGAGCGCATGACCATCGGGCGGACGGCCTGGAGCGGGAGCTCCAGGGCTGCGTGGCCTTCGATGGCCATCGTGAAGCGCAGCGTCGTGCCGGAGCCCTGGCCCGAGGTGAGCAGCCACTCCTCCATCCAGGCGTGCGCGCCCGGCAGGTTGGTCTCCTCGATCCGGTAGACGAAGCGCTCCGGCTCGTCCCAGACGAGCACGCTCTCGACGAAGCGCACCCCGCCGCGCAGCGAGACCGAACGGCCCGCGCCGGTGCTGTAGGGACCGGGCCCGGTGTAGGAGGCGCGGGTGATCTCGCGCCACCACTGGGGCCAGGTCGAGGCGTCGTCCGTCAGCTCCGCGAACAGCGCCTCGCGGGACGCCTCGAGACGCTGGGTGACGACGATTCGCAGCGGCGCCGACTGGAGGAACTCAGTCGTCACCGGGGACAGACGTACGCCCACCGGGCACCTCTTTCCATGGATCAGGGTGGGCGCAGCCTAGTTGACGCCCCGTCAAGCTTTAAAGGTGACATCGGACACGCATGCCGTCAGCCAGCGATGACGACTTCGCGGACGTGTTCGGCGACGGCGCTCCGGATCTCCGCCGGGAGGCCGGAGTCCGTGACCAGGGTGTCGATCTCGGCCAGCGAGGCGAAGGTGGAGAGCCCGACCGTGCCCCACTTGGTGTGGTCCGCGACGGCGATCACCCGGCGCGCCGCCGCGACGAAACTGCGGTTGGTCTCCGCCTCGGCCAGGTTGGGCGTGGACAGGCCCGCCTCCAGGGAGATGCCGTGGCATCCGAGGAAGAGCAGGTCGAAGTGGAGCGAGCGGATGGCCCGGTCCGCTATCGGGCCGACCAGCGCGTCGGAGGGGGTGCGGACGCCGCCCGTCAGCACGACCGTCGACGGCGGGGACGCGGCTGTGCCCTGACGGGCCGCGTGCTCGAAGACGTCCGCCACGCGGACCGAGTTGGTCACCACCGTCAGGCCCTCGATCCGTACCAGGTGGTGGGCGAGGGCGTAGGTCGTGGTGCCGCCGGAGAGGGCCACCGCACTGCCGGGGGCGACCAGGCGGGCGGCCGCCTCGGCGATCTCCTCCTTGGCGCTCAGCTCCAGCGCCGACTTGGCCTCGAAGCCGGGCTCGTGCGTGCTGGCCTCGAGCACCGGCACGGCGCCGCCGTGGACCTTCTCCAGCATCCCCTGGCGGGCCAGCGCGTCCAGATCCCGTCGGATCGTCATGTCGGACACGTTGAGCTTGCGCGTCAGCTCGTTGACGCGGACGCCGCCACGGCGGCGCACCTCGTCCAGGATCAGGGCGCGCCGCTGTTCCGCCAGCAGACCGCTGTTCTCGGCCACCCGGCTCCCGTCCTCTCCGCTCGCTCCGCGCTGGGGACGGCTGGACCGTCCGTACTTCGCGTCATCCTGCCACGCCCGCGTGTCCCGTGGCGCGAAAGTGCTGTACGGAACGGCGGAAAGCGGCAGCATATCCGCAGGACATCTGCGGGGTGGCCATCGGGCGGAGACGCCGTCGGCACGGTCGGCGGGGACGGACGGGGACAGCGGGATGAACGGGGCAACGGGGATGGACACGGCCGTGACGGACGGCATCGGGACGGACGGGACGGGGAGAACGGACGGGACGGACGGGGAGGCCGCGCCGCTGCCCGGACAGCGCACGCCGGAGGGCGCCTCGGCGCGGCCCGCTCCGCTTCGGCTGGAACTGCTCGTCCACGGGGTCGGCGGCACCACGCCCGAGGTGATGCTGGAGAGCCCGCACCTCAAGCAGATGACCGGCGACTCGATGTCCGGAACCTACCGTCGCTGGCCCGATCAGGACGCCGAGCAGCATCCGGCGGACTACGCGGGCGACGCGGTGCTGGAGGCCTACTCCTGGGCCAAGTTGACCTCCGGCGCGGCCAGCCGCGCCCTCTGGCTCCTGCTGCTGCCGTTCATGTTCGCCAACCTGGTCCACTGGATGCGGCCGCCGGGGCCGCCCGGCGCCGCCGCGCACCCCCGCCTGAACGGCGTCTACTCGGCGCTGGCCCGGCTGCTCGCCGTCTCCCTCACGGTGCTGCTCACCGCAGGAGCCTGCGAGATCGCGATGGACCTCGCGGCCTGGCAGTGCGCCGCGGACGGCGCCTGCGTGGCCCATCACTCGTGGGTGGTCTTCGCGCTCGGCGGCCACGGCGGCTGGTGGGGACAGCCAGGACGCCGCCTCGTCGTCGCCGCGCTGGTGCCGCTCGCGATGCTGGCCGCGCTCGGGCAGCTGTCCCGAGTGACGTGGAGCAGCTACGAGCGGGTCCGCCCGATGTCGGCTCCGCGCACCGGCGACGAGCCGATCGAGATGGAGACCAGCGGCTTCTGGTACGGCGTCGCCACCGTCGGCCGCCTGCGCCCGCTGCATCTCGCGGCCGGCCTGCTCACCGTCGCCTGGACGGTGCTGGTGCCCGTCATCGCCCGCGACCGGCAGGCCGCACCGCACCAGGCCTGGATCGGGATCGCCCTGCTGGTCCTGCTCGTCGCCGTCGGCGCGCTCCTGCTCGCCGGCCTCGGCACGGGCGCGGACGCGCTCCCGCCCCGCGTGCTCCTCACCGTCGCGGCGGGCCTGGCCGTGCTGGTCTTCGGCTACGCCGCATGGACTCGCCCGGCCTGGACCGCGACCGGCCCCCTGCCCGGCGCGGAACAGGGCTTCGCCGCGCTCCTGGCCGGCCAGCTCGTGCTGACCCTCGCCCTCGCCGTCACCGCCCTGTCCCTGACCCGCGGCCACCGCACCACGACCCCGGCAGATCCGGTCGCGACGTCGAACGCGACCACGCTGCCGGATCCGGCGGCGACGACCGACCCGGCCCCGGCCGTGCCGACGAACGCGGCCGTGCCCGCGAACCTGTCCGCGGCGGCGAACGGGACGGAGACGACGAAGGCGACCGTGCCCATCGACCCCACCGTGCAGCTGAATTCGGGCGCGCCCTCGACGCCGGCTGCGCCGGTCGACCCGGCCGTGCCGGGGGCCATGGCCGCGCTCGCATCGAGCCCGCCCGCCGACGCGACCGTGCCCATCGACCCCACCGTGCAGCTGAATTCGGGCGCGCCCTCGACGCCGGCTGCGCCGGTCGACCTCGCCGCGGTGGTCGATCGTGCCGGGGTGGGGGAGTTCGTCGGGCACATCGATCCGGCCGCGCCTGTGGATCCGAGGCTGGTGGTGCCGAGGCCCGAGCTCGGGGCGGCGGAGCCGGCGGATGTCGGGTTCGGCGGGCCTGGGGGCAGTGCGCTGCGCGGGCTGGCGGGGCCGGCGACGGGGCTGCTCGCGCTGGGGCTCGGGGCGCTGTTCACGTCCGGGGCCGCGCTGCTCGCCGCGCAGCGGCTCGCGGGGAAGGGGGACCGGCCGCAGGCCGTGCCGTTGCTGGTCTGGCACGCGAGCGGGACCACGCTGCTCGCGCCGGTGCTGCTGGCGGTCGTGCTGCGGCTCGTGGTCTCGCTGCTGCGCGCCAAGAAGGCGCTGCGGTCGGCCGTCCTCGCCGCCTACGACGAGCCGCCGACGACGGACTCGCCGCGCACCGGGCAGATCACCACGGCCCTGGCCGGCGCGCGGCTGACCGAGGCGGGGACGGGCGTCATCGGCACGCTGGCGCTGGCCGCGGCCGTTCAGCTCCTCGTCGCGCTGGCCGGCGCGCTGTTCAGCGGGGAGTCGCTGACGGCCGCGACCGCCGACCTGGGCATGATCGGATCCCGGCTCGGCGAGATGCTGCAGAGCCTCGGCGGATGGCTCACCACCGCCTTCCTCGTGGGCCTGGTCGCGCTCGGCCGCAGCGCCTACACCTCGCCGACGCGGCGGCGGACCGTCGGCGTGCTGTGGGACATCGGCACCTTCTGGCCGCGCGCGGCCCACCCGCTCGCCCCGCCGTGCTACGCGGAGCGCGCCGTCCCGGACATCGAGGCCCGGATGCGCACCTGGCTCGCCGCCGACCCCGCCCGCCGACTGGTCCTCTCCGCCCACTCCCAGGGCACGGTGCTCGCCGCGGCGGCCATGTGGCAGCTCGACCCCGCGACCCGGGGCCGGGTCGCCCTGCTGACCTACGGCTCGCCCCTGCGCCGCCTGTACGGGCGGTTCTTCCCCGCCTACATGGGCCCGGACCAGCTGATGCGGCTGCAGCGGGACATGCCGCGCTGGGACAACCTCTTCCGCCTCACCGACCCGATCGGGGGCCCCGTCCGCATCCCCGCCTGCGCGGGCAGCCCGGCGCCCGACCAGCCGGCCTTCCCCGACCCGCTGGCGTTCGGGCGCAGCGAGGAGTACCCGATCCTGGTGCCGGTGAACGGGCACTTCGACTACCGGCTCGACCCGCGCTTCCTCCTGGCGCGCGACGCGCTGCTGGGCGCGATCGAGGAGGCTCCCACCACGGTGGGCTGACCGGCCCGCAGCCGACGCCCTACGGCAGATCCTCGGGCAGCAGCAGCTGCAGCTGCTCCGTCGTCGCGTCGGGCAGCTGGGCGACCCGGACCGCATGGTGTTCGATCATCGTCTCGAAGACCTGCCGGGCCGTCCGTCCGTTGCCGAACGTCGGGCCCTTGGGCAGGGCCGCGAAGTGGGCCAGCAGCGCGTCCTCGGCCGCGTCGGACAGCTCGTACTCGTGCTCCTCGGCCTGCGTCCGCGCGATCCGCAGCAACTCCTCGGCCGTGTAGTCGGGGAAGGTGATGGTGCGGGAGAAGCGGGACGCCACACCGGGGTTGGCGGCCAGGAAGCGCTCCATCTCGGAGGTGTAGCCCGCGACGATGACCACGACCTCGTCGCGGTGGTCCTCCATCAGCTTCACCAGTGTGTCGATCGCCTCGCGGCCGAAGTCGCGGCCGCCGTCCTCCGGGGCCAGCGCGTAGGCCTCGTCGATGAACAGCACCCCTCCGCGCGCGCGGTCGAAGGCCTCCGCCGTGCGCAGCGCGGTGGAGCCGATGTGCTCGCCGACGAGGTCCATCCGGGAGACCTCGACGAGGTGGCCGCGCTGCAGCACGCCCAGCGAGGCGAGGATCTCGCCGTAGAGGCGGGCCACCGTCGTCTTGCCGGTGCCGGGGGAGCCGGTGAAGACCAGGTGGCGGCGGAGCGAGGGCGCCTTCAGGCCGGCCTGGCGACGCCTGCGGCCGACCGAGATCAGGTCGATCAGCGTGCGGACCTCCTGCTTGACGGTCCCCAGACCGACCAGCGCGTCCAGGTCCGCCAGCGCCTCCTCGGCCGGACGGCAGTCCGGGATCGGGGCGATCTGCGGCAGTCCGGAGGCCAGCGGCTGCGCCGGGATCAGCACGCGGGCGCGCACGAGCGCGGCGCCGGGAAGGGTCGTGGCCAGCGGCGGCTCGTCGGCGATCGTCCCGGCGGCGACGACGGGCGCGGGGGAGGGCCTCGCGTCGTCCGAGGTGCAGGCCTCCGCCACCGGGCCGGGCTCGGAGAACTCGAAACCGCCGCGCGCGTTCTGCTCGGCGCGGCAGCGGGTGAGCACCGTCGGGCAGCCGTCGATGACGTGGAAGCCGTAGCCCTTGCCGTGGGTGGCCCGGCACTCCTCGAAGGAGCCGCGCCCGCCCGCGGAGACGTAGACGCCCGCCTCGCCGCTGCCGCGCAGCGTGCAGCCGCGCAGCACCGGGTCCGCGCCACGGGTGACGATGACGCCGGTCGCGGTGTCGGAGATCTCGCAGTCCGTCAGCAGGCCGCCGCTGCCGTGGTCGCGGAACCAGGCGCCCGTGGTCGCGTCCTGCGCGGTCAGCCGGTCCAGACGGACCGTCGCGCCCGAGCTGACCGAGACGGCCGTGCCGCGCACCTGGCTCAGCGTGCAGCCGGACGCCTCGGCCGCCGAGCCGCGGTCCAGCACGAAAAGGCCGTCGGGGACGTCCTGGATCCGGCAGTCCGTCAGCTTGGCGGTGGCGCCGGAGATGACCCAGACGGCCGGGTAGTCGCCGGTGCTGTCGAGCAGTTCGCACCCGACCGCCTCGACGGAGGTGTCGGTGTCCCAGACCGACAAGCCGTTGCGCCCGAAGGAGCGCAGCCGACTGCCCGTCAGCGTGAGCCTGGCCCGGCCGCGCAGGTCGGCGGCGTTCTCCGGGATGTCGTGCAGGCGGCAGCCTTCGAGCCGCAGGGTGGCCGCGCCGTCCAGGGTCAGGCCGTTGTCGGAGACGCGCGAGACGGTGCAGTCGACGAGCACGCCCTCGGCCCGGTCGTCGGCCTGGACGCCGTTGCCGTCCACCTCGGTGAACTCGCAGCCCTCCGCCTCGATGCGGCTGCCCTCGCCGGTCAGCACCAGGGCGGCGCCGGAGGCGCGGCGCACCTTGCCGCGCAGCAGGCGCAACGCCCCGCCCGCGCGCACGACCACGCCGGACTGGCCGGTGCCGTCGATCTCGAGGTCCTCGACCAGGGCCTGCGCCGCCTCGGAGACGCGCAGCCCGAGGCCGCCCAGGTTCTCCACCTTGGTGGTGCGGACGACGGGCCGGGCCTCGCCGCGGATCTCGATGGCGACCGAGGAGCGCGTCGAGATCCGGCAGTCCGTCAGTTCCGGCGCGCCGGCGGCGATGACGACGGCGGGAGCGGAGCCGTCCTGGCCCTCCAGGACCAGTCCGTGCACGGCCGCCGAGGCCAGCACGATCAGCGCGCTGCCCGCGGACGGCTCGATCCGCACCGTGCCCGGCCCCTCCGCGCTGCGCAGCGTCAGGGCCTTGTCCAGCACGATGTTCTCGCGGTAGACGCCCGCCCCGAGCGCGACCGTGTCACCCGGTTCGGCGGCCGCCAGCGCCTCGGCGACCGTGGCGTACTCGCCCGAGCGACGACGCCAGCGCGAGGCGCCGTCCAGGGTCACCCGCACCACGCCTGCTCCCATGACGATCCGGTGCCCCCAGCTCTCTCGTCCTGCTGCGTCCGCCCACGGTACTGCGTCCGGCACCCTCGCCCGACCCTCTTCCTTCGACATCGATGACAACGAGCGGGACGGCGATCGGTCGCCACCCGCACCGGTGACCTGTTGTGATCGGTTCCGCTCAGTCCGGCTGCGGAAGCGCTCCGGACTCGAGCACCGTGAGTGCGTCGCCCAGGCGCAGGGTGCCGTAGGGGGCCTGCGGGACCAGGTGCATGCCGAAGGCGGCGCTCCTGGCGAAGCGGCGGCGCTTGCGCAGCGTGCGCAGCGGCTGCTGGCCGGCGAAGACCCCGGCGTCCTGGTCGACGGTGGTGATCGCGCAGCGGCCGCACTGCTGCACGACCTCGAACTCCACCGCGCCGATCCGGATCCGCCGCCAGCCGGTCTCCGCCCACGGCGTCGGCTCGTCCAGCACGAGGTTCGGCCGGAACCGCTCCATCGGGACCGGGCCCGCGGCGGCGGCCTCCTCGGGGTGGTCCTGCGCGATCAGCGCGTTGAGGGCGTCGAGGGAGCCGGTCGTGGTGAGCAGGAGGGGGTAGGCGTCGGCCAGGCTGGTGGTCGCGGGCATCGGGCGCCGGTGCGGGTCGTCGAGGTGGACCAGGCGCACCTCGCGGTCGAGCAGCTTGCGGAACCAGTCGACGACGTCCGTGTCCTCGACGACCGGGGCGCTGAAGCCGCCGCGGAAGATCGAGACGGGCGCGAGCGCCGTCGGGTCCGGCGGTGCGACGCGCAGCGGCGCGTCGGCGTCGGGGTGGGCGAGAAGCAGCGTGCCGTCGGCCCCGATCCCGGCCTGGAACCGGGCCAGTCGCGGGTCCTCACGCTGCGTCAGCACCTCGCCGTCCGGCTGGGCCAGCATCCACCGGCGGTCTCCGACGAGGCCCCACGGCTCGACGGAGGCGGACTCCAGCGCCTGGGCGTGGAAGGACTTGACCGGGTGTATCCGCAGCGCAGTGAGCCGAGTTGCCATGACTCCATGGTGCCAGGGTTAGAACGTCGTGCAGGTCCGGTGACCTTTCAGGGGCGCGGGAACCCCCGCGCCCCTGAAGGACCTCGACCTCCCGTGGAGCCTCAGTAACCGCGCTGCTGCGGATAGCCGTAGCCGCCCGGGTTCTGCTGCTGGGGGTAACCGTAGCCGCCCTGCGGCTGCGCCTGCGGCGGGGCCGGGCGCAGCGGGGCCACGGGGGCGACCGGCGCGGTGTACTGGGACGGCGCGCCACCGTAGTTGGGCTGGTGGGGGATGTACGGCTGCGGCGCGGGGTACTGCGCCGGCACCGGCGTGGGCGGGGTGAAGCTGGGACTGCTCGGTCCGGGACCCAAGGCCAGGCGCGGCGTCGGCATGGCCGGCAGGTTGCTGCCCGGCCCGAACGACGAGCCGTAGCCCGTGCCGTACGAGGAGCCGTACGACGAGGAGCCGAAGCTGTCATAGCTCGCCGGCGGGAGGGCGGCGGGCACGTTGATCGGCGCGATCTGGGGGACGCCCCGCTCAGCCACGAGGCTGTCGTAGATGGGGGTGTCCGAGGCAAAGGACGGAGCGTAGTAACCGACTCCGTCGTAGGAGCGGGAGGTCATGACGCATACCGTAAGCCCACAACATGCCTGCTGAGGAGAGTGTCACCACAGCTAGTTGCGGGGATTGCCGAGCTTTTGACTTGCGCGACTGCCCGAAGTGGTGAAAAACGGTCAGATCGGAAGCAGAGTGTGGTGTGGAACGGTCGCATTGTTGATGCAATGTTTACCGGACGGACGCACTCCGCCCTCCTCGGGGCAGTGACCCGAGGAGGGCGGAAGGGGGTTTTCGGTCGCCTGCCCGAGGGTGTCCCGGTGCGGCGCCGGGGCGGGCGCAGGGAGGGGGTCAGTCGCCCGTCTTGGGCGGCTGGTTGTCCCGTCGGCGCAGGTAGCGCTCGAACTCGCGGGCGATCGCCTCGCCCGACGCCTCGGGCAGGTCGACGGTGTCCTTGGCCTCCTCCAGCTGCTGGACGTACTCCGCCACCTCGCTGTCCTCCGCCGCCAGCTGGTCCACCCCGAGCTGCCAGGCGCGCGCGTCGTCCGGCAGCTCGCCGAGCGGGACGCGGATGTCCAGCAGATCCTCCAGCTTGTTCAGCAGCGCGAGCGTCGCCTTCGGGTTCGGCGGCTGCGCCACGTAGTGCGGGACCGCCGCCCAGAACGTCGCCACCGGCAGGCCCGCCTGCGCGCAGGCCTCCTGCAGCACCCCGACGATGCCCGTCGGGCCCTCGTAGCGGCTCTCCTCCAGCTCCAGGGAGCGCGCCACGTCCGGGTCGGAGGTGACCCCGCTGACCGGAACCGGACGGGTGTGCGGGGTGTCCCCGAGCAGCGCGCCCAGGATGACCACCATCTCGATGCCCAGCTCGTGGGCGAGCGCGAGCAGCTCCTGACAGAAGCTGCGCCAGCGCATGCTCGGTTCGATGCCCCGGACCAGCACCAGGTCCCGGGTCTTCGGTTCGGTCACCCGAATCACCGAGAGCCGGGTCGTCGGCCAGGTGATCCGGCGAATCCCGCCGTCCAGCCAGACGGTCGGGCGGTTCACCTGGAAGTCGTAGTAGTCCTCCGCATCCAGCTCGGCGAAGACCTTGCCGCCCCAGGTGTCGTCCATATGGGCGACCGCGGTGGATGCGGCGTCCCCCGCGTCGTTCCAGCCCTCGAACGCGGCCACCATGACCGGGTCGATGAGCTCGGGCACGTCCTCAAGCTCGACCACCCCGGTGCCTCCCTCCACACTTGCCAGGCTGTGCCGTGGATCCGGCTCGACCGAGCCGTCCCACGGACTGTAAGTGCCCAGCGTAAGGGCAACCATGCCTGCGGCGCGGCGGCTTAACCGGTGGTTCGCCGAGGGCCGACAGAGCGCAACCCGGGTGGGCCGGACGGGTCCGCCTGCCGGGACCGGCGTCCCACCTGGCGGAATCCGGAGGAGCCGATTGTGTCGGCTGCAATACGCTGGGCCTCGTGCGCCCGCGACCGAGTGGGCGCAAAGCCGACAGCCGTCGCACACAGGGAGCCCCTCATGGCCGTTTTCGTCCCCCCTGCCGCCCAGGAGCGCGCCGATGCGCTGCGCGAGGCCCTCGCCAGCCGAGTCGTGGTCGCGGACGGGGCCATGGGAACCATGCTCCAGGCGCGGAACCCCACGCTCGAGGACTTCCAGGGCCACGAGGGCTGCAACGAGGTCCTGAACGTCTCCCGCCCCGACATCGTCCGCTCGGTGCACGAGGCCTACTTCGCGGTGGGCGTGGACTGCGTCGAGACCAACACCTTCGGCTGCAACCTCTCCGCCTTCGCCGAGTACGACATCGCCGACCGGATCGAGGAGCTGGCCGAGGCCGGGGCCCGGATCGCGCGTGAGGTCGCGGACGAGTTCGCCGCCAAGGACGGCCGCCAGCGCTGGGTGCTCGGCTCGATCGGCCCAGGCACCAAGCTGCCGACGCTGGGACACATCGCCTTCGAGGCGATCCGTGAGGGCTTCCGCCGGAACGCCGCCGGGCTGGTCGCCGGCGGCGCGGACGCGCTGCTGATCGAGACCGCGCAGGACCTGCTGCAGGTCAAGGCGGCGGTGCTGGGCGTCAAGCAGGCGCTGACCGAGTCCGGGCTGAGCCTGCCGATCTTCGCGCAGGTCACCATGGAGACGACCGGCACGATGCTGCTCGGCTCGGAGATCGGCGCGGCGCTGACGGCGCTGGAGCCGCTCGGGATCGATTTCATCGGCATGAACTGCGCCACGGGTCCGGCCGAGATGAGCGAGCACCTGCGCTATCTCGCCCGCCAGGCGGGCATCGGCCTGTCCTGCATGCCGAACGCAGGCCTGCCCATTCTGGGCAAGGACGGCGCGGTCTTCCCGCTCAGCCCCGAGGAGCTCGCTGACGCGCACGAGACCTTCGTGCGCGAGTACGGGCTGTCCCTGGTCGGCGGCTGCTGCGGCACCACGCCGGAGCACCTGCGCCAGGTCGTCGAACGCGTCCAGGGCCTCCCGCTCACGCCGCGGACCCCGCAGCCCGAGGCGGCGGCGTCCTCGCTCTACCAGGCCGTCCCGTTCCGGCAGGACACCTCCTACCTCGCC
>NZ_BBPO01000082.1 GCF_000787815.1 Streptacidiphilus neutrinimicus
CAGCGCGTCGCGCTGCTCGGCGAGCTCGCGCTCCGCCTTGGCCCGCAGGTCGGCGAGGTCGGCGGCGTGCTGGACGCGTGCCTGCTCGGCGTGGTCCACCGCGGCCTGGGCCTCGGCGTGCAGCGCCTCGCGCCGGGCGGTCGCCTCCGCCTCATGCCGATCCATCGTCAGCCGCAGCTGCTCGGCGGCGGCCTGGGCCTCGGCGGTCAGCCGCTCGGCCTCCACCTGAGCGGCGACGAGCAGGCTCTCGCGCTGCTGGGCGTCCTCGGCGAGCTGCTGGGCGCGCTCCTGCTCGCCCCGCTCGGCGGCCTCCTGGGCGCGGCCACGGATCATGTCCGCGTCGGCCTTGGCGGTGGCCAGCATGGTGACGCGGCGCTCGGCGAGCTCGTTCGCCTGGGTCTCGGCGGCCTCGCGGGCCTCCTCGGCCAGGCGTGCGGCCTCCGCGTCGGCGGCCTCCCGGCGGCTGACCAGGTCGGCCTCCAGGTCGCGGGCCGCCTCGCGGATCCGCTCGGCCTCGGCCTCGGCCTCCGCGATCGACGCGGCGGCCTGCTCGCGCAGCGTCCTGGCGTCCTCGATGTCCTGGGCCGCGGCCTCGCGGGCCTGGGCCCGGATCTGCTCGGCGTCGGCCTCGGCGGAGTCGGCCGCGGCCCTGGCGGTGGCCAGGTCCCGGTCGACGTGCTCCTGGGCCTCGGCGCGCAGGCGCTCGATCTCCGAGTCCAGGTCGGCCCGCATCCGGGCGAGCTCGTTCTCGGCCTGGGCGCGGGACTCGGCGACCTCGGCGGCGGTGCGCTCGCGCAGCTCGGCGGCGGCGCGGGCGTCCTCGGCGGCCTGATCGGCGTCGGCGGCGGCCTGCTGGGCGCGCTCGCCGGCCAGCCGCTCGGTGGCGGCCAGGATCTCGTCGCGCTCCTGGCGGGCCTCGGCCCGGAGCCGCTCGGCCTCGGCGAGGGCCTGGGTCCGCAGCTCCTCGGCGGCGGCCGCGGCGGCCTGGTGGATCTCCTCGGCGGCGGCCTGGGCGGCGGCGCGGATCTCCTCGGCCTTGGCGGAACCCTTGGCGGCCTCGCTGTCGCGGACGCCCTCGGCCTCGCCGCGGATCCGGTCGCCCTCGGCCTTGGCGCGGGTGAGCACCTGCTCCGCGCGGGCCTGCATCTCGCGGGCCTCCTCGGCGGCGCGCGCCCGGGTGGCGGCGACCTCCTCGGCGGCTCCGCCGCGCAGCTCGTCCGCGTCGACCTTCGCCTTGACCAGCAGTTCCTCGGCGCTGCGGGCCGACTCCTCGATCTGCGCTATGGCCTGGCGCCGGGCCTCACCGAGGGTCCGCTCGACCTCGACGGCGGTCTCGGCGCGCAGCCGCTCGGCCTCGGCCCGCAGCTGGGCGG
Source organism: Streptacidiphilus neutrinimicus (assembly GCF_000787815.1). Classification (GTDB taxonomy): domain Bacteria; phylum Actinomycetota; class Actinomycetes; order Streptomycetales; family Streptomycetaceae; genus Streptacidiphilus; species Streptacidiphilus neutrinimicus. Next base: position 1,374 of record NZ_BBPO01000082.1, read on the forward strand.
CCGCGTCCTGATGGGCGGCGATCTCGTCCAGCGCCATGCCCTGGGCCTGCTCGGCGGCGGCCCTGGCCTGCTCGCGCAGCAGCTGGACCTCGGACTTGGCCTCGCCGCGGATCCGCTCGGCCTCCTCGGCGGCGTTCTGCCGGACCGTCTCCGCGTCGGCGGTGGCGCGGGCGACGACCTCCTCGGCGGTGCGGGCGGCCTTGGCGAGGTGGACGGTGGCGGTGGCGGCGCCCTCGGTGCGGGCGGATTCGAGGGCCTCGGCCTTGAGGCGGTCGATCTCCGCCCGGGCCTCCTCCAGCAGGCGCTGGGCCTCGGCCTTGAGCTCGTCGGCCTCCTTGGTCGCGGCCGCGACCATCCGGGCGACCTCGGCCTTGGCGGTGTCGGCGCGCTGCTGACCGGCGGCCTCGGCGGTGGCCAGGCGGGCCTCGGCCTCGTGGCTGAGCTGCTCGGCCGCGCCGCGCAGGGCGGCGGCCTCGTCGCGCAGACGCTGGATCTCGGCCTGGGCGCCGGCCAGGCGCTCGTCGGCCTCGACACCGGCGTCGGCGCGGACGCGCTCGGCCCGCTCGGTGGCGTCCTGGGCCTGGGCGGCGGCGGCGTTCAGCAGCCGCTCGGCCTCGGTGCGGGCGCGGTGCAGCACCGAGTCGGCCTCGGCGCGGGTGGACTCGACGTCGGCGGCGACCTGGGAGGTGGCGGCCTCGGAGACGGCCATGGCCTCGGCGCGGGCGACGCTCATCAGGCGCTCGGCCTCGGCCCGCGCCTCGTCCATGATCTGCCGGGCCTGCGCCTCGGTGCCGGCGCGGGCCTGCTCGGCCCAGGAGACGTTCTCGTTGACGTGCTGCTCGGCGTTGCGGCGCAGCTCGGCGAGCTCGGCCTCCAGGTGGCGGCGCCGGGCCTCGGCCTCGGCCTGCCACTCGGCCTGGAGCCGGGCGGACCGCTCGGCCGCCTCCTGCATCAGCCGGGCGGTGGCGTTCTGCGCCTCCATCCGGGTGCGCTCGGCCTCCTGGCGCAGCTGCTCGGCCTGGGCCTCGGCGTTGCGCAGGATCTGCTCGGCCTGTCCGGCCACGGAGTCGAACGCGCGTGGCTGGGCCAGCTGCCGACGTGCCTCGTGCAGCTTGGCGCGGAGGACTTCGACCTGGTAGGCGAGGTCCTCGGCGTGTGTGACGGCCTTCTCGCGCTCCTTGCGAAGCCGCTCCATGTCGGCCTCGAACTTGGCGAGGTGATCGTCAACCTCGTAGCCGTCGTTGCCCCGCACTCCGCGGTCCCATCCGTCTCCATGATCGCGTCGCCGCACCGTGCGCGGATCGGGTGTATCCCGCTCCGCCGTCCGGGTGAGCTCCTTGGTGAACCCTATGCCTCAGAGAGAATGGTGGCAGATCGTGGGGAAGGGTGGGCCACTCGGTGTCCCGCCCGCCCCGCCCGCACCCCCGGCTACCCGGCCTGTGGCACCGGCGCATTTTCTCACGTCATCGGGGGTGAGCGCAGGGGGGTCGGGCGGATTTTTCTTGGCGGTGCGTGTTCAGAGGTTTGCTACTCGTGAGTTGCCTCAGAGGCGGAGGTCACCAGCTCGGTGAGAACTCCGTGGCAGTCCTTGGGGTGCAGGAAGGTGATGCGCGAGCCCATGGAGCCGATACGCGGCTCGTCGTAGAGGACCCGGACGCCCTTGCCACGGATGTCCGCCGCGTCGCCGTCCACGTCCGCGGTGCCGAAGGCGATGTGGTGCACGCCCTCGCCGTTCTTGGCCAGCCACTTGCCCACGGCGGAGTCCTCGCGGGTGGGCTCCAGCAGCTGCAGGTAGCTGGCGCCGCCGTCCGAGGTCTCGTTGATCTTCAGCATGGCCTCGCGGACGCCCTGCTCCTCGTTGACCTCGGTGTGGAAGACCTCGAAGCCGTAGGTCGCGCGGTAGAACTCGACCGTCTTGTCGAGGTCGAAGCAGGCGATGCCGATGTGGTCGATGCGCGTCAGCACGGGGAGGTCCTCCTGAGGGCTGTGCTGTCCTGGGGGAATGAGAGCGACGGGGGATCGCTTCATTCAAATAGAGCGCAACTCGCGTTCGGGCGAAACCCGCGCCGACCGTGCCCGTGATCACACCGTGTGCCGGGTGACGCTGTCACGGACCGGTCGATACATTGGCGGAAAACCCTCAACTGGCACTCGGTGCCGTGGCACACCGTCGCCCGCCAGTTCCCGTCGCAGCAAAGGGGCTCGACCACCATGAGCAACACGGCAAGCCGCGCCACCACATCCGTGATCGTCGCGGGCGCCCGCACTCCCATGGGCCGCCTGCTCGGCTCGCTCAAGGGGTTCTCCGGCGCCGACCTCGGCGGCGTCGCGATCAAGGCCGCGCTGGAGCGCGCGGGTGTCGCCGGGGACCAGGTCCAGTACGTCATCATGGGCCAGGTGCTGCAGGCCGGCGCCGGCCAGATCCCGGCCCGCCAGGCCGCGGTCAAGGCAGGCATCCCGATGAACGTCCCGGCGCTCACCATCAACAAGGTCTGCCTCTCCGGTCTGGACGCGATCGCCCTGGCCGACCAGCTGATCCGCGCGGGTGAGTTCGACATCGTCGTGGCCGGCGGCCAGGAGTCGATGACCAACGCCCCGCACCTGCTGCCCAAGTCCCGCGAGGGCTTCAAGTACGGCGCGATCGAGATGCTGGACGCGATGGCCTACGACGGCCTGACCGACGCGTTCGACGGCATCCCGATGGGCGAGTCCACCGAGATCCACAACACCCGCCTCGGCATCGCCCGCCCCGAGCAGGACGAGATCGCCGCCCGTTCGCACCAGCTGGCCGCGGCCGCGCAGAAGAACGGCGTCTTCGAGGCCGAGATCGTCCCCGTGGAGATTCCGCAGCGCAAGGGCGAGCCGGTGCTGTTCTCCGTGGACGAGGGCGTCCGCGCCGACACCACGGTCGAGTCGCTCGGCAAGCTGCGTCCCGCCTTCACCAAGGACGGCACCATCACCGCCGGTTCCGCCTCCCAGATCTCCGACGGCGCCGCCGCGGTGGTCGTGATGAGCAGGGCGAAGGCCGAGGAGCTGGGCCTCACCTGGATCGCCGAGATCGGCGCCCACGGCAACGTGGCCGGTCCGGACAACTCGCTGCAGTCGCAGCCGTCGAACGCGATCCTGCACGCCCTGGGCAAGGAGGGCATCGGCGTCGAGGACCTCGACCTGGTCGAGATCAACGAGGCCTTCGCGGCCGTCGCCGTGCAGTCCGTGAAGGACCTGGGGATTTCCCTCGACAAGGTGAACGTCAACGGCGGCGCGATCGCGCTGGGTCACCCGATCGGGATGTCCGGCGCCCGCCTGGTGCTGTCGCTTGCGCTGGAGCTGCAGCGTCGCGGCGGCGGCGTCGGCGCGGCCGCGCTGTGCGGCGGCGGCGGCCAGGGCGACGCGCTGATCGTCCGCGTGCCGAAGGCGTAACGGCGCAGCCGTCAGGGGCGCGGGGAACTGCGCGACAAGCCACCCCGTGTGGTGCGTCGCCGAGCGAGCAGGGCCACTCGCACAGGGTGGCTGCTCGCGCAGTTCCCCGCGCCCCTGGAGAGTGCAAGTAACCCCTGAGTCCTTGTCTGCAGCCTGGAGCTCCGCACGATGATCGACGTTCCCGCCCTCGTCGCACAGGCCCGAGAAGGGCGCCCCCGTGCGGTCGCACGGCTGATCTCCCTGGTGGAGGGGGCCTCGCCGCAGCTGCGCGAGGTGATGGCCGCGCTGGCGCCGCTCACGGGCCACGCGTACGTCGTGGGCCTGACGGGCTCGCCGGGCGTGGGCAAGTCGACGTCGACCTCCGCGCTGGTGACGGCGTACCGACGGCTGGGCAAGCGGGTGGGCGTGCTGGCCGTCGACCCGTCCTCGCCGTTCTCCGGCGGCGCGCTGCTGGGCGACCGGGTGCGGATGCAGGAGCACGCCACGGACCCGGAGGTCTTCATCCGCTCCATGGCCACCCGCGGCCACCTGGGCGGTCTGGCCTGGTCCGCGCCGCAGGCGATCCGCGTGCTGGACGCGGCGGGCTGTGACGTGATCCTGGTGGAGACGGTCGGCGTCGGCCAGTCCGAGGTCGAGATCGCCGCGCAGGCGGACACCACGATCGTGCTGCTCGCCCCGGGCATGGGCGACGGGATCCAGGCCGCGAAGGCGGGCATCCTGGAGATCGGCGACGTGTACGTCGTCAACAAGGCCGACCGCGACGGCGCGGACGCGACCGCCCGCGAGCTCAACCACATGCTGGGCCTCGGCGAGGCCCGGAGCGCGGGGGACTGGCGGCCGCCGATCGTGAAGACGGTCGCGGCCAAGCAGGAGGGCGTCGGTGAGGTCGTCGAGGCCCTGGAGAAGCACTTCGCCTGGATGGCCAACAACGGCGAGCTCGCCTCCCGGCGGCTGCGTCGCGCCGCCCAGGAGATCGAGGCCATCGCCCTCACCGCGCTGCGTGAGCGCTTCGGCAGCCTGCACGGGGACCGCCACCTGGACGCGCTGGCCGAGAAGGTCGCGCAGGGCGAGCTGGACTCCTACGCCGCCGCGGACGACCTGATCGCCTCGGTCACCGGCTGACCGTCAGCAGAACCGAACCCGGGGGCAAGAAGGGTTGGCTGGGCAGACGAGGATCCCGCGGCGACGAGGCAGGGGACAGAGAGGATGGGCAAGGCGATGACCGACCGGTCGCTCGACGTCGCGTGGATCCACGGCGCGCCCGGTGAGCCCGCGATCCAGGTGCACCGCTACGACGACGGGACGGTGATCCTGCGTCAGAGCAAGCGGCTCAACTACGAGGCGCCGTTCCTGTTCCTGCTCTTCGGCGCGGACCGCGCCCTGCTGCTGGACACCGGCGCCACCGAGGACCCGGCCGTGTTCCCGCTGCGGGAGACCGTCGACGGCCTGGTCGCCGAGTGGCTGGAGCGGCATCCACGCGAGGACTACGAGCTGGTCGTCGCGCACACCCACGGGCACGGCGACCACGTGGCCGGCGACGCTCAGTTCGCCGACCGGCCCTTCACGAGGGTCGTGGCCCGGGAGGCCGAGGCGGTGCGGGAGTTCTTCGGCTTCGGCGCGTGCTGGCCCACCGGCAGCGTCCGATTCGACCTGGGCGGCCGGGAGTTGACGCTGATCGGCTCGCCCGGCCACCACGCCGCGTCGGTCACCGTCCACGACCCGGCGACGGGCTTCCTGCTCACGGGCGACACCGTGCTGCCGGGCCGCCTGTACGCCTTCGACTTCCCGGCGTTCGTCGCGACCCTGGACCGCCTGGTCGCCTTCACCGCGGAGCACCCGGTGACGCATGTCATCGGGTGCCACGTGGAGATGAGCACGGCGCCGGGGTACGACTACCCGATCGGCGCGCGGTACCAGCCGGACGAGCGGGCGCCGCAGATGACGCCCGCCCAGCTGACCGCCGTCCGGGACGCGTCCGTGGCCGTCGCCGGCCGGCGCGGGGTGCACCGGTTCGACGACTTCGTCGTCTACAACGAGCCGCGTCGGCGGGACATGCTCCGGCTGACGGCGAGGGGCCTGGCGAACAAGGCCGCCGACCGGCTCAGGCTCAGGCCGCGGGCGGCGACTGGACGGTGAGGTGCTAGTCCTCGAGGATCCGGCCGTCCTCGGTCAGCAGCCACGAAGGCCCGCGCCGCCAGGCGGTGGACCCGTCCGGCCGGTGCGGGAGTACGACCTGACCGGCCGTCCCGCCACGGAGGACGAGAGCCGCTGGCGCACGGAGATCTGCTGGCCGGTCTGGCGCAGCGTCGGAGAGGACCCCGGGGCCCGTGCGTAGACCCCGAGGTCCGTCCAGCCCTCGTCTAGCCCCGGCCGCGCAGCTCGCGGAGGTGTTCCGCGACGGGGGCCAGCGCCTCGTACATCGAGGCGATCTGGTCCTCGTCGAATCGGTCTATGAAGTGCTCCCGGACCTTGCGCACGTGGTGCGGGGCCACGTGGCGCATGGTCTCCCAGCCGCGCTCGGTGAGCACCGCGAACAGGCCGCGCCGGTCACCGGGGCAGGTGTCGCGGGCGACCAGCCCGGCGGCTTCCATGCGGGTGACCTGGTGGGAGAGGCGGCTCTTCGACTGCAGCGTGGCGACGGCGAGGTCGGTCATCCGCATGCGCCGTTGCGGGGCCTCGGAGAGCTCCACCAGAATGGTGTAGTCGTTGATCGAGAGCCCGTACGGCTGCAGCTCGCGCTCCAGCTGGTACATCAGGAGCCGGCTGACCTCCAGGTGGGCGCGCCACAGACGCTGCTCCTCCGCGGTGAGCCACGGGGCGTCCTCGCCGGCGTCCTGGTGGGGCTCGTCGGGGAGGACGGCCGGGGCTGTGGTGGTGTCCATGGCCCCGATGATACGTCGTTTAGTTGAAAAGTGTACTATTCAACGATCCTCGACGGCCCGCCCACGGCCTCGTCCCCCTGCGGTGCCACCCGATCGAGTGGCGCCGTCCGGTGGACGCCGGTCAGCGCCTGGGCCACGTGGGCCTCCCGGGCCTTCAGCGAGGCCTGCTGCGCCGCGGCCTCGACCTCCAGCAGCGAGGCGCCGTGCCGCTCCGCCTCGAAGGCCCTCGCTCCACCACGCAGCCCGAAGAGGCGCTTGGCGAGCAGGATGTAGAGGACGGCCAGCACGTTCAGCGCCAGCGTGCCGATCTTGAAGCCGCTGACCTTGTGCGTCAGCTCCATGATCTCCAGCGGCAGGAACGCGGCCGTCGCGACCACCGTCAGGTACTCCGCCCAGCGCTTGGCCGCCCACAGGCCGAAGGCCTCGACGATCTCGATCAGCGCGTAGGCGAGCAGCGCGGCCGCGGTGATCAGCAGCGTGCTGTGCCTGTACTGGAAGGTCTTCTGGATCGTGTCGACGATCGGGGAGTGGTCGAGGTCGTAGTGGAAGTGCTGGGCGATCGGGCGGAAGAGCGTCAGGTTGTCGTCGAACAGCTGCTGGACCGAGGTCTGGCTGTTGCTGAACTTCCAGACGGCCCAGGCCACCAGCACGATGAAGACGCCGCGGACCAGCCGTTCCACGGCCAGCAGGCGCAGGATGAACACGTCGCGCAGCGCCTTGCCGCGCGGGACGTAGGGGGCGTCGGCGGCGGCGCCGTCGCCGTGCGGGGCGCCGACGGCGAAGTCACCGCAGCGCAGGCAACGCCAGGCCGTGCCGACCGCCGTCTCGACGTGAAGCCGGTCACGCAGTTCCGGCTCGGTCGGTGCGTAGGTGATGTGCCCCTTGCGGGCGCAGTGGCGGCGGTCCCAGTCCCTCGTCATGGCTCGGGACAATAGCCGGATTCGGGCGGGAAATACCCGTCGGTCATACTGAACCGGCGCCCTTGGCGCGAGATTGCGACATTCCCGAGAGGTTCGAAGTGAAGACCACCGCCGTTCACCGCCTGCGTCTGGTGTCCATGCCGGAGGGCGTCTCGTTCGTGCTCCTGCTCATCTGCACCTACCTGAAGTACAACTCCGGCTTCAACGCGGTGCCGGTGCTCGGCCCGCTGCACGGCTGCCTCTTCATCGCCTACGTGATCTTCGCCATGCTGGCCTGGCGCGAGCAGGGCTGGAGCTTCGGCCGCTTCGTCTGGATCACCGCGCTGTCGGTCATCCCCTTCGGCGGTCTCTACGCCGAGCGTCTGCTGGCCCGCGAGGAGCGCGAGACCGCGCCGTCCGTGGCCTGAGGCCCGCCGCAGCCCCGGGCGTGAGACGGCAGGTCACCGTCGGCTGACCAAGCGGTACGGTGTCAGCGTGCCGAAGCCGCTGAGCCTGAACTTCGACCCCATCGAGCGCGCCGACGAACTGTGGGCGCGGCGCTGGGGCGCGGTCCCCTCCATGGCGGCGATCACCTCGGTGATGCGGGCGCACCAGATCCTGCTGGCTCAGGTCGACGCGGTGGTCAAGCCGTACAAGCTGACCTTCGCCCGCTACGAGGCCCTGGTGCTGCTCACCTTCAGCCAGGCGGGCGAGCTGCCGCTGTCCAAGATCGGCCAGCGGCTCATGGTCCACCCGACCAGCGTCACCAACACCGTCGACCGGCTGGAGGCGGCCGGGCTGGTCACGCGCCGCCCCAACCCACTGGACGGCCGCGGCGTCCTCGCGGCGATCACGCCCAAGGGCCGGGACGTCGTCGAGGCGGCCACCCGGGACCTGATGGCCATGGACTTCGGCCTGACCGGCTACGACGCGGAGGGCTGCAAGGAGCTCTTCGCGATGCTGCGACCGCTGCGGATAGCGGCCGGGGACTTCGAGGACGCGGAGCTCTCGGTCGACCCGGAGCCGAACGCCGGGGCGGTGTGAGAGATCGACTTTTGTCGGTCTACTCTCGATGACTATGAACAAGTCCCCCGCCTCTCTGCTCACGGCCTACCGTGCACTGGCGTACGTGACCGGCGTGGGCCTGGTCCTGCTCTGCGTCGCCTGCGTCGCCCACTACGGCTTCGGCGCGTCCGGCACGCCGGTCATGATCGTCGGCACCCTGCACGGCTGGCTCTACATGGCCTACGTGGTCGTGGCCTTCGTCCTCGGCATGAAGCTCGAATGGCCGATGGGCAAGATCATCTGGACGGTCCTCGCCGGGACCATTCCCACCGCCGTCTTCTTCGTCGAGCGCCGCGTCGTGCGGGAGATGAAGGCCCAGCTCGCCGCCCAGGAGCAGGAGCAGTTGGTCGGCGCCTGAGCTCGCGCGTACCTCCGCCCGCGCCCCACGGTTCACCGGACCGTGGGGCGTTGTGCGTCATGTCTCAATCGACAGGTAGTAGGACGTCCGAGTAAATTGAGGTACTAGGACGTCCGAACATCCTCTGTATCTGCAGATTCTGCCGAAGGGCGAGGGCCACCACCGATGGACGCACAGCAGACCGACGCCGCCCGGGAGCGGTGGCAGCAGCGCTACGACCGCGCCCGCAAGCGCGACGCGGACTTCACCACGCTCTCCGGCGACGAGGTCGAGCCCGCGTACGGCCCGCCGGCCGGCACCACCTACCCCGGCTTCGAGAACATCGGCTGGCCCGGCGAGTTCCCCTTCACCCGCGGCCTCTACCCGACCGGTTACCGCGGTCGCACCTGGACCATCCGCCAGTTCGCCGGCTTCGGCAACGCCGAGCAGACCAACGAGCGCTACCGGATGATCCTGGACGCGGGCGGTGGCGGCCTCTCCGTCGCCTTCGACATGCCGACGCTGATGGGCCGGGACTCCGACGACCCGCGCTCGCTCGGCGAGGTCGGCCACTGCGGCGTCGCCATCGACTCCGCCGCCGACATGGAGGTGCTCTTCCGCGGCCTGCCGCTGGCGGACGTCACCACCTCGATGACGATCTCCGGCCCGGCCGTCCCGGTCTTCTGCATGTACCTCGTCGCCGCCGAGCGCCAGGGCGTCGACCCGGGCGTGCTCAACGGCACGCTGCAGACGGACATCTTCAAGGAGTACATCGCACAGAAGGAGTGGCTCTTCGCCCCCGAGCCGCACCTGCGCCTGATCGGCGACCTGATGGAGTACTGCGCCGCCAACATCCCGGCGTACAAGCCGCTCTCGGTCTCCGGCTACCACATCCGCGAGGCGGGCGCCACGGCCGCTCAGGAGCTGGCCTTCACCCTCGCCGACGGCTTCGCCTACGTCGAGCTCGGCCTCTCGCGCGGGCTGGACGTCGACGTCTTCGCCCCCGGCCTCTCCTTCTTCTTCGACGCGCACCTCGACTTCTTCGAGGAGATTGCCAAGTTCCGCGCCGCGCGCCGGATCTGGGCCAAGCGCCTGCGCGACGTCTACGGCGCCAAGACCGAGAAGGCGCAGTGGCTGCGCTTCCACACCCAGACGGCGGGCGTCTCGCTCACCGCGCAGCAGCCGTACAACAACGTGGTGCGCACCGCCGTCGAGGCGCTCTCGGCGGTGCTGGGCGGCACCAACTCCCTGCACACCAACGCCTTGGACGAGACCCTCGCGCTGCCGAGCGAGCAGGCGGCGGAGATCGCGCTGCGCACGCAGCAGGTGCTGATGGAGGAGACGGGCGTTGCCAACGTCGCCGACCCGCTGGGCGGCTCCTGGTACGTCGAGGCGCTGACCGACCGGATCGAGGCCCAGGCCGAGGCGATCTTCCAGAAGATCCTGGACATGGGCGAGGCCGCGGTGGGCGCGGGCAAGCAGCACCCGATCGGCCCGATGACCTCCGGCATCCTGCGCGGCATCGAGAACGGCTGGTTCACCGGCGAGACCGCCGAGGCGGCCTTCCAGTACCAGACCTCGCTGGAGAAGGACGAGAAGCGCGTCGTCGGCGTCAACTGCCACACCGGCTCGGTCACCCCGCCGCTGGAGATCCTGCGCGTCAGCCACGAGGTCGAGCGCGAGCAGGTCCGCGTCCTCGCCGACCGCAAGACCGCCCGCGACGAGGCCGCGGTCAAGGCCGGCCTCGCCTCCATGCTCGCCGCCGCGCGCGCGGGCGAGAACATGATCCCCCCGATGCTCGACGCGGTCCGCGCCGAGGCCACCCTCGGCGAGATCTGCGACGCGCTGCGCGACGAGTGGGGCGTCTACGTGGAGCCCGCCGGCTTCTGAGCCTCCGGCCTCCCCGGCTTCCCCGTCTCCGGGCCGACGGCGTCGATCACGTACGCCGTCGGCCCCTCGTCGTCGTCGCGGGCGTACGCCGCGGCGCGTCGTCGCCGGAGGGGACGTCCAGCAGCCAGCTGACCTAGCCGACCGCGAGCTCCGTCAGCGGGGCGAGGAGCAGGGTGGTGAAGGCGCTGATCCACTCGGCCGTGGCGGGTTCGCCGCTGACGAGCATGCGGTGGACGACGGTGCCGGCGACCGTGTCGAAGATGATGTCGACCGCCGCCGAGGCGGTCTCCTCGCAGGCGTCCATCGGCAGTTCGCCGCGGGTCTGCGCGGCGGCGCGGCCGGCGATGACGAGACGTTTCTGCGGCTCGATGATGGACTCGCGGACGCGTCTGCGCAGCAGCGGGTCGCGGGTGGCCTCGGCGAAGAGGGCGAGCAGGGCGGCCTGGGTCTCGGGGGCCGACAGCAGCGCGGCGAACTGGGCGACCACGGCCTCGATGTCGGCGCGGAGGCTGCCGAGGTCCGCCATCTCCAGCTCGTCCAGCTGTTCCGCGACGGCGGCCACGACGAGTTCGTTCTTGGAGGGCCAGCGCCGGTAGAGCGTCGTCTTGGCGACGCCGGCGCGGGCGGCGACGTCGCCCATGGTGAGGCCACCCCAGCCCAGCTCCGCCAGCGCCTCGCGGGTGGCGGCGAGTATCGCTCCGTCCGCGTCGGCGTTGCGCGGGCGGCCCTTGCGGGGGCCGGACGGTGGGGTCACGTCGGCTCCTTGTGTGACGACTGGGTTAACGAAGGCTACTCGTCGGTACTCCGGTCGCCGAGAGGGCCGTCCGCAAGAGTGGCGCAGCTCACCCGAAAGCTGCTGCGCGCCGCCCGGGGCTGCATATACGCTACGACTCGTAGCGAAAGAGCGACAACCACGCTGTCGCGCGGATGGGGATCCGCGCTCGCTGACCAGTACGACAAGCAGCACGACCTTGTCACACGCATCACAGCCCCCATGGTCCTGCATCCGGCAGTACAGCGGGGTATTGGTGCGAACGGACCGGCCGACGGGGGAGGATAGGCCCATGCAGCCACGGAACAACATGTCCCTGCGCGGCGCGGTCGACCTCGCCGCGGTCAAGGCGGCCGCCGACGCCGCCACCAAGGCGGAGCAGATGCGCGCCGAGCGCGCCAGAAAGGCCGAGGCGGACGGGGCGGACGCCGCGGCCGAGCCGCTGATCTTCTCTGTCAACGAGGCCGACTTCGAGGCACAGATCGTCCCCCTCTCGGCCGAGGTCCCGGTGCTGCTGCTGTTCTGGGCAGAGGGCTACGGCCCGGCCGAGCAGCAGGTCCCGGTGATGGAGGCGCTGGCCGAGGAGTACGACGGCCGCTTCGTGCTGGCCGAGGTCGACGTCCGGGAGAACCAGCGCCTGGCCCAGCAGCTCCAGCTGCGCGACCTGCCCACGGTGCTGGTCGTCGTCGCCGGCCAGCTGATCCCGCTGTTCGAGGGTCCGGCCCTGGCGGAGGAGATCCGCCCGCTGCTGGACCAGCTCATCAAGGAGGCCGCCGAGCGCTTCGGCATCGCCGGCGAGCCCGGCGCCCGCAGCGGCAAGGGCGAGGCCGTCGCCGGGGAGGGCGTGGAGCCCCCGCAGGATCCCGCGCTCGCGATGGCCCACGACGCGCTCGACGCCGGAGACCTGGGCGGCGCCATCCAGGCCTACCGCAACGTCCTCGCCGACCAGCCCGGCAACGAAGAGGCCAAGCTGGGCCTGGCTCAGGCCGAGCTGCTGCAGCGGGTGCAGGGTCTGGAGCCGGGCGCCGTGCGCGCCGCCGCCGCGGAGAAGCCCAAGGACGCCGAGGCCCAGATCGCCGCGGCCGACCTCGATCTGGTGGGCGGTCATGTGGACGACGCCTTCGGCCGCCTGGTGGACGCCGTCGGCGTCACCTTCGGTGAGGAGCGCGACAAGATCCGTCTGCACCTGCTCTCGCTCTTCGAGGTCATCGGCGCCGACGACCCGCGGGTTGTGAAGGCCCGGGGAGCACTGGCACGCAAGCTCTTCTAGTGGGTGTCACCTTTGTGAGCGTGTTGCGGCGATGTGTCGACACGGTGAATACGTTTATCAAATCTTGACATTCCGGCGAGGCGGTCACTCATCGTGGCCGTCTTCGCCTGTTGTGCCCACCTTTCCTGCGGCTTGACCCTGAGCGCCGGTCGAGGGTGCTCACGGAGCGTCATATCGGGCCCACTGACGCGTGGGGCCTGGTTCACGTGTTCCTTACTCATCGGTAATGAACCACTTGTGCAGCGGCTCCGCATGGACCACGATCAGCACGCTCGGTCCATCACCCATTTCCCCGGCAGCCGGTCGGGGCGGGGGGACGGAATCCCCACCGAGCGGGGTGTCGGTTCGCCGGCATCTGAGTTGAGGACAGGGGGGTCTCCGTCCACCGGATGGAGCCTGTACTCGCAACGGGCGTGCCCCTCGGCACGCACGAGTGGTTGTCGCTCGGGGGTGCTCTCACCTCCCGAGGACGTAGCTCTTCTCCCCATCTCCGGCCGGGCACCCACACCCAGTCGGGAGATGTACGTCCGAGAAGGAGGATCTCGACTCATGTCCCAGACCTTCGGCAAGACCCGCTGGAAGCGGTTCGCAGTCGTCATGGTCCCGACGCTGGCGGCGACCGCCGCTGTCGGTGTCAGCATCGCCCAGGGCGCGCTCGCCGCGTCCTTCGCGCTCTCCGGCGCGTCGTTCAAGGTCGAGGCCGGCACGCTGCACGGCAACGGCTTCTCCCAGTACGGCACCGTCGACACGGTCGTCTCGACCAAGGACGGCAGCAAGGCGCCGATGCCGGTGGCCGTCTCCGGCTTCAACAGCGCCACCATCACCAACCTGTGCCAGTCGGTCGACGTGCCGATGCCGTGGGGCGACTACACCCTGCGCATCCTCGCCGGTGACGCGGGCACGCCGGTCCAGGCGTCGAAGCTGTACATCGACATGACCGACCTGAAGGCCGACACCGCGACGTTCAACAACATCAACATCGGTGTCGCCGGCGGAGCCATCAGCAAGGGCCCGGTGGACTCCACCTCGGCCTCCCAGCAGGGCTTCGCGGGCAGCTTCGGCCAGGAGGCGGACTCCGCCGACCTGACCAACGTCAAGCAGACGGCGTGGGCCACCTCGGCCGGCACCTTCGCTCTGGCGAACATGCACCTCAACCTCTCGTCCGGCAGCAACCCCTGCTTCTGACGTAACCGAGGTACCTGAGGTCTTTCGGCGGGGAGGGCCTGTCCGCCACACCCTTTGAGCCTTCCGAACCCACGGGTTCGAGCCATCGAGTTCCACCCCCCAACGAGCTACACCCTTGGGAGCTGCCACGTGACCAGCGCGACGACGACGGCGCAGCCCGATCCGATCAGTGGGTTCTCCAAGGCCCGCCGAGCCTTCCGTGACTGGCGCCGGACCCGCCCGTTCTGGGGCGGCTTGCTTGTCCTGCTCGCCGCGGGGCCGATCCTCTACTTCCCGTACGCCACGCTCAACGTGGGCGCGCTGCGGATCCAGATGGCCACCACGGCCGGCGCGGGCTCGGCCGTCATCGGCCTGCTGCTGATCGCGCTCGGCGTCTCGTGCTGGTTCCAGCCGCTGATCCGTGTCTTCGCCGGGATCGCGTCGATCGTGCTCAGCATCATCTCGCTGCCGGTCTCCAACTTCGGCGGCTTCGGACTGGGCCTGATCCTCGGCATCCTCGGCGGCGCCCTGGCGTGCTCGTGGGCGCCGCTGAAGGCGACGCCCGAGGGGGCTCCGGCCGACGGCGCGGAGTCGGCGGTGGCCGAGCGGACGGCGGAGGCGGACACCCAGGTGGTTCTTCCGACCCAGCAGGCGGGCGAGGCCTTCGCGGCCGAGCAGCCGACGGCGACGCCGTGGGCGCAGCAGCCGCAGGAGCCGCAGGAGGAGAGCAAGAGTGTCGAGTGAGAACGAGCAGCAGGGCCGTAACGCCGGCCGTCACGCTGCTCCCCGGCCCACCGTGCGCGGGCGCATCCAGCGCCCCGTCGGTCGTGCCATCGCCCTGACCGCGATGCCGACGGCCCTGCTGATGGGCACCCTGGCGCCGAAGCTGGCCTTCGCCGCCGACGCCGGCCCGAGGATGGCGCCGAAGGCGGTGCCCGCGTCCGCTCCGGAGACGGCCGGCGCCGCCTGCACCAAGGGTGCCCCCGGTACGGACACCGGTGCGTCACCGTCCAGCACGCCGAGCGCCGCCCCGAAGACCGCCGGAACGACCGTCAAGTCCAGCAAGAGCGCGACCTCGTCCCTGCCCACCCAGCGCAGCGGCTCGGGCGGCACCTCGAGCACCGGCGGCACCGGCGGGACGTCGAGCACCGGCGGCACGGGCACGGGCGGCACCGGTACCGGCGGTGGCACGGGCGGTACGGGCACGGGCGGCGGCACGGGCACGGGTGGCGGTACGGGCACCGGCGGGGGCGGCGGAACGCCCTCTCCCTCGCCCAGCCCCTCGCAGGGCGGCTCCTCCGGGGGCCTCCTCGGCGGCCTCCTGGGCGGCCTGCTGGGCGGGCTCACCGCCCACACGACGCCGACCCCGTCCGTCTCGCCCTCGGCGACGCCCTCCGCGGCGTCCGTGGCCCACTCCGCCGCGGTGCGCGGCGCGGCGACGCCGAGCACATCGGCCACCACGCCGTCGGCCTCGGCCTCGCCCTCGGCCACGCCGAGCAGCAAGCCGACCCCGGCGCCGGTCCACACCCCGGTCCCGACCACCACTCCGACGCCGAGCGCGTCCGCGAGCAGCGACCCGACCAAGCAGTGCGACATCAGCCACCTGGCCGCGCCGCTGGACACCTCGGTCAGCTCGCAGCTGGCGGCCGGCACCATGCCGGTGGAGAAGTGGACGCTGCACTCCTCCGACCTGAAGCTGATCAACACCGAGTTCCACGGCGTCGTCACCGTCCCGCTGGCGGACGGCAGCACGGAGCGCGTGCTGAAGTTCACCGCGGAGGAGGTCAACATCGGCGACCTCGACATGTCCGCGAACCAGCGCGGCCAGGAGATCCACGTCAAGGGCTCGCCCGGCTCGACCTCGACGATGCGCGGCGGCACGGTGACGATGTACGTCACCGAGCTGAAGGGCACCATCCTCGCGGCCGAGGGCATCCCGCTGGGCCTGCTGAACATCGGCATCGACCTGACGCCGGACACGCTGCCGCAGTGGCTCTACAACCTGATCGGCTCCGTCCCGATCCCGCTCACCCTCGAACTGGGCAACGTGACGGCGATTCAGCAGGGCCAGTTCGGGGGGAACCTGACCATCCCGGGCATGCACCTGTACTACACGCCGCTCGGCCAGTGAGCCGTCGCTCGCACGGTCGCTCACGCTGAGAGCCCCCTCCGGTTCGCCCGGTGGGGGTTTCCTCATGCGCGCGGCATCGTTGAACCGGGCGTGAGCGACGTCGCGATACCCCGTCCCCTGGTCCCCGCGTACTTCCATCCGAGCGCCGACCCGGCGTCATGGGCCGTGCTGCGGGCGGCCGCGCCGCGGCTCGCGGCGGTCGTGGTCAACCCCGCCAGCGGTCCTGGCCCGGCCCCGGACCCGGCGTACGCGCGGGAGCGCGGGGAGCTCACCCCGACCCGCGTGCTGGGCTACGTCGACACGGACTACGGCCGCCGCCCGCATGCCGAGGTGGTCGCGGAGATCGCGGCGTACCGCGACTGGTACGGCGTCGACGGCGTCTTCCTGGACCAGACCCCCGACGGCTCGCAGGCTCTCCCGCACTACGTCCGCCTCGCCGTCGCGGCCCGCTCGCTGGGGGCCGCCTACGTGGTCCTCAACCCGGGCCTCCCGCCCCACCCGGCCTACCTGGACCTCGCCGACCTCGTGGTCACCTTCGAGGGCCCCTGGAGCGCCTACGGCGACCGCGCCCCCGATGCGGGCACCCACCTCGTCTACGCGGCCCCGCCGTACGCCCCGGTGCACGGCTACGCCACCGCGGGCGAGCTGCCCAATCCGTGGGCGGTGCTGGGCGCGCTCGCCTGAGCGCCGGGCGGACACCGCCCCGACACCGGGCGGACCTTCGCACAGGCGACGACGGCCCCCCGGCGCGGTGGCGCCGAGGGGCCGTGCGAGGTTCCGGAGGAGCGGTCAGTCGCCCGTCGCCAGGTGGTGCACGCGCACCATGTTCGTCGTGCCGATGATGCCCGGAGGGGAGCCGGCGGTGACGATGATGGTGTCGCCCTTGCCGTAGGTGCCCTGGGCCACCATCGCCTCGTCGACCTGGTCGACCATGGCGTCGGTGTTGGGGGCCTGCGGGAGGACGTAGGTCTCGACGCCCCAGCTGAGGGTCAGCTGGTTGCGGGTGGAGACCTCCGGGGTGAACGCCATGACCGGGATCGGGGAGCGGTAGCGCGACAGGCGGCGGGCGGTGTCACCGGACTTGGTGAAGGCCACCAGCGCCTTGGCGTTCAGGAAGTCGCCGAGCTCGCAGGCCGCGCGGGCGATCGAGCCGCCCTGGGTGCGGGGCTTGCGGCCGGGGTTGAGCGGCTGGAGGCCCTGGGAGAGCAGCTCCTCCTCCGCCGCCTCGATGATCCGGCCCATGGTCTGCACGGTCTCGATCGGGAACTTGCCGACCGAGGACTCCGCGGAGAGCATCACCGCGTCCGTGCCGTCCAGGATCGCGTTGGCCACGTCGGAGGCCTCGGCGCGGGTCGGGCGGGACTGGGTGATCATCGACTCCATCATCTGGGTGGCGACGATGACCGGCTTGGCGTTGCGGCGGCAGAGCGTGATCAGTCGCTTCTGCACCAGCGGGACCTTCTCCAGCGGGTACTCGACCGCGAGGTCGCCGCGGGCGACCATCACCGCGTCGAAGGCCAGGACGATCTCCTCCATGGCGTCCACGGCCTGCGGCTTCTCGACCTTGGCGATGACGGGCACGCGGCGCCCCTCCTCGTCCATGATCTTGTGGACGTCCTCGATGTCCGCGGCGTTGCGGACGAAGGAGAGGGCGACCATGTCGACGCCGAGGCGGAGGGCGAACCGGAGGTCGTCCTTGTCCTTCTCGGACAGCGCGGGGACGTTGACCGCCGCGCCGGGCAGGTTGATGCCCTTGTTGTTCGAGAGCACGCCGCCCTCGACCACTCGGGTCACCACGCGGGGGCCGTCGACGCTGACGACCTCCAGGGCGACCACGCCGTCGTTGATGAGCACCGGGTCGCCGGGCTTCACATCGCCGGGCAGACCCTTGTAGGTCGTGCCGCAGCTGTGCTGGTCCCCGGGGACGTCCTCGGTGGTGATGGTGAAGGTGTCGCCGTTCTCCACGGTCACCGGACCGTTGGCGAAGGTGGCGAGACGGATCTTGGGGCCCTGGAGGTCCGCGAGCACGCCCACGGCGCGGCCGGCTGCGTCGGCGGCCGCGCGGACGTTGTTGTAGCGGTTCTCGTGCTCGGCGTGACTGCCGTGGCTCATATTGAGACGGGCGACGTTCATTCCGGCTTCGATCAGCGACTTCAGCTGTTCGAATCCGTCAGTCGCGGGACCCAGAGTACAAACGATCTTGGCTCGGCGCATATGGCTCATCCTATCGGCTTAGCTTTCGAGCGCATTCCGCGCATTCAACGCATTTCCGTGCGCGGGGCGGCACTCCGGCGCACCACGGCGAAGGTCTGCCGGGCGATCTCGAGTTCCTCGTCCGTCGGCACCACGGCCACCTGCACCCGCGAGGAGTCCGCCGAGATCAGCCGGGGCGAGCTGCCGCGCACCGCGTTGCGGACCGAGTCGAGCTCGATGCCCAGCGACTCCATGCCCGCGAGCGCCGCCTCGCGTACCGCAGCGGAGTTCTCACCCACCCCCGCGGTGAACGCGATGGCGTCCACCCGGCCCATTACCGCGTAGTAACTCCCGATGTATTTCCGCAATCGGTGGACGTAGATGTCGAAGGCGAGTCGGGCCTCGGCGTCGCCCTCGCCCATTCGGCGTCCGATTTCCCGCATGTCGTTGTCCCCGCACAGGCCCAGCAGGCCGCTGCGGCGGTTCAACAGGGCGTCGATCTCGTCGATCGTCAGGCCGCCCACGCGGTGCAGGTGGAAGACGACGGCCGGGTCGACGTCGCCGGAGCGGGTGCCCATGACCAGGCCCTCCAGCGGGGTCAGGCCCATCGAGGTGTCCACGCAGCGTCCGCCGGAGACGGCGGAGGCGCTGGCCCCGTTGCCCAGATGCAGCACGATCACGTTGACCGCCTCGGGCGAGGCGCCCAGCAGCTGCGCGGTGCGGCGCGAGACGTACTGGTGGGAGGTGCCGTGGAAGCCGTAGCGGCGCACCTGGTGGGCGTCGGCGGTGGCCTTGTCGATCGCGTACCGGGCGGCGTACTCGGGCATGGCGGCGTGAAAGGCGGTGTCGAAGACGGCCACCTGCGGCAGGTCGGGGCGGAGCTTGCGGGCCACCTCGATGCCGGTGATGTTGGCCGGGTTGTGCAGCGGCGCCAGCGGGATCAGCTCGCGCAGCCCCTCGACCACCTCGTCGGTGATCAGCGTCGGCTCGGTGAACCGGGTGCCGCCGTGGACGGCGCGGTGCCCGATGGCCGCGAGGCGCCGGGAGTCGAGCCCCAGCCCGTCGGCGGCCAGCTCGTCGGCGACGGCGCTCAGCGCGGAGGCGTGGTCCGGGAAGGCCTGGTAGCGCTCGCGCGGCGGGTGACCGGCGGGCTCGTGCCTGATCCGCCCCTGGCCCTCGCCGATCCGCTCGACGATGCCCAGCGCCAGGCGGGCGCCGTCGGCCATGTCGATGAGCTGGTACTTCACCGAGGAGGAGCCGGAGTTGAGGACCAGCACCCGGGTCGCGTCGCTCATGCCTCGGTCTCCTGCTCCTGCGCGGCCGCCTGCTGGGCCTGGACGGCGGTGATGGCCACGGTGTTGACGATGTCCTGGACCAGCGCCCCGCGCGACAGGTCGTTGACGGGTTTGCGCAGCCCCTGCAGCACCGGCCCGACGGCGATCGCCCCGGCGGAGCGCTGCACGGCCTTGTAGGTGTTGTTGCCGGTGTTCAGGTCCGGGAAGATCAGCACGCTCGCCTGCCCCGCCACCGCCGAGCCCGGCAGCTTGGTCCTGGCGACGGCGGGGTCCACGGCCGCGTCGTACTGGATCGGGCCCTCCACCAGGATGTCCGCGCGCTGCCCGCGCACCAGCTCCGTCGCCTTGCGGACCTTGTCCACGTCCGCGCCCGAGCCGGAGGTGCCGGTCGAGTAGGAGAGCATCGCGACCCGCGGGCTGACGCCGAAGCGGGCGGCGGTCGCCGTCGACTGGATCGCGATGTCCGCCAGCTGTTCGGCGTCCGGGTCCGGGTTGACCGCGCAGTCGCCGTAGACGAGGACCTTGTCGGCCAGGCACATGAAGAAGACCGAGGAGACGATCTTCGCCTCCGGCGAGGTCTTGATGATCTCGAAGGCCGGCCGGATGGTCGCGGCCGTCGAGTGCACCGCGCCGCTCACCATGCCGTCGGCCAGCCCCTCCTGGACCATCAGCGTGCCGAAGTAGCTGACGTCGCAGACCACGTCGAGGGCCTGCTCCACGGTCATGCCCTTGTGCTTGCGCAGCTCCGCGTAGACCTCGGCGAAGCGGTCGCGCAGCGGCGAGGTGACCGGGTCGATGATCCGCGCGCGGGCGCGGGCGGAGTCCGACCCGTCGGCGACGTCGGCCGCGTCGAAGGTGATGTTCAGGCCGAGCTCGGCGACCTTGCGGCGGACCGCGTCCTCGGCGCCGAGCAGCGTCAGGTGGCAGACGTTGCGCCGCAGCAGCACCTCCGCCGCGCGCAGCACCCGGTCCTCGGCGCCCTCGGGCAGCACGATCTCGCGCAGCGCGGCGCCGCGGGCGCGCTCCAGCAGCTCGTGCTCGAACATCATCGGAGTGACCCGCTCGGTGCGGGTCAGCTCGATCCGGTCTGTCAACTCGGCGGTGTCGACGTGCAGTTCGAACAGGCCGAGCGCGGTCTCCGCCTTGCGCGGGCTGGCCGCGGTCAGCTTGCCCTCCAGCGTGGACAGGTCCATCGCGGTCGGGTAGCTGCCCTCCTGGACCGCCAGGACGGGCGTGCCCGGGGCCAGGCGCGAGGCCAGCGCCATCACGTTCGGGCCGGGCGTCTCGCCCAGCGTCAGCAGCACCCCCGCGATCGGCGGCGCGCCTGCGGCGTGTGCGGCGAGGGCGCCGATCAGCAGGTCCGCGCGGTCGCCCGGGGTGATCACCAGGCAGCCGTCGGAGAGCGCGTCGAGGAACTTGGGCAGCATCGCGCCGCCGAACACGAACCGCCGCACGTCGCGGGCGAGGCCCGCGGGGTCGCCGAGCAGCACCTCGGCGTGGGTGGCCTCGGCCACCTGGGTGACGGTCGGCGCGGAGAGCGCCGGGTCGTCCGGGATCACGTAGGACGGCACGTCCGGTCGGCCCGCCAGCCGCCGCGCCACGGCCTGCTTGTCGCTCGGCGCGACGCGGTTGGCGATCATCGCCAGGATGGAGCAGCCCAGGTCCGTGTAGGTCCGGTGCGCGTTGCGCACCTCGTTGACGACTGTCTCGGCGCTCTCGCGGTGCCCGCCGACGACCGGCAGCACGCCGGCGCCGAACTCGTTCGCGAGCCGCGCGTTGAGCGCGAGCTCGTCCGGGATGTTGGTGGACGTGAAGTCCGTCCCGAGGACGAGGACGGCCTCGCAGGCGCGCTCGACCGCGCGGAAGCGGTCCACCAGCAGCCCGACCAGCTCGTCCTGCCCGCGCTCGGCCTGGATCGCGGCCGCCTCGTCGTAACTGAGCCCGTACATGGCCTCCGGCGGGAGATCCACCCGGTACCGCCCCCGCAGCAGTTCGACGACGTGGTCGGCGGAGGCGTGCACGAGCGGCCGGAACAGGCCGACCCGGTCGACGTGCCGGGTCAGCAGCTCCATGACCCCCAGCTCGACGGCCTGCCGGCCGTCCCCTCTCCCGATTCCGGTCACGTAGACACTGCGGGCCACCGAGGTACTCCGTTCCGAGTCACTGTTCGAGCGGCTTCGAGACTACCTTCGCATTTCGGACAGCGTCCCAGCACCCCCGAAACCGTGACCAAGATCCCCACGGGACGCCGCACTCACCTCGGGGGCGCGAGGAACTGCGCCGCGAGCCACCGACGCAGGTAGAGCCCCGAGCGCGCAGGGCTGTCCGGACAGGGTGGTTGCTCGCGCACCGCCTCGCGCCCCTGGGGGAGTGCAACTTCCTGGGGCGGAGCGCTAGCCGCCGAGTTGGGTGCGCCAGTGGTCGAAGAGGGCGGTGGGGTCGCCGCAGTAGGACCAGGGGACGCGGGTGGGGCGGTCGCCGAGGACCGTGCTGATCTCCTTCGCCTCCTGGAGCATCCCCGCGAAGACGAGGCCGTGGAGGAGGAGGTTGAGGTCCGCGACGTCCTGCGCGTGCTCGGTGGGGCCGCGGTGGGCGATCCAGGTGCGGAGGGTGCCGTGGAGGGCCTGGACCGCGACCTCGTGGGTCCAGTGGTAGGTGAGGCCGACGGCCGCCTCGCCCTCCGTCTCGACGCGGTGGCGGAAGTGCTCGGCCCGCGCGGCCTGCGTCAGCGCGGCCAGCGGCGAGCCCTGCGGGGCGAACGCCGCGCTGTCGCGGGCGAAGTTGTACATCTCGCCGTAGCTGCCGTGCCAGCGCGCGGACAGGTGGCGCAGCACCTGGTGGTGGCCCTCCCGGTTGAACTGGTCCCGGGACTGCAGCTCGCGCCACCAGTGCCAGACGTGCGGGTGTCCGCCGCCGTACAGGCGGGCGAGGGTCATCAGGGAGACCCAGGGGACGGGGTCGGTGGGGTGCCGCTCCGCGGCCTGCAGGCAGATGCGGGCGCTGCGGTCGAGTTCGCGGCGGTCCAGCGCGTCCTGGCCCGGTGGCGGCGTGCCGCTGTTCTGCGCGGCGGAGGCGACGGCGAGGAAGAGGCGTTGCACCTCCGTCTCCGCGCGCAGCACCAGGGCGTCGGGGTTGGTCGGCTCGGCGACCTGCCAGGACTCGACGGTGCGGGTGGAGGCCGCGGCGTCGGCGAGCATCCGCAGCCGGTGCGTACGGCGGTCCCAGTCGCGGCCGGTGGCGCGCAGCAGGTCCCGGGCGCCCTGCCAGCGTCCGACGACGAGGTCCCGTCGGGCGGTGGCGAGGTCGGCGTCGCCCAGCGTCGGGTCGAACGGTGGTGCGGTGGTGCGGCGTCGTGAGGCGCGGGCCATGGTGGCTCCCCCTGCATGAGTACCGGAACGCGGACATGCGGAAATGCGGAAAAGCCGACAACCGGCAGTCGTCGTTGACTGCCGGTTGCGGCTAGAGGTGCTGATGGAGCGTCATAGATCGGTCGCGACGCCGCCGCCGTGCGAGGCGGTCGTCGTCAGCGACGAACTGCCGAACTCGGCGTCGACCGCGTCGGCGAGCGCGGCGTCGAGGCGGGCGCCTGGGTTGGTGTAGAACTCGCTGCCCTTGGCCCAGTAGATCCCCATCGGGATGACGCCGACGGCCAGCGCGCCGAGCCCGATCGCGATCTGGATGCCCGGCAGGTTCATGCAGTTCTCGACGAAGAGGAAGCCCATGAAGAGCGCGCCCGCGCCCGGCCAGACGGCCACGAAGACCGTGTTGCGCAGCGACTTGAACGCCACCTTGCGGTAGGCGACGACCACCGCGATGCCGGCCAGCGCGTAGTAGACGCAGATCTGCAGGCCGATCGCGGCGACCGCGTCGTTGAGGATCTTGGTGACCGAGCCCAGCGCGCTGGAGGCGACGAAGAGGCCCAGCGAGATGACCACGATGACGGCCAGCGCGATGTAGGGGGTCTGCCAGCGGGCGTGGGTCTTGCCGAAGACGGCCGGCAGGGTCTTGTCACGGCCCATGGCGAAGAGCGAGCGGCTGATCTGGATCAGCGTCGTCTCCAGCGTGGCGATGGTGGAGAGCACCACGGCCAGCACCATGATCTTGCCGCCGGCGCCGGGCCAGACCGCCTCGCCCAGGGTGTTGAGGAACGGCGCGCCGCCCGCGATGTCCTTCTGGGTGACCATCATGTTGACCGCGATGGTGACGATCTCGAAGAGCGCGAAGACCGCGGCGACGCCGAGCAGGCCGCCCATGCCGGAGTTCTTCTGCGAGTCGGTGGTCTCCTCGCTCAGGTTGGCGGTGACGTCCCAGCCCCAGAAGTAGAAGGCCGCGACGAGCGCCGCGCCGGCGAAGCCCTTGAAGCCGCCGAAGTGGCCGAAGCCCCAGAGCCAGGACCACTGGAAGTGCGCCGCGCTGCCGCCGTGGATGAGCGCCGCGATGCCGAAGCCCGCGAGGATCAGCACCTCGATGCCGGTCATGATCCATTGCGCGTGCGCGGTGATTCGCGCGCCGAGCAGCACCAGCAGCGCCATCACCAGGAAGACGAAGGCGCCGACGCCCACGCAGGCCCAGGTGTTGCTGGAGAGCGAGTCGGAGAAGAGGGAGAGGGTGTACTGACCGGCCGGGAGCGAGCCCGCGACCATGAAGATCAGCGCCGAGACGACCAGCGACCAGCCCGCGGCGAAACCGAGCGCCGGGTGCAGCGCGCGGCCCACCCAGGAGTAGCTGGCGCCCGCGTTGACGTCGAGACGGCCCAGGTAGTTGAAGGCCCAGGCGATGCCGAGCATCGGGATGGCGCACCAGAGCAGCGCGGCGGGGCTGAACAGGCCTGCCGCGGCCAGCAGTGCGACGGTGCTGGCGGCCAGCGAGTAGGCGGGGGCGCTGCCGGCGACGGCCATGACGATCGTGTCGAAGGTACCGAGGACGTTGGCCCGCAGGCCGCCTCTTCCTTCGGTCGGGGTGAACTCGCTCAACGGAACCTCTCCTGCGGCGGCCGAGGGTGGGGAGGGGCCTCGACTGCCGAGTGGTGGGGACGGGGCGCGCGCGGCAGGTACATGGGGGCATGCCGAACGCACTCAAGCAGGTGTGATCGCGAGCTGGGCAACAGCTTTGTGTCGCCGGTGTTTCCGGAAGCGGGATCGCCGCTCGTACACCTCTGGCTCCAGCGCGTGCCACATGGTGCCGCTAGCGGACCGAGCCTGGCAATGGTTTGGCGGAATTCGTTTACAAGGCTTCCTGGAATGCGGATTCAGTGGCATTCGAGGGCCTGTCGGGCGGAAACCGTTGCCGTCCCACCTGGTGGACACCCGAACTCGCGGCCCCGAGCCGGGTGTACGGAAGGACCCGCGCGGGGCTCAGACGCCCCACTCGGCGCGCAGCGCGGCGAGGGCGTCGTGAAAGCCGGGGAAGGTCTTCCTGACGCACCCCGGGTCGTCCAGGGTGATGCCGGACGTGCGCAGGCCCGTGATCGAGAAGGACATGGCAATCCGGTGGTCGCCGTGGCAGGCGATCTCGACCGGGCCGGTCGGCCGCGCGGGACGGATCTCGATCCAGTCGCGGCCCGTCGTCACCGGGACGCCCAGAGCGGCGAGGTTCTGCTCGCAGGCGGCGAGGCGGTCGCACTCCTTGACGCGGGTGTTGTAGACGTCCTCGATGCGCACCGGCCCGTCCGCGAACGGGGCGATCGCGGCCAGGGTCGGGACGGTGTCGGAGATGTCCCGCATGGTGACGGTGACGCCGCGCAGGCGTCCGGTGCCGGTGACCGTCGTGAACTCGGGGGTGATCGAGACGTCCGCGCCCATCTCCCGCAGCACCTCGGCGAAGCGCAGGTCGCCCTGGAGCGAGCCGGCGCCCAGACCCGGGACGGTGACGGTGTTGCCGGTCAGCGCGGCGGCGGCGAAGACGTAGCTGGCGGTCGAGGCGTCCGGCTCGATCAGGTAGTCCGTCGCGGCGTACGGGACGGGCGGGACGACGAAGGTGTCCCCCTCCCGGCGGGCCGGGTTGCCGAAGCGGTTCATCATCGCGAGCGTGATCTCCACGTACGGCACGGAGACCAGGTCGGTGACGGTGATCTCCAGACCCTGCTCGGTCAGCGGACCGGTCAGCAGCAGCGCGGTGAGGAACTGCGAGGACAGGCCCGCGTCCAGGGTGAGCGCGCCGCCCTTGATGCCGTCGGCCTCGATCCGCAGCGGGTGGTGGCCCTCGGCCTGCTCGTGGACCAGGTCCACGCCGAGCTCGCGCAGCGCCTGCGTCAGCGGGCCGAGCGGGCGGCGGCGCATCTGCGCGGACGCGTCGAAGCGGAACGAGCCGTGCCCAGCGGCGGCCAGGGCCGGCAGGAAGCGGGCGGTGGTCGCGCCGTCGCGGCAGTAGACGTCCGCCGAGGCGACGCCCGGACCGGCCGGGCGTCCCTCGATCGTCCAGACCCCCGGCTGCCGGTCCACCCGGTAGCCGAGGGAGGCCAGGCCCTCGGCGAAGCCCTCCGAGTCGTCGGAGAGCAGCGGCTGACGCAGCGTGGTGACGCCCTCGGCCGCCGCCGCAAGGTACAGGGCGCGGGCGGTGACGGACTTGGAGCCGGGGATCTGGACGACAGTCATGCGGCCCACCCTACGGGCCGCCCGCGGGCTACGCCGGGCTCAACCAGATGGTGGAAAGGGGCGGCAGCGTCAGCTCGGCGCTGGTGTCCCGGCCGTTCCACCCGACCTGCTCGGCCTTGACCGGGTCGGGGTTGCCGACCCCGCTTCCGCCGTAGACCTCGGCGTCGGTGTTGAGCACCTCCAGC
Organism: Streptacidiphilus neutrinimicus; assembly: GCF_000787815.1. GTDB lineage: Bacteria > Actinomycetota > Actinomycetes > Streptomycetales > Streptomycetaceae > Streptacidiphilus > Streptacidiphilus neutrinimicus. The sequence continues at coordinate 27,470 of NZ_BBPO01000082.1, forward strand.
CAGCGCGCGTCCCGTACGTCCGCCCTGACCGTCGGCAGCCCGACCCGGAAGCCGTGCCGGACCACGGGCGACATGTTGCTGACGCAGACCAGCGGCCGCCCCTGGGTGTCGTAGCGGACGAAGGAGAAGACGTTGTCCTCCGCCGCGCCGCCGTCCAGCCAGGAGAAGCCCGCCGGGTCGGAGTCCAGCTGCCACAGCGCCGGGGTGTCCAGGTAGAGCCGGTTCAGGTCGCGCACCAGGTCGCGCACGCCCTCGTGGTCGGCGTGCGCAGGCCAGTCCTCGCCGAGCACCCACCACTGCGGGCCCTCCTTGTGGTCCCACTCCGCGCCCTGGGCGAACTCGCTGCCCATGAAGAGCAGTTGCTTGCCCGGGTGGGCCCACATGAAGCCCAGGTAGGCCCGGTGGTTGGCGCGCTGCTGCCACCAGTCGCCCGGCATCTTGGAGACCAGCGCCCGCTTGCCGTGCACCACCTCGTCGTGCGAGATCGGCAGGACGTAGTTCTCGCTGTACGCGTAGACCATCGAGAAGGTCATCTCGTTGTGGTGGTACTTGCGGTGTACCGGCTCCTTGCTCATGTAGACGAGCGAGTCGTGCATCCAGCCCATGTTCCACTTCAGGCCGAAGCCGAGGCCGCCGTGCTCCGTCGGCGCGGTCACGCCCGGCCAGGCGGTGGACTCCTCGGCGACGGTCACGATGCCGGGGCAGCGCCGGTAGACGGTCGCGTTCATCTCCTGCAGGAACCTGACGGCATCCCAGTTCTCGCGTCCACCGTGCTCGTTGGGCGCCCACTCGCCGCTCTCGCGGGAGTAGTCCAGGTAGAGCATGGACGCGACCGCGTCCACCCGCAGACCGTCGACGTGGAACTCCTCGCCCCAGTAGACGGCGTTGGCCACCAGGAAGTTGCGCACCTCGGCGCGGCCGTAGTCGAACTCCAGCGTTCCCCAGTCCGGGTGCTCGGCGCGACGCGGGTCGGCCGGCTCGTAGAGCGGCTCGCCGTCGAAGCGCGCGAGCGCGAAGTCGTCCTTGGGGAAGTGCGCGGGCACCCAGTCGACGATCACGCCGATCCCGGCCTGGTGCAGCTTGTCGACCAGGTACCGGAAGTCGTCCGGGTCGCCCAGGCGCGCGGCGGGCGCGAAGTACCCGGAGACCTGGTAGCCCCAGGAGCCGTCGAAGGGGTGCTGCATCACCGGCATCAGCTCGACGTGGGTGAAGCCCAGGTCGCGGACGTAGCCGGGCAGTTCCTCGGCCAGTCGGCGGTAGGTCGTGCCGGGACGCCAGGATCCGGGGTGGAGCTCGTAGACGCTCATCGGCGCCTGGTGGTGCGGCAGCCGCCCGCGCGTGGCCATCCACTCCGCGTCGTGCCACTCGTGCCGCGAGGAGGTGACGATCGACGCGGTCGCCGGCGGGCACTCGGCGCGGCGGGCGAGCGGATCGGCCTTCTGCAGCATCCGCCCGTCGCGGGTGGCGATCTCGAACTTGTACGTCGCGCCCTCGCCGATGCCCGGCACGAACAGCTCCCACACGCCGCTCGCCCCGAGCGAGCGCATCGGGTGCGAAGCGCCGTTCCAGCCGTTGAAGTCGCCGATGACGCGTACACCGGAGGCGTTGGGCGCCCAGAGGGCGAAGGCGGTCCCGGCGACACCCTCGATCCGCCGCGGGTGCGAGCCCAGGGCGAGCCACAACTGCTCGTGGCGGCCCTCGGAGATCAGGTGCAGATCCGTCTCGCCGACGGTCGGCAGGAAGCGGTAGCCGTCCTCCTGCTCGTGCTCGACCCCGGCGTAGGTGACCTGGAGCAGGTAGCCCTCGGTGACGGAGCCCTTCGGCAGCAGACCGGTGAAGAGGCCGTCCTGCTGGTGCGTCAGCTCGAACCGGGCGGTGCCGCTGCTGACGACGACGCGTTCGGCGAGCGGGCGCAGCACGCGCAGAGCGGTGCCGTACACCGTGTCGTGCGCGCCGAGCAGGCCGTGCGGATCGTGGTGCCAGCCGCCGACCAGCCGCTCCACCTCCCCGGGCGCGAGCGGCGCCTCGGGCACCGGCCGCACCGCCCCGGAGGCGAGGACCGCCTCCGGCGCGTCGACGGCGGATGCGCCGGCCGGCCTGCGGGCCGCCTGGGTGTCGTCGAG
>NZ_BBPO01000081.1:0-371 GCF_000787815.1 Streptacidiphilus neutrinimicus
ACCCCGCTCCGTCGACCAGGCCCTCAAAGCCGTCGACGCCTGCCTGGCTGAGGGCGAGGCCCAACCCGGCGCGGCGGCTCCGGCCTACGGCCCCGGCCACACGCCTGCGGCCGGGCACACACCCCAACCACCGCGTGATGGACGGCCGGCCGGAGCGGTTCGCACCCCGCTGCACCATCGAGGAAATCGGCGGCGTGCACGTTGCCCGGCAGCGGGCGCACCCGGCGGGCCGGGCCCCGCCTCCGCGCCGAAGGCCGGCTTCCGTCCCGGTGCGGTGTATGAGGGCTGACCCGGCGGGCACAGTCCTGGGATGGTGTCCAGGCGTGCGATGTCACCAATCGTGGGGGCTGTGCCCTTCACCCCGGCTGGAA
>NZ_BBPO01000081.1:930-2370 GCF_000787815.1 Streptacidiphilus neutrinimicus
CGCCGTGGTGACCGCGCTGCGCATCAGCGCCGAACTGGAGCGTTCCGGAGACCTGGCCGGGCACGTGGCGAAGCTGGCCCGGCGCCGCTTCCCCGAGCACGCCGTCCCGGGCGAGCTGCACGCCACCGTGCTGGAGATGGGGCACGTCGCCCAGCGGCTGATGGCCAAGGCCGCCGACGTCATCGCCACCCGCGAGCTCGAGACCGCGCTCGAGCTGGAGGGCGACGACGACGCGATGGACGATCTGCACCGTGCCTTGTTCCGGCGGCTGCTCGACGACCGCTGGCAGCACAGCGTCGAAGACGCCGTCGACGTCACCTTGGCCGGCCGCTTCTACGAACGGTTCGCCGACCATGCCGTCGCCGTCGCCGAACGCGTCGTCTACCTGGTCACCGGCACCCACGCTGGCGACCTGACAGGGGAAGGGCACCCGTAGGTAGGTGCGCGCTCCGCGGCTCATCCGGTCCGCGGCCGGTCGCGGGCCAGAATTTCGGCTACCCCCTTGCGAGTCCGACGTCGGGTCCTGGAGCAGCCGGACCTGATCGGGCGGATGCCCTCAGTGCGCGGCCAGTGCGCCGCGGACGCGCCGGATCTCGTGCCCCGGGCCCGCCAGATGCCGCAACGACAGGGGCTAAGGACGCGGGCTCGGCCACCTCGAGGCCGAGCCAGGTGACCAGGCGGGCGGTGCCGTCGACCAGGCGGTACGACAGGCCAACCACCGCGGCGGCCCGTTGTGACCGCCTGGGCGAGGCCGTGGAAGCGGTCCAGGAGCACGTCCACGCTGGGCCGGACGTGCTGCCCGCAACCAGCCCGCCATGCGCGCCGTGTCGAGGCCCAGGCGCCCCATTCGGAGCAGCCGGACGCGTGTGAACGGCGGCGGTGGGATATACGCCCCGAAGCCGCTTCAGCCAACCCGAGAGGAGCCTGTCGTGGGCAAGAACACCAGCGTGCAAGCCCGAACCCAGACCGTCGCCCGGGCGGCGTCCGACGCCGCCGACAGCCTCAAAACACACGCCGGACACGCCGCCCGGCAGGCGGCGGAGCAGGCCCGGCACACCGCAGGAACCCTCAGCGCCCGCGCCAGCCACCACACGCCCCCTCAGCAACGCTCGTGGCCGCTCCGCACGGGAGTCGCGGCCGCGTGCACGCTCGCGGCCGGGGCGCTGCTCTGGTGGCTCGCCCGCCACCCCGCCGGACACGACACACCGAATCTCCCGGCCCAGCCCATCCGGCCGGCCTGACCCCGGCGAACCGGTTCCCCGCCTGCTTCCTGCCGTGCGCGTGGGAATCCCGATCAGAAGATCAGCATTGATTCGCGGGGAAGCGGGGTGCCGCCGGTGAACGTGTTCGAACGCGCGCTGCGGTCGGTGGACGGCTGGCAGCAGCGCCACCGGGCGCCGGGACTGCTGTTCGGAGTGGCGAAGAAGTTCGGGGACGACT
>NZ_BBPO01000081.1:2552-5117 GCF_000787815.1 Streptacidiphilus neutrinimicus
GTCAACGGCCTTGTAGTCCGCCCCGGTGGCGGCCAAGAGGAATCCCCGCAGGTGGACGGCATGATTGCCCCGCCTGCGGCCAGATATTCTCCCCACTCTCGGTCGGTGTGGATCAGCTGAAGGGCTTCACGCCCTTCCCGGTGGTGGCCTCGGTCAGCCGGAACGAATCACCCTGAGTGACGACGACGTGGGCATGGTGCAGAAGCCGGTCTACGGTGGCCGTGGCCAGGGTCTTCGGCATGATCTCGTCGAATCCCGAGGGGTGCAGGTTGCTCGAAACCGCTATCGAGCGCCGTTCGTAGGCGGCATCGACCAGCCGGTAGAAGCCCTCGGCGGCGTCCTCGGAGACCGGCAATAGGCCGATGTCATCAACGATGATCAAATCGGATCGGACGATCCTGGCCAGGGCCCGCGCGATGGAGTCATCCGCGCGGTGCCGGCGGACCAGCGACCCGAGGTCCTCGATGGTGAACCAGGAGACCACTAGCCCGGCCTCGACCGCGGTCTGACCGAGGGCTTCGGTGAAGTGGCTCTTGCCCGTGCCCGACGGGCCGCAGATGCAAAACGACTCCCGGCGGCCGACCCACTCCAATGTCTTCAGCGCGTCCTGGGTCGCCCTGGGGATCGAGGACTTGCCCTCGTCCCAGTCGCCGAAGGTCTTCCCCGTCGGGAACCCGGCCCGCTTGCGGCGAGTGTGCAGGTTCGCCCGGTCACGGCCGGCGGCCTCTTCGGCCAGCAGGACGCGGACGACCTCGGCCGGGTCCCATCGTTGGGCCTTCGCGGTGGGGATGATGTCGGTCAACGAGCGGCGGATGTGCGGGAGTTTGAGCCGGCGGGTGAGTTCGATGGCCTCGGCGAGCGGGTCGCCGTTGGTGCCGGGGACGGTGCGGAGCGGGGCGGCCATCAGGTCAGATCGCTTTCGTCGAACTCGGAGATGTCGGTGGTGGTGCGGCCGAAGGATGACCAGGCGCCGGTGCCGGGCTGCAGGGAGTGGTCCTCGCTGCGTCGGGTCGGCTCGGTGTGCTCGTGGCTGGCCTGGTAGTCGAGGATGGACAGCAGGTCCGCGTCGGCGAACCGGCCGGTGACCGCGGCGGTGCCGAGCGCCCGGTCGACATCCGGGGCGGAGTGCAGCTTGGCCAGGGCGACGGCCTCGGCCATCTTCGCCTTGATTCTGCGGACGCCGGCCGCTGCTGCCTCGACCAGCCAGGACGCGGCCCCAGGCCCAAGCGCCAGGAACGCGGCCTCGTCCGCGCTGGTCGCGCGCGGGGTCCGGTCGGTGTTCTTGTCCTCGCGGGGCGGGTAGTGGGTGTCGTCCAGGACCGGGGAGCCGGGCTGTCCGCGCTGGTGGCGGGCGACCTCGCGCGCGGGTCCATGTTCGTCGACGGCGGTGACGATCAGCTCGTCGCCGTGGAAGCGGGCCCAGACGCGGGTGTCGATCAGCTGGTGCGGGACCGAGTAGCGAACCGCCTCGACGGAGATCGTCGAGTCCCAGGCGACCCGGCGGGTGGTGCCGAACGCCGCGGTGAACGCGCTTTTCGGCAGCGGGTGCAGCCGTTGCTGTTCCTCGGCCAGGCGCTCGACCGGCTTGCGCCGGGTCGCCTTGTGGACGCGGGAGTTGACCTCCTCGCCGAACTGGCGGCAGGCCGCCTCCAGCTCGCCGAAGGTCTGGTAGTGCTCGCGCAGGTTGACGTCCTTCGGCACCAGATCGGCCTTCGCGATCTTCACCGTGGACTCCGAGCCGCCCTTCGTCTCCGGGTCCGCCGGCACGCAGGTGCGTATGGTCGTGCCGTAATGGCGGGCGACCTCGACGACGTCCGGGTTGCGGACCGCGATCCCGGCGATGTGGTCGGTGGTGACCGTCTTCTCGTTGTCGGTCAGGACGTAGGCGGGGACGCCGCCGATCCTGCGGAAGGTGGCGTCCAGGCAAGCGGTCACCGTCGGGAGCGTCTTGTCCCAGATGGGGATGACGACGCGGAAGCGGGACCAGGCCAGCCACGCGCAGAACAGCGTGGTCTTGCGGCCCTTGATCACCGGGCCGTCGCCGAAGTCGTATTGGAGCCAGAGCCCCGGCTCGGTCACCCATGGCCGGTAGACCCGTCGCCGACCGGCCCTGAACTGGGCCTTCGCCTCGGCGACGGTTCGGCGGGTGGTGCGTTCCCCGCCGGTGAAGCCCATCGCGGTGATCCTCTTGTGGACCACGTCCGCGCGGATCTTGCCCTGTGAGCGGACCACCAGTTCCTCGATCTTCGGCAGGTAGTCGTCGATCTGCCGGGTCCGGTGCCGGCGGCGGTCGGGCTGCTGGCCGGCGGCCCGCATCTTCACGTACCGGGCGACGGTGTGGTGGTCGCAGCCGGCCAGCTCGGCCGCGGCGCGGTAACTCCCCGTGAGGTCGTAAGCCTCCAGGATCTCCATGATCTCCTCGCTGTTCTTCACCCGCTCCAGCGTCGTCGAGCGGGACTGCAAGCGGCGAGCGGGGAGAAGTATCTGGCCGTACCCGGGGAAACCCGTGGCCACAGAATGCGCCGTATATGGCCGCACTCGGGGAGCTTACGAGGGCCGCCGTCA
>NZ_BBPO01000081.1:5344-8206 GCF_000787815.1 Streptacidiphilus neutrinimicus
AACTCGGCGCTCGCGGACTTCCCCGTCATCGGCGACCAGCTCCGCACCAACGTGCACTCCCTGCACGGCAGCGTCTGGGCCGTCGTCATCGGCGCCCTGGGCCTGCTGTACGGCTCCCTCGGGATCGCCCAGACGCTGCAGTTCGTCATGGCCCAGGTGTGGAACATCCCCGGCGTCAAACGCCCCGGCTACCTCCCCCGCCTGGTCCGCTCCCTCGCCCTGGTCGCGGTCCTCGGCCTGGGCCTGTTGGTGTCTTCCGCGGCGACGGGCGTCGTCGCCTCCATCGGCGCCGGCCCTGCGATCACCATCGGCGGCCTGGCCGTCTCCGTGATCGTCAACACCGGCCTGTACCTGGCCTGCTTCCGAATCCTCACCCCCCAGCAGGTCCTCTGGCGGAGCCTGATCCCCGGCTGCCTGATCGCCGGACCCGCCTGGACCGCCTTGCAGGCATTCGGCGGCGCCCTGGTCGCGCACCAGCTGCGCCACACCACCGCTGTCTACGGCCTGTTCGGCACCGTCCTGGGACTGCTGTGGTGGATCTACCTCGGCGCCCAACTGACCGTCTACGCCGCCGAAAGCAACGTCGTCGTCAAACGGCGCCTGTGGCCCCGCGCCATCCTCCAGCCCCCGCTCACCGACGCCGACCAACGCGTCCTGGACGACATCGCCGAACAAGAGGAACGCCGCCCCGAGCAACACGTCGACAGCCGCTTCCCAAACCAGCCACCCGACCACCCCGAAGACACGGACAACTGACGAGGGCCCCACCCCGGCGGAACCCTAGCGCGATGGGGGACGCGTCGTGGATTCACGTCCTGACGGCCCTGCGCCTCACACGATGGGCGCGCTGGCTGTACCGGGTGGCCTCGTCGATGAGAGCCGAGGCGGTGGAGTTGGCGGCCAGGGCCCCGGCCGGGCAGGAAAGTGCTTCCGCCGAAGCCGGGTGACCGCCCGTCGGGACCACTCGAAGACGCTGCGCGCCAGTGGTCAGTCTTCGTCGGTCGGCGTGCCGCCGGCGGCGAGGGCGTCGAACTGGGTGGTCAGGTCGCTGGTCAGGCGGGTGAGCAGGCGCATGAGTTCGGTGCGGTCGTGGTCGGGCCACTGGGCGAGCGCCGCGGTGAACCAGCCGTTGACGGTGGAGGTGTAGCGGTCGACCATCTGCTGCCCGGAGGGTGTCAGGGCGATCAGGCGGGCCCTTTGGTCCTCGGGATCAGGAACGCGAATGATGAGCGCGCGCTTTTGCAGGCTGTTGAGGTGGCGGGTGACGTGGGGCCCGACGACTTGCATGCGGGTGGCGATCTCGCCGACCCGCAGCGGGTGGTCGGCCGCGTCCAGGATGACCAGGATCGTCATGGCGGGCCGGTCCAGCGCCACTCCGGCGTCCTGGGCAGCCTGCTCGTAGAGCTGCCCGCGGTTGAGCAGGGTCCGCAGCTGGAGCAGGCGCGGCAGCAGCCCGGTGGTCGCATCACTGAGCGGGTCCATGTCCACACCCTTGATAGATACCTAACATAGGTATATTTTCTCTTCCGGAGGCCGACCTCGCACGAGATCGGGCGCCGTCAAATATGATACCTAAGGTAGGTAATCAACGCTATGAACGAGCCCACTCTCACCACCGCGAACATAACCACGACCGACGTCCTGATCATCGGCGCCGGCCCCACCGGCTTGACCCTTGCCTGCGACCTGGCCCGACGCGGCGTCAGCTTCCTTCTTCTGGAACGCTCCACCACGCCCAGCACCGCCTCCCGCGCCAAGACCATCCAGCCCCGCACCATGGAGGTCGCCGACGACCTCGGCGTGGCCGGACGCGTCCTCACCGAGGGCCCGGCGAACGTCCCCACCCGTCGCTACAACCGCGACCAGGTGGTCTCCGAGGCGGTGGAGCTCGCCGCAGGGCTGCACACCACGGACGCTCCCTACCCGCCGGTCTGGCTCTCCCAGCCACGGTTCGAGCAGATCCTGCGCGACCGTCTGACCGAGCTCGGCGGAACCATCCACTGGGGGAACGAGGCAACAGACCTCCAGCAGGACGACGACGGCATCACCGCCACCGTCGAAACCACCGTCGGGCCGGACGCCGGAACCCGCACCCTGCGCGCCCGATACGCCGTCGGCGCCGACGGCGGACGCAGTGCCGTCCGCGCGATGGCCGGCATCGAACTGCACGGCACCTCCTTGCACGACCAGCGCTGGCACCTGGGAGACGTCCGCCTCACCGGCCTCTCCCGCCACTGCCAGCACCTGTGGACCAGCAAGGAGGACGGCCTGCTCTCTCTGTTCCCGCTGCCCGGCACCGACCTGTGGCAGTTCCAGGCATCCATCCCCGCCGACCAGGCCGAGCCCGAGGAGCCGTCACTGGAACTGTTCCGCCGCGTCTTCACTGACCGCGCCGGCGTCCCCGGCGTGGTCATCAAGGACGCGGAATGGCACTCCCTCCATCGGATCAACGTAGTCCTGGCCGACCACTACCGCTCCGGGCGCATCCTCCTGGCAGGCGACGCGGCGCACATCCACTCCCCGGCTGGCGGCCAGGGCATGAACACCGGCATCCAGGACGCCTACAACCTCGGCTGGAAGCTCGCCGCCCTCCTCGACGGCGCCGACCCGGCCCTGCTCGACACCTACGAGCACGAGCGCCGCCCCGTCGCCCGCAACGTCCTGGACGACAGCACCACCCGCCTGGGCAACGTGATGCGCACGCTGGGCGAGAGCGACGGCCCGTCCGCCCAGCAGGGACTCACCGACGACCGAACCACCGGACTGGGCATCGCCTACACCGACAGCCCGCTCACCGACGGGCCCAGCGCGGGAGTCCGCGCCCCCGACGCACCCTGCCATGACGCCGCCACCGGCCACCCC
>NZ_BBPO01000081.1:8401-11892 GCF_000787815.1 Streptacidiphilus neutrinimicus
ACCCGCCTGTTCGACCTACTGCGCGGCCCCCACTGGACCCTGCTCTCCTTCGGGAGCACCGCCGTCCAGCAGGTCCCGAACGGCCCGCGCACCTTCCGGGTGACCACCGACCCGACCGCCGGCGGCGCCGACACCGTCATCGACACCGACGGCCTCGCCCACCACACCTACCAAACCGCCGGCGACGAACTCGTCCTCATCCGCCCCGACGGCTACATCGCCACCCGCCGCCCCACCCGAGACCTCGCCGCCGTCCTTGCCCTGGCGACCATCAACAGCCTGTAACCCGCAGGGGCGGACGCGCGTGGCGGACAGAACGGAAAGCGGCGATCCTCCGCGGCCTCGTCGGATGACGGGTGTGCCACGGCTCAGGCGGTGATACTGCCTGGGCCGTGGCACACCCGATCCGCCCGGCGCCAAGCCCTGGTAAGCCGACACTCGGGCACCTATCGTCCCGCGCAACCGCGGTCGACCGCGAAGGCGGTCGCCGCGGGGACCGGGGAGGGCGCCGCGCCGGTGGCCGGCCGTGACAAGCAGGACTGCTCCGAACTGTGGTCGCCGTTCGGTGGTCTCCGGTCTCCCGTCGGCGGTGGGCGCCTGGGTAGCCGGTCCGCCCCGGAGGAAGCGCCCGCCTTCCGGAGGGGCCGAGTGACTCCGCGTCAGGCGCTTCTTTGACCAGGGGGAGTGCGTCAGGGCAGTACGGGGCCGGGGTGATCAGGTGGTGCGGCCCGAAGGCGGGACCGGGCGTGGCCGGGCCGTCTCGCCCTCGCTCCAGGCGGGCCACATTTACGGGACTTGCTAGTCTCGTAAATGCTGGCTACTGTTTTCGAGACCTCAAAGTCTCGTAAAGCCTGTGAATGGATGCCTTCCGTGACCTCCCCCGTAGTCGCCCCCGCGGTGCACCGGCGCCGCTGGCTGATCCTCGGCGTGCTGGTGCTGAGCCTGCTGGCCGTCGTCCTCGACTCCAGCATCCTCAACGTCGCGCTCAAGACCATCGCCGACCCGACCAGGGGGCTCGGCGCCTCCCAGACCGACCTGGAGTGGGCCACCAACGCCTACACCCTGGCCTTCGCCGGGCTCCTGTTCACCTGGGGCATTGTCGGTGACCGGATCGGCCGCAAGAAGATGCTGCTGATCGGGATGGCCGTGTTCGGCGTCGCCTCGTTGGCCTCCGCCTACTCCCAGTCGCCCGGCGAGCTGATCGGCGCCCGGATCCTGATGGGCATCGGCGGCGCGGCCGTGATGCCCACCACGCTGGCGATCATCTCCAACGTGTTCGAGCCGAAGGAGCGGCCCAAGGCCATCGGGATCTGGTCCGGCGCGGTGGGCATCGCCATCGCCATCGGCCCGATCACCGGCGGCGTGCTGCTGGAGCACTTCTGGTGGGGCTCGGTCTTCCTGGTCAACATCCCCATCGTGGCCGCCGGACTGCTGCTGATCCTGCTGCTGGTGCCGGACTCCCGTAATCCCGCACCGGGCCGGTTCGACCCGGTCGGCGTGCCGCTGTCGATCGCCGGCATCACCGCCTTCGTCTACGGCATCATCCGCGGCGGCGACATCGGCTGGTTCAAGCCCGAAGCGATCGGCATCATTGCCCTCGGCATCCTGTTGCTCGTGGTGTTCGTGCTGTGGGAGCGCAGGACCGACCACCCCGCCCTCAACGTCCGCCTCTTCCGCCACAAGGGTTTCTCCGCCGCCATCTCCGTGGTGGGCTTGGTGTTCCTCGCCCTGATGGGCATGACGTTCTTCCTCTCCTTCTACATGCAGGCGGTGCGCGGCTTCTCGCCGCTCAAGTGCGGCGTGCTGCTGATCCCGCTGGCCGCCGCCCAGCTCATTTTCTCCTCCCGAAGTGCAGGCCTGGTCCGCCGCTTCGGCTCCCGCGCCGTCATCGCCAGCGGCATGGCCCTGGTGACCCTCTCCCTCGGCTCCTACCTCTTTGCCGGAACCGACACCCCGATCTGGCACCTGGAGATCGCGCTGTTCTTCATGGGCATGGGGATGGCCAACGTGATGCCGCCGGCCACCGCCGCGGTGATGGCCACGGTGCCACGGGAGAAGGCAGGCGAGGGATCGGCGATCAGTAACACCGTCCGCCAGGTCGGCGGTGCGCTCGGGGTCGCGGTCCTCGGTTCCGTCCTCACCTCCGCCTACCGCGGCAGGATCACCCCGGTGCTGGACTCCGTCCCGCAGTTGCACGCGCAGCCCGGCGTGGTCAAGGAGCTGTCCGGCTCGATCACCGCGACCGAGGCGTTCGTGCAGAAGCTCGCCCCCCGCGCCGACGCGCTGCTCGAACCGGCCAAGGACGCCTTCGTCCACGCCATGCACCTGGCCGTGCTCGGTTCCGTCGCCTTCGGCGCCGTTGGTGTGGTGACCGCCCTGCTCTGGCTGCCCGGCCGCACCGCCGCAGCCCAGGGTGGACCCGCCGCGCCCGCCGACCGCACCATGGCAGTGGTACCCGCCAGCGCAGGGCGCGACGACGAGGAGGTGCCCGTTGCCGAATGAACCGACCTCCCGAGCAGCCCCGGCCCCCTCGACGGACCCGACCCTGCCTGGCGGCCGTCCCGCCCGAGGACGACCCCGCAGCGCCGACTCCGAGCAGGCCATCCTGCAAGCCGCCCTGGATCTGTTGGACGAGGGGACCGACCTCGGCGCGATCAGCATTAACGCCATCGCCGCACGCGCCGGCGTCGGCAAGAACACCGTCTATCGACGGTGGTCCAACAAGGACGCGCTCCTGGTGGACGCGGTCGCCTCGCTCAACCCGCCGCTGCCCCGACCGGACCGCGAAAGCGTCAGGGAGAACCTGATCCTGCTGCTCAGTGTGCTGGTCACCCGGCTGCAGAACACCAGGGCCACCAGCATCCTCAATGGGATGATCGCCGCGGGGCGCCAGTACCCGCAGCTTCGCGAGCGCTACTACGCGGACGTGGTGGAACCCCGGCGCGAGGTCACCCGGGAGGTCATCCGAGCCGGCATCGCCTCCGGCGAGCTGCGCTCCGACCTCGATCCGATCGCCGTTGCGGAACTGCTCACCGCGCCGCTGATCCTGCGCTCCGTGGAGGGCGCCCGCCTCCTCGGGAAGCCGGATGAGATCGCCGCCGAGGTGGTGGACGTGGTCCTGTTCGGCGTCGCCCGGAAACGCCCCGGCGACTAGCCGTCGGTTGAGGGAGGCTCATTCGCGTCATCGTCCTCGTCATCGCCTTTGGCGCGGACGTCCTTCGGGGTGGGTGCTGTGATGTTCCGCTGCTCTGCGGACCGCTGACGTGTCTCGTCGTCGACCTGGTCGTTGTCACGCTCGTCGGGGATGCTCATGACCCCATCCTGGCCCCGGGGCGGCCGAATCGTGGGCAGACACGTGGGCAGCCCAGCAGCGAAACCCGGCGGATCCCCTGGCGGCGCCCGGGCGCCGGGGGACCAGTCGGGCGCGGGCCGGGGCTGGGTTAGGAGCGGCCGCGGCCGGAGAGCAGGTCGCGGGCCCGGTCGACCAGCCC
>NZ_BBPO01000081.1:12148-24628 GCF_000787815.1 Streptacidiphilus neutrinimicus
TTTGTTCAGGGGGGGGTGCGGGGGCGGCCGGGTGGGGGCGGGTGGGTGCCTTGGCCTTGGCGGAGCGGATCTTCTCGCCGAGTTCGTCCAGTTCGGCCGGGGTGCAGGCGGCGGCCAGGGCCGGGAACAGGCGGCCTTCCTCGTCGGCGACGTGGGCGGCGACCTCGCTGATCACGCGGGCCACCAGTGTGTCGAAGTCGGAGTGGTCCGCGTCCATGCCCTCCAGTTCCTTCAGGAGTTCCTCGACCGTGGCGTGGTCGTCGAGCTCCTTGTCGGCCATCGCCGCCCCGCCGGTGACGCGCTCGCGGACCGCTGGGTAGAGGTACATCTCCTCGGCGACCGAGTGCCGGACCAGTTCGATGGTGAAGTCGTCCGCGATCCGGCGGCGCTGGGGGTCGCCCGGCGGCAGCGCGTTGATCTGGTTGAACATCTCCTCGACCTCGCGGTGGTCGGCCTTCAGCTCCTCGACGACGTTCCCGTCGTGTGCCATTGCGCTGTGCTCCCTTGCCTCTGGTGGCCGGGCCCTTTCAGTGGGCGGCTCGGCGGGCATCCGTTCCCGGCCTGCGCGGCGGGCTACCCGCGCGGGGCGGAGTGCGCCCGGACAGCCCCGGAACTCGCGGGAACCGCGCTCTGGCGGAAGCCGGTCACATGCTCACCCGCGCGAGGGCGAGGCTGGTGGCGATCGCGGGAGCGGGGCCGTCGGCGGCGGTGTCGGCCAGGGCCTGGCGCAGCCGGTTCCGGTCGCCGGTCACCAGTGCGCAGGCGGTCTGGCGGCCGCGGCACATCCGGTCGATCCGCAAGGCGGTGCTGACCTCCACCGGCCCCAGCTCGCCCTCACCGAAGTCGACCACGACCCTGGCGGCGCGGTGGCGCAGGTGGTCGTCGACGGCGCGGCACAGCACGGGCCGGTCGTCCACGGCCAGGGGGCCGTGCACGGTGACGATGACGACCGCGTGCGCATCACGGGCGATGCTGAACACCATGAGCCGCTCCGATCCCTTCTGCCCGGGGGATGCGCCACTGTAGAGCGCGCGGCGGCTTGCGGTTGGTCGTTGCGCCAGGACACACCGGGGGCTTGTGGGGCGGTGCTGCGGGTGTGCGGACCGCGCCGGCGCGGTGGGTTGGTGGGCGTGCGCTGCGGCCAGGGCGTGGAAGAGCGAACTGGTCCTCGGAGGCGGTCGGCCGGCCGCCCCTGCGCCGTCCAGCAGTGTGCCGCCCACGCCGTCTCCACCTGGTGGAGTGCCGGCGTTTCGCCCGGCCCCGGCGACGCCGCGCAAAGGCGTGGGCGGAAGCGGTTGTGCAGTGGTCATGCCCGATGAACGACCCTGGGCCCGGCCGGACGCACGACGGGTCCACCGGGCAGGGGAGCGCAGGCGCGGTCTGGTCGCGCCGGTCATCGGGTGCGCGTCGCCCCTTGGCGCCTCCGGCTCAGTCGGCTGCCTGCTCGGTGGGCTGGAGGTGGGTGGTCCACTTGTCCTCGATGCGGGCCAGGCGCCAGTACAGGAGGGCGAACACCCAGGTGGCGATGAACAGTGCGACGATCATGAAGCCGATGGTGTTGAGGTCCAAGCCGGTGACGGCGGCCCAGAAGGGGCCGGTCAGGTTGAACTGTGCCTGCAGGATGGACAGCAGTTCTACGGTGCCGATGATCAGGGCGACGGCGACGGACAGGCCGGTGATGGTGAGGTTGTAGTAGACCTTGCGGACGGGCTTGGAGAAGGCCCAGCCGTAGGCGAAGTTCATGAAGGATCCGTCGATGGTGTCGAGCAGGGACATTCCGGCGGCGAAGAGGACCGGCAGGCAGAGGATGGCGTACCAGGGCAGGCCGGAGGCCGCACCGGATCCGGCCAGGACCAGAAGGGCGACTTCGGTGGCGGTGTCGAAGCCGAGGCCGAACAGGACGCCGACCGGGTACATCTGCCCGGGCTTGGTGATGGACTTCATGAGCGTGCCGAAGACGCGGTTCATCAGACCGCGGTTGTTGAGCTGGTCTTCGAGGGCGGCCTCGTCGAACGCGCCGTCTCGCATCCGGCGGAAGACCTTGAGGATGCCGTTCAGGATGACGAGGTTGACGGCCGCGATGATGTAGAGGAAGGCGCCCGAGACACCCGTGCCGATCAGCGAGGTGTAGTGGTGCAGGGCGGAGTTGTCGTCCCTGACCGGGTCGGCCAGGGCCTTGACGCCGAGGCTGAGCAGGAGCGTCAGGGCGAACACGACGCTTGAGTGGCCGAGGGAGAACCAGAATCCGACCGACAGCGGGCGCTGGCCGTCGCTCATGAGTTTGCGGGTGGTGTTGTCGATCGCGGAGATGTGGTCGGCGTCGAAGGCGTGGCGCATCCCGAGGGTGTAGGCGGTGACGCCGATGCCGATCCCGAAGGTCTTGGTGCCCAGGCCCAGGTGCTGCGGGGCGACGACCGCAACCAGGGTGAACCAGCCGATGACGTGGAGCGCGAGGATGAACACGGTCATACCGCCCGCGCGGATCCATTCCTGGCGGGTCATAGAGAGCCGCACGCGGGACAGGCGTGAGCGTGAGGACACTGCGGAGGCGGTGGGGGCGGAGGTCGTCATGGGGCTCTGCTTCCTTGACGGGCAGGGAGAGGCGCGGCACAACCTGGACGCACAGTCACATTAGTTGCAATATATGTGCAATAGGCGGCGGTGTCACGTTCAGTGGTCGTGCAGAAGCATGCGGTGGCTCCCGCGGGTGGGGCGGGTGGGAGGTTCTTGTCGCCACAGGGGTGCGCCGGTGCGCGGCCGGTGGGGCGAGCGCCTGTCGGCTCTCTACCGGCTCTTTGGGTGTGGGTCGCTGAGCAGGCTGTGTGCCCGGGGGGCGTCGAGGGGGTTGAAGTGGGGGTTGATGGCGAGGGTGGTGGTCAGTTCGGCGCGGGCGCTGGTGGTGTCGCCGAGTGCCAGCTGGATGAGTGCGCGGTGGTAGTGGAAGAGGGCGTTGCGGGTGCCCTGGGCGAGGGCTTGGTCGGATTCGGCCAGGGCCTGGTGGTCGAGGTTGTTGAGGTGGAGGGCCCAGGCGAGGGCGTCGTGGGTTTCGAGGAAGGGGCGGGTTCTGATGCCGGCGCGTGCGATGGCCAGGGCCGTTTGTGGGTTGCCGTGGTCGGCTTCGAAGAGGGCGGCGTCGGAGTCGGGGGTGACGCCGTTGTCGGTGAAGAGCTGTTGTTCGGCGCGGAAGAGCTGGTACTGCTCGGTGGCCTGCGCGGTCCGGCCCAGTGATTGGTCGAGCTCGCCGAGTTCAAGCACGTATTCGGGTTGTGGGACGCGTGCGGTGGCTTGCGTGAGGTCGGCGATCGCGGCGTCGGTCTGGCCCAGGGCGGCCTCGGCCTGGGCTTTGGCCTGCAGCAGCGGGGTGTAGGTGGGGGCGACGGCGAGGCCCTGCCGGGCTTGGGCGAGTGCGGCTTTGGGGTCGCCGTTGTTGAAGGCCAGTTGGCCGAGGTAGTAGTAGGCGAAGGCCTCGTCGGTGGGGCTGGCCGAATCCTGGAGGGCGCGTTGCATGTCGTGGCGGGCGGTGGCGATGTCGCCGCGTAGCTCTGCGACGTAGGAGGCGCGTGCGAGGGAGGGGGCGCCTGGTTTGAGGTCGACCATGCGCTGGACGGCGTCGGCAGCTTGGTCGTAGCGGCCGAGCTGGGTGAAGGCGTCGGCGAGGGTGCCGTACAGGGTGGAGTTGTACGGGTTGACGGCGACGGCTTGGCGGGCCCAGCCGAGCGCGGCGGTGAAGTGGTGGCGGGCGTTCTCGAGGGCGGCCATGCCGCCCTGAGCGGTGAAGTTGTCGGTCTTCTGCAGTGCGAGGGAGCGTTCCAGGACGGCCTCGGCCTTGGGGTAGTAGCTGGGGTCGGCCGTGTTCTTGGCCTGTTGGACGTATTCGAGGCCGAGGGTGGCGAGCGCCTGCGGGTCCTGGGGTGTCTGCCGCAGCTGGGCTTGGAGCGTGGTGATGGCCGCGGACAGCGGGTCGCCGCCGGGGGCTGCGCCGGCTTGGTCGAGCGACGGCGATGCCTGGCCGCCGGGGGATACCTGCCAGGGGGCGAGGGCGAGTCCGCCCACGAGGAACAGTCCCACGCCCAACGCGGTCGTCACGGCGGCGGCCAGCATGTTGCGGTGCAGGGGGCGTGGGCGGTGATGCGATGTCAATTCCCGCTCCAGAGGGTGGGGTCAGACGCGGTCGTGGAAGAGGAAGTGCCGCGCGTGCGCCGGGGCGGCCAGTGCGGCGTAGACGACGAGGTTGTCCAGGTACTGGTGCGCCCGGTGGTCGTAGGGGCCGCCGCAGGTGATCAGGCGCAGCGCCGGTGGTCCGGCCGGGGTGTAGACGTCCTGGTCGGGGAGTGCGCTCTTGGCGTATTGGCGCAGGGCCTGGACGATGAAGGCGATGCGGGTGTGGTCGGCGCGGTCGATGGTCACGCTGTCGCCGGGGCGCAGCGCGGACAGGTGGTAGAACGCGGCCGGGCCGGTGCGGGAGTCGATGTGGCCGACGATGATCGCCGCGCCGGGGTCTCCGGGGTGGGGACCGTCGCTCCACCAGCCGACCTGGTCCGGTTCGGCAGGGGCGGCGAGGTGGCCGTCCGGTTGGACCTGGAGGTCGACCAGAGCGCTGTCCAGATGGATGCCGGGGATTCGGATCCGGACGGGCGCGGGGGCGATGGCTGCGCTGTTCGGCGGCGGAGAGCCTTGAGTGGTCGAGGTCTGCGGGAGGGTGCCCACATCCGCGGGCGCGACCGAGCGGCTGGCGGGTGGGGTGACGAGGATCAGGGCGCCGGTGGCGGCCATGGCGGTGCCGACGGCGATGGCGAGTGCGCCGGCCAGGCGCACGGGGCGGGCGGGACGCAGGCGGCGGATATCCCCCATGCGAACGTGCCGCGGCCGGCGGCCCTCCTCGGTGGAGGGCTGCCGGCCTGATGGGGCGGAGTGTTTCACGCCCGGTCGGCGCGCCGTCGGCGCAGTGCCAGGATTCCGGCGGTCGCGAGCAGTGCGCCTCCGCCCAGTGCGGTGGCGGCGACGATCGGGGACCGGCCGCCGGTCAGGGCGGTGCCGCCGAAGCCGGCGCCGATGCCGCCGTCGGGCTGCGCGGACGCGGCCTGGTTGACCGCCGCGGTGTTGGGCAGCGCCACGTAGGGGAAGGTGCCGCTGGGCTGGCGGTAGGGGGTGTTGACGCCGTCACCGGCGGCCAGCGCGGGAACGATCTTGCCGGTCTGCGCGGCGCCTTCCAGGGCCTGCAGTTCGATGTCGACGACGTCGTCGTTGAGGCGGCGCCCGTTGGGGTATCCGGCCAGGTCCGCACCCAGTACGCCGAGGCGGTTGGGGTTGGCGGACGGCGGCACGGCCATGTTCAGGCGCAGCTCCTCGGCCGGGGTGAACGCGCTCTTGCTCGCGTCGGCGTTGAGCATCTGGGAGTTGAGGTCCGCCTGAATGGGGCCGCACGCCTTGCAGATCCCGGTCAGGAAGATCTCCACCAGGTCGTTGCGGGGGCCTGCCGGGGCCGGGATGCCGTAGATGCTCTGGATCAGGTTGGGGACGATCGGGAACTTGACCTTGTCGACCACCGGCGTGACGGTGTGGTCCTGGTCCGGGGGCAGGGCGTTGAAGGCGTCCTTGTACTTCAGCGGAACGACGACCTCGTTGACCAGCGGGTTGCCAAGGCGCGAGACCTGATGCCAGCCCGCAGCGGCCGCGGCGGCTCCTTCGCCGCCCTTGCTCTGGCTGCTGGACACCTGCGCGCCCTGGCGGTCGGTGGTGGACCACACCCCGATGACCGGGTTGCGGCCGGGGTTGCCGTTCAGGGCCAGGTCCTTCTTGGGGACCTGCAGGACGATGGTGTTGACGTTGTAGCCGGCCAGGGTGTTGTGCCCGGTTTCCTTGAGGTTGCCGCCGTAGAGCAGGTCGAAGACCCGCAGGTCCAGGAAGAAGGGGTCCGATGCCTGCCCGGCGAACGTCCGGCCGCCGTCCGGCAGGGACACCAGGGCCTGCTGACGCAGGGAGGCGTAGTTGGGCATGGACGCCTTGCCGACGTTGGACGGAGCCGCGGGCGCGTCGTTTACCAGGGTTTTCACGCTGCCGTCGGCGTAGGTGGCGGTCAGGGTGTAGGTCTGGCGGAAGTTCAGTGTCGGGTCGTTGAGGTTGTTCACGACGCCGGTGTTGTAGAGGAACTGGTTCGCGTCGTCGCGGATGTGGTCGCTGAAGGTCCAGGTGTAGGTGATGTCCGGCTTGCCGGTGCCCCTGCTGTCGATCTTGATGTTGTAGTGGGCGTCGTTCGCGAACGGGTAGAAGTTCGGGCCGCCGTTCGGCTCCTCGAACGGGATCCAGTTGGACACCAGCGTGACCATGTCCGGGTTGTCCGGGCTGGTGAAGGCGTAGACGTCGGTGTTGTCGGCCTTGGGGTCGCCCGCGATCAGCGGGGCCTCGCGGTGGCTGGAGGCGGAGCTGACGCCGGGGGCGAGGCCGGCGATGGAGGCGGCCGACACCAGAGCGACGGCGCCGAGCGCCGCCAGGGCACGTTCGGGCCTTCTCGCGAAGCTTCGTCCGGGCAAGCGAAGGTGACGCATGGTCCATCCGTTTCCGAGGAGAGCGCCACGCCCGGGGTCTGGGGGCAGGGCGACGTCGTGGGTAGCGCTCGGGGCCCTCGGGGCGACTCTTCGTCCCAGCGCGCATCCGCGATGTGACAGTCCGTCCACAGGAGGCTCTAAGCAATTTTTAATCCAGCACGAATACGGACATATCTGCCACGCCTGTGCGCCGATCGTGTTCGCTGTGCCGGGAAAAGACTCCGGCCGAGCGAGAAGCGCTGGGCTGTCAGAACTCCGCAGGGCGAGAACCCTCGCCTCGCGTGGGCCGCCGGCCCGTCAGGGACGCACGCCTCAGGTCCTTACTGAGACGGTTCGTGGTCCGAGCGGGTGGTGGAGCTCATCCGGGCGGGTGACCAGGTCCTCGACGCGGCGAGCGGGCCACGAACTTGGCGGCCGGTGCGCGCATGGTCGTCTCGGGGCCGTGGACCTGCGCCATGACGCGCCCTCAGCTGGTCAACGCAAGGGACGCCAGCGACCACCGGTGGCCGAACCCGCTCCCGCCGCGACCGGCGGCCGGGCCTACTTCTATGGAGGCACGCGATGGCACAGCGCCACCTGGCCCGCCGGGCCGCCGTCCTGGCCTGCGCGGTCTTGTGGCTCTGCGGCGTGACCGCGCCACAGGCCGACGCGCACCCCCTGGGCAACTTCTCGATCAACCACTACACCGGGTTCGTCGTGCACGCCGACCACGTGGACGTCCTGGCGGTCACCGACACCGCGGAGATTCCCACCCTGCAGCAGACACCCGCCGTCGACACCGACCACGACGGCACCGAGAGCCCTGCCGAACGCGCCGCCTGGGCCCGTGCCCGCTGCACGCAGACGGCCGGGAAGCTCACCGTCACCGCCCCCGCGCCGATGACCTTCACTGTCACTGCCTCTTCCTTCGTCTACCAGCCCGGCCAGGCAGGTCTGCGCACCAGCCGCCTCGAATGCCGCCTGCGGGCCCCGCTCAACCTGGCGGGCGGCCCGCTGGCCTTCCACGTCGACACCGGTGCGGACAGCACCCGCGTGGGCTGGAACGAGATCACCGCGCAAGGCGTCGGCACCCACCTGCAGGACTCCACCGTCCCGCAGTCCTCCCCCTCCGACGAACTTCGGCACTACCCGCGAGACCTGCTCTCGACCCCGCTCGGTGACACCCGCGCCCAGTTCACCGTCATCCCCGGCCAAGGAACGTCAACGACCAGCGGCAACACCCCCGACACCGGGTTGGCGGGCGGCCTCACCGCCGGCCTCGAAGGCCTCTCCAGGCAGCTGACCGGCCTCGCCGCAACCAGACACCTCACCATCGGCATCGGACTGCTCGCCGTCCTGCTGTCACTGATCCTCGGGGCCGGACACGCCATGCTGCCCGGCCACGGCAAGACCGTGATGGCCGCCTACCTCGCCGGCAAGCAAGGCCGCGCCCGCGACGCGGTGACAGTGGGAGCCACCGTGACCCTCACCCACACCGCGGGAGTCCTGGTCATCGGACTGTGCCTGACCACCTTCTCCTCCCTCGCAGGGGACACCGTGCTCAACTGGCTCGGCGTCGCCAGCGGCGCGCTCGTGGCCGCCGTCGGCGTCAAACTCCTCACCGACGCCCTGCGCCGCCCCCGAGGCACCACACACCCAAGCGACGCCACCTCGCCGGCCGCCACGCCAGCCATGGCCGCCCTCGTCGGCGCCACCGAACCCATCCCCGGCACGACCGCCGGCACGCACGACCGCGCCCCGCAAGACCACGACGCCCACGTCCACCACGATCCCCACCATCACCACGCCGGCACGGACCATCACCACACCCACGGGGACGCCGCCCGCCCCCACGAACCACACCGCCACGGGCCGTTCGGACACCACCACTCCCACGCCCCGGCCGCCCCCGCACAGCCGTTCACCACCCGCGGCCTGATCGGCCTGGGCATCGCCGGCGGCCTGGTCCCCAGCCCCTCCGCCCTGGTCGTGCTCCTGGGGGCCATCGCTCTGGGCCGCACCGCTTTCGGCGCGACCCTCGTCGTGGCCTACGGCATGGGAATGGCAGCGACCCTCACCGCGGTCGGCCTGCTCCTGGTACGCCTGGGGGACCGACTTGGCCCAATCCGCGACCGCCCGGCCTTCGCTGTGCTGCGCCGCATCGCACCCCACACCGCCACCCTGACCGCCGCCCTGGTCCTCATCGTCGGCCTCGGCCTGATGATCCGAAGCCTGGCACCGGCCCTGTGACTCCCGGAGAGGCCACGCGTGATCCCCGCCCGCGAACTCATCCACCCCGCCGCCCTTCTGGCCGCGGCAGCGCTACTGAGCGGCTGCACCGCGACCGAAGGGGCGCTGAACGCCCAACCGGACACACCGTCGCCCACCTGCCTGGTCCACCAGAGCAAGAATCCGGCGACCCGCTACACCGCGGGCACCAGCGCCGACACCCTCTCCGTCCTGGAGATGATGCGCTACTACACCGCCAACGGAACCAAGCCGTTCTGCGACGGCAAGCCGGCCACCGCGACCGACCGCCGCTGGATGGAGCTCTACATGCGCCTCGGCGGCAACCCGACCCACATCCCCGCATCACTGAACAGCCCGTAGCACCCCGACAGGGAGGAGAGGAGGCACCTTCCCGGCGCGCCGCAGCGGACGCGGAACGGGACGCCGCAGTCACGGCGGGTGAACGCACAGGGTCTGCGGTGCTCCTCGTCGGTGTCCGCTGACCTATCATCAAAGCCCCGTCCGGTGTACTCCGGGCGATCCGCCGGCCCCGGCAGCGCCCTCCCCCGTGGGGCACGCCTGGGCCGGTGTCCTCTCCGTGGGAAGATCGGCGGCCCGAACCCACCACAGCAGCGCACCGGCCGAGTCGGTTCCGAGGGTGCAGGCGGCACCGCTGACCATCTGCCGTGGCCCCGCGGCGGCGTATCCGCGCAGCGCACGCCGCTGCTCGCCATCGGCTGGAACCAGGACCGGACCCGGCGGGATGGTGGTCCTCTACAGGTCGAGGGGTTCGGGGGCGGGGCCTGTGGTGAGCGCGGCGAGGAGTTCGGCGACGGTGGGGCCGGCGTCGGCGGGATGACGCAGCTTCTTTCCGGGCACGAGCCGGTAGCGGCTGCGGCGCCCCGCCCGGGTGTGGGAGAGGTAGCCGGCCTCTTCCAGGTCAGCGATGATGCGCAGCACCGCCCGTTCGGTCAGCAGGCAGTGCGAGGCGATGTCCCGTACCCGGATCCCGGGATCGCGGGCGATCTGGACCAGTACCCGGGCATGGTTGGTCAGGAACGTCCATTGCGCAGCCTTCGGGGTGGGGTCCGGCTCCATCCTCCAAGGGTCTCCCGGTCCACGTGTCACGGCAAACACGAAACCAGTTTCATGCAATTGTTGACACCCCTCGGGCTGAGGGCGACGCTGGGAGAAGCACGCTCGACGAACCGTGCCTGCTCTGACGACCCCGCGAGGCCGGAGGTGGTGCTGTGAACAGGGACGAGCTGAACGCGCCGGCCGCACTGCCGCGTGGACACGGGACCGTGCCGTGCTCCGTCGACCAGGCTCTCAACGCCGTCGACACCTACCTGGAGTTGGCCGAGGACCGCCCTGAGGCAGCGGTCGCGGTCACCCGCGAGCGCGGCTGCGCAGTCGCTCTGCAGCCGGGGCCCGTCCAGCCCACAGGCGGCGTGATGAACGGCCAGCCGGGGTTCCAGCCCCGCTCCACTGCGGAAGACGCAGACGGAGCGCTGGTCGGCGACTTCTATACCAAGGACGTCCGCGCCTTCGACAAACCCATCACCGACCTCCAAACCGACGCCGCCGACCTGGCTCAGGTCACCTCCGTCAGCTCCACCGGCCTGAACGCCCCGCACGGCCTGCGCCTGCGCGCTGGTCTCGCACTAGCGCGGTCGGCGTCCCGTTTCACCCGGGGATCATCCCTCCAGCGGGCAGCCCTGCGAATGTCGCCCCGGGCGGTCGTCCGGGAACGGGACGCCTGGTGATCAGTGACGGCATGGCCGAGGTTCTACGGCTGCTCCAGCTCGACGACGGGTTCGACTCCGCGGCGGAGGTCGCCGCACGGGCCGCTGAGCTCCTGGGGGTGGACGGGTTGACCGTGTCCCTGGCGACCGGGGGCGAGCGGGCGGAGCTGATGTGGTGCACCGACGAGGCGGCCGGCCGGTTCGAGGACCTGCAGTTCACCCTCGGGGAAGGCCCGGGTCCCGATGCGGTGCGCACCGGCGCGATGGTGCTGGTGCCAGACCTGGCCCGCGTCGGCCGGGGGCGCTGGCCGGCGCTCAGCATCGAGTCTGTGGGGCTGGCGGCCCGAGCGGTGTTCTGCTTCCCGATGGGGATCGGAGCGATCCGCGTCGGCGTGCTGGCCGTGGTGCGCCGGACCACGGGGCCGCTGACCGACGGGCAGGTCGGTGACGCGCAGGTGCTGGCGCACGCCTTGACCGGGCGCGCACTGGGCAGCGTCGTCCCGGGCATGGACGGAACCGTCCCGGCCGATACCGCGGACACGCTCTTGCACGCGGTCGTGCACCAGGCCACCGGCATGGTCAGCGTCCAGCTCGGCGTGCCCCTGCCCCAGGCCCTGCTGCGGCTGCGCGCGCACGCCTACTCCAGCGGCCGCCCCCTCACCGACGTCTCCCGGGACGTGGTCGCGCGGCGGCTGCGCCTGGACCTCAACGGCAACGGCTCCCCGTCGCCCGTCTCAGACAAGGACTGATCGCCATGGCACGCGAACAGGAGATCACCAAGGTCTTCGTGGAGGTCGCCGACTCCCTGATCGATGACTTCGACCTGATCGACTTCCTCCAGCAGCTGTCCGAGCGCTGTGTGGGACTGCTGGACGTCGCCGCATGCGGGGTGCTCCTGGCCGACGAGCACGACGTGCTGCAGGTGCTGGCCGCCTCGGACGAGGACACCAGGCTGCTGGAGCTTTTCGCGCTGCAGCACGACCAGGGCCCCTGCGTGGAGTGCTACCGCAGCGGCGAGCCGCGCACCAACATCAACCTCGACCGGCCGAGTGCCGCACAGGCGTGGCCGCAGTTCACCCCGGCCGCCCGGCACTCCGGCTTCCTGTCCACCAACGCGATCCCGATGCGGCTGCGCGGGAAGGTCATCGGCGCCCTCGGCCTCTTCCAGACCACCGACCATGCCCTCAGCGACGCGGACACCGCCCTGGCCCAGGCACTGGCGGACGTGGCCACCATCGCCATCCTGCAGCAGCGCACCCTGGCCCACAGCGAGACCGAGCGCGGCCAGCTGCAGTACGCGCTCACCAGCCGGATCGTCCTGGAACAGGTCAAGGGCATCCTCGCCGAACGCTGGCACGTCACCACGGACGAGGCGTTCGCCGCCTTCCGCGGCTACGCCCGCGCCCACCATCACCAGCTCTCCCGCCTGGCCCGGATGATCGCCGACGGCGAATTCGACACCGCCCAGATCCCCCGCGCAGCCCCCCACCACCCGCGCCGCTGACCGAGCCTGGCAACCGGCCCAACAGAGCGACGGCGCGGCGGCCGCCGAGGAGGTCGCGGGCCCGGCCGACCAGCCCGGTGCCTGGGGCGGGGAGCTTGTTCAGGGGTGGGTTCTCGGGGCGGCGGGATTAGGGCCGGGTGGGGTCTGCTCCTTAGCGGTTGGGCTCGTCGAGCTCCGCGGGGGTGCAGGCTTCCCGCCCGCAGCGGGAAGAGGTGGTCCTCCTCGTCGCGGACGCGATCGCTTACCTCGGTGATGATGGGTTCCACGTCTTCGTCGAAGTCGGCCCGGTGGGTGTCGATCCGCGATGACGGCCCAGGATCGTCGTGTGACGCGGCCTCCGGCAGTCGAGCGCTGCCGCTGACCTGGGCACCGGGAGCGGTCGGATGAGGTCCTGGTCCGGAGCCTGAACTGCGTCGGCGCGGCCGCCCGGGGGCGGCTGGGGCACGGCTGGGGCTACGTGGCGGGTGTGGTGGTGGTT
>NZ_BBPO01000081.1:25059-31707 GCF_000787815.1 Streptacidiphilus neutrinimicus
GCAGGAATCCGAACAGGGCGCGGTAGATGTGCAGGGCGTCGGCGCCGGTGAAGCCGGCCCGGGTGAGCAGGGCCAGGATGTCCTCGAGCGGGCGCAGGGTGCCGCGGGGGCGCAGGGCCAGGGGTGTGGCCAGGGGGCGGGTGACCAGCAGCGGCACGACGCGCGGGTGGGTCAGGGCGAGGTGGCGGAAGCGGTGGGCCACGGCGCGCAGTTGGGCTACCCAGTCGGGGTCGGAGGGGTCCACGGTGAGCTGGGCCAGGACGGTCTCGGCGATGCCGTCGAGCAGGGCGGCCTTGTTGTCCGCGTGGCGGTACAGGCTCATCGGGTCGCGGCCCAATGCCCGGGCCAGGGCGCGCATGGAGAGCTTCTCTACCCCGTCCCGGTCCACGATCTCCAGGGCGCAGGCCAGCATCCGCTCGCGGGTCAGCTTGCCGTCCGGATGCGGCTCCGCTTCCTCCTGCAGCGCGCGACCGGCTGGGGACGCATCCATGCCAAGCACCTTCCTTCTCGTCGCGACGGGCCCGCCAGCGGGTGGAAGGCCGCGTGCTGCAAATCAGTAGACCTACGGTGTAGACACCAGTCTAGCCAAGGAGTTAACTGTAGGTCTACGGCGTATATCCCTCTTGGGAGGAAAACGTCATGATCATTATCCTCGGACTCATCATCCTCGTCGTCGCGGCGATCGTGGCCGTGGCAGGAATCTTCAGCAATACCGGCAGCGCCCACGCCGTGAACGGCGCGTTCTCGGTCTTCGGCCACCACCTGAACGGCTCCACCGGAACACTGTTCCTGTTCGGCATCATCGTCGGCGCCGCCGCCATGCTGGGCCTGGGCCTGCTCCTGACCGGCGCCCGCCGCACCTCCCGCCGCGGACTTGCCGCCCGACGCGACCTGCGGCACTCCCGCCGCGAGACCGCCGCCGTCGACAAGGACCGCGAGGCCCTGGCCGGGCAGCGCGACACGGCCCGCGCCAAGACGGCGACCGTCGCCCAGGAACGCGACGACCTGACCCGGCAGCGCGACGATCTCGCCGAAGAGCGGGACGACCTCGCCGGACAGCGCGAGAACCTGCTCAAGCAGCGCGAGGACCTGCTCGACCGGGACGCGCGCCCGCGCGCCACGCCGACCAGTTCACGTGCCGTCCCGGACCGCTACGCGGCGAACAGCCACCCGGCCCCCTCGGACGAGGAGCAGCACCGCAAGGAGAACCCGTTCGGAAATCGCCCGGCCTCCCTCTGAGCCCGTCCGGGCCTCCCGGCACCAGTCCCCAAGAAGCAATCCCGCGAAGGGAAGCAGTCATGAGCGTCAGCAAGAAGGCCGCGCACAAGGCCGAAACGGTCAAGGGCGGCGTCAAGAAGGCCGTCGGCCGCGCCACCGGCGACCGGTCCCTCGAGGCCGAGGGCCGCGCCGACCAGGCCAAGGGCGACACCAAGCAGGCCGGAGCCAAGATCAAGGACGCCTTCAAGCACTGACCGGCGCCCGACCGGCAACCTGCCGCGCCGTCACTCGGGCGGGCAGGGCACCACGCCAGCCGCGGGGGCCGGGGCCGGCCCCCGCCGGCAGCCACATCGCGAAAGAGGAATCCACATGAACGACATCTGGGGCTACCGCCCCGCCGCCCGGTACACCGCCGGCACCGACCTGACCGGCTACCAGGTCGACGCGATCGACGGCCACGTCGGGAAGGTCGACGACGCCACCGACGACGTCGGCTCCGCGTTCATCGTCGTCAACTGCAAGCCGTGGCTCTTCGGCAAGCACGTGATGCTGCCCGCCGGCACCGTCACCCTCGTCGACCACAGCCAGGAGACGATCCGCGTCGCCCTCACCAAGGACCAGATCAAGAACGCACCCGGATACGACCGCGACGCCCACAGGGACGACACCGGCTACCGCACCACCCTCGGCAGCTACTACGGATCCCGCTGACCACCCGACCCGGCAGGAGAACCAGGCACCGCACCCGGGCCGCCCGACACCCTGAGGAGTCGTCATGTCGAAGCACACGAAATCGCCCACCGGAACACCAGCCATGAGCAGGGACGATGTCCCCGAGCGCGGCTGGGGCCCGAGCGTGGACGACGGTACCCCCGCGCCGGACAACCCCAGCGCGCACCGATCCTTCCACCCCGACCAGTACGCCCCCAAGCCGGGCCCGCGCCCGCCGGTGGCCGAGGAGGAGAGCGGCAACCCCGCCGGCAACCCCGTGCACAGCCACGGACGCCGCGGCGAGGACATCGCCAAGAAGCCCCAGAAGGGCCACCACGACACCGGCCCCCGCGGCCCGTCCCAGCGCCCCAGCGGGACCCGCGACCAGTCCGCGATAACGGGCATCGACCCCAAGGACCCGCCCACCGCGCCCCGCACCGGAGCCTGAGACCGCGCGTCCGCACAACGTAGGGAAAGGAGGTGTTCCCCATGGTTCTCCTGATCGTCGTCCTTCTCCTGGCACTGATCCTGGGCGGCGCCGGGTTCGCCCTGCACGCCCTGTGGTGGATCGCGCTGGTCGTCCTAGCCGTGTGGCTGCTCGGCTTCGTCTTCCGCGGCGAGCGCACCGGCGCCAGCGGCCGCGGCCGCTGGTACCGCTGGTAGCCACAGCAGGCAAGACAACTGAAAGCCCACCACACAGCCCCGGCAACGACAGCCCCCGGCGGGCGGCAGGCCGACCTTCGGACGCACCAAGGACCAGATCAAGAACGCACACGAGATCAATCCCGACGCCCACCGGGGCGGCGCCCGGCTACCGCACCACGCCAGCACCAACTACTACGGATCCCGCTGCACAGCCCAGCCCGGACCTGAGCCGGCGCGTCCGCACGACAGAGGGAAAGGAGGTGTTCCCCATGGTTCTCCTGACCGTCGTCCTTCTCCTGGCACTGGTCCTGGGCGGTGCCGGGTTCGCCCTGCACGCCCTGTGGTGGATCGCGCTGGTCATCTTGATCGTCACGCTGGCCGTCGTGGCGGTGTGGCTGCTCGGCCTCGCCTTCCGCGGCGAGCACTTCGGCACGGGCGGCCACCGGTACCGCTGGTAGACACGCATCGTGCGACAGGACGAACAGCCGCTTCCCCCCTCGCCCCTCGCGCATCGAAGTCCAAGGCGAGCGCACGTCCGGGGACGGCGCGCCTTGCGTACCCCCGATGCATGGCCCGGGGTGGTTCGACGCGCAGCCCCTCTCGTACGGCGACCAAGTAGCGAGCTCGGCATCACCCCCTCAGGCGCGGGCGTCCGCACCCACTCGGGGCGGACCCGGAGACCACCGCATTCGAGCAGAGCCGACGGGAGCTGGTCGACACCGTCTCCTACGAACTCCCGAACACCCACCCTGGAGCACCGCCATGGTCACCCAAGCAGAGCACCCTGGATTCTCCCCACTGCTGAAGATCTACCTCAACGACCACCTTGCCGGCGCCACCGCAGGCGTGGAACTGCTGCGCCGCGCTGCCAGGACCCACGCAGGCGACACGATGGGCCCCACGCTGGCGAAGCTCGGAGCCGAGGTCGAACAAGACCGGGCAACGCTGGTCAACCTGATGCGCGCGGCTGGCGTGGCGCCGCAGCGCGGCAAGGCCGCCGCCGGCTGGCTGGCCGAGAAAGCGGGACGGCTGAAGTTCAACGGCCGCCTGCTATCCCGCTCCCCACTCAGCGACGTCTGGGAACTGGAGCTCATGCGGCTGGGCGTGGAAGGCAAGACCTCGTGCTGGCGCACCCTCCGAGCCCTCGCGGAAACGGACGGCCGCCTCGACGGCGCGCAGCTCGACGGCCTCATCAAGCGAGCCACCCGACAGGCGCAGACCCTCGAAGCCCTGCGCACCTCCTCGACCGTCACCACGTTCACTGAAGGCCGCGGCGCTAGGCCGCGCGAGGAGGTCACACTCCCGCCGGGTGTGAGGATCACGCCCGACCCCGGCGGGGGACGGGTGTGCTGAATTCGCGGCGGCTGCAGGCACCGGTACGCGAAGGATGGCCGCCGTTCGCTCGGGGGGCAGGTGTGTCATTCCCGAGCTGAATGCCGCCGGTCGGGATAGTCGTTCGTACAGCAGCCGTTCGCACCGCATCAGAGGGCCTGGGGCGCCGGTCCGGTGGATCGCCCCCTGTACCGGCCCGACCCAACACCGGAGGACATCATGGCCGACGACAAGCCTGGCTCTGTGAACAAGATTGTGGACGCCTCCGCGGAGTCTCCCCGCGACGACAAGCCCGGCCCGCCTACGACGGTGCCCGGCGCGCCGAGCAGCCGGCCGCCGCAGGTGGCGGAGCCGACCGAGCCGAGGGCTCCGCTGCCCCTGAAACCGGATCAGCGGGCGCCCCTGCCGCTGTCGTCCACCGGCCGTGAGACCGGCGTGGCGGTGGACGCGCGGTCTCAGAACGGCGGCTACCTGACCACCGCGCAAGGCGCTCGCCTGCCGGATTCCGACCATTCATTGAAGGCCGGTCCGCGGGGCCCGGTTCTGCTGCAGGACCATCACCTGCGCGAGAAGATCACGCACTTCGACCACGAGCGGATCCCCGAGCGGGTGGTGCACGCCCGGGGCGCCGCGGCCCACGGCGTCTTCCGCGGTTACGGCACGGCGGGCGCGGTGACCCGGGCGGCGTTCCTGGCACAGGGAGTGGAGACGCCGGTGTTCGTTCGGTTCTCCACCGTCCTGGGGTCGCGGGGCTCGGCGGACACGGTGCGCGACACTCGCGGGTTCGCGACGAAGTTCTACACCTCCGAGGGTGTCTTCGACCTGGTCGGCAACAACATTCCGGTGTTCTTCATCCAGGACGCGATCAAGTTCCCGGACGTCATCCACGCCGGCAAGCCGCACCCGGACCGGGAGATCCCGCAGGCGCAGAGCGCGCACGACACGTTCTGGGACTTCGTCTCGCTGCACACCGAGGCGACGCACCACACCATCTGGAACATGTCCGACCGCGGCATCCCCCGCTCCTACCGGATGATGGAGGGCTTCGGGATCCACACCTTCCGCCTTGTGAACGCTGAGGGTGCGAGCACGCTGGTGAAGTTCCACTGGAAGCCCAAGGCCGGCGTGCACTCCCTGGTCTGGGAGGAGGCCCAGCTGATCTGCGGCACGGACCCCGACTTCCACCGGCGCGACCTCGCCGATGCCATCGAGGCGGGCAACTTCCCGCAGTGGGAGCTCGGCATCCAGACCTTCCCCGACACTCCGGAGCAGCTGTTCGAAGGCATCGACCTGCTCGACCCGACCAAGATCGTCCCGGAGGAGCTCGCCCCGGTCCAGCCGATCGGGCTGCTGACACTGAACGCCAACCCGGTCAACTACTTCGCCGAGACCGAGCAGGTCGCCTTCCACCCCGGTCACCTCGTACCGGGCATCGACATCACCGACGACCCGCTGCTGGCCGGCCGCCTCTTCTCCTACCTCGACACCCAGATCACCCGCCTGGGCGGGCCGAACTTCGCGCAGATCCCGATCAACCGCACCCACGCACCGGTCAACGACATGCTGCGCGACGGCTTCCACCAGGACGCGGTGCACGGCGGCGTCGCCCCCTACAAGCCCAACTCGCTCGCCGGCGGCTGCCCGTTCTTCGCCGGGGCCGACGAGCACGCCTTCGTGGAGTACCCGACCCCGATCGCCGCCGCCGCGAAGGTCCGTGAGGCACCCGCTTCCTTCGCCGACCACTTCAGCCAGCCCCGCCAGTTCTGGCTCAGCCTGAACCCGGTGGAGCGCGAGCACGTGATCGCCGCCTACACCTTCGAGCTCTCCAAGGTGCACGAGCAGGCGATCAAGCAGCGGGTGCTGGCCGTCCTGGCACAGATCGACCGCGAACTCTGCCAGCAGGTCGCCGCCGGGCTGGGCCTGCCCGCACCGCAGAGCGACACCGCGCCCGCCGATGTCACCCCCAGTCCGGCCCTGTCCCAGCTCGGGCGGCGCTGGCCCGCTACCGGCCGCGTCCTCGGCATCGTCACCGGCCCCGACGGCGATCCAGGCACCGTGCGCCGGATGCGCGACGCCGCCCAGCACGCGGGGCTGCTGCCGCTGATCATCGGCCCCAACGGAGCACCGTTGTCGGACGATCTCGCCGTCCAGCGGACCTTCGGCGCAGCCCGGTCCGTCGAGTTCGACGCGCTGCTGCTCGCCGACGCCCCCGCACCCGGCGCGGACGACCGCGGGGCTGCTGACGCCAAGTCAGGTGCGGTCACCGGCGGCCAGCCGGGGCTGGACTCCCGCGTCGTCCTGCTGGTCAACGAGGCCTACCGGCACGCCAAGCCGATCGCGGGGCTCCCGGAAGCAAGCGCCCTGTGGGCCGCGGCAGGGGTCGATCCGCACGCACCCGGCGTGTTCAGCGAAACCGACGCAGCGCAGGCCGTTCCCGCCCTGGTGGAGCGGCTGGGCACCCACCGGGTCTGGGAGCGCTTCCCAGCCGCGGGAGGCTGAGCCCTCCTCCCGCGGCTGCCTTGGGGCACGGGGGTGCGCGTCCCGCGCTCGGGGCCGGGATGACCTGGCCGGGATGACCTGGGTTCCCGAACGACCAGGTGGCTGGAGTGTTGAGGCGGGGATGCCAGGGCTGGGTTCCCGCGCCCGGCAGTCCTCCGTCCGGCCGTTGGTGCCGGACGAGGGCGGCTGAATTGCTGGATGAATCAGACGATTCCGGGTGAATCGACCTCCGGGATATGGGTA
>NZ_BBPO01000080.1:0-21771 GCF_000787815.1 Streptacidiphilus neutrinimicus
CCGGTGCGGTGGGCGGCCGGGCACCGCGGCGTCGACCTCGCGGCGGCGGTCGGGGCGCCGATCCGCTCGGTGCGGGCCGGGGTCGTCTCGTACGTGGGCGTCATCGCGGGGAAGCCGGTGGTCTCGGTGGAGCTGACCGGGACGGGGGCCCCGCCGCTGCGGACCACCTTCGAGCCGGTGGAGGCGAAGGTCGCCGTCGGCGAAGCGGTCGGAGCGGGGGCGGTCCTCGGGAGCCTCGCGGCCCGGGGAGGCCACTGCGCGGTCAGCTGCCTGCACTGGGGGCTGCTGCGCGGCCGGCACTACCTCGACCCCTTGGCCCTGGTCGCGCCGGGTCAGGCGCGGCTGCTCCCGCTGACCCCGTCCAGCACCAGGGCGACGGCCGCGTCGACGACGGCCTCCGGCTTCTCGTCGGCCGCCTCGCACAGGGCCAGCCGCTTCGCGGCGGCCTCGACGGTGCCCTGGAGCAGTTGCGCCGCGAGCGCGGGCCGCGGGTGTCCGAGGTCGGTGAGCGCGTCGACCAGCGGCCCCACCAGCAGTCCGTGCGCGGCGCGGATGCGCTCCCGCGCGCCCTCGTCCAGCTCCAGGGCGGACAGCGTGGCCAGGGCCCGGTGGCGGGCGTCGCCGACGAGCGCGAGCTGCGCCCGGACGTACGCCTCGACGCGCGCGACGGGCGTCTCCACGGTGCGCACCGCCGCGGCGACCTCCGCGGCCCAGGCCGGCAGATCGACGGCGCACAGCGCCTCGACGACGGCGGCGCGGGACTTGAAGTACTCATAGACCGAGGAGCGGGCCAGGCCGGTCCGCGCGGCGAGGCCCGGGAAGGTCAGCGCCTCCATCCCGCCCTGAGCGAGGAGCTCACGGGCGGCGTCGAGCAGCGCGTCGTGCTGGAGCCTGCGGTGCTCGGCGACGGAGGCAGCTCGGATTCTCGGCACGGGCCCCAGACTACTGCGCGCCTCCGGCGCCGGTGGAAGGGCTCGGCTCAGCGTGCGTCGGAGAGCTTCGCCCGCAACTGCAGCACCGCCTTGGTGTGGATCTGGCTGATCCGGCTCTCGGTGACGCCGAGCACGTTGCCGATCTCCGCGAGGGTGAAGCCCTCGTAGTAGTACAGGCTCACCACCGTCTTCTCCCGGTCGGGGAGGGTGTTGATGGCGCGGGCCAGGAGCCGTCGGACCTCGCGGTTCTCGGCGACCTCCTCCGGGTCGTCCGCCGTGGTGTCGACCAGGGTGTCGACCAGGCTGCCGCGGGCCTCGCCGCTCTCTCCGGAGGCGTGCAGCAGTTCGTCGAGGGCGACGACGTTCGCCAGCGAGAGCTGGCTGAAGATGCCGTGGAGCTCCTCGATCTGGATGCCCATCTCGGCCGCGACCTCCGAGTCGCCCGGCGTGCGGCGCAGGTTGACCTCGAGGGTGGCGTAGGCGCGCTCCACGGCGCGCGCCTTCTGGCGGATTGACCGAGGGATCCAGTCGAGCGCGCGCAGCTCGTCGATGATCGCGCCGCGGATCCGGCTGATCGCGTAGGTCTCGAACTTGATCGCCCGCTCGGGGTCGAACTTCTCGATGGCGTCGATCAGGCCGAAGATGCCGGACGAGACGAAGTCCGCCTGCTCCACGTTGGCCGGCAGGCCCACGCTGACGCGCCCCGCCACGTACTTCACCAGTGGCGAGTAGTGCAGGATCAGCTGCTCCCGCAGCCGGGGGTCGCCCGAGTCCTTGTAGGCGCGCCAGAGCTCGTCCACCGTACGCACCCGCGCACTGCGGGGTCCGGGGATGCTGCGGGGTTCCCCCGCAGGGGAGCTGGCGTACCTGGGCATGCGTCGCTTGAGCCGTTCTACCGATCCATTGGGCCATTCAACGGAACGGATGTGAGCGTAGCGTGACGGCGTGCTTTCTGAGCGCTATGAAGTGCCCTTGCACGCTGGATTCAGCCTCCAGTGCGCCCCGAGTCGTTCGACCAGACCGAGGGACAGGAGTTCGTAGAGCCGCCGCAGCACCACGTCCGGGCCCAGCAGGGAGCGTTGGACCAGGGATTCCACGCTCCCGCCGCGCGCCGACGCGGGCAGTGATTCGAGCACGCGCAGAGTCTCGGGAGCCAGCGCGTCGCGGAGTCGTTCACGCCCCTCCGCCGTGGCGACGAGATCCGTTCCGATCTCGCCGACCTGTTCGACGACTTCACCCGCGTCGGCGACGAGCACCGCGCCGCGGCGGATCAGCTCGTGCGTGCCGGCGGAGAGCGAACTGGTGGCCGGGCCGGGCATGGCCATCACCTGCCGACACAGATCGGCCGCCCAGCGGGCGGTGTTGAGCGAACCGCTGCGGCGCGCCGCCTCGACCACGACGGTGCCTCGGGTGAGCGCGGCGATGACGCGGTTGCGCTGCAGGAACCGCGGCCGGTTCGGGTGGGCGCCGAGCGGGAGTTCACTGAGCAACAGGCCGTGCTCGGCGATGCGACGCAGCAGTTGCTCGTTGGCGCGCGGGTAGACCTGGTCCACGCCGCAGCCGAGGATGCCCACCGTCGGGCCGCCGACGACGAGCGCGCCGCGGTGGGCGGCGGCGTCGATGCCGTAGGCGGCGCCGGAGAACACCGTCCAGCCGCGTTCGGTCAGGCTCGCGGACAGGTCGGCGGCGAGGCGCTGCCCGTAGCCCGTGCAGGCCCGCGCGCCGACGACGGCGACCGACCGGACGGCCAGCACGCGGAGCGAGGCGCTGCCGCGCGCCCACAGCGCGACGGGCCGGGCCGGGCCGAGGTCGTCCAGCTGGGTCGGCCAGCCGACCTCGCCCCGGCAGATCAGCCGCGCCCCGATCAGCGCGCCGCGCGCGATCTCGCGCGCCCCGTCCGGCACCTCGACGCCCGCGGGCAGCGCGCGCGTGAGGCGCGCGAGCGCCTCCTCGGGGCCCCGCTCGTCGATCAGCTCCCCGACCCGCTCGTCCCCCGGCTCGACGACCCGCCCCAGCGCGGCCCACACCGCCCGCTCCCCCTCAGCCAGCAGCCCCGCGTCGGGTGCGCCGGAAGGCTCGGGTTCAGATGCGTTCATGACGGCTCCAGGGGAGGGGGTGGATGGGATTCCGGAGGGAGGGACCGCACACCGCACCACGCCGCGGTCCGGTCTGTCTTGGGCGGCGGTCCGGCCCGGCAGCGACGGTGCGGTTCCGGGGGCCCGGGCCGCGGCGGCGGCCACGGCCACGGGGCTGGGCAGCGCATGAACGGCACGCCGCTCTGCGCGCCGCCGGACCCGCGCCCGGGGCCGTCGCCCGC
This sequence comes from Streptacidiphilus neutrinimicus, assembly GCF_000787815.1. Classification (GTDB taxonomy): domain Bacteria; phylum Actinomycetota; class Actinomycetes; order Streptomycetales; family Streptomycetaceae; genus Streptacidiphilus; species Streptacidiphilus neutrinimicus. Next base: position 3,250 of record NZ_BBPO01000080.1, read on the forward strand.
AGGGCCGCCCAAGCGGTCGGCACGGCGCAGGGGGGCGGACCGCCTGCCGCAGGCTGGGCCCGGGCAGAGAACCCGCGCAGTGCGGCCGCCCGCGGCTGCGGGTCGGCTCCCGTGCCGGGTGGTGGGGCGGGACCGGGACCTGGGCCGGTCCGGGCCGGGTGGTGGGCGGTCCCGTGCCGACGCGGCGCTTCTGGACGGGGCGCGGGCACGGGACCGGTCGGTGGGGTGGGGCGAGCGTCAGAAGCATGGGTCGGGGGGTGAGGCGGAGCGGAAGGCGTTGCCGCGGAGGGCGAGGGCGGTGCGGACGTGGTCCCGGCCGGGGCGGGCGGAGCCCGCGAGGTCGGCAGCCGTCCAGGCGACGCGGAGGACGCGGTCGAGGCCGCGGGCGGTGAGGAAGCCGCGTTCCATCTCGCGTTCCGCGTCGCGCAGCGCCTCGGGGCCGAGGGGGTAGCGGGTGCGCAGCTCGTGCCCGGGGACCTCGCCGTTGAGACGCCACGGGGCCTCCGCGTACCTCGCCGCGGCACGCTCGCGCGCTGCGAGGACGCGGGCGGCGACGGCCGCGCTGGACTCGGCGGGCGCCTCCCGCTGCCGCAGCAGCGCCGTACGGCTCACGGCGTCGACCTCGACGCGGAGGTCGACGCGGTCCAGCAGCGGCCCGCTCAGCCGGGCTTGATAGCGCGTCACCATGGTGGGCGTGCACTCGCAGGAATCGCCGTGCCGCGACCAGCGCCCGCACGGGCAGGGGTTGGCGGCGAGCAGCAGCAGGAAGCGGGCGGGCAGCCGCAGCGAGCCCGCCGAGCGGGCGATGAGCACCTCGCCGGCCTCCAGCGGCTGCCGCAGCGCGTCGAGCACGCGGACGCTGAACTCCGGCGCCTCGTCGAGGAAGAGCACGCCCCGGTGGGCGAGCGAGGCCACGCCGGGCCGGGGCAGGCCGCTGCCGCCGCCGACGATGGCGGGCATCGTCGTGCTGTGGTGCGGCGCGCAGTACGGCGCGTGCTGGACCAGCGGGCGGCCCGGTGGGAGGAGACCCGCGATGGAGTGGATGGCGGTGACCTCCAGCGCCTCCTGCTGCCCGAGCGGCGGCAGGACGCCGGGCAGGCGCTCGGCCAGCATCGTCTTGCCCGCGCCCGGCGGGCCCTTCAGGAACAGGTGGTGGCCGCCCGCGGCCGCGAGCTCCAGGGCGTGGCGGGCCTCGCACTGGCCCGCGACGTCGGCGAGGTCCTTGCGCCAGCCGCCGTCCGCAGAGGCGGACCCGGACGCGTCCTTCCGCCGGACGCCGAGCCCGGGCAGCGCGAGCCCGGCGAGGGCGGGATCGGGCCCGCTGCCGAAGAGCTGCTCCGGTGGCTCCTCCGGCTCAGGCTCCCCGCACAGCAGCGCGATCAGCTGGCGCAGCGAGCGGACCGCGAGCACCTCGACGCCCGGCACCAGCGCGGCCTCGGCCGCGGTGGCCTGGGGGACGGCGACCTTGGCGTAGCCCGCGTCGGCGGCGGCCAGCACGGCCGGGAGGACCCCCCGGACGGGTCGTGCCCGGCCGTCCAGGCCGAGCTCGCCGACGAGCAGCAACCGCTCGATCGACTCCGGCTTGAGCCGCTCGCACGCCGCGAGGACGGCGCAGGCGATGGCCAGGTCGAAGCCTGAGCCGGACTTCGGCACGGAGGCGGGCGAGAGGCCGACGGTGAGCTTGCGCAGCGGCCACTTCTCGCCGCTGTTCACCACCGCCGCGCGCACGCGGTCCCGGGACTCGTTGATCGCCTTGTCGGGCAGCCCGACGATCGTGAACGCGGCCAGGCCCGGCTCGATGTCCGCCTGGACCTCGACCACGACGCCGTCCACGCCGAGGAGCGCGACGGACCCGGTGCGGGCGAAGGCCATCTCAGGCCACCGCCCCGCGCAGGTGCGTGACCCTGGCCGGGCCCCGACGGCCGTGGACGACGCCGATCAGATCGATCCGGACGCCGCCCGGGGGCGGCGGCCCCGACCAGCGCTCCGCGAGCCAGCGCTCGGCGAGATCGGCCAGCCTGCCCGCTTTGGCCTCGTCGATCGCCTCGGCCGGGCTCTGCGGGCCGTTCTCGGTGCGGGTCTTCACCTCGCAGACGGCCAGCACGGGGCCGTCGGGCTGCGGATCGAGCGCGACGATGTCCAGCTCGCCGGCGCGGCAGCGCCAGTTCCGGTCCAGGACGCGCAGCCCGGCCGACTCCAGGTGCCGAACGGCGGCGCGCTCTCCGTAGGCTCCGAGCGCCTGGGTACGTGCGGTCATCGGGGATCACCTCCGCGCAGCAGCCTTCCGCTGTGCGGAGCGCGATTCCAACGCCGTCAGCACACCTGTGGACAACCCCGGGGTGTGGAAAACCCGCTCACCCGCGCGGGGGACGCGCAGGCGACCCTCCAAGCCGCCCAGGAGCCGTCAGTGAGCCGTCAGTGCCCCCCGCCGAAGCCCGCGTCGTCCTGCGGGAGCTCGAGATCGCTCTTGGCGAGCTCCTCCACGTTCACGTCCTTGAAGGTGAGCACCCTGACCTGGCGCACGAAGCGCGCCGGGCGGTACATGTCCCAGACCCACGCGTCCGCCATCGTGACCTCGAAGAACACCTCGCCCTGGAGCGAGTGGACCTTGAGCTCGTAGTCGTTGGTCAGGTAGAAGCGGCGCTCGGTCTCGATGACGTACTTGAACAGCCCGACGACGTCCCGGTACTCCCGGTAGAGCTTGAGCTCCATCTCGGTCTCGTACTTCTCGAGATCCTCGGCACTCATCCCTACGTTCCCCTCAGCTGTGCGTACGTCCAACCATTGTGGACCACAGGCGCGGCCCGGAGAGCCTGACCGGGCGGGCCGGCGGGCCTTCCCGCAGGACCTGGCCGAGGAGCTTCGCCAGTGCGTTCGGATAGATCGTCTCGCGGGTGGCGTTCAGCTCGTCCAGGGTCCACCAGCGCAGCTCGTCCGTGCTGCGCAGCTCCAGCTCGGTCTGACCCGAGGCGTCGGTCTCCACGGTGTCCGTCCGGGCCAGGTAGTACCACTCGTCCTGGGCGTACATTCGGCCATCGAACTCGAACTCGGTCGCCCGGGTGGCGAGCAGCGCGCCGAGGCGGGCGTCACGGATGCCGGTCTCCTCGGCGATCTCGCGGTAGGCCGCGTCGGCGAGCTCCTCGCCGTCCTCGACGCCGCCGCCCGGGGTGAACCACCACTGGCGGCCCCGCTCCCGCGGGTCGAAGCCGTGCAGCAACAGGATCCGGTCCTGCGGATCGAGCAGCAGCACGCGCGCAGCCCTGCGCCGCTTGGGTCCCATCCGCCGCCTTCCCTGTCCCGTACCGTCGAACCACCGTCGAACCACCGACGAACCACCGACGAACCGCCGACGAACCGCCGCCCGCTCCGCGGGGTTCAGGCCCCGCGCGTGCGCCGACGGTTCACTATGCCAGCGACGGTACCCGCCCCCGCGGTGATCAACACCAGCGCGCCGCCGCCGACCGCCGCGTAGGCGGCCAGGCCCAGCGGTCCGTGGTCGGTCGCGGCGTGGCCGCCGGGCAGCGAGTCGAAGACGGTGGTGCGGTCGACGGTGTGGACGGAGCCGACCGGGAAGACCACGCCCTCGACCCGGCCGACCACGGACGAGACCGGGACGGTACCGTCGAGCTGGTCGATGTGGACCCGGGAGTCCTCGGAAATGGCGCGGTTGTCGCCCATCAGCCAGAGCCGTCCGGCCGGGACCACCGCGGAGAACTGCTGGTCGGCGGGGCCGGCCCGGCCGACGGTCGGGTTCTGGTCGAGGTAGGTCTCCGCGAGCGGGGTGCCGTTGACGGTGACCCGGCCCTGGGCGTCGCAGCACTTCACGTGGTCGCCGCCGATGCCGATCACGCGCTTGACCATGGCCGTGTTGCCCCACTGGGCGTCCTTGAAGACGACGACGTCGCCGCGGCCGATGGCGTCGCCGGAGACCTTCTCGGCCAGCACCGTCTGCCCTGCCATGACCGTCGGCTCCATCGAGCCGGTCGGCACCGCGTAAGGGCGGTACTGGAAGGCGATCAGCGCGAAGCCGCCGATCATGGCCACCAGGCCGATCCCGATGCCGAGAGCCTGGATCACCGCGCCCGCTGTGGGCTTCCGTCCCGCCATCCCGTGCCGCTCCCGCTCTCCGCCGCCGTCCAGAGGCGCGCACGACAGGGGGCCGTGGCGCGTCCGAGCAGATTACTCGGCAGTACCACGGCCCCCGCAAGGCCTGGAGGGAAAGAGCCGGACGACCGGGCTCGCCCCGGCGGCTACCTCTGGCGCAGCTTGCGGCGTCGGTTCAGCCAGGTGATCGGGACGGCGCCGACCAGGCCGACCACGCCCGGGGAGCCCGCCGCGAGGGCCAGCGCCTGGTTGTTGATGCCCGGCTGGGAGAAGGTGTCCGGGATCGGCAGCGTCTTCCAGTGGGAGAGCGGCCAGGCCACGACGATCGCACGGCCGATGACCTTGCTGTCCGGCACCGAGCCGCCGCCGGGCTCGTCCGCGTGGTAGCGGGAGTCGAGCGAGTCCTGGCGGTGGTCGCCCATCACGTAGATCGAGTTCGCGGGGACCTTGAAGGTGGGGATGTTCTTGTCGCCGCAGGGGGTGCTGCCCGGGTAGAGGTAAGGCTCGTTCAGCGGCTTGCCGTTGACGTAGACCGGCCCGGTGCCGGTGCAGCTGATGGTGTCGCCGCCGACCGCGATGACGCGCTTGATCAGGTCCTTCTCGTTGACCGAGGGCATCAGGCCGATCCAGGACATCACGTCCTGGAAGCCGCGGACGACGGTGTTGCTGCTCGGCTGCTCGCCCGGCTCTCCGGCGAGCCAGTCGCTCGGGTCGTGGAAGACCACGACCTCGCCGCGCGAGGGCTTGGAGCCGAAGTTCGGCGTCAGCTTGTCCACCAGCACGCGGTCGCCGACCTGGAGCGTGTTCTCCATCGAACCGGAGGGGATCGAGAAGGCCTGCACGAGGAAGGTCTTGATCAGCAGCGCGAGCGCGAGCGCGACGACGATGAGGATCGGCAGCTCCCTCCAGAAGGAGCGCTGCTTCTTGGCGGCCTTCTTGTCGGAGCCGGCCCGGCCGGCGCGACCGCCCCGGTCGTCGACGTCGTCGGGGTCGTCGACCCCGCCCCCGCCGCCAGCGCCGCGCCCGGCGCTGCCGAGGAAGTCATCGTCCTCGGAGAGGTTCGGCGTCGAACTCCCCGCCTGGTCACCCATATTCTTCGCAGCCTCGCTCTTTCCCTCGGCGGCTTCCCCGCGTGCCTTGTCGTCCACGGACCCTACGGTACGGCGGCTGGAGTCCTCGGGCTCGCCGACACCATCACGGGCACCGATCACCAAGTCCCCCACGTCGCCTCCTCAGCTGACTCGTGAACGGCGCCCGTCCACGAACTCACTACCACCAGCCCCGCCCGCGCTGCCACCGGACACCCACGACGCCTCGCGCGCGGCGGGCGCGACGTGCCCGCCTCACCCCGGGCGCAGCCGCGACCACACCCATAACGATCGGGAGTTCCGTAGGAACCGGGGAGAGCGGTCCGGCCGAGGAAACTTGACGAACACTTTGCTGGCCGTCGGGCAGGGTCTGCCAGCGGGAGACCGGCCACACGATCGCGACGGCCCGCCCGACCACGTCTTTCTCCGGTACGAAGCCGCCCCCGGGCTCGTTCATGTGGTACCGGGAGTCGGCGGAGATGTCGCGATGGTCACCCATCACCCACAACTCCCCCGGCGGCACCAGCACCTTGAAGGGGATCCGCGAGGGCGGGTTGCCGGCGAAGAGGTACGGCTCGTCGATCTCGTGGCCGTTGACGACGATCTTCCCGTCCGAGCCGCAGCACACGACGGTGTCGCCCGGTACGCCGATGACCCGCTTGATCAGGTCGCGGTCCGAGGGCAGCAGCCCGAGGAAGGTGAAGGTGTTCTTGAGCGCCCCGACCACCGGCCCCGAGGTGGGCACGGGGTCGTTCTTCAGCCAGTCGCTCGGGTCGTTGAAGACGACGACGTCGCCGCGCTGCGGGGTCCAGCCGAACCACGGCGAGAGCTTGTCGACGGCCACGCGGTCGCCGATCGCGATGGTGTTCTGCATCGACCCGGAGGGGATCGAGAAGACCTGGACCAGGAAGGTCTGCAGCAGCAGCGTGATCACCAGCGCGACGCCGATGACCAGCGGCACCTCGCGGACCAGCGAGCGCCGCCGGCGGCGCTTGGCCCGCCGGGCGCTGCGGCGCCGCTCCGCGCGACCGCGCCCGGCCCGGGACCCGTCGACGGAGAAGGCGTCCTCGTCGCGCACGGAGGCCCCGGACGCGGAGGCCCCGGACGCGGAGGCTCCGGAGGCAGACGCTCCGGACGCGGCCCGCGGTTTACCCCTGGTGCCCACGGGCCCCGCCTCCCGCGCTCGCGATCGCGCGGTCCAACGCGGCGAAGACCTGCGGGCGGTCGAGCGAACGCCCGTGGCCGAGGGGGGCGATCACCCATTCCGCACGCCCGATGACCCGGCTGACCGGCACGAAGCCGCCGCCCGGGTCGCCGAGGTGTGCGCGCGAGTCGGCGGAGACCGCCCGGTTGTCGCCGAGCACGAACAGCTCGCCGGCGGGCACCTGCACGTCGAACGGGAAGGAGGACGGAGCCGCGCCCGGGTAGAGGTAGGAGCTCTCGTCGAGCTCGACGCCGTCGACGGTGATCCGGCCGTGGGCGTCGCAGCACTTCACCGTGTCGCCGCCCACCCCGATGACGCGCTTGACGAAGTCGTCCCCTGAGGTGTCGCTGTCCGTGGTCCCGGTGTCGACGAAGGAGCCGCGCCCGTCGAACACGACGACGTCGCCGCGCTGCGGTGCGCCGCCGAAGTCGTAGGAAAGCTTGTTGACGAGCACCCGGTCGCCGACCGAGAGCGCGTCCTCCATGGAGCCCGAGGGGATCGTGAACGGCTGCACGACGAAACGGTTCAGCAGCACCAGTACGAGCAGGCAGAGGGCGATCAGCCCGACGAGTTCCCGGAAGCCCCTGGACCGGACGAACCCGGAGACGCGCGGAACGCCGAAGGACCGCGACGGCGCCTCGGTCCCCTCGTCGTCGACGGGGGACGGAGCGCTGTCGCGGTCCTCGGGAAGCTGCTGCGTTTCCATGGCGGGAGCAGCCTAAGCCATCAGGCTGTGCCGCAAAGGAACGCTCTGCTCTTTGGGCCGGAACCCGACGCGGGAGCTCAGCTCTCGCGCTTCTCCTTGATCTTCGCGGCCTTGCCGCGCAGGTCGCGCAGGTAGTACAGCTTGGCGCGACGGACCGAACCGCGGGTCACGACCTCGATCTTCTCGACGATCGGGGTGTGCACCGGGAAGGTGCGCTCGACGCCGACGTTGAAGGAGACCTTGCGGACCGTGAAGGTCTCGCGGACGCCCGCGCCCTGGCGGCGGATGACGACACCCTTGAACTGCTGGATGCGGGAGCGGTTGCCCTCGATGACGCGAACGTGGACGTTCACGGTGTCACCGGCGCGGAAGCTCGGAACGTCCGTACGGACCGACGCGGAGTCGATCTCGCTGATCAGGTTGGCCATGATCTCTCCATCACGAGCGCCACAGGCCGCCCGCGGAAATTCGTCTGCAGATGGGGTGCTGTGTGTCCACCGGTTCCCGTCGTCCCCCCTGAGGCAGAGGCGGCGGTCCTGTGTGCGGCTCAAGCACCGCAGCGGCCGGAGACAGGCAGCAAGGGGTCATTCTGCCACGTCGTCCCGGTTCCGAAGAAATCGGCCGCTCGGCTCGTCCCACCGGACGCCGAGACCGGCCAGCGCCTTGAGGTCGTGCTTGTCCATCTCCTCGCGCCGCCAGCGCGCGACCAGGTCGGGCCGATGGGCGAGGGTGCGGGCGAAGGCCTGGTCGCGGCGCCAGCGGGCGATCTTGCCGTGGTGGCCGCTGAGCAGCACCTCGGGCACCTCACGGCCACGCCACTCGGCCGGCTTGGTGTAGACGGGGCCCTCCAGCAGGTCGGCCATCCGCCCGGGCGCGAAGGAGTCGTCCTGGTGGGACTCGGCGTTGCCCAGCACGCCGGGCAGCAGCCGGGCCACGGCCTCGACGATGACCAGCACCGCGACCTCGCCGCCGGCGAGCACGTAGTCGCCGATGGAGACCTCGACGACCGGCATCCGGTCGGCGGCGTCCTCGATGACCCGGCGGTCGATGCCCTCGTACCGCGCGGGCGCGAAGGCGAGCCATGGCTCGGCGGCCAACTGCTGGGCCAGCTCCTGGGTGAACGGCCGTCCGCTGGGCGTCGGGACGACCAGCGTGGGGACCGCGCCCTCGCCGGGCCCGGAGGCGACGACCGCGTCCAGGGCCTCGGACCACGGCTCGGGCTTCATCACCATGCCGGGACCGCCGCCGTAGGGGGTGTCGTCCACGGTGCGGTGGATGTCGTGGGTGAACTCCCGCAGCTCGTGCAGGCGCACGTCCAGCTGCCCGCGGGCGCGGGCCTTGCCGACGAGGGAGAGATCGAGCGGCGCGAGGTACTCGGGGAAGATCGTGACGACGTCGATGCGCATCAGGCGTCGGCCCCGCCGTTCTTCTCGTCCTCGCCGGACTCGGCGGCGTCGGCAGGCTCAGCGGCGTCGGCAGACTCAGCCGACTCGGCGGTCTCGCCGGACTCGTCCCGGGAGGAGGCGACGACGGCCTCGGCCGCGTCGATCAGGCCCGGCGGCGGGGTGATCACGGCACGCTGCGCCTCCAGGTCGATCTCCGGGACGATCTCGCTGACGAACGGCACCAGCACCTCGGTGCCGTCCGGGCGCAGCACGGTCAGCAGATCCTGGTAGGGCAGGTGCAGCACCTCGGTGAGCTCGCCGACGACGGTGCCGTCGGTCAGCACCACGTCGAGGCCGACCAGCTGGTGGTCGTAGTACTCGTCCGGGTCCTCCGGACTGTCCTCGGGGTCGATCTCGGCGATCAGCAGCGTGCCGCGCAGCGCCTCGGCGCCGTTGCGGTCGTTCACGCCCTCGAAGCGCAGCAGCAGCCGGCCGCTGTGGACCTTGCCGGAGGCGACGGTCAGCGGACCGGCGGAGCTCGGGTCGGTCATCAGCACCGCGCCGGGGCCGAGCCGCAGCTCGGGCTCGTCGGTGCGCACCTCCACGGTGACGTCGCCCTTGATCCCGTGGGCGCGGCCGATCCGGCCGACGATCAGCTGCACTGTTCCGCTTCTCCTCACGTACTGCACAACGCTCGCTACACGACAAAAAGAGGACCGGCTGGGATCAAGGATCCCAGCCGGTCCGCAGAGGTGCCTCTTGGCAGCCCGTCAGCGGGCGCTGTCCACGTCGACCAGGTCGACGCGGACACTGCGACCGCCCAGGGCGGTGACCACGGTGCGCAGCGCACGCGCGGTGCGCCCACCGCGGCCGATGACCTTGCCCAGGTCCTCCGGGTGCACACGCACCTCGAGGACCCGGCCCCGGCGGAGCTCACGCGAGCGGACCTGGACGTCGTCCGGGTTCTCGACGATGCCCTTCACCAGATGCTCGAGGGCTTCCTCCAGCATGCTCAGGCCTCGGCGGAAGCGTCGGACTCGGCAGCGGCCTCGTCCTTCTTCTCCGTCTTCTTCGCCTTCGGGGTGATGGCGACACCGGTGGTCGAGTCCTCGAAGCCGGCGACGGCCTTGGCGAAGAGGTGCGAGAAGTCGGTGGTCTTCGGCTCGGCGACCTTCAGCGGCGCCGGGGCCTCGAGACCCTTGAACTTCTGCCAGTCACCGGTGAGCTTCAGGATGGCGAGCACGGCCTCGGTCGGCTGCGCGCCGACACCCAGCCAGTACTGCGCACGGTCGCTGTCGACCTCGATGATCGAGGGGTCGTAGGTCGGCTGGTAGATGCCGATCTCCTCGATCGCACGACCGTCACGCTTGGTGCGCGAGTCGGCGACGACGATGCGGTAGTGCGGGGAGCGAATCTTGCCGAGACGCTTCAGCTTGATCTTGACTGCCACGGGAGTGGTTTCTCCTGGTTTTGACGTGGTTGAGCAGCCGCGCATTCCACGTGGGGTTGCGGCTGCTGGCTGCTCGACGGACACGTCAGCCGGAGGAGAGAGGGGTCCTGCTCGGCTGCCGAGTACTCAGCTGTCCATTCTGCCATATCGGCGCAGGCCGCCTTACCACGGCGGGGCAGGGGCACGCGGCACGGCACCGGCGGGGGCCCTGCGGGCATGCGGCATCGCCGCATGTCGGCAGGGCCGACTCCACCGCACGAGCGCGCTCGCGCCCCTGCGTCCCGCACCCCCGGCACACCGCGGCCCGTGTTCCACGGTGCCGGGTGGTGCGACCTACCGCCGGTGAGGCCTAGCGGCGAGCGCGCGGCTCGGCGATCTGGAAGGTCTCCCCGCAGTTGCCGCAGACGATCGGCGCCTGGGACAGCACGGAAGGAACCACCCGGACGTTGCGCCCGCAGCCGCACACCGCCTTGACGCGGACGCCGCCCCCGGAGGAGCCGTGCCGTGTCGCGGGACCGCGGAAGGTACGCGACCGGTCGACCACGCCGCTGGTCGCGGCGGCATGGTCGCCGAGCGCGCGCTGCAGGCGATCAATCGTTTCCGCATAGCGCTCGCGGGTCTCCGGTCGCATGGTGACCAGAGAGAACCCGGAGCTTGGATGAGGGTCGGCGTTGTGGTCCAGGCCGAGTTCGTCGGCGAGGGCCAGGAAGCGCCGGTTGTGGTAGCGCCCGGCCCGGGAGGTGTCCCGGATGCCGCGCGCGGCGGCGAGGCCGTGTGCGGCCTCGTGCAACAGCCGCTCGAAACCGAGCTCGGTGCCGCAGGCCGAGGATGACTCCCCGATCAGCGACTCCGGAGCCGCAAGATTCGGCAGGTCGGAGTGGAAGCGCTGGATGTCGCCCCAGGCGATGGCCAGCTCAGCGGCGAGAACAAGAGGTTGTGTCGTGCTCACGCAACGCAAACGAGGAAGGTTCCCGGGATGTTCCGCAGAATCGGGAATTGTTGAAGGCTTTATTTTTCCGTGACCTGGGCCACATCAGTCGGCAACCTGAGGCCGAATGCTCAGGGATTCGCCATCTTCCGTTCTGGGAAAGCAAGTTGACCAGACGAAACGGGCCGGTCCGGGCACTCGCGAAGGAGAGCGCCGGACCGGCCCGGCTACGACGATCGGCGGAGCCGCGTCGAGGTGGGTCAGTAGGGTCGAGGTGGGTCAGTACGAGCGGGCCACGACCGCGATGTTGCCCGGCTGGTCGTCGGTGGCCGGCACCGAGCCGTCCTCGGCGACGATGCAGCGGACGGTGACACCCTGCTCGCCCAGCTTGGCCTCGCCCTCCGGGCCGAGCTCCGCCCAGGAGATCCGGCCGAAGCCGGTGGCGGCGGCCTCGACGGCCTCGTCGAGCGTCTTGACGTCCACCGTGCGGGCCAGGCGGCGCTCGCGCGTCTGCTGCAGCAGCAGCTCCTGGTCCTCCTCGAGGATCGTCGGCACGAGGGTGGCCAGGGCGTCGGCGTTGACCGGCTCCTTGCCGCCCGCGATCCGGCGGACCAGCATGGCCGTGCCGTTCTCCAGGTCGCGCGGGCCGACCTCGATGCGGACCGGGACGCCCTTGAGCTCCCAGTCCACCGCGCGGCGGCCGAACGGGGTGTCGGTCTTGTCGTCGACGACCACGCGGACGCCGGCGGCCTCCAGCCGGGCGCCGATCTCGCGGACCTTGGCCAGCACGGCCTCGTCGCCCTTGATCGCCAGCACGACCGCCTGGACGGCGGCGAGGCGCGGCGGGACCCGCAGACCGCTGTCGTCGCCGTGCGACATGATCAGCGCGCCGACCATGCGGGTCGTGGAGCCCCAGGAGGTCTGCCAGACGAACTCGCGCTCGCCCTCGCCCTTGAGGTAGGTGGTGTTGAAGGCCTTGGCGAAGTTCTGGCCCAGCTCGTGGCTGGTGCACATCTGCAGCGCCTTGCCGTCGCCCATCATCGCCTCGTGGGTGAGGGTGTTGATGGCGCCCGCGAACCGCTCCTTGGCCGTCTTGCGGCCCGGAATGGTGTCGATGGCCAGGATGTTGCGCATGAAGTCGCCGTAGACGTCCTTGTGGATCAGCGCGGCGAAGTCACGGGCGTCCTCGAAGGTGGCGTGGGCGGTGTGCCCCTCCTGCCAGAGGAACTCGGTGGTGCGCAGGAACAGGCGCGGACGCAGCTCCCAGCGCACGACGTTCGCCCACTGGTTGATCAGCAGGGGCAGATCGCGGTGGCTCTGGACCCACTTCGAGAAGTACTCGTTGATGATCGTCTCGGAGGTCGGCCGGACGACGACCGGCTCCTCGAGCTCCTTGCCGCCGCCGTGGGTGACCACGGCCAGCTCGGGCGCGAAGCCCTCGACGTGCTCGGCCTCCTTGGTCAGGTAGGACTGCGGGATGAAGAGCGGGAAGTACGCGTTCTGCGTGCCCGTCTTCTTGATCCGCGCGTCCATCTCCGACTGCATCCGCTCCCACAGCCCGTAGGCGTACGGTCGGATGACCATGGTGCCGCGCACCGGACCGTTGTCGGCCAGCTCGGCCTTGTTGATCAGATCCTGGTACCAGCGCGGGAAGTCCTCCGCCTGGGGGGTGAGAATGGGAGCCTTTGCCATGGGGCGAATGGTACGGCCCGGGAAGGCTCCGGCTCCAATCTGTTCCCTCCCGTGACGCGCGCCAAGGGGGGCCGTTCGGGCTCTGGACGGCGGACGGTTCCCGCGCTTGATTGGAGGCAGACGCCCGGCCGCACGAGGTGAGCCCGAGATGAGGAGCCGTCCTATGGTCTCTGCGCATACGGCCCGGACCACGGCTCGGCAGCGGGCGCGGGACTGGGCGGAGATCCAGGAGCGGATGCTGGTGCCGCTCTTCGAGGCGGTCTACTCCCGTCTGGACGTCGGTCCCGCCACCTCGGTCCTGGGCCTGGGCTGCCGTAGCGGGCTGGCACTGCTGCTGGCCGCGGGACGCGGCGCGGAGGTCGTGGGGCTCGAGCCGGAGGCGGAGCTGCGCGAGATCGCCCAGGACCGTTCGCTGCGGGTCCTCACCGACGTCTACCGCGAGCTGTCCTCCGGACGGCCGGCGACGCACACCCTGGTCACCGCGTTCGAGCACCTGTCCTGCGCGGCGGATCCGCGCGCCCTGGTCCACGACGCCGCCCGGCTCACGGCGCGCGGCGGTCACGTCGCGCTCGCGGTCTGGGGCCCCGAGGAGCGCTGCGAGAGCGCGTCTGTCCTGGACGTCGCCCGCCGCCACGGCGGCTACGACGCGTTCGCGCTGGCCGCGCCCGGCGCGCTGGACTCCCTGATCGCCGACGCGGGCCTGCGCCCGGCCGGCGGCGGCCGCGTGCGCTGCCCGTACGCCTACCCCGACCTCGACAGCGCGCTGCGCGGGCTGGTCTCGACGGGCGTCTTCGACGTGGCGACGGAGTTCGCGGGCGAGCGCCAGGTGGAGAAGGAACTGCTGGAGGCCCTCTTCCCGTGGACCCGGGAGGACGGGTCGGTCCGGATGGAGAACGTCTTCCGCTACGTCCTGGCGGAGCGGCTCAGGTAGGCACCGGGGCTCAGTCGCCGTCGGCCGTGCCGGTCACACCCGCGATGCGGTAGGCGTCCTCCTCGTCCAGGGTCTCGTGCTCCATCAGGGCGTGCGCCAGCGCGTCCAACTGGGGGCGGTGGGCGACGAGCTTGCGGCAGGCCTCGTCGTAGCACTCCGAGACGATCCGCCGGGCCTCCTCGTCCACCGCGTCGAGGGTGCTGGGCGCGGCGGCCAGACCGTAGGCCCCCTGGGACTCGTTCGGGATCGCGGTGAGCCGGCCGACGCGTTCGCTCATGCCCCAGCGGCCGGCCATGCCGCGGGCGAGGTTGGTGACCTGCTCCAGATCGCTCTCCGCGCCGGTGGTGATCATGCCGTAGACGACGTGCTCCGCGGCCATGCCGCCGAGCGCGCCGATGATGCGGCCGCGCAGGTACTCCTCGGTGTAGGAGTACCGGTCCGCCTCCGGTGTGGAGAGCGTGACGCCGAGCGCCCGGCCGCGCGGCACGATGGTGATCTTGCGGACCGGGTCCGCACCGGGCTGCAGCATGCCGAGGAGCGCGTGGCCCGACTCGTGGTACGCCGTGCGCAGCCGGTCCGCGTCGGGCATGACCAGTGCGCGGACGGCGCCCAGCTGGACCTTCTCCAGCGCCTCGGAGAAGTCGCGCGCCGCGACCTCGTCGTCCTTGCGCTTGACCGCGAGCAGCGCGGCCTCGTTGGCCAGGTTGGCCAGTTCCGCGCCGGTCATTCCCGGGGTGGTCTTCGCCACCTGTTCCAGGTCGACGTCGCCGGCGAGCGGCTTGTCCCGGGTGTGGATCTTCAGGATCGCCTCGCGCCCGGTGCGGTCCGGCGGGCTGACCACGACGGTGCGGTCGAAGCGGCCGGGCCGCAGCAGCGCCGGGTCCAGCACGTCGGAGCGGTTGGTGGCGGCGAGGACGACGACGCCCTCGGAGCCGGAGAAGCCGTCCATCTCGGTGAGGATCTGGTTGAGCGTCTGTTCCCGCTCGTCGTGGCCACCCGCGGAGTTGCCGCCGCCGCGGGCGCGGCCGATGGTGTCGATCTCGTCGATGAAGACGATCGCGGGCGCGACCTTGCGCGCCTCCGCGAACAGCTCCCGCACCCGGGACGCGCCCACACCGACGATCATCTCGATGAACTCGGAGGCCGAGGCGGAGAAGAAGGGCACGTTCGCCTCCCCCGCGACCGCGCGGGCCAGCAGCGTCTTGCCGGTGCCGGGAGGCCCCGCCAGCAGCACGCCGCGCGGCATCTTCGCGCCGAGCCTGCGGTACGCCTCGGGCCGCCGCAGGAAGTCGACGACCTCGGTGAGCTCGGCCTTGACCTCGTCGATGCCGGCCACGTCGTCGAAGGTGGTGCGCTTGGCGCCGGGCGCCAGCTCGACCGGCTTCGGCGCCGCCTTGCGGGCCAGCCCGCCCATGCCGCCGCCTGCGGCCATCCGGCGGGCCAGCAGGACCCAGACCAGGATCAGCAGCAGCATCGGCGCCAAGGAGATCAGCAGGTTGGCGAGAAAGCTGCGTTCCTTGACCACCGGCTCGGCGTCGACCTTGACGTTCTGCGACGTCAGTTCGCCCCACAGGTTGTCGCCTGCGAAAGTGGGACGGGTGGTGGTGAAGTTCTCGTAGGTCTGCTTGCTGTTGTTCGGGTCCGGCTGCGCGCTCTTGAGCTTGCCCTCGATCGAGTCGCCCTTGGCGTAGATCTCGGAGACCTGACCGGCGTTCAGTTGCTTGGTGAACTCGGTGTACGGGACGTTGAGCTTGTTCCCGCTGCCGAAGAGGTTGAGCAGCAGGTCGACGAGGAGGAAGACGACCAGGGCCGTGAGGATCATGCTGACCCAGTTGCCCCGCGGGGTCTTCCGCGGCAGCTGGGGCGGGGGCGGCGCGCCCTCCGAACGCCACAGCTTGTCAGGGTCCTCGCGAGGCGGCACAGGGCTGGTCACAGATGTGACAATACGGACACTCAGGACATGCTGCCAGCGCCCGGGCCGGGCCACTCCTCCATGGTCAGCGCGTACCGCTCGTGGTCCCGCCAGGCGTTCTGCAGGAACAGCATGCGCGGCGAGAAGCCCTCCAGGCGGAAGCCCAGCCGCTTGGCCATCGCGGCGGACGGCCCGTTCTCCGGCTGCACGTTGATCTCCAGCCGGTGCAGTCCCAGCCCGCCCGCCGTCTGCGGACGGAAGCAGGCGTCGACGACCAGTCGCATGCCCTCGGTCATCCGGCCGGTGCCGTTGTAGGGCAGGTAGGAGTTGTATCCCAGCGACGCGTTCTGGAACCGGCCGCGCACGATGTTCGACACGTTGCAGGTGCCGACGAGCCCGCCGTCCTCGATGTCGAAGATCAGGAACGAGCGCAGCGAGTCCCCCTGACGCCGCACCATGTCCGGCAACGCGTCCGGCTCGACGGGATTCCACCGCCCGATGTGCTCCGCCGAGCGGGTGACGGCCTCGTAGTACGCGGCGGCGTCGGAGAGTTGGGGGAAACGGATCTCTACACGCATGCGGCCACCCTAGTCATGCGGGGGGCGCGGGGAACCGCGTTCCCCGCGCCCCTGAGCCGTGCGACTGCCTACAGCAGGTCCTTGAACTCCTTGGGGAGCTCGAAGTCCGACGGGCCCTGGCCCGGGCCGAGCCCGAACGCGCCGCCCTGCTGCGGAGCGCCGTCGGTCTTCTTCTGCGCCGCCTGCTGCGCCTCCTGCTGGCGCTTGAGCGGGTTGCCGCTCTGGCGGCGGCCCTTGGCCGCCTTCTGCTGCTTGGGCTTGCGCGAGGCGCCGCCGCCCATGCCCGGCATGCCCGGCATCCCGGGGATGCCCTTGCCGCCGGCCATCGCGGACATCATCTTGCGCGCCTCGAAGAAGCGCTCGATCAGGCTGGAGACCTCGGAGACGTGGACGCCGGAACCCTTGGCGATACGGGCGCGCCGCGAGCCGTTGATCATCTTCGGGTCGTCGCGCTCGGCCTGGGTCATCGACTTGATGATCGCGCCGACGCGGGCGACGTCCTTGTCGTCGATGTTGTTGATCTGGTCCCGCATCTGCGCCATGCCGGGGAGCATGCCGAGCAGCTTGGTGATCGAGCCCATCTTGGAGACCTGCTCCAGCTGGGCCAGGAAGTCGCCGAGGCCGAACTCCTTGCCGCCCTTGCTGGCGAGCTTGGCGTGGACCTTGGCGGCCTCCTCCTGGGAGAAGGTCTTCTCGGCCTGCTCGATCAGGGAGAGGACGTCACCCATGCCCAGGATGCGCGAGGCCATCCGGTCCGGGTGGAACGCGTCGAAGTCCTCGAGCTTCTCGCCGTTGGAGGCGAACATGATCTGGCGGCCGGTGACATGCGCCACCGACAGGGCCGCACCACCGCGGGCGTCGCCGTCGAGCTTGGACAGCACGACACCGGTGAAGTCGACACCCTCGAGGAACGCCTGCGCCGTGGTGACCGCGTCCTGACCGATCATGGCGTCGACGACGAAGAGGACCTCGTCCGGGTTGATCGCGGCGCGGATGTCCGCGGCCTGCTGCATCAGCTCGGCGTCGATGCCGAGACGACCGGCGGTGTCGACGATGACGACGTCGTACTGCTTGTTCTTGGCGTAGTCGATCGAGTCCCTGGCGACCTTGACCGGGTCGCCGACGCCGTTGCCGGGCTCGGGGGCGAAGATCGCGACACCGGCGCGCTCGGCCATGACGCCGAGCTGGGTGACCGCGTTCGGGCGCTGGAGGTCACAGGCGACCAGCAGCGGGGTGTGCTTCTGGTCCTTGAGCCACTTGGCCAGCTTTCCGGCCAGGGTGGTCTTACCGGCGCCCTGGAGACCCGCCAGCATGATGACGGTCGGGCCGGTCTTGGCGTAGCGCAGGCGGCGGGTCTCGCCACCGAGGATGCTGATGAGCTCCTCGTTGACGATCTTGATGACCTGCTGGGCCGGGTTCAGCGCGGCCGAGACCTCGGCGCCGGTCGCACGCTCCTTGATCCGGGAGATGAAGGCGCGCACCGCGGGGAGGGCGACGTCCGCCTCCAGCAGGGCGATGCGGATCTCACGGGCGGTGGCGTCGATGTCCGCCTCGGAGAGGCGGCCCTTGCCCCGGAGGTTCTTGAACGTCGCTGCGAGGCGGTCGGAAAGGGTGTCGAACACGTCGGTCGCGGGTCCTCGTGACTCGGGGGCTGATACAGATTCGCCTTCCAGGGTATCTGGCCGCCCGCGGGTCCTGGGAACGCACCCGCAAGCCACCCTTACGAGGGGACCGCGCGCGTGCCTCCCACCGGGGCCGCGGGAAGGTCACCAGCATGGGCGTATGTCGCTGGTCGCCAGGCTGATCTACGCCCGTCGTCGTCCGCTGCTGAAACGCGTCGTGCAGGAGGTGCTCGCGCTGTACGGGGTCGAGGTGCCGGCCGAGGCCGAGATCGGGCCCGGGCTGCTCGTCTTCCACCGGGGTTTCGGGCTGGTCCTGCATCCGCGCACGACGCTGGGGGCGGACGTCGTGCTCTACAACAACGTCACCGTCGGCCGGGCCGACCCGTGGGTGCCGCAGCAGCTCAGCCGGATGGAGCGGGACGGCGTCGTGCTGTGCGCGGGGGCGCGGGTGATCTGCAAGGAGGGCGTGCTGACCGTGGGCCGGGGCACCGTCGTCGGCGCGAACGCCGTGCTGACGCGGTCCACCGGCCCGAACGAGGTCTGGGCCGGCGTGCCGGCCCAGCGGGTGGGCTTCCGGAAGCCGGCGCACGCGCCGGGGCCTCAGGCCAGCAGCGCCCGCTCCACCGAGCGCGCCAACTCCGCCGCCGCCGTGTCCGAGAGCGGCTGACCGACCGCGTCGGTGAGGTAGAAGGCGTCGACGGCGTCCGCGCCCAGCGTAGAGATGCGGGCCCGATGGACGCGCACGCCGGTGCCCTCCAGCGCGCGGCCGATGCGGTGCAGCAGGCCCGGGGCGTCGTGTGCGCGGACCTCCAGCACCGTCGCGGACGCGCTGCCGCCGGGCGCCACGGTCACCCGCGGCGGCGGGGCGACGTGGCCGCGCCGCCGCGGCGAGGCGGCGTCGCGCTCGGCCAGGCGGCGGGCG
>NZ_BBPO01000080.1:22184-31292 GCF_000787815.1 Streptacidiphilus neutrinimicus
CCGTCGAGGGCGCGGCGGATGTCGGCGCGCAGCCGCGCGGCCTCGGGCACGTCGCCGAACTCGGCGGCGACCTTCCAGGTCAGCACGAGCACCGGCCCCGCGCCGATCGGGTCGAGCTCGCGGATCGCCGCCGTGCGGACGGTCAGCCGGTGCAGGGCGAGGACGCCCGCGACCGTCGGCAGCACGTCCGGCCGGTCCGGCAGGGCGAGGGTGAGCTCGACGCCCATCGGCTCGCCGTACGGGCCGCCGCCGCGTGACCCCGCGCTCTCGCCACCCTCCGCCTCCGCGCGCACGGACAGGGCGGGCCCCGCCGTCCGCGCCGCCTCCACGGCCAGCCGCTCCTCCTCCGCCGTCGCCTCCGTCGCGCTCTCCGGCGGCGCGCCGTCCCCCGCCAGCGCCGCCGCGGCGCGCTGGACCAGGTCGGCGACGAGGGTCGCCCGCCAGTTGCTCCACGCGGCCGGGCCGGTGGCCAGCGCGTCGGCCTCGGTGAGGGCGTGCAGCAGCTCCAGGACGCCGACGGTTCCGACCGCGTCCGTGATCACCGCGATGGTCGCCGGATCGTCCGGGTCGCGGCGCATCGCCGTCTCGACCAGCAGCAGGTGGTGGCGGACCAGCAGCGCCAAGGTCTCCACGTCCTGCTTCGGGAACCCGATGCGGGCGGCCACGTCCCGGGTGATCACCTCGCCGGCCTCGGAGTGGTCGCCGGGCCAGCCCTTGCCGATGTCGTGCAGGAAGGCGGCGACGAGCAGCAGGTCGGGGCGGGCGACCCGGCGCGTCATCGCAGCGGCGCGCGCGGCCGTCTCGACCAGGTGCCGGTCGACGGTCCACCGGTGCACGGCGTTGCGCTGCGGGCGGCAGCGGACCCGCTCCCAGTCCGGCAGCAGGCGGGTGACCAGGTCCTCGGCCTCCAGCGCCTCCCAGACCGGGATCGCGTTCTCCCCCGCGCCCAGCAGCGTGATCAGCTGCTCGCGGGCTTCGTCCGGCCACGGCACCGGCAGCGGCCTGGTCTCCGCCGCCAGGCGGCGCACGGTGCTCAGCGACAACGGCAGGCCGGCCTGCGCGGCGGCGGCCGCGGCGCGCAGCGGCAGCGCCGGATCCTGGCCGGGACGCGCGGGCGCGGCGAGCACCGCCTCGCCCTCCATCTCCACCACGCCCTCGGCCAGCGGTCGCCGCTCGATCGGGCCGCGGGCGGCCCCGGTGCCGAAGCCGAACCTGCGGCGGCCGGCGCGGGTGCTGCGGGCCCGCAGCACCCGCTCGACCTCGCGCCAGGTGACGTCGGCGGCGTAGGCGACCACTCGTGCCGCCGCGTAGACCTGCCGCAGCAGGATGTCCGCGTCGAGCAGGCCGAGCTCGGCGGCGACGGCGTCCTGCTCCTGGAGGCTGAGCCGGTCCGTGGCCCGGCCGGTGACCAGGTGCAGCGCGTCGCGGACGTCGCGCAGCCGGGCGGCCGCGTCGGCCAGCCCCGCGCGCGGGGCGTCGGCGACCCAGGAGGCGGCGACGGCGTCGAGCGCGGTGACGTCGCGCAGGCCGCCGCGGGCCTCCTTCAGGTCCGGCTCCAGCAGGAAGGACAACTCGCCCTGCCGCTCGGCGCGTTCGCGGCAGAGCTGGAGCAGTTCGGGCAGCCGGGTGGGCGCGGTGGCGCGCCAGTCCGCGAGGACGGCGGAGCGCAGCGAGGCCGCGAGCGCCGGGTCGCCCGCGACGTGGCGGGCGTCCAGCAGGCCGAGTTGGGCCTTAAGGTCCTCGGCCGCCACCTTGCGGGCCTGGCCGAGGTCGCGCACGGAGTGGTCGAGCGCCATGCCCTGGTCCCAGATCGGGTACCAGAGCCGCTCGGCCAGCGCCGGGACCGCCGACGCGCGGGCGCCGCCGTCGTGGAGCAGCACCACGTCCAGATCGCTGCGCGGGGACAGCTCGCCGCGGCCGTAGCCGCCGACCGCGACCAGCGCGACGCCGTCGCCGGGCGCGCCCTGCAGCGCGTCGGTCAGCAGGCCCTGGAGCCAGCGGTCCGTCAGCTGCGACAGCGCCGCACGCCGGGCCGCGCCGGTGCGGCCGTCCTCCCGCAGCAACGCGAGCCGTGCCGCGGCGTATCCGGTCTCGGCCCTGTCGCCGTCGGCCTGCTGATCCGTCACGTCTCTCCTCCGGTCGGAGATACGGCGCAGCGGACTCGCGCCCTCCTCGGTCACGAGTCCGCTCCGCCGGCCAGTGTTGCCCTCGGCGTACTGCCTACAGCGCGTCCGGTCCGCGCTCGCCCGTGCGGACCCGCACGGCGGTCTCGACCGGCACGCTCCAGACCTTGCCGTCACCAATCTTGCCGGTCCGGGCCGACTTGACGATGACCTCGATGACGCTGTCGGCGTCGTCGTCCTCGGCCAGCACCTCGATGCGGACCTTCGGGACGAGGTCGACGGTGTACTCCGCGCCCCGGTAGACCTCGGTGTGGCCGCGCTGCCGGCCGTAGCCGCTGGCCTCGGTGACCGTCAGGCCGTGTACGCCGAAGGACTGCAGGGCCTCCTTGACGTCGTCCAGGCGGTGCGGCTTGATCACGGCGGTGATGATCTTCATCTCAGGCATCGACCTTCGTCTCGGCGGGGCTGTCGGCTGCGGTCTTCTTGGCGGTCGGCGCCGCGGGCGCCGACGAGGAGAAGGCCTTGGACAGGGCCGCGCCCACCGCGCTGAAGTCGTAGGCCGACTCGGCGTGCTCGGCCTGGTCGATACCGGCGATCTCGACCTCCTCGGAGACCCGGAAGCCCATCGTCTTCTGGATGACCATGCCGATGATCCAGGCCAGGACGAAGGAGTAGACGCCGACCGCGCCCACGCCGATCGCCTGCTTGCCCAGCTGAGCGAAGCCGCCGCCGTAGAAGAGGCCCTTGGCCGCGGAGCCGCCGCCCCCGGTGGCCAGCAGGCCGATCAGCAGCGCGCCGACCGCGCCGCCGACCGCGTGGACGCCCACGACATCGAGCGAGTCGTCGAAGCCGAGCTTGTACTTGAGGCTGATCGCCCAGGCGCAGAGCACGCCGCAGATCAGTCCGAGCGCGATCGCGCCCAGCGGGCTGATGTAGGCGCAGGCCGGGGTGATGCCGACCAGGCCGGCGACCGCGCCGGAGGCGGCGCCCAGGGTGGTGAACGCGCCGTGCTTGATCCGCTCGAAGATCAGCCAGCCGATCATCGCGGAGGCCGTGGCGACCTGGGTGTTGGTGAAGGCGAGGCCGGCCAGGCCGTTGGCGGCGAGCGCGGAGCCCGCGTTGAAGCCGAACCAGCCGAACCAGAGCAGACCGGAGCCGAGCATCACCAGCGGCAGGCTGTGCGGACGCATCGGGTCCTTCTTGAAGCCGACCCGCTTGCCCAGCACCAGGGCGAGGGCCAGGCCCGCGATACCGGCGTTGAGGTGGACCGCCGTACCGCCGGCGAAGTCCAGCGCGCCGACGTGGTCGACCAGCCAGCCGCCCTTGCCGTTGTCGGTGTAGAAGACCCAGTGGGCGACCGGGAAGTAGACGACGGTGACCCAGAAGGCGATGAAGACAGCCCAGGCGCTGAACTTCGCCCGGTCCGCGATCGCTCCGGAGATCAACGCGGGAGTGATCACCGCGAACATCAGTTGGAACATCGAGAATGCGAACACCGGAATGGTTCCGGACAGTTGGTTCATTCCGATGTGGCGCATGCCGACCATCGAGAAGTCGCCGATGAGACCGTGGAATGAATCAGGGCCGAAGGCGATCGAAAAGCCGAAGAGCACCCACAGCACTGTGACGATGCCGAGCGCGATGAAGCTCATGGCCAGCATGTTCAGAGCACTCTTGACCCGGACCATGCCGCCGTAGAAGAACGCGAGGCCCGGGGTCATCAGCATGACCAGTGCCGCGCTTATGAGTACGAATGCGGTGTCTCCGCCGCTGAAGCCGCTGGGCATCGGCGTCTCCTCGATTGTCGGGCCGCTCCGATCCCGGGTATCCCGTCCCGTGCCCCCGGGGTTCGTCGGCTGATGTTGAGGAGATTGACGCAGGCCGGTTTCCGCAGATGCCCGCTGTTGTTTCGCACCGGTGACGAAGCTGACGCCGGTGTTACGCCCGGATGAACGGGACCTCACCGAAAACCGGCCGCGAGAACCGTCCGGATGACCTGGCGTGGGGGAGCCGAGTCGGGTGAAGGGGGACGGTGCTCGCGGCCGGAGAACAATCCGCTTTCGCGGCGAATCGGCAGCTCAGAAGGGACGTGCTCGAACCCTGCGAGGTCAGGCGCTGTTCTTGTTGGTCAGATTGTCGGGCAGCGTCTGGTCGATCTGCTCGCGCAGCCGGCGCACACTGGGCACGTCCTTGAACTCCCGCTGGGCCGCCTCGGTCGTCTTGCGCAGACGCGTATTGACACGTTCAGAACGAATCCGCGCGGCGATCTCCATGGCCTGCTCGGCGGTGGCGACGGCGGCCTCGGGCTCCCGGTTGAGCACGTGGACGCTGGCCATGCCGATCAGATTGAGGGCGTAGGAGCGCTTGTGGCCCGGGTCGTCCGAGAAGAGCCGCACCGCCTCGCCGATCTCGGGCTCCGCCTGCAGCGCGTACACCTGGCTGCGGCCGGTGTGGTAGCAGAGGTCGCGGTAGGAGTGGCCGTTCTCGGCGTGCAGCTCGGCCTCGGAGAAGAAGCCCAGCCAGTCCGGGATCGGGTCGTTCCGGCCGGCCTCGTCGAAGCAGTCCTCGGCGTGCCGGGCGGCGCGGTAGCACTTGCCCGCCTCGCCGAGGTTGGCGTAGGCGCGGGCCTCCATGGCGTGCATGAGCGCGAGTTGGCGCGAACTCGCCGTGTCGCGGGCGCCGTACTGGGCCAGGTGGATCAGCTCCAGCGCGTCACCGGGGCGGTTCAGGTGGATCATCTGGCGGCACATGTCCGTCAGGATCAGCCCGCCGAAGGGGCGGTCCCCCGCCTCCTTGGCGGCGTGCAGCGCGAGCACGTAGTACTTCTGCGCACTCGGGTGCATGCCGACGTCGTAGGACATCCAGCCCGCCAGGTGGGCGAGTTGGGCCGTGGTCTGGAACAGGCGCTGGGTGGTCTGCGGGCTGTAGCTCTCCTGCAGCAGGTCGCAGACCTCGTGCAACTGGCCGACGACCGCCTTGCGGCGCAGGCCGCCGCCGTTCTGCGCGTCCCACTGACGGAACATCATGACCGTCGACTCGAGCAGGTCGAGCTCGGGGCCGGAGAGGCGGCCCGTGACCGGCTCGCCCTCGCGGGCGGCGGCCAGCGCCGGTGTCGGACGGCCGTGCGCGTTCGGAGTGAGCCAGCGCTGCATCGGCTCGATCAGGGCGGACCCGGCCGTGAGCGCCAGCGAAGTCCCAAGGAAGCCCCGGCGGTTGAGCATCAGGTCGCTGCGGGAGTACTCGGAGATGAGCTGGACCGTCTGCTCGCCGCCCCAGGGCAGGTCGATTCCGGACCCGGGGGTCAGCGGCGCCACCGCCTTGAGGCCGAGATCCTCTACCGGGACGGGTGATCCGAACCGGTCCGAGAAGAGCTCGGAGAGGATCTTCGGGATCGGCTCGCGCGGCTGCTCACCGTCGAGCCAGCGCCGCACCCGTGAGGTGTCGGTGCTGATGTGCGCTGCACCCATCTGCCGTGCGCGGCGGTTGACCTGACGGGCCAACTCGCCCTTGGACCATCCGCTGCGGACGAACCACGCGGTCAGCTTGTCGTTGGGTTGCTTGTCGCCCACCGGAACGCCCCCATCCCGGGCTCGTGGCCGTCAGTTTGCGTAAAAGCGGGATGAGTTGGCGTCGGTGAACCCGACCGTGCCAGTGGCATACCCGCTGACGTGCTCATGTCGCGCCGGGTTCTCCGACCCTGCATCAGGAACGTAGCGCGATTTGCGCCGACCGGGGGAGCTTGTACGGAGAAACGCCACCTTTCGCCACCCCTACGAGTGAACTTCCCGCGACTCACTCGCGCTTCACTGGTGAGCAGGATGTTCGCCGCCGTTCTCCGACGCCGGGTCCGAAGGAGCCCGATGGGCCCGATCCTGAACCGGCACTCCGGAGATATTGACTAGCACACCACCCGAACGACCGTCTGCCGTGCCCGAATTGTGAAGGCGCGAAGCAGGCGGGCATGCGCCCCGTAACCAAGGTCTCCCCCGATCGGTTGGAGGTGAGTGGACTTGATGAGCACCGACTCCCTGTTCGGCGACAGCTGGCTCCGGGTTCAGCGGCGCCGGGCCAGGCTGACCCGGACCGAGGCCGCGGCGGAGTACCGCTCACGCTGGGGCTGGGCCGCCGAGTTGGACGGCCCCGGCGTTCTCCTGCTCACCGGCCAGGCCTTCGACGTCCTCGACGTCCCGGAGCCGGCCGGCTGCCAGGCGCTGGTCCGTCTGGAGCGCATGGGCATCCGACCCGGCCCCGTTCTCGCGGCCCAGAGCCGCGCGTACTTCTTCGTCGCGCCCCAGACGGCCTCCCGCCTGCCCGAGCTGCTCTACCGCACGGGCTGGGACGACGCCGAGCTCGACCTCCTCCCGCACGGCCCCGGCTCCTCCGTACCGGCTCCCCCCTCCCCCGGGGCGCGCTGGCTGCGGCCCCCGACGGAGGACAACGCCGCCCGCCTCCCGGACCCGAAGCTCCTGCTCGGCACCCTCGCCTACGCCAGCCACCGCCGCGCCCCGGAGCTGGCCGGACGGCGCTGAGCGACGAACGACGAAGCCGCCGCCCGCACGGTGCGGGCGGCGGCTTCGGGGCCTTCGTCGGGGTGCTGCGGCGGGTCAGCCCAGCAGGGCGTCGACGAACGCGCCGGGCTCGAACGGGGCCAGGTCGTCCGCGCCCTCTCCCAGGCCGATGAGCTTGACCGGGACGCCGAGCTGGCGCTGGACGGAGACGACGATGCCGCCCTTGGCGGTGCCGTCGAGCTTGGTCAGCACGATGCCGGTGATGTCGACGACCTCGGCGAAGACCTTCGCCTGGACCAGACCGTTCTGGCCGGTCGTGGCGTCCAGGACGAGCAGCACCTCGTCGACCGGGCCGTGCTTCTCGACGACGCGCTTCACCTTGCCGAGCTCGTCCATCAGGCCGGTCTTGGTGTGCAGGCGACCGGCGGTGTCGACGAGGACGGTGTCCGCGCCCTCCGCGATGCCCTCCTTGACCGCGTCGAAGGCGACCGAGGCCGGGTCGCCGGCCTCCGGGCCGCGGACGGTGCGGGCGCCGACGCGCTCGCCCCAGGTCTGCAGCTGGTCCGCGGCGGCGGCGCGGAACGTGTCCGCGGCGCCGAGGACCACCGTGTGACCGTCGGCGACGAGCACGCGGGCGAGCTTGCCGCTGGTGGTGGTCTTGCCGACGCCGTTCACGCCGACGACCAGCAGGACCGCCGGTCGGGCCGGGGTCTCCTCGTCGTGGCGGGAGACGTGCAGAGTGCGGTCCAGCGACGGGTCGATCAGGGCGACGAGCTCCTCGCGCAGCAGGCCGCGCAGCTCGTCGGGGGTGCGGGTGCCGAGCACCTTGACGCGGGTGCGCAGCCGCTCGACCAGCTCCTGGGTCGGCTGGACGCCGACGTCGGCGGTCAGCAGCAGCTCCTCCACCTCCTCCCAGGTGTCCTCGTCGAGGCGGTCCCTGGAGAGCAGCGACAGCAGGCCCTTGCCCAGGGTGTTCTGCGAGCGGGCCAGGCGCGAGCGCAGCCGGACCAGGCGGCCGGCGGTCGGCTCGGGCACCTCGAGCTCGGGGGCCGCCTCGGCCTGGGCGGGGAGGACGACCTCCTCGACGGTGCGCCGTTCCTCGGGCGCACTGACCGCGGCATCCTCGCCGACCTGCGGCTCGGCCGGCGGCTGGACCGTCGTCGGGGCGGCGGGCTTGGAGATCTGCGGCTGCGCCTTGGGGGCGGGCAGCTGCTTGCGCCGTCGACCGGTGACGACGAGACCAGCGGCCGCCGCAACGGCGACCACAGCGATGACTACAGCAAGAATGACGGTTTCCATGGCCCTCCCAGTATCGGGTACGCGCAGGGACCTACTCGGACACCGGCTCCGGCTCGTCCGAGCGGCGCAGCTCACGCGGGGGCTTGCGAGGCTCGTCACGCAGCCGCTGGCTGATCACCTGGGAGATGCCGTCGCCGCGCATCGAGACGCCGTAGAGCGCGTCGGCGCACTCCATCGTCAGCTTCTGGTGCGTGATCACGATCAGCTGCGAGTTGTCGCGCAGCTCCTCCATGATCGCGATCAGCCGGCGCAGGTTGGTCTCGTCGAGCGCGGCCTCGACCTCGTCCATGACGTAGAACGGGCTGGGGCGCGCCTTGAAGATCGAGACCAGCAACGCGACGGCCGTCAGGGAGCGCTCGCCGCCGGAGAGGAGGGAGAGCCGCTTGACCTTCTTGCCCGGCGGGCGGGCCTCCACCTCGACCCCGGTGGTGAGCATGTTCTCCGGGTCGGTGAGGATGAGCCGCCCCTCGCCGCCCGGGAAGAGCCGCGAGAAGACGCCCTCGAACTCACGCGCGGTGTCGTGGTACGCGGAGGTGAACACCTGCTCGACCCGCTCGTCGACCTCCTTGACGACGGTCAGCAGGTCGCGCCGGGTGGTCTTGAGGTCCTCCAGCTGCTCGGAGAGGAACTGGTGGCGTTCCTCGAGCGCGGCGAACTCCTCCAGCGCGAGCGGGTTGACCTTGCCGAGCTGGGTGTAGGCCTTCTCGGCGGCCTTGAGCCGCTTCTCCTGCTCGGCGCGCACGTACGGGCGGGGGGCGGCCTCCTCCGTCGGCTCCTCGCCCTCGGCGGGCAGCGGCGGCGGGACGGGCTGGTCCGGGCCGTACTCACCGAGGAGGGCGTCGGACTCGATGCCGTGCTCCTCCAGCGCCTTGCTCTCCAGTTGCTCCATCCGCAGCCGCTTCTCGGCGCGAAGCACCTCGTCGCGGTGGACGGAGTCGGTCAGCTTGTCGAGCTCGGCCTTGAGTTCGCGGCTGCGGGCGCGCTCGCGCGTCAGCTCGGCCTCGCGCACGGCGCGCTCCTGCTCGGAGGCGGTCCTGTCGGCGGCGGCCTCGGCGAGGGAGTGCTCGATGTGCACGAGCAACTGCCGGGCGCCTTCGGCGACGGCGCTCGCGACCTGCGCCTCGTGCGCCGCGCGAGCGGCACGTGCCGCGGCGCGGGCCCGGGCCTCGCGCTCGGCG
>NZ_BBPO01000079.1:0-12416 GCF_000787815.1 Streptacidiphilus neutrinimicus
GCGCCGTTGAGCGCGCCGCGGCGCAGCCCGCCGCGGATGCCGAGCGCCGTCGCGGGGTTGCGCGCGGGCGCGTGCTTGGCCGCGAGCGCCGCCTTGCCGACGGCGCGGGCGGTCCGGTTCCGGTCGCCGCAAACGGAGGCCGCGGTCTCGTCCGCCCAGCGCTCGACGGTGTACGCGACGGACGTGCCGACCGGCCGCAGCAGCGGGTTGGCGGCGGCGGCCAGATGCGCGACGGCCACGAAGGCGTAGTGGTGCGCCCGCAGGTGGGTGCGCTCGTGGGCGATCAGCACCTCGCGCTCGCCCTCGTCGAGCGCGGCCAGCATGCCGGAGGAGACCACGATCCGGCCGGGACGGCCCGGGTGGCCGGGCAGGGCGTACGCCTCGGGAGCCGGGTCGTCGATGACCACGTAGTCCCCCGCGCCGGGCAGGCAGGCCGCCTCGAAGCCCGCCGCGACCAGCGCCCGGACCCGGCGTCGGACCAGCCGCAGCGCGGCCACCGCGACGACGGCCAGCACCACCGCGGCCAGCGCCGCCTCGGCCTTGGAGACCGGGTCGGCCTGCTGGACGGAGCCGAGCGACCAGTGGCCGAGGAAGGCCAGCAGCGGCACCCTGATCAGCCCCGCCAGGACCAGCACGCCGAGCGCGACGGTGCTGCCGCCCGCGAGGACGACGGCGGAGCCGGCCAGCAGCCAGGTGGCGACGCGCGGATCGAGCCGGTCGGCGAGCCGGGGCGCGGCAAGGCCCAGCAGGCCGGGCAGGAGCAGCGGCAGGTAGAAGAACAGGTGCAGCGCGTCGAGGCTGACCGCGAGGTGGAGGACGAGATGCGCGAGATCTGGCATGGCCGCTCCTCAGTCCGCACCCGGCGGGCGCATGGGCAGCGCTCCGCCGAGCAGGCCGCGCAGGATCTCCTCGTCGCCGAGGGAGAGGTCGTCCACGAAGCGGGCGAGCACGGCGTGCCGGTCCGGGTCGGCGTCGAGCGCCTGGCGCATCCGACGGGCCGTCAGGCCGTGGCGGTCGGCGACCGGGCTGTAGGCGAAGGCGCGGCCCTGCTTGACACGGCCGAGCAGGCCCTTGTCGTGCATCCGGGTCAGCACGGTGACCACGGTGCTGTAGGCGAGCACGCCGTCGAGGCGCTCCAGCACGTGGCCCGGGGTGAGCGCCTCGGGCGCGGCGGACTGGAGCAGTTCCAGGACCTCCGCCTCCAGCGCGCCCATCTGCCGCCTCTCGTTCATCTTCCGGCCATCTTCCCTTCACCTGCTACGGTCCTGTAGAACTTCGTGCAGCCCGAGTCTGCCACGGCCCGCGCCACCTCCACCACGAACACGAGAGAACCGCTTCATGCACCAGTACCTGGCCTTCGACGGCTCCGGCATCGACGGCGGCCTCTTCAGCACCATCACCGGCCTCGCCCGCGACACCCGGTGGCTGAACACCCCGATGGACCTGTGGACCAACGCCGGACTCGTCGTCTTCGCGGTGCTGATGGTGATCGGCTTCCTGCGGGCCCGGCGCCTCGACACCGCCGCGATGACGCTGGCGCTGGCGGCGCCCGTCGCCGTGGTCGGCGCGTTCGCCGTGGCCGAGGTCGCCAAGAAGCTCGTCGCCGAGATCCGCCCGTGCTACTCGATGCCGCACGCCTACATCGTCGAGGCCTGCCCGGTCCGCACCGACTACGCCTTCCCGAGCGGCCACACCACGACGGCCGCGGCCACGGTGGCGGCGCTGTGGCTGCTCGACCGGCAGCTCGCGTGGATCGCGACGGGCTTCGCGGTGCTGGAGGGTTTCAGCCGCGTCTACCTCGGCGCTCACTACCCGCACGACGTGCTCGGTGCGGCGGTGCTGGCGCTGCCGGTGGCGTACCTGATCAGCAAGGCGCTCGGGCGCTACGCGCAACCGCTGGTGGCGCGGCTGCGCACGGGCGCCCTGGAACCCGTGCTGACGCGCCGTCCCTCCGGCGCGCACGCCCGCTGAGCCGTGGCCGGGAATCACCCCGGAGAGCCGGGGCAGGGAACCATGGCAGGGGGTTCGCACGTATCCCCCACAGCCGGTTCCTAGCGGTTCCTGACGGACCGGCGTGCAACGTTCGGCCTTGGGAGTATTTGGTGACCTGCTTCTTCGACCCCTCGCACGGCTACGGCTCGGTCAACGTGGTCTGGCAGCCGCAGTGGGGTGTCCCGCGCCCGGTGCAGACGTGCCAGCAGTGCGCCCAGCGCATCGAGACCACGCCCCCGCCGTTCTACACGCCGCCGCAGGCCGCCGGTTACCCGCAGCAGGGCGGCTACGTCGCGGGCGGCTACCCGCAGCAGGGGTACCCCCAGCAGGGCGGCTACCAGCAGGGCTACCCGCAGCCCGGGTACCCGCAGCAGCCCCGCCAGGGCCACAGCACCGGCGCCGTCGTCGGCGCGGGTGTCGCGGGCCTCATCGGCGGCGCGCTCATCGGCGAGATGCTGAGCGACGGCGACGACGACCGCCGCGAGCGCGAGGCCTTCGAGGAGGGCCGCGAGTACGAGGAGCGCCGCGACTTCAACGGCGGCGGCTTCGGCGGCGACTTCGACGGCGGCGACTACGACGGCGACAGCGGCGACTTCTTCTGACCGGCTGACCGTGCGGCCCCGGCCCGGGCGGTTTCCCGCCGGAGGCCGGGCCGGGACGGCGGGTCAGCCCTGGTAGCGGAGGAGGAAGAGGGCCTCGGCGAGGGCGATGCGGGAGAGCTCGTCCGGGTCAACGCTCTCGTCGGGCGCGTGGATCAGGCACCGCGGCTCCTCCACCCCCATCAGCACGATCTCGGCGCGCGGGTAGAGCTCGGCGAGCGTGCTGCAGAGCGGGATGGACCCGCCCAGGCCCTGCAGGGCCAGGTCCTGGCCGAAGGCGTCGCGCATCGCCGCGCCCAGCGCGGCGTACGCGGGGCCGTCGGTGGCGGCGCGGAACGCCGCGCCGACGGAGCCGCGCTCGATCTCCAGCCGGACACCCCACGGAGCGACCCGCTCCAAGTGCGCCACCAGCGCGTCCTGCGCGGCCGACGCGTCGGTGCCGGGCGGGATACGCAGGCTGAGACGGGCGGCGGCGCGGGGCTGGACGGCCGCTGCCGAGCCGACCACCGGCGGGCAGTCGATGCCGAGCACGGTGAGCGCGGGGCGCGCCCAGACCCGGTCGGCGATCTCGCCCTCGCCCAGCACCTCGACGCCGTCGAGCAGCCGCGCGTCCGCGCGGAACCGATCGGCCGGGTACGCGAGTCCGGCCCAGACGCCGTCGGCCACCAGGCCGTCGACGGTGGTCGCGCCCTTGTCGTCGCGCAGCGTCGCGAGAATCCGGATCAGGGCCACGAGGGCGTCCGGCGCGGCCCCGCCGAACTGGCCGGAGTGGACCTCCGAGGCCAGCGCCGCGACCCGCACGGTGACCTCGACGACACCGCGCAGGCTGACCGTGGCCGTCGGCACGCCCGCCGCAGCGTTGCCGGCGTCGCAGACCAGCACGGCGTCGGCGCGCAACTCCTCGGGGTGGCTGCGGACGTAGTCCTCCAGCCCGCCGGTGCCCTGCTCCTCCGAGCCCTCGACCACCAGCTTCAGGCCGACCCGGGGCTCCTCGCCCAGCTCCCGCAGCGCCCGCAGCGCGGTGAGGTGGGCGACGATGTTGCCCTTGCAGTCGGCCGCGCCCCGGCCGTACCAGCGGCCGTCGCGCTCGGTCAGGGTGAACGGCGGTGAGGTCCAGGCCGCCTCGTCCAGCGGCGGCTGCACGTCGTAGTGGGAGTACAGCAGGACCGTGGGCGCGCCCTCGGGGCCGGGGCGTTCACCCAGGACGGCCAGGCTGCCGTCACTGGTCTCGGCCAGCCGCAGCCCGGTGAAGCCCAGTTCGGCGAAGGCGTCGCGGACCCACTCGGCGGCCCTGCGGCACTCCTCGGGCGGGTACTGCCGGGGGTCGGCGACCGAGGGGATCGCGACCAGGTCGGCCAGGTCGTTCCTGGCACTGCCCATCAGCCTGTCGATCGCAGCGGCCAGTTGATCACGCACGGGCACTCCTGTCCTTCGGTGGGAAGGTCCGGCACCGACGCTGCTCGTCAGCGAGCGGCGCCCCGGCGCCGGACCTTCGTAGGCGCCTGTCAGGCCGTCGCGACGGCGGGCTCCGCCGCCGGCGGCGGCAGTTCGCGCAGCCGGGTGACCGGGGAGAGCGCCAGTGCGATGATCACAGCGGCGGAGAAGGCCGCGGCGACCTCCAGCGCGTGCTTGTTCCCGATCGCCCCGGACAGCAGACCCGCCGTCAGACCGCCCAGCGCCCCGCCGCCGAAGAGCAGCATCCGGAAGCAGGCGGTCATCCGGCTCATCATCGACTGCGGCGTGGTGGTCTGCCGCACGCTGACGATGATCACGTTGGCCACGCCGAGACCGGCGTAGGTGGTGAAGAACGACACCACCATCAGACCGATCACGACCGGCTTGGGGCCACCCGCGATCACGATCACCGTCGGGCCGAGCAGCAGCAACGACTGGCAGACGAAGTACAGCGGCCCCAGCGGGAAGCGGGCGATCATCTTGCGGGAGATCGTCGCGCCGATGAGCCCGCCGACCGACGCCACCGAGAAGATCCCGCCCAGCGTGGCCGAGGTGAGCTTCAGGTCGTGGGTCCCGTAGAGCAGGAACATGGTCCAGACCGTGATCATCGAGAAGTTGCAGCAGAACCCGACGAACGCCAGCCAGCGCAGGATCGGGTTACGGAAGACCCAGCTCAGACCGGCCTTGATCTCCGCCTTCACATCCCGCCGCACGGTCTGCTCCGGACGCGGCTCCTCCACCCGGACGAGCAGCAGCGAGCCGACCGAGACCAGGTAGGAGACCGAGTCCACGACCATGGCCACCGGTGCGGTCAGCGCCGCCACCAGGGCGCCGGCGAGGCCGGGCCCGGCGACGTCGGAGATCGAGGAGCTGATCCCCATCTTGGCGTTGGCCTCGACGAAGTGCCGGGGGTCCTTCACCAGGGTGGGGACGAACGGCATCCAGCTCACGTCGTACAGCACCGAGGCGACGCCGATGGCGCAGGCGAGCACCAACAGCACCGGCATGGTGAGCTCGTGCGTCCAGTGCAGCACCGGGACCAGCCCGATGAGCACCATCCGCACCAGGTTGGTGACCAGCATGACGGTGCGCCGGCGAACCCGGTCGACCCAGACGCCGAACAGCAGGGCCAGGCCGATGTAGGGGGCGAGCTGCAGGAAGCGCAGCACGCCCACCTCGTCGTTGCTGGCGTTGAACGCGAGGATCGCGGTCAGCGGCAGCGCCAGGTTGGTGACCTGGGTGCCGAGCAGCGAAAGCGTCTCGCCGCCCCAGAACTTGAGGAAGTCGGCGTGGTGCCACAGGCTCGGCAGCGGCGCCTCGGCGACCTCGTCGGTCTGCGGTTCAGTGACCGACATCCGTCCTCCCGTCCGTCGCCTCCGCGGCGTCCGCCTCGTCCAGGGTGTCCTGGACGATGCGGCTCAGGGCGACCAGGGAGTCGCCGCTCCACACCGAGTGGTGGGTGCCGGGGACGGTGTACTCCTTGAGCCGCGGCAGCACCCGCTGCCAGCGCATCTCGTCGGCGGGCGACTCCCCGGCGATGATGTGCACCGCCGGCCCGTCGTGCACGCCGGCGATCTCGATCGAGTAGAACCCGGCCAGGTGCGCCCGGAACACGGCGTACTGCTCGGCGAGCAGCTCCGCGTCGAACTCCTCCGGCAGCAGCCCCGACTCCTCGACGGCGGCGAAGACGAACTCCGCCTCGACGTCCGCGGGCCAGCCCTCGAAGAGCGCCAGCAGCTCGGCCGGGGTCTCGTCGGACAGGCCCATCATGTCCCTGATGTAGCGGATCAGGATGTCCCGCTCCGGCGGGAGCGGCTGCGGCGAGGGCAGGCCGGAGTCCACCATCGTCAGCACCGTCACCCGGCAGCCGGCCGCGGTGAGCAGCTTGGCCATCTCGTAGGAGAGCAGCCCGCCCAGCGACCAGCCCAGCAGCCGGTACTCGCCCTCGGGCCGGAAGGCCCGCAGGATGTCGACGTACTCGGCCGCCAGCTCCTTCAGCACGGTCACCGGCTCGCGGTCGTTGTCGAAGCCGGGGGCCTCGAACCCGTACACGGGCTGGTCGTCGCCGAGGAGCCGGGTCAGCCCGGCGTAGGAGTACGCCGAGCCGGAGACGGCGTGGACACAGAAGAGCGGGACCCGGCTCCCCTCGGGCTGCAGCGGGACCAGCCGGTCGAGGTCGAGGTCAGCCACGGGCCTTCGCCTCCTTGGCGGCGACGAGCTCGTCGACGACCTTGGAGATCGCGCTCAGGGCGGCGTTGCCGTAGAGCAGGCGAACGCTGATGCGGATCTTGAAGGACTTGTTGATCCGGCTGACCGCGCGCAGCGCCTGCAGCGAGTTGCCGCCGATGTCGAAGAAGCTGTCGTCCGCGCCGACCCGGGGCAGGCCCAGCACCTCGGCGAAGATCTGCGCGATCTCGGTCTCGGTGGGCGTCGAGGGGGCGAGGTACTCGCGGCCGTCGCCGCTGTCGACGGGCTCCGGCAGGGCCTTGCGGTTGATCTTCCAGCCGTCGTTGTTCATCGGGAAGGCGTCCAGCGCCACCCACGCGGTCGGCACCATGTAGTCGGGCAGCGACTCGGCCAGGTGGCTGCGCAGCTCGTCGGTGCCCGGCTGCTCGTCCACCGAGGTGAAGTAGCCCACCAGACGGTTC
The DNA here is from genome assembly GCF_000787815.1 of Streptacidiphilus neutrinimicus. Taxonomy (GTDB): domain Bacteria; phylum Actinomycetota; class Actinomycetes; order Streptomycetales; family Streptomycetaceae; genus Streptacidiphilus; species Streptacidiphilus neutrinimicus. The sequence continues at coordinate 6,695 of NZ_BBPO01000079.1, forward strand.
TCGCCACGGCGGTCGGGGCGCATCAGCACCACGGCGCGCAGCACCTTCGGGTGCGACTGCAGCGCGATCTCGATCTCGCCCAGCTCGATCCGCAGGCCGCGCAGCTTGACCTGGTTGTCGATCCGGCCGAGGAACTCGATCTGGCCGTCCTCGCTCCAGCGCACCAGGTCGCCGCTGCGGTAGACCTTGCTGGTCGGGTCGAACGGGTCGGTGATGAACTTCTCCGCCGTCATCTCCGGCTGGTTGAGGTACCCGCGGGCCAGGCCGCCCTCGGCGCCGCCGATCAGCAGCTCGCCGTGGACGCCCTTGGGCACCAGGTTGTTCCACTGGTCGACGACGTAGACCTGGCGGTTGAGCTGCGGCCGGCCGATGGGCGGCGGGGTCGTCCACACCTTGTGCTCGACCTCGTAGTCGGTCTGGCCGATCGCGCACTCGGTCGGGCCGTACAGGTTGAGGTAGCGGCGGCCCGGCAGGTTCCACTTGTTGACCAGCTCGGGCGGGAGGACCTCGGCGCCGCCCATGACGTACTTGAGGTCCGGGTAGGGCTCCGGCTCCATGACCGACTGCATCGCCGGGGGCAGCCCGGCGTAGGTGACCCGCTGGTCGCGCAGCAGCGCGGTCAGCGCCTCCGGCGACTGGGCGTCCTCGGGCGAGACCGCCACCACCGTGGCGCCGACCAGGAATGCGGTCCAGATCTCGCCCTGCGACATGTCGAAGTTGAGCGCGGGCAGCTGCAGCAGCCGGTCCTGCGGGCCGAAGTCGAAGCGGCGGCGGTAGGACTCGCAGAAGAAGGAGACCGCCCGGTGGGCGATCATGACGCCCTTGGGGGTGCCGGTGGAACCGGAGGTGTAGAGGATGTAGGCGAGCGACTCGCGGTCGGCCCACTCCTCCAGCGGCTCCTCGGCGTCGTGCTTCTCGATCTCCGCCCAGTCGGCGTCGATCTGCACCAGGGCCCAGCCGGAGGACTCCGGCAGCGCGCCGGCCAGCGGCGAGCGGGTCAGCACCACCGGTGCCCCGGTGTCACGGATCATGTAGTCGAGCCGGGCCGCGGGCAGCTTCGGGTCCATCATGGCGAAGGCGCCGCCGGCCTTGAGGATGCCGACCATGGCCACGTAGGCGTCCAGGTCGCGGTCGATCACCGTGGCGACCACCTGGCCGTGCTTCAGCCCCAGCGAGCGCAGGTGCCGGGCCAGCCTGTCGGCCCGCCGGTCCAGCTCGCCGTAGGTCAGCTCGACGCCGCGGCAGACCACCGCGATCGCGTCCGGGGTCTCGGCGGCGATCTTGGCCAGGCCGACGTGCAGCGCGTCCTCGGAGTACTCGGCGGCCTCGCCCTTGCCGACGGCGAGCAGCTCCTCCCGCTCGGCGTCCGGCAGCAGCGGCAGCTGTGAGACCTTGAGCGAGCTGTCCTCGACGGCGGCGGTCAGCACCGTCTCCACGTGGTTGAGCAGCCCCTGGATGCGCCACTCGTCGAAGAGGTCCTTGGAGTACTCGACGAACGCCTTGAGCGTGTCGCCGTCCTCGACGAAGTCGATCGCCATGTCGAAGCGCGACCCGGTGGAGGCCAGGCTGACCGGCTCCCCGGTGGTTCCCTCGAAGTCCACGCTGCCACCGGAGTTGGCCGAACCCAGCAGCTGCATGGAGATCTGGAAGAGCGGGTTGCGGCCGGTGACGCGCTGCGGCTGGATCCGGTCGACGACCAGGTGGAACGGGACCTCCTGGTGCTCGTAGAGGTCCAGGTTGGCGTCGAGGGTGCGCTCCAGCAGCTCCGCGAAGGTCGGGTCGCCGGAGAGGTCCGAGCGCAGCACGACCATGTTGACGAACAGGCCGACGACCTGCTCCAGCTCTTCGTCCATCCGGCTGAGCATCGGCACCCCGATGGGGATGTCCTCCTGGCCGGTGTAGCGGCACAGCACGGTGTTCAGCGCCGCCGCCAGCACCATGTACAGCGAGACGCCGTGGTCCTTCGCCAACTGGCGTGCCTTGATCAGCAGTTCGCTCGGGTAGGGGCGGATCACCGAGTCGGCGCCGCGGACCGGCACGGCCGGGCGGGGACGGTCGGTCGGGAACTCCAGGGTGGGCAGGTTCTCGAGCCGCTCCGCCCAGAAGTCCAGCTCCTCCTTCAGGGTCTCGCCCTGCATCTGCTCGCGCTGCTCGCGGGCGAACTGGAGGTACTGGGACCCGGAGTCGGCGAACTCGGGCTCGCGGCCCGCCAGCAGGGACCGGTATGCCTCCGCCAGCTCGGCGTTGACCACGCCGGAGGACCAGCCGTCGGTCACGATGTGGTGCAGGTTCTGCATGAAGACGTGGCTGTCGTCGGCCAGCTTGACCACGCGGTAGCGGTACAGCGGGCCCTGCTGCAGGTCGAACGGCTTGTTGGCGAGCTCTCGCAGCGACTCCTCGACCGCCAGCTGCTGCTTTTCGGCGTCGAGACCGGTGCGGTCCACGATCTCGAGCTCGACCTCGCTCGGCTCCGCCAGGAGCTGGTACGGGGTGCCGTCCTCGGCGTGGATGGTCACCCGCAGCGCCTCGTGCCGGGCCACGATCAGGGTGAGGCTGCGCTGCAGCAGGTCGACACGGAGCGGACCGGTGAGCCGGGAGGCCAGCAGGATGTTGTAGACGGTGACGCCGGGGGTCAACTGGTCGAGGAACCACAGCTGTTCCTGGCCGAAGGAGAGCGGGGCCTGCGTGCTTACATCTGTGGAGGTCATGCGAGAACTCTCTGACTCGTGATCCGGATTCAGGGGGGAACGACAGGTGGGCACGTGGTGCGACCGCGGCCCCTGGGGGCGGCGCGGTCGCACCACGTGCTGGTCACCCGAGCGGCGGCGCTTCGGTGACGACTTCGGCGAGGGCTTCGGTCACGACTTCCGCGGGGTGACGAAGGTGTCGTTGATGACGTATCCGTCCAGGCCGTGCTTCTCGCCGTACTCGAGCAGGTCGCTCGTGGTGTTGAGGAAGCCGCGGCCGTTGTTGTTCAGCGAGGTGTTGCACAGCACGCTGAAGCCGGTGATGTCGCGGAACGCCACCAGCAGGTCGGCGATGCCGGGGTTGCGCTCGTGGGTGACGGTCTGGGTGCGGGCGGAGCCGTCGAAGTGCGTGACGGCCTTGAGGTCATCGGTGGTGACCCGGTTGAAGAAGAGCATGTACGGGTCGTGCACCGAGCCGTGGAACCACTTGTCGGCGTCCTCCTCGAGGGCGATCGGAGCGATCGGGCGGTAGCCCTCGCGGCCCTTGATGGTGTTGAGGCGGACCGTGGTCTCCTCGGTGAACGGCGCGGCCAGGATGGAGCGGTTGCCGAGGGCGCGCGGACCCATCTCGTAGCGGCCGCGGGCCCAGCCGATGATGTTGCCCTGCTCCAGGTAGCGGGCCACCTCGCTGTGGACCAGCGGACGGACCTCGTACTTGGCCGGGTCCGGCTCGATGTCCTGGACGAAGTGCTCGCCGGCGTAGACGTCCCACTCGATGGAGGCGGTGCCGGTGTGGAACCACTGGGCGTCGATCGCGGTGCCGAGCGCCGAGCCGCTGTCGTTCGGGCACGGCGGCACGAACACCGAGGAGAACAGGCCACTCTCGCGGAACTGGGCGTTCCAGTTGCAGTTCAGGCCGCAGCCGCCGGAGATGAGCAGCGGCAGGCCCTCGGTGAGGTTCTTCTCCGCGTAGTCGAAGAAGCGGCCGAAGATCGCGTCGGAGTGGGCCAGCGCGGCGTTGCGGTAGATCTGCGACTCGACGGTGGCGTTGTGCAGCGGCGACCACTTCAGGTCGTCCTTGTCGACGCCGAGGACGATGCCCTCCTGCGCGAGGATGAAGTCGATCGTCTCCTGCTCGGCCTTGCCGATCGGCTTGCCGTCGGCGAAGGCGGTCAGCGCCATCTGCTTGCCGGCGTGGCTGTAGTTGAAGAAGCCCTTGCCGGCCGGGTGCTTCGGGTCCGCCAGGGAGAACAGGTAGGCGTACTTGTTGCCCGGGTCGGACATGACGTGCTTGAGGTGGGTGACGTGGCCCTTCTCGTCGATGCGGTAGAAGGAGCCGATGTTCCCCTCCCACACCAGCGAGTAGTGCGGGGTGCCGGAGGCGGCCGGGGCCATGCCGTAGGCGGTCATGATGTGCGACCGCTCGTGGGTGGAGGAGAAGATCCGGACGTCCTTGCCGTAGAACCGGCCGGCCGTGTCCTGGATCGCACCGTCACCCACGCCGAAGTAGCCGGCGCGGGACGGCGGCTCCACCGAGTGGAAGCCCTTGACCCAGCCGCTGAGCGCGACCACGTCCGGAATCCGGTCGAGGAGACCGGCGGCGCGGGTCATCACCTCGGCGGTCAGCCGGTCATAGCGCGGGAAGTTGTCCTTCTCCGACTCAAGGGCGAACAGCAGCTTGCCGTCCTCGATGGCGACGATGCCGCCGTCATGGCCCTCTTTGAATCCCAGGATCAACATGGTGGTTACTGGCCTTCCGTGGTTGTGATGGCTGCGCTCGGTTGCAGCGACCCGTGGTCGCGGTCAGGGGCCTGCCCGGCCGTCTGCCCGGGCTGGCGCGTGGTGGTGGCATCGGGAGCGAACAGGGGCGCGAGGGCCCGGTCGAGGTCGGTCAGCGCGCGCGACCAGACGCCCGGAGACGGCACGTAGTGGTTGTAGTAGCTGGCGCCCTCGGCGGGCGGCCCGAAGACCGCAACGCTGCGGTTGCCCACGTCACCGCCGAGAGGGGTGAGGAAGCCGTCGCGGTCCAGCACGAGGTTCCCGCCGGGGCCGGTGACGGCCCACTTCCGCAGCGAGCGGCCGACCGGGTCGGCGTCGGAGTCGGCGGCGGGCCACTCGAGGTTGGCACGGACCACCACGTCGGCGTAGATCCGGTAGGGCGTGGCGAGTTCGGTCGAGCTGAGGCACCAGCCCACCGAGTCGCGCGCGAGCAGCGGACGCGGGCCGGGGCCCGGGAGCACCACGCCGGCCTCGATCAGGTCGAGCACCTCGCGGATGCGCTCCTTCTGCGGGCCGATCACCGCCCGGTTCACCAGCGCGGTGTAGCGCCGCATGAAGTACTCGTGCGACTCGTCGGTGAGACCGGGCGGGTCCACCGCCGCGCGCAGACCGTCGCGGTGGTCCCGGAGCACCTCCAGTCCCTCCTTGACGGCGCTGACGCCCAGTCCGGCCTCGGCCTGGCGCAGGTCCGCCTCGGCGCGCTCGATCAGCAGCTCGACGTAGCGCGGGTAGCTGTCCAGCGTGCCGCCCTGCTTCCCGTCCGCGCCCTCCGCGGTGTCCGCGTCGTCCGCGGCGGAGCGCAGGATCCGGGTGACCAGGGCGGTCTCGGCCTCGGTGGCGGCGGCCATCCGGCCCAGCGCCTCCCGCAGCACCAGCGGTTCGATGTCGCGGGCGAAGTCGAGCCGCCCGTCCTCGGTGCCGGCCCGCAGCTCGGCGACGGCGTCGGCGGTCAGGTGCGCCGCCGGAGCCGCGCGCCGCTCCGTGGTGGTGGCCGGGCGGCCACAGGGCAGCCAGCCGTTGCGGTTGGCCAGCACGATCCGCGGCTCCCGGCCGGAGGGCCGGTAGCCGTCCGGGCCGAACTCGCCGCCGCGGCCGACGGTGAGCGAGGCGATGACGTCCATCGCGGTCAGACCGGTGCCCAGCAGGGCCACGGTGACCCCGCCGGGTATCGCGTCCACCTGGTCCGGCAGCGGGTACGGCGTGGAGATCACGCCGTCCTCCACGGGCGGGGCGGGCTGGGCCAGGCCGTGGCGGGG
>NZ_BBPO01000079.1:12663-19200 GCF_000787815.1 Streptacidiphilus neutrinimicus
CCTCCACGGGCGGGGCGGGCTGGGCCAGGCCGTGGCCGGTGGTGACGACCGCCAGGTCGACCCGGTGCCGCTCGCCGTCCACCAGCGTCACGACCGCGCCGCGGCCCGCGCCCGAGCCGTCGCCGTCGAGCACCACGGACTCCGCGGCCGTCCGGATGTGCCGGATGCTCAGCCGCTCGGGGGTGCGCGCCGTCAGCTCGCCCGCCGCCCACTGCAGGTACTCGCCGAGCAGCCGGCGCGGCAGGAACGCGTCGAAGCGCACCGGGCCCTGCGTGGTGCCGCACCACTCGAAGAAGTCCGGCCCGGTGGTGACCGGGGCGCCCGGGGTCATCCGCTCGTCGGAGAAGATGGTCAGCTGCGAGGCGATGGTGTTCAGCAGCAGGTAGTCGGGCTGCTTGACCTGGTGGATGCCGACGCCGAGCTCGCCGGGCTCGATCAGCAGCAGTTCCACCGGCGGTCCGTCCGGGTCCGCGGCGGTGTGGCTGATCACGCGCTCCAGCGCGGACAGGCCACGGGGCCCGACGCCGACGACCGCGATCCGCAGGGGCTGGTTCACCAGCGGCTCGTCTCGCCGAAGAAGTCCGCGATCTCGTGCGTCAGGCCCAGCTCGCGGGCCCGGCCGAGGACGTGGTCGCCCAGCGCCAGGTCCAGCACGCCCAGACCGAAGGGCGAGAAGACCACGCCCCGGCTCGGCTGCGGCAGGGTCATCCCGCGCAGCACCGAGGCCAGCGTCCCGCTGACGAACTCCCGTCCCCCGGTGGCCTGCTCGGCCAGGTGCGGGGAGGTGTTGGCCTTCATGCAGTGCTCGACGTCGTCGAAGTAGTTCTGCGCGGAGAGGATCACCTGGGGCTGGAAGTCCCGCAGCGAGATGTTCAGCGCCAGCTGGCCCGGGCGCAGGCCCTGACCGATGTAGGGGGTGGCGGCGGTGGTCGCGGTGATCAGCGTCTGGGCCTTCAGCGCCTGGTCGAGACCGCCCACGGCCTTGGCGGTGAGGCCCAGCTCCTCGGTGGCGAACCGGGCGAGGTTGGCCGCCGACTCCGCGTGCAGGTCGAAGACGGACAGCGACTCGATCGGGTAGCCCGTGGTGACCAGGTAGCGCAGGATCGTGCGGGCGATGACTCCGGCGCCGATGATGGCCACCTCGCCGCTCGGCGGCAGGTAGCGGGCGAACGCCCGGGCGGCCACGGCCGCCGACGCGGCGGTCCGCACCGCGCTGATCCCGGCCGCCTCCAGCAGCGCCTTGGGGTAGCCGGTGGCGTAGTCGTTGAGCACCAGCACCGCGGAGGCGCGGGGCAGGCCCTCGGCCACGTTGCCCGGGAAGCTGGAGATCCACTTGATGCCGACCGCGCGCTGCTCCTCCGGGAGCTCGATCGCGGCGGGCAGGGCGATGATCCTGGCCTCGGGCTTGTCGGGGAAGCGCAGGAAGTAGCTGTCCGGGTTCACCGTCAGCCCGGCGTCGTGCCGCAGGTAGGCGTCCTCGACCAGGTCGACGATCTGGTTCGCCGAGGTGTCGAGGATGTCCTTCACGACCTTGCCGGGGACTACCTCAAACGAGAACATGCAGGTCCTCCTTGGGGGACTGGTCGGTCTGGGCCGGCTGAAGGGCCTGGGCCAGGCCGCGCTCGATCACCCAGTCGTCGTCGTACACGGAGCCGAGGTAGCGCTCGCCCAGGTCGGGGGCGATGGCGACCACGGTGGCGTCGGCCGGAATCCGGGCGGCCTCGCGGCGGACGGCCGCCAGCACCGTGCCGGTGGAACCGCCCGCCAGCAGGCCGGTGTTGCGGGCCAGCCAGCGGCACTCCCGCACGGTCTCCCACTCGGGGATCAGCACCACCTTGTCCGGCGAGTTGCTGTCCAGCAGCGGCGGGCGCTGGCTGGTGCCGAGCCCGGGGATGTGCCGGACGCTGGGCTCGCTCTCGAAGTTCACCGAGCCGACGGCGTCGACGGCGATGATCCGGGTGCGCGGGCTGCGACGGCGGAAGTAGTCGATGCAGCCCATCAGCGTGCCGCCGGTGCCGACCCCGAGGAAGAGGTAGTCGACCTTGCCGAACTCCTTGAGCACCGAGGGGGCGGTGGCCTCCTCGTGCGCGGTCGGATTGCCGGGGTTGGCGTACTGGTTGAGCCAGTGCAGCGAGGGGTCCTCGGCGAGCCGCTGCTCGATGTAGGAGATCCGGGTGCCCAGGAACCCGCCGTTGGGGTCGCGCTGGTCGACCACCACCACCTCCGCGCCGAGCGCCCGCATGATGGCGACCGCGGTGGCGTTGGAGTTGGGGTCGGTGACGCAGGTGAGGTGGTGGCCGTTGGCCGCGCAGATCACCGCGAGCGCGATCCCGAGGTTCCCCGAGGTCGACTCGATGAGACGGATCCCGTTCGGGTCGTTGACGGCGTTCTCAGCCGCCTTGACCAGGCCGCGCGCGGTCTTCATCTTGATGGAGCCGCCCGGGTTGAAGCCCTCGACCTTGATGAAGAAGCGGTCCAGGTCCGCCACCCCGGGGATGCGCAGGAATATGTCGTCCAATATCAGGTCGTAGACGTTGTCAGCTATCAACGTGATCCCTCGGAATCGGTGGTCTCGAAGCCTCAGCGGCTGCGGCTGGAGCGGCGGCGACGGGCGTGGAGCTCCTGCAGGGAGACGACCCCGAACTCGGTGCGGCCGGCCGCACGGATCGCCCGCACGACGGCCAGCAGCGCGGACGCGGTGGTCACGTAGGGCACCGAGTGCTGGGCGGCGCAGGTCCGGGCCAGACGCTCCACGGGGCGCGAGGCGCCGATCGCGGAGAGGCTCACCACCAGCGCGAAGTCGTGCTCGGCGATGCGCTGCCGCAGCTCCGCGTGGGCCTTGTCCTGGTCGGAGACGACCTCGTCGGGGACGAAGCCGCGCTGCTCCAGCGTGGCCGCGTTGCCCTCCTCGGCGGTCACCTCGAAGCCGAAGCCCCGCAGCGTCCGCAGGGCGGGGACCACGTGGTCGACGTGGTCGTCCGCGGCCGAGACGAAGATCTTGCCGCCCAGCGGGACGGGGAACCCCGCCGCCGCCTGGGCCTTGGCGAAGGCGGCGTCGAAGCCGCTGTCGATGCCCATGACCTCGCCGGTGGACTTCATCTCCGGGCCCAGCAGGCTGTCCTGGCCGGTGTCGTCGGCGGCGCGGAAGCGGTGGAAGGGCAGCACGGCCTCCTTGACCGAGACCGGCGTCCCCTGCCGGATGTCCCCGCCGTCGCCCTCGGCCTGCAGCAGGCCCTCGGCGCGCAGTTCGGCGATGGTCGCGCCGAGCATGATCCGCGCCCCGGCCTTGGCCAGCGGCACCGCGGTGGCCTTGGAGACGAAGGGAACGGTGCGGCTGGCCCGGGGGTTGGCCTCCAGCACGTAGAAGGTCTCGTCCTTCAGTGCGAACTGGATGTTCAGCAGGCCCCGGACGCCGAGACCGGCGGCGATCGCCTCGGTCTGGGCCCGAACCGCCGCGATGTCGCTGCGGCCCAGCGTCAGCGGCGGCAGGGCGCACGCGGAGTCGCCGGAGTGGATCCCGGCCTCCTCGATGTGCTCCATCACCCCGCCGAGGTAGACCTCGGTGCCGTCGCACAGCGCGTCGACGTCGATCTCGATCGCGCCCACCAGGAACTCGTCGACCAGCAGCGGCTGTTCGGGGGAGATGCCGGCGACCCGGGAGAGGTGGTCGGCCAGCGCCTCCGGCCCCGCCAGGATCTCCATGCCGCGGCCGCCCAGTACGTAGGAGGGGCGCACCAGCACCGGGTAGCCGATCCGCTCGGCGATCTCCTCGGCCTCGGCCGCGGTTCCGGCCATGCCGTGACGCGGCGCGACCAGGCCGGCGGCCGCCAGGATGCCGGCGAAGGCGCCGCGCTCCTCGGCCAGGTGGATCGCCTCCGGCGAGGTGCCGGCGATCGGCAGCCCGGCGTCGGCCAGTCTGCGGGCGAGCCGAAGCGGCGTCTGGCCGCCCAACTGGACGACGACGGCGGTGATTTCCCCGTGCGCCGACTCGGCCTCGAAGACCTCGAGGATGTCCTCGAAGGTCAGCGGCTCGAAGTAGAGCCGGTCGGAGGTGTCGTAGTCGGTGGAGACGGTCTCCGGGTTGCAGTTGACCATGACGGTCTCGTAGCCCGCCGCCCGCAGCGCCAGCGAGGCGTGCACGCAGGAGTAGTCGAACTCGATGCCCTGGCCGATCCGGTTCGGCCCGGAGCCGATGATCATCACCTTGGGCAGCGGCTCGCTGCTGGGCAGCACCTCGGACTCGGCGTCCGGGTCGGACTCGTAGACGGAGTAGTGGTACGGGGTCGACGCGGCGAACTCGGCGGCGCAGGTGTCCACCGTCTTGTAGACCGGCCGGACGCCCAGGCGGTGCCGCAGCGCCCGCACCCCGTCCTCGCCCCCGACCTCGGGCAGCAGGGCCGCGATCTGACGGTCCGACAGCCCGTGCTGCTTGGCGCGGCGCAGCAGCTCCTCGTCCGGCTCCCGGCCCAACTGGGCGGCGGCGAGCAGCTCCTCGCGCATCTCCACCATTGCGAGCACCTGGTCGACGAACCAGGGGTCGATCCCGCTGGCCTCGTGCACCTCCATGACGTCCGCGCCGAGCCGCAGCGCCCGCTCCACGGTGTAGAGCCGGCCGTCGTGCGGGGTGCGCAGCGCCTGGAGGGTGGCCGCCAGGTCGGCGCCCTCCGGGTCCGGCGCGGTCCAGAAGCCGGACTCGGTGTTCTCCAGCGAGCGCATCGCCTTGCCCAGCGCTTCACCGAAGGTGCGGCCGATGGACATCGCCTCGCCGACCGACTTCATGGTGGTGGTCAGCACCGGGTCGGCTCCGGGGAACTTCTCGAACGCGAACCGGGGGGCCTTGACCACCACGTAGTCGAGCGTCGGCTCGAAGCTGGCCGGGGTCACGCCGGTGATGTCGTTGGGGATCTCGTCCAGGGTGTAGCCGATCGCCAGCTTGGCGGCGATCTTGGCGATCGGGAAGCCGGTGGCCTTGGACGCCAGCGCGGAGGAGCGGGACACCCGGGGGTTCATCTCGATCACCACGAGCTGGCCGGTCCGCGGGTTGACCGCGAACTGGATGTTGCAGCCGCCGGTGTCCACGCCGACCGCCCGCAGCACGGCGATGCCGACGTCGCGCATGTGCTGGTACTCGCGGTCGGTCAGGGTCATCGCCGGTGCGACGGTCACCGAGTCGCCGGTGTGCACGCCCATCGGGTCGACGTTCTCGATCGAGCAGACCACCACGACGTTGTCGTTGCGGTCGCGCATCAGCTCGAGCTCGTACTCCTTCCAGCCGAGCACGCTCTCCTCGATCAGCACCTCGCCCATCGGGCTCAGCTCCAGGCCGTTCCCGGCCAGCGACTCCAGCTCCTCGGGGGTGTGCGCCATCCCGGAGCCCAGGCCGCCCATGGTGTAGGAGGGGCGGATGACCACCGGCAGGCCCAACTCGGCGACGGTGGCCCGCACCTCGTCCATCGAGGAGCACACGGCGCTGCGCGGCGTCTGCGCGCCGACCGAGGCCACGATGTCCTTGAACAGCTGGCGGTCCTCGCCGCGGGCGATCGCCTGGATGTCGGCGCCGATCAGCTCGACCCCGTACTTCTCCAGCACGTTCCGCTCGTGCAGGGCGACCGCGACATTGAGCGCGGTCTGCCCGCCCAGCGTGGCCAGGATCGCGTCCGGGCGCTCCCTGGCGATCACCTTCTCCACGAACTCCGGTGTGAGCGGCTCGACATAGGTGGCGTCGGCGAACTCGGGGTCGGTCATGATGGTCGCCGGGTTGGAGTTGACCAGGCTGACCCTGATGCCCTCCTCCCGGAGCACCCGGCAGGCCTGGGTGCCGGAGTAGTCGAACTCGCAGGCCTGACCGATGACGATCGGACCGGAGCCGATCACCAGTACATGGTTGATGTCCGCACGGCGTGGCATCAGCTGTCCTCACTCATCAGACGGGTGAACTGGTCGAACAGTGACTCCGCGTCGTGGGGTCCGGCGGCGGCCTCGGGGTGGTACTGGACCGAGAAGGCGGGGGTGTCCAGAGCGCGGAGACCCTCCACCGCCCCGTCGTTGGGACAGTGGTGCGAGACGACGGCCCGGCCGTAGGGGGTGTCGAACTCCTCGCCCGGCTCCCCGGACACCGCGAACCCGTGGTTGTGGGCGGTGATCGCCACCCGGCCCGTCGCGGCGTCCACCACGGGGACGTTGATGCCGCGGTGACCGAAGCGCATCTTGTAGGTCTCCCGGCCGAGCGCCCGGCCGAGGATCTGGTTGCCGAAGCAGATCCCGAACAGCGGCAGCCGCCGCGCGAGAACCGCACCGGCCAGGCCCACCACGTCGTCCATGGCGGACGGGTCACCGGGGCCGTTGGACAGGAACACGCCGTCCGGCTCGACCTCCAGCAGCTGGTCCAGGGTGCTGGTCGGGGGGAGCACATGACACTCCGCGCCACGCTCCGCCAGCAACCGCAGCGAGTTGCCCTTCACCCCGAGGTCGAGCACCGCGACGCGGAACCGGCGGGTTCCGACGGCGGGCACGACATAGGGCTTCACGGTGCCGACC
>NZ_BBPO01000079.1:19411-31695 GCF_000787815.1 Streptacidiphilus neutrinimicus
GCACGACATAGGGCTTCACGGTGCCGACCCGGACCGCCAGCGCGGCGCCGGCCATCGGCGGCGCGGCGAGCACCTGGGCGGTCATCTCCGCCCGGTCGCCGAACGCGTCACCGGAGAACACCCCGGCGCGCATCGCGCCGCGGGTGCGCAGGTGGAGCGTGAGGGCCCGGGTGTCGATCCCGGAGACGCCGACGATCCCCTGACGCTCGAGCTCCTCGCCGAGCGAGTGCCGCGAGCGCCAGTTGGACGGACGCCGGGACAGCTCCCTGAGCACGTAGCCGGCGACCTGGATCCTGGACGACTCGTCGTCCTCGGCGGTCCAGCCGGTGTTGCCGATGTGCGAGGCTGTCTGCACGACGATCTGACCGTGATAGGACGGGTCGGTCAGCGTTTCCTGATACCCCGTCATACCGGTGCAGAACACGGCCTCGCCCAGAGATACTCCGGTGGCGCCGAATGCTCTGCCGACGAACAGAGTTCCGTCCTCAAGAACCAGTGCTGCATTCTGCGCGGACGCACCCATAGCTTCCCCCAAGGAAATCCAAGCAGCCCGGATGCGGGTGCCGGTGGAACCAGAAGTGAATTCTGCGGAGTAGCCGTCGGGCGAGCTACCGGGACGGCGGGACGACGTCCCAGCCGACGTCGCCGGGCAGCGCCAGGGCGTGCGAGCTGCTGCTTTCCGAGTAGTTGGCCGCGACCGAGGAGCGGGCTGCCGGCAGCGAGAAGGCACAGAGCACGCCGATCAGGGTGACCAGTACGGGTGAGAGCGCCTTGGTAGTCAATGTGCCCATCCTGTAGTTGTTCGCTGACTGCTCGACTCCTCCATCGTCGGTCGAGCCCGGATCGAGAGCCAGGGCCGAGGAGGCTCGGGAACTTGCATTGCAAGGAGTGGAGGGCAGAGGCCTCGACACGGCCGTCCAGATCGGTGCAGTCCGGACGAGCGAACCCATTTCGTCGGTCACCAGGAGCGCACGCAAGGAAACTGACGGCAAGTCAGTGTAGGCCGGGCTGCCTGCAAAGCGTGAGTGCGGGGCTCCGATATGTGACACTGTCACGGCCGGATGTGATGCCGGCGAGCGAGGCATCGCCGGGGGGCGCCTTCCTTGGGACCTCCCGCACGCGCCCGCGGAAAGGCACGGCACTGGGAGGGAGCGGCTCAATGGATGGCCGGCAGACGGGGGACGCGTCCGAATCGGGTGGCTCGGACGCGCCGAGCGGCCAGGGCTCGCAGGCCGGCCTGTCCATGCAGCTGGTGGCCTCGGCGGTCGAGCAGCTCGAGGAGCTCATGCACAGCGTGGACGAACTGAAAAGAGCCGCAGGCCTCTCCCTGGGGCGAGCCGAGGAGTTGCGAAGAATGCTCAGCGATTCCGTGCGTTCATCTGCCGGGACCCTGCCCGTCCCCTGGGGCGAGGAACTCGTCGGGTTCTCGACCATCGGGCCCGCGATCGACCGGCAGGTGGCGAAGACCCGGATCGAGATGCTCACCGCCCAGCCGGACGGGGCACGCCGCGTCGAGACCCTCGCCGAGGCGCTCGCCTCGGTCGAGCCCCGCCTGAAGGCGGGCGTCAAGATGCGCACGCTCTACCAGCACACCGCCCGGTTCGACGAGGCCACCAAGGCCTACGCCAGGGCGGCGATCGACATGGGCGCGGAGATACGCACGCTCGACGAGTTCTTCGACCGGCTCCTGATCTTCGACCGCAAGGTCGCCTTCCTGCCTATGAACTCCGACCGCAGCGGCGCGCTGCGCATCACGCACCCCGCGCTGGTCCACTTCCTCGCCGACAGCTTCGACCGCGCCTGGGACCGCGCCTCCGACTACCCCTTCCAGCCCAGCCACGCCACCGAGGCCGCGGCGGCGGTCATGCCGAACATGGTGAGCGCCATCAAGAAGCTGATGGTCCGCGGCTACCCGGACGCGGCGATCGCCCGCCGCCTGGGGATCAGCTCCCGCTCCCTCCAGGCGCACATCCAGCGCATCAAGATCGGCATGGGCGCGTCCAACCGCCTCCAGCTCGGCTACCAGCTCGCCCTCCAGGACCTCCGCAACGGCGGCGGCGACAGCGACCTCCTGAGCGGGGACGACGACTTCCCCTTGGACCTGGACTGACCGCGGACCTGAACTGACCGCGGACCTCGGCTGACGGCACTGCCGGGTCAGGGCCGGGGACGGGGAGCCGGGAGGCCCGGTCAGCCCAAGAAGCCCGGAAAACCCGAAGGCCCAGATCGCAGTGGACTGCGACCTGGGCCTCAAAGGAGCCGGCTTCGGGATTCGAACCCGAGACCTACGCATTACGAGTGCACGAACGCTCCTGGGCCGCGTTTCGCAGCGACTCCCGCCCAGCCCTTGGGGCGCCTGGGCGAAACGGCCTTCGACGCGCGGCCGCGGCCTCGTCACGATCGCATCCGCCCTGATCAGAGCATGTCGGAGCGTGTCAGATAGTGCCGCGTGGTGTCAGCTCGTATCGCACCGTCCGCGCTCCCTCCGCGCTCCCCTCGTGGTGCCGAATCGTGCCGGGTCCGACCACCTGCTCCGGCCCATTCGCGTCCAGCCGACCGGCACCCGCCGAAGCGTGCCGTCACCCGCCCGGCTGTCGCGTCCATACAAAGGCGGAGGCTCGAAGCCAGAACGGCTGCCGCGGAGCCCCACGTCCGCAGCCGGGCGAAACCCTCGCCCCTTCGGCCCGGCGTGCTACGTTCGACAGGTGACGGACATCGCACGGATCTGGGAGTCGTTCGAGCCGCCATCGGGCCTGGTCGCCCAGTACTACGGCGGCCAGATCGTGATGCAGGCAAACCCCCTGCTCCTGCACGATCTGGTGATCAGGTCAATCGTCCGGCAGGACTTCGACCCCTACGAGGCATGGGGCGAGCGCGGCATCGACCTCGGCACCGACGGCGAACCCTGCCCCGACGTGGTCGTCATGCACCGCGACGACATCGACCTGACCGTGCGCAACACCCCCGCCCAGGTCGTCCGTGTCGTGGGCGAGGTGGTCTCCCCCTCCTCCGCGAAAGCCGACTGGCGAGACAAGCGCGAGCTCTACGCGGCACACGGCATCCCGCTCTACCTCGTCATCGACCCCCGCCACGGCACCTGGCACGTCCTGACCCTCGACAACCTCGGCTACGTCCAGACCCAGGAAGGGATCTTCGGACAGTCCATCCCGCTCCCTCTGCCCGACGGCCCCACCCTCACCGTCACGACCACCGGCTGGCACCCCTACCCAACCTCCGACGGGTAGGCCAGCCTGCCGGCGGGCCACGCGCTGCAGCTGAGGCAGAAGCCCCTGCACGCGTCCGCTGCCCAGGGGGCCCGCCGCACCTCCCACACGGCGCGGAGAACGCCCCTGGCCCCCCGGCGTCGTCGTCTTCCCCTGCTCTGACACGAGCTGCGTCAGTCATCGCAGGCAACGTCGGCCATGACGGGACTGCGAAACCGGGCGCCCGAAACCGCCGGTCAGCGTCGGCCGCAGAAGCCACGGCACAACGCGTGACCAACTGAGGCGCAGCGCCCGGACTGCGGAGCAATGCTCAGAACCTGTGGGCCTGCCCGGGAGGTACGTTCTCGGTGGTCGGTCGGTAGGTCGTCGAGCGAGGCCGGTAGTCGCTGTGCCGGTCGGGAAGGCACGTTGGTGCTCACCCTTGTGAATGACGGCACCGCGGATGGCGGGGCGTCGTTGTTGGACGAGATCATGCGGGAGGGCGCACGACGGATGCCGGCCAGGGAGCGTGGATGTGACAGGCTTACGGGTATGCCGAAGAGCCGTGGCCGCCGCAATTCCTCCGGAAGCAGGAAGCAGAAGCCGGTCCGTCGTTCACCGCTGCCGGCGATGCTGTCGGACCAGGTGATGCGCGATGCCCGGCGGCACTTCGGAGGCGGCAGCGGCGAGCTGCTGACGGCGGAGGCGTGGGCCAGCAGCTGGCTCGGTCGGGCATGGGTGGACGCCCCTCTCACCGAGCGGGAGCCCGAGCAGCGGCTGTGCCTGGAGGTGGCGGGCTGGGCCTCGACCACGCCGTCCCCGGCGGGTCTGGCCGCCGTGGCCGCGTTGGAACGAGTGGCACCGCCAGACAGCAGGGCGATGCTGGCCGGCACCGTGGCCGTCCTCGCCGATACCCAGCCGCTGCCCGCCTGGCGCACCGCCGTGGGCCATCACCCGGTGCGGGCCTGGCGCGCGGTGGACGTCTGGGACAGCGAGCGCGTGCTGTTCATCGCCTACGAGGGACCCACCCCGCACACCCTAATGGCCCAGATCACCGAGGCCGGCGGCACCATGGTCGACAAACTCGGCCTCCTCACCCCGGACGCTGCCACCGCCTGGTCCGACATGCGGGACGACGACGATGTCCCCATGCCCCTGACCGGCCACGAGGTGTCCGCAGCGCTGGCCGATCTCGCCACAGCCCTGCGAACGACGGACATGACCTGGCCCCGAAACAACGACGAAGACTTCGTCGAGCTGCGGGCACTGGCCTGGACGCGCTGCCGCGACCACCTCCCCGACTGGCCCGAACACCAGCAACTGCCCGAGGCCGAACGCACCCGTCTCCTGGGCACGTTCACCACCAACGCCGTCGGCGACACCGACTCGGACACGTTCGACACGATCCGGTCACTAGCCGAGCTGTTCCTCGACTACGGCGAGAACTACATCACCACCGGCCCCCTGGCCTGGAGCCCCGCCCAGGCCATGCTGTTCCTCGCCGACTGGCTGCCCCGCAAGGCCGTCCTCGACCACGACCAGCGCACCCTCCTGCCCGACCTCCTCAAGCAATGGGTGCGCTTCGCCCTCACCGAACGCGGCGTCGAACCGCGCTGGATCGCCCCCGTCATCAACGCCGTCGACATCCACCTGCCCGACTTCCAGGACGCGTTCGACGACCAATCCGCCTGGGGCCCGGCCAAGCAGATCGCCGCCCTCCTCACCAGCCGCGGCATCGACCCCACCGATCAGGACGCCGTCGAGACCGCCGTCCGCGCCCTCAACGCCGAACGACTCACGCGACGACTCACCCAGCAGCCGCCCGCCCACGACTCTTGACAATTACTCCAGACTGCGTGAGGTGGGGCGCACTCCGAGGCGATCGGCGCGCACCCCGCCGCGTCACCGCACGGCAGAAATACGGTCCAGGCTTCCGGCCACCAGGCCGTCCCTGAACATGCCTGCGATGTCTGCTTCAAGTGCGGAGCGGATGTCGGACCCGAGCCGGCCCCAGCCGAAGAAGTCGCTGGTCATTCTGAGCAGCTCCTCGCCGCTCATTCCCGGACACTCCGAGGCCAGCTCGTAGAGAGCCAACCGGCGTTCGACCGCGGGAACGTGCGACACCTTGCGAGTCCAGCCCGGATCAGGCGTCCGCGCCCTCAACGGACCACTACCGGGGAAAGCGTAGGTTGACGACTCCACCTCCTCGATCCGCCCCATCCGCCTCAGGCTCGTGAGCACCGTGCGGATGTTGTCCCGGATGCGGCTGCCGGATCGCGCGACGCCCCAGGCTTCCCGGACCCGCTGGATGAGCAGCTCCTCGTGGATCGGTCCCTCGACCCCGACGATCTCGGTCACCAGCCGCCCGACCTCAGGCCGTGCCTCAGCAGTGTGCAGCTCGTACGCCGCTCGCGTGTTCACCTGCGCGGCTTCGTAGGGCACGGCCCAGGTGCGCACGTGCGCGGGCTTGACCGGAACGCGTTCCTCGACCGGCCGCTCCGGATGGGGCGCCGGAGTGGACGAGAGGACCGGGGCCGTCGGAGCGACAGTCGGCGCAGCGGGCTGCACCACGGGCCCCGAGGGTTGGGTGATCGCTGCTTCGACCGCGGCCCGCAGACGGTTCTGCGCGCCCACGCGATCCCGATACCAGTCAGTCCCCCAGATCCGGTACAGCCTCCAGCCGAGGCCGTTCAGAACCTCCTCGCGCAGGCGGTCCCGATCCCGGGCCACCTTGGAGGAGTGGTACATCGCCCCGTCGCACTCGATACCCAGGGCGTAGGAACCCAGCGCCTCGGGATGGCGAATGCCTAGGTCGATGCGGTACCCGGCGACGCCGACCTGGGATTGGACCTGGTAACCCCACCCCTCCAGGACGGCGAGCACCGACTCCTCGAACGGACTCTCCGTCTCCGCCTGGTCCTGGACCAGTTGCTGAGCCAGAACCTTCGGCCCGTGCTGGGCGTACTGCAGGTAGCGCTTGAGGTGCTGGACGCTCGTGTTCTCGCTGTCCCGCAGCTCGTCGCCGGCGAAGGAGGCGACGAGCTCCATCCGGTACCGGGCACGGGTGACGGCGACGTTGAGGCGGCGCCAGCCGCCCTCCCGGTTGATCGGGCCGAAGTTCTGCGACAGCCGACCGTGCTGGTCGGGTCCGTAGCCCACGGACATGATCATCACGTCACGCTCGTCGCCCTGCACTGACTCCAGGTTCTTGATGAAGAAGCCGTCCAGGCGGCTCTCGGTGAAAAAGCGATCGAGATCGGGTCGTGCCAGCCTTGCCTGTTCGACGGCGGACTCGATCGCGGACGCCTGCGCCTGGGACAGGGCCACCACGCCCAAGCTCTGTCCCGGGCGGGTGTCGAAGTGGTGGAGCACGCGTTGGGCGACAAACTCGGCCTCGATCGTGTTGTCGCTGCGGCCTCCTCGGTCGTAGACGCCGTTCGCGCGGAAGAACTCGACGCCCACATGGTTCGCGGTTTCGTGCGCGCCCGGGAAGGTCACCATCGAGTTTCCGTAGAAGGACCGGTTGCTGAAGGTGATGAGGTCCTCGTGACGACTGCGGTAGTGCCACCGCAGGTCCAGGTTGCGCATCGCGCCCGCACGGCAGGCGTGCAGCAGCGATTCGAATTTGTCGGGGAGCTCCTCGTCCCACTCTTCGGAGTCCTCACCCACCGCCGCATCGAAGAAGGAGGTCGGCGGCAGCTGCTTCTCGTCGCCGGCCACGATCAACGACCGACCCCGGTAGATGCAGTTGGCCGCGTCCCCTGGACGCACCTGTGACGCCTCGTCGAAGACGACGACATCGAACTGATAGTCAGCAGGAATGAACTGGCTGACCGTCAACGGGCTCATCATGAAGCAGGGCTTGACCAGCCGGACCACCTCGCCGGTTCGCGAGAGCAGGTCGCGGACCGGCATGTGCCGCGTCTTCTTCTGTGCTTCCCTGGTGATCACCGCTGCCGCGCCGCCTGCGAAGCTGCGCGGACGGCGGCTGTTGACGCTCGCCACCACCCCACCGCGGGCGGCCTTGACCAGCCTGCGGTCCGCCTCACGGAAGTCCTGCGCGCGGGCGTCCAGGTCCAGGGACCGGACCACCCTCAGCCGGGAGTCGCTCTCCAGGACGGCGTCCGCCCAGACTCTCAGCAACGCGCCCTCCACGACCGACGGGAAGACGCCGGCCGCGATTCCGTGCTCCACGCAGCGCGTCACCAGCCCGTCGATGCCCGCTC
The DNA here is from genome assembly GCF_000787815.1 of Streptacidiphilus neutrinimicus. Classification (GTDB taxonomy): domain Bacteria; phylum Actinomycetota; class Actinomycetes; order Streptomycetales; family Streptomycetaceae; genus Streptacidiphilus; species Streptacidiphilus neutrinimicus. Next base: position 26,841 of record NZ_BBPO01000079.1, read on the forward strand.
CGCGCAGGAATTCCATACCTGCGGCGAAAGCTCGCCACTCCTCCGGCCCCTGCGGGTCGCCGCGTAGCCGGTCCACCAGCACGCGGGCCTGTCCCAACGGCCCGAGCACCTGCGGCGAGAGCTCCAGCGCCCGCTCCTCGGTGAACAGCCCGAGCAGCGCGGTCGACAACTCGGACCAACGGGCAAGTCGTCGCTCAGCCTCCCCGCACCAATCCGACAGCGCCTTGCGGGCCGCCCGCGCTTGGAGGAGGACGAGGGCATCGGGAGCGGCGTCGTCGGAAAGCAAGAAGGCGAACCGGTCCGGTCGGGCCGTGCCCGCGCCGGCGGCCGCGTCCGCACCGAGCGCGAGAGCCCGCCGGGCTGTGGCCAACGCTTCCGTCAACTCGTCAAAGCCGGTTTCGCCCGCGGGGAGGTAACGCCCAAGGAGCCCGGAGTGAGCCCGGCGGAGGGCCTCGGTGCGCGCGGCCGACTGCCGCCAGGCCAACGCGTCGCCGAGCCGCTTGGACAGACCCTTGTGCCATGTACCCGAGGCCGAGAGCGCCGTCACCGCTGCCCGATCGGCCTTGTAGGCGGCGGAGAAGCGGGCCAGCAAACCATGGTGCTGCTCAGCGAACCGCCGCACCAGCTCGGACAGGTCCGTGGCCGCTAACACCCGCTCGCTGAAGGCGTCGGCCGCCGCCGCGCGGGCAGCCCGTTCCGCCACCGTCGCCTGCTGGAGTTCTGCGGTGGCCGCCTCGGCCAGCCGGAGTGTCGACTCCTCGAACCAAGCAGCAAGTGGACGATGTGCAGCCCCGGCGAGATCGGCAAGTTCCAGCAGGGCGAGGGCGGTCCGGGCCGATCCAGGCTTGGGCAGTCCGAAGGCGTCCGCGAGCTCGGCCAGCGTGCCCGCGGGGTCGTCGGGCAGCGTGCTCGACCCGAACGGCTGGTCGTTGCCGACCGTCGTGGGCAGTCCCGTTCGAAGCTCCCGCAGCATGACGTCGAGCTCCCGAGCCGTGAGCGGTTCGGCCTGGGTGGCGGCGAACGGGCGGCGCAAGCAGGCGGCCTGGATCTGCTCCAGGGCGTCGTCCGCCCGGGCCAGCACCTCCAGCGGCGAACTGCCGCGCAGTCCGCGCCAGACGAAGCCCTCCCCCTCAACGGCCGGACGCCACGCCCTGCTGACGGCGCCGGCGATGTCCAACAACTGTTGGAGGACGGCCTCGGACAGCTCCCGCCGCACCCGGCCTCCGTCCAGCTGTACTGAGACCTTTTGGCTCTCGGGACGCTGCTGCTCCAGCACGACCAGTCGCCCGAGCACGTCGTGGAGGGTGCGGTCCAACGGCTCCCGCCGCTCGTTCATTGCCGTCGCATGCCCCGACAGCGCCTCCCGGAGCTCGCGCGCCTTGTCGAGCTCGTAGTCGGCCGCCCCGTTGGCGCGCACCTCCGTGGTGAGGACGCGGCCGAGTTCGGTCGCCACGGCCTTCTTGCTGGTGTCACCGCTGTGCAGGGCCAGGACGAAGTCGCCCAGACCGACGTCCCTCAGGCGGTTGCGCACCACGTCAAGGGCGGCCGCCTTCTCACTGACGAACAGCACCGTGCGCCCGGCGTGCATCAAGGCGGCGATCATGTTGGTGATCGTCTGACTCTTACCGGTGCCGGGCGGCCCGCTGACGACGAAGGAGCGGCCGTCGAGCGCGGCCGCCACGCACTGCCGCTGCGACGCGTCGGCATCGAGAACGAGCGGGGTGCGCTCAGGGGGCTGGATCTCGTCGATCCGGTCGAGGCTCGGCGCCTCGAAGCCGACGACGTCAGCGGGCAGGCCCGCGTCGGGGCCCAGGCCAACAGCTCGCACCAGCGGATGCGCCAGGATCAGCTCCTCGTTCTGCTGCAGGTCCTGGTACATCGCCTCCTTATAGGAGGTGAACAGGCCCAGCACCACCCGTTCTGTCACGGTCCAGCCGCGCTTGGGGTAGGCGACGCGGCGCGCCGCCGCGAGGACCGCGGCGAGATCAGCAGGGTCCTGCTCCGCCACGGGCGACCAGTCGATGCCCAGGCGCGCCATCTTCACGGCGAGAGCGGGGTTGAGGATCGTGTCCTGGTCCTCGGCCGCGTGGAGCCGTGACCTCCCGTCGCGGCTGCGGCGCAGCTCGACCGGCACGAGGAGAAGCGGCGCGGAGGACGGGTTCTCCTGGTCGTCCGACTCGCACCAGTCCAGCATCCCGACGCCGAGCCACAGCACCCACAGGCCGTAGTCGTTGTACATCAGGCCGGACTGGAGCCGCAGCCGGGCGACGGCGGTGTTCAGGCTCGCCTGCGTGGTCTTCTGAGTCACCAGGCCCGCGGCGGGGCGGCTGCCCGGGGAGGCGGCCAGCGCACGCTCGGCGTTCTCACCCTCGTCCTCTCCGACGGAGGCGAAGTCCCAGCCCCGGGCCAGACCGGAGAGGAGGGTGGCGGCATCAGGGGTGGTGATCTCCAACGTGGCCGAGCGGGTGTGCCGGAAGTTCAGCAGCCTGTTGCGACCACTGAGGTCCAGCAACGACTCGCGCCAGTCCCCCAGCACCCGTCGCAGTCGCTCGCGGCTCGGCTCCCCGAAGCCGGCGGCGGTGGAGGGGCCGGGGTTCTGCATGTCATCCATCCGGGTGGGTCGGGTCGGCGGTGCCGGCGGTTGCGGTTGCGGTTGCGGTTGCAGTAGTTGCTGGCGCGGATAGCGAGCTCAGCCGAGGCCGAGATCGGGGGCGTCCGGATCGAGGCCGATGCGGAAGAGCGTCTCGGCGACCTCGACGGCGAGTTCGTCCTCCTCGCCGAAGACCATGACCAGGTCTTCGTAGAGGGGCTCCAAGAGTCGCACCGCCTCGGCGACCCGCCCCTCGGCGAGGACCAGGACGGCGATGCCGTGCCGCAGTTCGATCGCTTCCTCGCTGACGTCGCTGTCGACCTGCTTCACGACGTTGAGGACGGCCTGCAGTTCCTGGAGTGCCTGGGTGACTTGTCCGAGCTCGGCGCGACAGCGGGCCGCCTGCGCACGGCACTCGCGCGTGGCGGTCGCCGTGGAACCGGCGGTCCGAGCGTAGGCGTCGGCGAGCGTCTCGAACTCCGGCAGGGCGGCACGGAAGTCGCCGCCGAGGAAGCGGATCGCGGCGCGCTGGCGGCGCAGGTCGAGGACCTGTCGGCTGTCGCGTCCCAGAGCCAGCCCGGCGGGCTCGATGACCTCGCTCAGCACCTCGACGGCCTGAGCGAAGCGTTCCTCGTCGGCCAGTTCGCCGGACTCCGCGTAGGCCTGCTTGATCGCCGCCCGCAGCTCGCCGTCCGGCACCGGCGCGGGGGCGGGCACGGGCTCGACCGTCGTGGGCGTGTAGGCCGCGGCTGCGGGCACCTGCGTACGGGCGCGAGGCGCGTACGGGTGTCGGAACAGGCCGGTCGGATCCGGCGCGCCGACCGGTCCTGCCTCGTCAGGCGCGGGCACGGACCCGGCCGAGGGCAGGAACGGCAACAGCCGGTCGTAGACCTCCTGGGTGTCGGTCGGACGGCTCTCGGGCGCCCTGCGCAGCAGGTGGAGGACGAGCGCCTCCAGCGCCTCCGGAACATCCGCCCGCAGCTCGCGCAGCGGCACCGGCGCCGCGGCGAGATGCTGGTGCATCAGCGCGAACTCGTTCTCCCCGGTAAACACTGGACGCCCCGCGAGCAGCTCGTGCAGGACGCAGCCGAGCGCGTAGAGGTCGGTGCGCGGGGTGATGCGGCCACCACGCACCTGCTCCGGGGCCATGTACTGGTGCGACCCGATGGGCCTGCCGGTAGCGGTGAGCTTGGTGACATTGGTGCGCAGGAGTGCCGCGATGCCGAAGTCCAGCACCTTGACCGTGCCGTCCCGGGCGACCAGGACGTTGGCGGGCTTGAGGTCGCGGTGGATCACCGGGACGTCGTGAGCGTAGGAGAGCACGGTGGCGATCTGAGCCGACACGGCGGCGGCCCAACTGACCGGTAGCGGATGGTCGGGGTGGATATAGGCCGTGAGCGGGATGCCGTCGACGAGCTCCATGACCAGGAACACCCGCTCGAACGAGTCGTCCAGGACGGCGTCGTAGACCTGGGGCACGCCAGGATGCTGGATGCGCGCGGCGATCCGGGCCTCGCGGCGGAACCGCTTGGCGAACTCCTCGGCCAACTGCGGCGTGGTGACCGCGGCCTGCCGGATCAGTTTGACCGCCACGGGCCGGTCCAGCACGGAGTCGTACCCGCGCCACACGTCGCCCATGCCGCCGTGGCTGAGCTCGCCGAGGATCTCGTAGCGGCCGTTGATCACGTTCTCCGGCACGCGGGTGCCCCCGTTTCTGTGGCGCGCGTCGTCTCGTCATCTGTGGTGGTGCGGAGGACCCCGAGGCCCGGTGACCAGAGGCGGTGCTCACCAGGCCCGGAATCAACGGAGTTGAGTTGTGCACCTAGTGTGAAGACTGTGGTGATCGTTCGTCCAGTGCACGGACGAACCCGGCAGGGGTGCCAGGTTCGTCCATGGGTCCGATCGTCGGTCCGCGCCTCGGCTTTCACGCCACGTCTTCGACGCCTTCCTCGCGCCTGATCATCCGCCAAGCGGCGCGGCGCGCACTGCGGTCGAGGCCGGACTTGAAGCCCTTGTCCTGGCTGAAGTACCGCTTGCCGAGGTCCGTGACGATGCCGACGTACTCCTCGACCTTGTCGGCGAAGACCCGGTGAGCGCGGCCTGCGGGCTCGGGAAGTGCCCGCGCGCCCGGACCGCCCTGCGGATCCGCGCGTTCACGCTCTCAATCGCGTTCGTCGAGCAGATGACCTTGCGGATCTCCACGTCGAACTGGAGGAAGGGCGTGAACTCGGGCCAGGCGTCGGACCACAGCTTGATCACGGCCGG
>NZ_BBPO01000078.1:0-30339 GCF_000787815.1 Streptacidiphilus neutrinimicus
GCGCCCGGCACGGTGACCGTGACCGCACCACCCCAGGCCGCACCCCTGGGCCGACCACCCCAAGCGGAAAGGCCTACTGACACGTGAACAGCATCCCGCTGGCCGGGGGCACGCTGACGGCCCTGCTCGCCGCCTCACTCCTGGCGGTCGCCGCGCCCAGCGCCTCGGCCGCCCAGTCAAGTTTCGCGACCACCTGCAACCCGCCCGTCGGCGGCGCGGTGCACGGCACCACGGTCGTCGACGTCACCAGCGACGACGCGAGTCCCAAGGTCGGCGACACGGTCACGCTGACCTGGAAGTTCGTCCAGGCCGCCGCGCAGAACCCCGGCTATGTCGACCTGCAGCCCAACACCGTGCAGCCGACCGGTCACGTCTCCGTCGGCGGCGCTCAGACGGGGACTGTGGCGATGACCGGGCCTCGGCAGAACCCGCTGATCCCGAAGAACTCGCCGATGGTGCTCTCGGACATGACGGGGACCGTGAAGCTGACCGCCGCCGGGGACCTGACGATCACCCCGGCCGACTACAACGTCAACGTCAGCACCTTCCACGCCGACACCCCCTGCAAGCCGGACTCGACCGCGCCGGTCGCCCTCACCCTGCACGTCGCCGCCGGAGGCGGCGGGACGACCTCGGGCGGCACCACGGGCGGGACGACCGGTGGGACGACCTCGGGCGGCACCACCACGACCGGCGGGACCACCAGCGGGGGTACGACCTCCGGCGGCACCACGGGTGGGACGACCGGTGGGACGACCTCGGGCGGCACCACCACGACCGGCGGGACCACCAGCGGGGGCACGACCTCGGGCGGCACCACGGGCGGGACGACCGGTGGGACGACCTCGGGCGGCACCACCACGACCGGCGGGACCACCAGCGGGGGCACGACCGGGGGCGGCGGCGGGAGCGGCAGCTTCCCGGGCGCCGGCGTCCAGGTCGACTACACCTGCCAGACCCCGATCGGCGCCAAGACCGCCACTCCGACGATCACCATCAGTGCCAAGGAGTCCGGCGGCCGCTACACGCTCACGGAGTCCTTCGCCTCGGGTGTCTCCTCCTCGCCCGTCGACCTGAGCGCCGGGTCGATGGTGCCCAGCACCACCGTCACCGTCGCGGGCGTGGACAACGGCCGGCTGACCCTGACCGGTCCGGCCAACAGCGCCACGATCCCGGCGAACACCCCGATCAAGCCGAGCGACATGACCGGCGCCTACGTTCCCGGACACACCGGCCAGGTGACGTTCACCCCGGACGTGCTGACGATCAAGGCGCTGGGCACGACCACCACCTGCACGCCCTCCAACAAGCCCGCCGCCTCGCTGACCCTCCAGGTCACCGCGGGCAGCGGGACGGGCGGCGTCACCGGCTCCGGCACCGGTGGCACCTCGGGCGCTTCCGGCGCCTCGGGCGGCGGTACGTCCGGCGGGCTCGCCGCGACCGGCGGCAACGACGCCCCGTACCGGGCGCTCGGCCTGATCGGCGGCACCGTGCTGCTGCTGGGGGCGGCGGTCTTCGTGGTCACCCCGTGGCGTCGCCTGCGCAAGGGCCGCTGACGACGACGGAGAACGCGGCAGGGGCGCCCCGCGAAAGCGGAGCGCCCCTGCCGCGTGTCAGCGCGACGTCAGTGCACGTCGCCCATCAGCGCACGGACCTTGCGGCGGTAGAGCACCATCGCCACACCGGCCAGCAGCGCGGCGGCGCCCTGGATGGCGAACGAGGTGGTGCTCAGGAACGCGTTGCCCATGACCTGCTGCAGGACGGCGGCGACGCAGTCGCCCGCGGTGACCGCGAGGAACCAGATGCCCATCATCTGACTGGCGTACTTCTTCGGCGCCAGCTTGGTGGTGACGGACAGGCCGACGGGGGAGAGCGTGAGCTCGCCGACGGTCTGGACCAGGTACACCAGGGCCAGCCACAGCGGGGTGACCAGGTGACCGCCGGACGCGGCCGCCATCGCCAGCATCATGACGCCGAAGGACAGGCCGATCAGGGCCAGGCCGACGCCGAACTTCACGGCCGTGCTCGGGTTCTTGTCGCGGCGGTGCAGCCACACCCAGAGCCAGGCCATGACCGGGGCCAGCGCCATGATGTAGAGCGGGTTCAGCGACTGGAACCAGGTGCTCGGGAAGTTGAAACCGAACAGCTTGCTGGCCGTGTTGTCGTTCGCGAACAGGCTCAGGGTCGAACCGGACTGGTCGTAGATCATCCAGAACACGGCGGCGACCACGAAGAACCAGATGTACCCGGTGAGCTTGCCGCGCTCGTCGGTGGACAGGTCCTTGTCCCGGCGGATGCGGGCGAAGACGATGACCGGGATGATCAGGCCGACGACGGTGAGGGTCCAGATGACCCAGCCCATCGTGAAGTGGCCGGACAGCGCGACCGCGCCGAAGAAGACCACGGCCAGGGCCAGCCAGAACAGCGCCTTGCGGATCACCGAGACGCGCTCGGCGCGGGCCATCGGCGAGGTGACGACGCTGGACTGCGGGCTGAGGTTGCGGCCGCCGAAGACGTAGTTGGTCAGACCCAGGGCCATGCCGACGCCGGCCAGGGCGAAGCCGATGTGCCAGTTGACACTCTGGCCCACGGTCCCGATCACCAGCGGCGCGGCGAAGGCGCCCAGGTTGATCCCCATGTAGAAGATCGTGAAGCCGCCGTCCCGGCGCGGGTCGTTCTTGTCCGGGTACAGGTGGCCGACCATCGTCGAGATGTTGGCCTTGAGCAGGCCGGAGCCGACGGCGATGAAGCCGAGGCCGACGAAGAACGACGCCGCGGCGGGGACCGCCAGCAGGAAGTGGCCGATCATGATGACCACGCCACCGATGAGCACGGTCTTACGCGCGCCCCAGAAGCGGTCGGAGATCCAGCCGCCGGGCAGGGCCAGCAGATAGACCATGGCGTTGTACACGCTGTAGATCGCGGCACCGGTTGCGGCGCCCAGGCCCAGCCCGCCCTTGTCGGCGGGGGCGACCAGATAGAGGACCAGCAGCGCGCGCATTCCGTAGAAGCTGAAGCGCTCCCACATCTCGGTCATGAAGAGCGTGGACAGGCCGCGCGGGTGACCGAAGAACGTCTTCCTGGGGGAGCCGTTGGCGGTGACGGTGGTGACCGCTTCCGCAGCGACCTCGACAGGTATCGGCGTCATGGGCAAGTTCCTTGCAGGTTCTTACAGGGGTTGCCCAACTGTAGGGCAGCGTTTGGCTGCTTTTGACCGTTCAGGTGATGAAATGATCTCAATCATCGGATTCAGTTTCGCATAAATGTGGCCAGTGACCCATTGATGACCTTCGAATCTTCGGCCTAAGACCCCTTCTGCATGCAGATCCTGCGGTGACGGGATGTGAGCTGGTTCTCAGTGGACCTCGCCCAGGTAGCCGTGGATCTTCCGGCGGTTGAGCAGGATCGCCAGCCCGGCCAGCACGGCGAGGGCGACCTCCGCCGCCACGTAGCCACGGCTGTTGAGGTCCGCGCCGGCCGTCGTGGCCAGTGAGGTGGCGCAGTCGCCCGCCGTCACCGCCAGGAACCAGACGCCCATCATCTGGCTGCCGTACTTCTCCGGGGCCAGCTTGGTGGTCACCGAGAGGCCGACGGGGGAGAGGCACAGCTCGCCGACGGTCTGGATCAGGTAGACCAGGCACAGCCACAGCGGGGTCGCCGTCGCGCCGCCGGACGCCGCCGCCAGCGCGCCGAGGAAGACCGCGAAGGAGAGGCCGACCAGGATCAGGCCGACAGAGAACTTCGTCGCTGTCTGGGGCTCCTTGTCCCGGGCCGCCAGCCACTGCCACATCCAGGCGAAGACCGGGCCGAGCGCCATGATGTAGAGCGGGTTCAGCGACTGGAACCAGCTGGACGGGAAGTGCACCCCGGCCAGGCTGCTCGAGGTGTTGTCCTGGGCGAAGAGGTTGAGCGTCGAGCCGCCCTGGTCGTAGATCATCCAGAAGATCGCCGCCGCGACGAAGAACCAGATGTAGCCGGTCATCTTCTGGTTCTCCAGCGGCGAGAGGTCCCGGTCGTGCTTGATCCGGAACAGCATCCAGGCCGGGACCAGCAACCCGATGACCGTCAGCGGGACCGTCGCCCAGTTCAGCGTGAAGTTGCCGGTGCCGATGACGATCCCGTAGAAGACGGCGGCGACCGCCAGCCAGAACAGGCCCTTGCGCAGCACGCCGCGCCGCTCGGCCGCGCCGAGCGGGGTGGGGACGACGCTGCTGTGCGGGCTCAGCGTCCGCATCCCGAACAGGTAGATGACCAGCCCGATCGCCATGCCGACGCCGGCCAGGGCGAAGCCGAGGTGCCAGTCGACCTTCTGGCCGACCGTGCCGATCACCAGCGGCGCCGCGAAGGCGCCGATGTTGATGCCCATGTAGAAGACGGTGAAGCCGCCGTCCCGGCGCGGGTCGGTGGGCCCGTCGTAGAGCTGGCCGACCATCGTCGAGACGTTGGCCTTCAGCAGTCCCGTGCCCAGCGCGATGAAGACCAGCCCCGCGAAGAACGACCCGGTCGCGGGCAGGGCGAGCAGGAAGTGCCCCACCATGATCACGCCACCGGCCACGGCGACCGTCCTGCGCGGCCCCCAGATCCGGTCCGCCACCCAGCCGCCCGGCAGCGTCAGCAGGTAGACCATCGACACGTAGACGCTGTAGACGGCGGTGGCCGCGCTCGCGGAGAAGGCGAGGCCGCCCTCGTCGTGGGGGGCCGTCAGGTAAAGGACGAGCAGGGCGCGCATCCCGTAGTAGCTGAACCGCTCCCACATCTCGGTGGTGAACAGCGTCGCCAGGCCCCACGGGTGACCGAAGAAGGTGCGGTGGTGGTGCTCCGGACTGGTGTCCCGGCCCTGCGCCACGTCCTGCGCCATCAGCTGCTCCGATGCGTTATGCGTCTTTCGCGACTTTTGCTGAGGTTAAGCGAGATGATCGTGATCGACGGCGCGCAATGCCCGGCTGTGCTCCGTTCGACGGAAGCCGGGCATGGGCCCTGGGCGCACTACGATCGACGCATGACGCGTGTACTGCTGGCCGAGGACGACATCGCCATCTCCGAGCCGCTCGCCCGCGCCCTGCGCCGTGAGGGCTACGAGGTGATCGTCCGCGAGGACGGCCCGACGGCGCTGGAGACCGCCGGCAGCGGTGGCGGCGTCGACCTGCTCGTGCTCGACCTCGGCCTGCCCGGCATGGACGGCCTGGAGGTCGCCCGCCGTCTGCGCGCCGACGGCCACGGCTTCCCCGTACTCGTGCTCACCGCCCGCGCCGACGAGGTGGACACCGTCGTCGGCCTCGACGCCGGCGCGGACGACTACGTCACCAAGCCGTTCCGGCTCGCCGAGCTGCTGGCCCGGGTCCGGGCGCTGCTCCGTCGCGGCACCGGCGACCTCACCACCGGCGCGCACGGCGTCAAGATCGACGTCGAGTCCCACCGCGCGTGGCTCGGCGACGAGGAGATGCAGCTCTCCGCCAAGGAGTTCGAACTGCTGCGCGTCCTGGTCCGCGACGCGGGCCGGGTGGTCACCCGCGAGCAGATCATGCGCGAGGTCTGGGACACCACCTGGTGGACCTCCACGAAGACCCTCGACATGCACATCTCGTGGCTCCGCAAGAAGCTGGGCGACGACGCGGCCAGCCCCCGGTACATCACCACGGTGCGCGGCGTGGGCTTCCGTTTCGAAAAGGGCTAGGCGGGGCGGTCGCAGGTGAAACGCAGGCTGCTCAACTCCACCCTGGCGGTGGTGCTGGTGACCGTCGCCCTGTTCAGCGTGCCGCTGGCCCTGGTCGAGAAGCGCAGCATCGAGGGCGCCGCGTCGGACGCGGTGAAGACCGAGGCGCTGCACATGGTCGGCGTCATCGAGAACCGCTACGCGGCGAAGGAGCCGATCGACGGGGCCTCGCTGGTCGGCCTGAACGACTCCGGCTCCGGCCGCTACGCCGTCGCCCGCATCCCCGGCGTCGCCGCGCCGATCGTCATCGGTGTACCGCCCTCGGGCGCCGACCCGGTCACCGCGACCGAGACCGGCCCGCACGGCGAGACCATCGTCGTCCAGGAGTCCCGCGGTCCCGTCGACAACTCGATCGTGCGGATGCTGCTGCTGCTCGTCGGCGTCGCCGCGCTGACCGTGGCCGCGGCGATGGCCCTGGCCGGTTGGCAGTCCAAGCGCATCACCCGCCCGCTGATCGAGCTGGCCCAGACTGCCGAACGCCTCGGCTCGGGCGACCCCCGTCCGCGTCAGCGCCGCTACGGCATGGCCGAGCTCGACCGCGTCGCCGAGGTCCTCGACCAGAGCGCGGAGCGGATCGGCCGGATGCTCACGGCCGAGCGCCGCCTCGCCGCCGACGCCTCCCACCAGTTGCGCACGCCGCTGACCGCGCTGTCGATGCGGCTGGAGGAGATCGTCGAGACGGACGACCTGGACACCGTGAAGGAGGAGGCCGCGATCGCCCTCGGCCAGGTGGAACGCCTGACCGACGTGGTGCAGCGGCTGCTCACCAACAGCAGGGAGCCGCGCAACGCGGCAGCGGTCGCGTTCGACGTGGACGAGGTCATCAAGCAGCAGGCCGAGGAGTGGCGCCCCGCCCTGCGCCGCTACGGCCGCAAGCTGTACATCGAGGGCCCGCCCGGCCTGTGGGCGGTCGGCACGCCGGGCGCGGTCGCGCAGGTGATCGCCGCCCTGATCGAGAACTCGCTGATGCACGGGGACGGCAACGTCACCATCCGCACGCGCGTCCGGGACACCCGCGTCGTCATCGAGGTCCAGGACGAGGGTGCCGGCGTGCCCGACGAGCTCGGCGCCCGGGTCTTCGAGCGCGCGGTCAGCGGCCACAACAGCACCGGCATCGGCCTCGCGGTGGCCCGCGACCTCGCCGAGGCCGACGGCGGTCGCCTCGAACTGCTCTCGCAACGGCCGCCGGTCTTCGCGCTGTTCATGGCGCGGCATACGTAGGCGAGGCAGACGTAGTCCGCGGCGCATGAGAGAGGGGCGCGGAGCTCAGTCGAGCCCCGCGCCCCTCTCTCATGCGCCTCAAGTGCCGGACGGCCTCAGCGGCGGTGGGTCACCGTCGTGCTGCGCTTCACGTGCTCCGCGGCCAGGATCTGCTCGGCCGCGTCGAGGGCCTCTTCGGCCTGCGGCACGACGCGGAAGACCCACGTCCGGTAGGCCCAGAAGCGGAAGACCGTCGCCACCGCGATGCCGAGGATGGTGCCGACCATCGTCTCCAGCTTGGAGGTCATGTCCAGGCCGTACGTGAGCAGGTACAGCACGCCGCTCTGGATGACCAGGCCGATCGCGCTGAAGACCAGGAACAGCGAGATCTCGCGCGAACGCGTCTTCTTGTCCGAGTCCCGGTAGACCCAGTAGCGGTAGCCGATGTAGTTGGTCGCGATCGCGATCACCGTGGCGACGATGTTGGCGCGGACCGGCTGCATCTTCATGTCCAGCAGCACACTCAGGCTGACCAGCTGGACGACCAGGCCGGATATCCCGACGATGCCGAACTTGGCCACCTCGTTCGCAAGGCGACGCAAGGCGCTCGGCGTACGTCCGCCGGTGAGGGGGGAAGCGGTCATGACAGCAGGATCCGTCTCTACTCGGCTACTGGGCGCGGGTTCGTCGTGCCTCGCGCTCGACGCGCAGGTGCGTGTGCCGTACACGACGATAGTCGGCTCGCCGGTGTGACAAATACTTCTCCTGTTAAATCCTCACGGAACTCTGCCCCTCTCGCACCTTCACAGCTGCCCCACGACCTGCGCGGATCTGATCATTCCGGGGCCCGATATCCTTGCGATGTGACTTTTCCGGTAGTGGGCATGATCGGTGGCGGGCAGCTGGCCCGGATGGCGCACGACGCGGCGATCCCGCTGGGCGTGCGATTCAGGCTGCTGGCGGACACGCCGCAGGACTCGGCCTCGTTGGTGGTGAACGACGTCGTCCTCGGCGACTACCGCGATCTCGACACGCTGCGCCGCTTCGCCGCCGGGTGCGACGTCATCACCTTCGACCACGAGCACGTACCCACGGAACACCTGCGCACACTCCTCGCGGAGGGCGTCAACGTCCGCCCGGGCCCGGACGCGCTGGTGTTCGCCCAGGACAAGGGTCTGATGCGGGCCAAGCTGGACAGCCTCGGCGTGCCCTGCCCCCGCCACCGCCTCGTCGCCGACGCGGCGGACGTGACCCGGTTCGCCCAAGAGGGTGAAGGCGCGTCGCGAAGCGACTCGGACAAGGGCGGGTATCCGGTGGTGTTGAAGACCACCCGCGGGGGCTACGACGGCAAGGGCGTCTGGGTTGTCGACGACGAGACCGAGGCCGCCGAGCCGTTCCAGGCCGGCGTGCCGGTGCTGGCCGAGGAGAAGGTCGACTTCGTGCGCGAACTCGCCGCCGACGTCGTGCGCTCCCCGCACGGGCAGGCCGTGGCCTACCCGGTGGTCGAGTCCGTCCAGAAGGACGGCATCTGCCACGAGGTCGTCGCCCCCGCGCCGAACCTCTCCGCGGAACTCGCCGCCGAGGCACAGGCGCTCGCCCTGCGCATCGCGGGCGAGCTGGACATCACCGGCCACCTGGCCGTCGAGCTGTTCGAGACCCGCGACGGCCGCGTCCTCGTCAACGAGCTGGCCATGCGTCCGCACAACTCCGGACACTGGAGCATCGACGGCGCGGTCACCTCGCAGTTCGAGAACCACATCCGCGCCGTGCTGGACCTGCCGCTCGGCGACCCGCGTCCGCGTCAGCCGTGGACGGTCATGGTGAACGTGCTCGGCGGCGACTACCCGGACATGTACAGCGCGTACCTGCATTGCATGGCGCGCGACCCGGGACTGCGCATCCACATGTACGGCAAGGACGTGAAGCCCGGCCGTAAGGTGGGCCACGTCACAGTGTTCGGCGACGACCTGGAGGACGTGCGCGAGCGCGCCCGCCACGCCGCCGCGTACCTTCGAGGGGACATCACAGAATGAGCGAGCAGCCGCTCGTCGGCATCGTCATGGGCTCGGACTCCGACTGGCCCGTCATGGAGGCCGCCGCCCGGGCGCTGGAGGAGTTCGAGATCCCCTTCGAGGTGGACGTCGTCTCCGCGCACCGGATGCCGCGCGAGATGGTCTCCTACGGTGAGTCCGCGGCCGGCCGGGGCCTGAAGGCGATCATCGCGGGCGCCGGCGGCGCCGCGCACCTGCCGGGCATGCTCGCCTCGGTCACCACGCTGCCGGTCATCGGCGTCCCGGTGCCTCTCAAGTACCTGGACGGCATGGACTCGCTGATGTCCATCGTGCAGATGCCGGCCGGCGTCCCCGTGGCCACGGTCTCGATCGGCGGCGCCCGCAACGCGGGCCTGCTCGCCGTCCGGCTGCTCGCCGCGTTCGACCCGGACCTCGCCCAGCGCATGGCCGAGTTCCAGCAGGAGTTGAACGAGCAGGCCACCGAGAAGGGCCGCAAGCTGCGGTCCAAGGTCGGCACCGGCGCGAGCTTCGGCTTCGGCGGCTGAGCGCGCGGTGGCCGACGCCGAGCTGCTGGCCCGGGCGATGGACCTGCTCGCCGAGCACCCCATCGTCGACGGGCACAACGACCTGCCCTGGAAGCTGCGCGAGCAGGTCCGCTACGACCTGGACCGCCGCGACATCGCCGACGACCAGCGCAGCCACCTGCACACCGACCTCGCCCGGCTGCGCGCCGGCGGCGTCGGCGCGCAGTTCTGGTCCGTCTACGTTCCCTCCACCCCGTCGCGGGTGGAGGGGACCGACGCGGTCACCGCGACGCTGGAGCAGGTGGACTTCGTCCACGCCCTGGTCGCCCGCTACCCGGAGCAGTTGCGCCTCGCGCTGACGGCGGACGAGATGGAGACGGCGCGGGCGGAGGGGAAGATCGCCTCGCTGATGGGCGCCGAGGGCGGCCACTCCATCAACAACTCCCTGGCGGCGCTGCGCGCGCTGCACGCGCTGGGCGTCCGGTACATGACGCTCACGCACAACGACAACAACGACTGGGCGGACTCCGCGACCGACGAGCCGAAGGCGGGCGGCCTCACCCGCTTCGGCGAGGAGGTCGTGCGGGAGATGAACCGCCTCGGCATGCTGGTCGACCTCTCGCACGTCTCCGCGGACACCATGCGGGCGGCGCTGCGGGTGACGGCCGCCCCGGTCGTCTTCTCGCACTCGTCCGCGCGGGCCGTCTGCGACCACGTCCGCAACGTCCCCGACGACGTGCTGGCCGCCCTGCCGGCGAACGGCGGCGTGGCGATGGCGACGTTCGTGCCGAAGTTCATCCTCCCCGAGGCGGTCGCCTGGACCCGGCGCGCGGACGAGAACATGGTCGCCCACGGCTTCCACCCGCTCGACCTCTCGCCCGAGGGCCTCGCGGTCCAGTCGGCGTTCGAGGCGGCGAACCCGCGGCCCCTCGCCACGGAGGCGACGGTGGCCGACCACCTCGACCACATGCGCGAGGTGGCCGGCGTCGATCACATCGGCCTCGGTGGGGACTACGACGGCACGGCGTTCACCCCGCAGGGCCTGGAGGACGTGGCCGGCTACCCGAACCTCGTCGCCGAGCTGATGCGACGCGGGTGGTCCCGGGACGACCTCGCCAAGCTCACGTGGGGCAACGCGGTCCGCGTCCTCCGCGACGCGGAGTCGGTGGCCCGGGGGATGGCGGAGGTCGCTCCGTCCATCGCGACCATCGACCAACTGGACGGCTAGCAACCTCAGGGGCGCGGGGCTCGGCGCGAGCAACCACTGACATGCGGATGGCCCTGCGCGTTCGGGGCTCTACGTGGGCGGGTGGCTTGTCGCGCAGTTCCCCGCGCCCCTGCGTGTGCGCAGCGTTGCTGACATGCGGTCAGGTGACCGTCCCCGGCTCCCGGCATATGCCCTGGCAGCGGTTAGCATTCTTCTGACAACGCCGTTGACAGGGGGAATCCGCATGGCGAACGACATCGACCTCCTCTTCGTAGGTGGTCCCGTCATCACGATGGACGCCGCGCGGACCCGGGCCACCGCCGTCGCCGTGAGCGGGCAGAAGGTGCTGGCCGTCGGGCACGACGACCTGCTGGAGCTGGCCGGGCCGGAGACGGAGATCGTCAACCTGCGGGGCAGGGCGTTGCTGCCGGGGTTCCAGGACGCGCACGTGCACGCGGTGTACGGCGGCGTGGAGATGGGCGAGTGCGACCTGTCCGGCGTCACCGATCTCGGGGAGTACCGCCGCCGCATCGCCGCCTACGCGGCCACGCATCCGGCGCAGCCGTGGATCACCGGGGCGGGGTGGGCCATGGAGGCGTTCGAGGGCGGGCAGCCGAGCCGCGCGCTGCTGGACGAGATCGTGCCGGACCGGCCGGTCCTCCTGCTGAACCGCGACCACCACGGGGCCTGGGCCAACACCCGCGCTCTCGAACTCGCCGGCGTCACCGCCCGGACGCCCGACCCGGCCGACGGCCGGATCGAGCGCGCGGCGGACGGCACCCCGTCCGGCATGCTGCAGGAGGGCGCGACCAACCTCGTCGCCCGCGTCGTGCCGAAGGGCACGGTCGAGGACCGGGTCAAGGGGCTGCTGCGCGCGCAGGCGTACCTGCACTCGCTCGGGATCACCGCCTGGCAGGACGCGATCCTCGGCGTCTTCAACGGACAGCCGGACGTCTCCGACGCCTACCTCGCGGCGGCCGGTGACGGGCGGCTGACGGCGCGGGTGAACGGCGCGCTGTGGTGGGACCGCGAGCGCGGGGCCGAGCAGATCCCCGAGCTGGTCGCGCGTCGCGACAAGCTGACGGCGGGTCGGTTCCGGGCCGGGTCGGTGAAGATCATGCAGGACGGCATCGCGGAGAACTGGACCGCGGCCATGACGGTTCCCTACAAGGACGCCTGCGGCTGCACGACGGCGAACAGCGGGCTCAGCTTCGTCGACCCCGAGGCGCTCAAGTCGTATGTGACCGAGTTGGACGCGCTCGGCTTCCAGGTGCACTTCCATGCCCTCGGCGACCGCGCGGTGCGCGAGGCACTGGACGCGGTGGAGGCGGCGATCGCCGCCAACGGGCGCCGTGACAACCGGCACCACCTCGCGCATCTGCAGGTCGTGCACCCGGACGATGTGCCGCGCTTCGCGCGCCTCGGCGCGGTCGCGAACCTGCAGCCGCTGTGGGCGGCGCACGAGCCGCAGCTGGACGAGCTGTGCATCCCGTTCCTCGGCGGAGAACTGGCGTCGTGGCAGTACCCGTTCGGCGACCTGCTGCGGGCGGGGTCGACGCTGGCGGCGGGCAGCGACTGGCCGGTGTCCTCGCCCGACCCGTGGCTCGGCATCCACGTGGCTGTGAACCGGGTCAACCACGCGGAGGACCGTGAAGCCTTCCTCCCGGAGCAGCGCCTGGATCTCACCACCGCGATCGCCGCCTACACGGCGGGCAGCGCGCATGTGAACCATCTCGACGACGCGGGCGTGATCCGCCCCGGCGCGCTGGCCGACCTCGTCGTCGTCGACCGCGACCCGTACGCGGGCCCGCAGGACGAGATCGGCGCGACCCGCGTCGAGCAGACCTTCGTCGGCGGCGAGCGGGTGTACGCCGCCGACTGAGGCCGCGTCAGGCCGGCGGATGGAGCCGCGCCGACACGTCCTCGTGCGCGAGCCTGCGCAGCGACAGCAGCACCGGCTCGTACAGGACGGTGTGGGCGACGACCGCCTCGATCGCCTCGTCGATGGCCGGGTGCTCGTCGACGATCGCGAGTTCCTTCTCGGCGATCGGGCGCAGCGCGACGGCGTAGTCGCGCAGGGACGCGGTGGCGGTGGCGTAGCCGAGCGAGTCGAGCGTGGTCAGCGCCTCGGTCAGGGCGTCGAGCGCGGGCGCGCCGTCGTGGATCTGCCAGCCGAGGTCGTCGCGGAGCAGTGTCAGCACCTCGCCACGCCGTTCGCGCCACGTCGCGCCCTCCGGCGTGTCCTCCGGCGGCGCGGTGACGTGCGGCGGGAGCAGGTACTGCGCGACGCCGAGCCGCGTGTGCCGGTCGAAGGCCGGATCGTGCGAGGCGGCGAGCACGTCGCGGGCCTGTGCGACGGACATCCCGCCGACGGTGAGCAGCGCCCGGATCAGCCGCAGCCGGCGCAGGTGGTCCTCGTCGTACTCGGCCTTGCGCGCGCTGACCGTCACCCCGGGCGGCAGCAGGCCCTCGCGCAGGTAGTACTTGATGCTGGCGGCGGAGACACCGCTGCGTCGGCTCAACTCGGACAGCTGCACGGGGGGATGAGCTCCGATCCGGTTCGGGGGAAGGCTGGACGGACGAGCAAGGATAGTGCCACTATCTTTCTATGCCTGACTTCGGCTCCGCCAGAGGTACACGCTCCCCGATCCTGCCCGAATGGACCCGTCCGGGTCTTCCCGCGGCACCCGGCTCCGACGCGCAGGGCGGTCTCCTGCTCGGCCGCCACCTCGCCGAAAGCGACGAACCCGTCGCCGTCCTGCTCATCGGACTGCGGGTGAACCGCTGGCGCGCCGTCCGGCACTGGCTGCCCGCCCTGCGCGCGATGACGCCGATGCTGAAGGAGCTCGCGGCCGACCCTTCGAGCGGCCTGCTCGGCTACCGGCTGCTGCTCGGACCGGCTCCGCGCCAGGTCACCGTCGTCCAGTACTGGCGTCGCGCGGGCGACGTCCGCGCCTTCGCCACCGCGGCCGACCGCAGGCACCGCCCGGCCCAGGACGCCTTCTGGTGCCGCTACGCCACCAGCAGGGGCGCGGTCGGCGTCTGGCACGAGCTGCTCTCGGTCCGCGCCGGCGCGTACGAGGCCCTCTATGCCGACATGCCGCGCGTCGGCCTGGGCGCGATCATGGGCCTTCGGCCCGCCGTCCCCCGCCCGAGCGGTCACGGCTACGTCGCCACCACCGCGGAGCAGGCCGCCGCCACCCTGCGCGACGACCTCGGCGAGGCCGGCGGCGAGGTCAGTCGTCCAGCAGCGGGATCTCGATAGCGGGGCACTTGTTCATCACGATGTCCACCCCGGCCGTCAGCGCCCGGCCGTACGCGTCCTCGTCGACGACGCCGAGCTGGAACCAGACCGCCTTCGCGCCGACGGCCACGGCCTGATCCGCGACGGCGCCCGCCAGCTCGCTGTTCACGAACACGTCCACCACGTCCACCGGGAACGGGATGTCCGCGAGGCTCCGGTACCCGGGCTCGCCGTGCACGGTCTCGGCCTTGGGGTGCACCGGCACGATCCGCTTGCCGTATCGCTGCAGCACCCGGGCCACGCCGTAGGCGGCGCGTTCGCTGTTGT
Source organism: Streptacidiphilus neutrinimicus (assembly GCF_000787815.1). GTDB lineage: Bacteria > Actinomycetota > Actinomycetes > Streptomycetales > Streptomycetaceae > Streptacidiphilus > Streptacidiphilus neutrinimicus. The sequence goes on from NZ_BBPO01000078.1 coordinate 14,228, forward strand.
TCGACAGCCCCACGATCGCCCAGGTGTCTCCGGACTCGGTGAGGATCCGCCGTACGGTTGCGGCATCGCCGTACATCGCCTGGTCCTCCGCCCCTCGGTCGCCCACCCTGATGGGAACCCTACGGCACCGGGCGGCCGACACGACGGACGGCCACCGGGCCGGAGTCCGGAGACCTGGCGACGGCGGCCAGATGGCGGGTGCCGAGCCACAGGCTCAGCACACGCCAGGAGCGCGCCGTCCCGTGGTGCTGCGGATCTGGCGCCGGACCGTCCACCAGGGCCTCGTCGAGGCCCGGCAGGGTGTCGACGGCGGTGAGGTCGCACGTGACGCCGATGCCTTCCGCCTTGAGCACCGCCTCCTTGCGGGTCCAGCAGCGCTGGGTCGCGACGTCGCGCGCGCGTCCGGGCGGCGCGGAGCGAATATAGGCGCGTTCCCCGGCCGAGAAGGCCTTGTCGACCGCCGTCGGGTCCACCCGGCGAACGGCTTCCACGTCCACGCCCACTGCGGTCGCCTGACTGAGGGACATGCACCCGATGCCGGACGTGTGGGACACGCTGAAGCGGATGTCCGTGGCGGGGAGCAGGACCGTCGGCGGGCCGTGGTCCGCAGCGCGGCAGCCGGGGCACGGGCCCTGGCCGATCATGACGGCGTCCGGTCGTACGTCCAGGCGATCCGCCAGGATGCGCCGGACGGCGGCACGGCTCGTGGCGAACTCGGCGGCCCGGTGCGGAGCGCGGTGACGAGCGGTGCGCTCGCGTTCGTGGTCCGTCAGCACTGCCAGGTCGGCGGCCTGCGGGGCGCCTGGTATCTCCCACCACCACAGTTGCGTTTCCGAGGTGCTCACCCGCCCGGTCCTTGGGCCGGCGCAGGCTCCTGGTCCGAGTCCGTCGGGCGGTTCCAGTCCGCGAAGGTGTCCCGGGAGGCGGCGACGGACGCCACGGCTCGTGCCGGGTCGTCGCCTGCGCCGATGGCGAGGCCTTCCAGCATGGTCTCGAACGGGAGGCCGGAAACGCCGCTCGTCGGGGCCATGCCCGAGAGCTCAAGGGTGACGAAGCCGTGCACGGACGCCCAGTGAAGGTACGCACCCAGTTCGCTGTCCTGCGGCCGACGGTAGCGGCCCGCGTCCAGGCAGTCCTGCACCGCTTGCACGAGGGTTTGCCAGGTGAAGCCGCGAGGCGGCGTCGAAGCGCCCGCGTCGCCCTGGGACAGGAGGCCCTTGGCCGACGCCGCGGCGAAGATGTGCGGGCGGCGCAGTGCCGCGCTCCGGTACACCCGGCCCAACAGGGCGACGTGTGCGACGGGGTCATCGCCGCGGGGGACGCGCTCGAGCAGGCGGTGCAGGTTGAGCGTCGAAGCCGTCAGCACCTCCTGGACGACGTCGTCCATGCTTCCGAAGTGCGTGTAGACCGACATGGTGGAGGTGCCGGCCTCCGCCGCCAGGCGCCGGGCCGAGAGGGAGCTGGGCCCGTGCTCGGCCAGAATCCGGGCCGCTGCCTCGACGAGTCGGTCCCGCATCGGGGCTGGGGGGCCCGGATCGGATCTGTGGGTTTGCTTGCGTGTCACGTTTGACATCATGCCATAACGGCGTTATCACTGGAGGTGGCCGCTCTGGAGGACGGGGGGAGCGGCAGGGCGGCGCGCTCCAGGGCGCGGAGTACGGGGGATGTGTGACGGGGGTTCGGGGGGATCGGTCGGGCGCGGGCGCCTGACCTGACAGCCGACCGGGGTGGTTCGGCATTTTCATTTTCCAGTGGTGCCCTCATCGCTTTTGCGACGAGGGCTGGATGTGCCTGTCCTCGGCATTCGTTGAATCTTCAGTTATTGAATTCCCGCGGTGGCGGGGGTCACAGCGGAAAGATTTTTCGGGACTTGCAGCGCGAGAGTCGGGCATGTAGCTTCGAAAGCGTTCGACGGGAGGCAGGCAGCCTCCCACGTGAAATCGGGGGATTTCATCGGCCAGGCGCATAGCAGCCGGCTGTTCTGTGTTGAGGTCTGATCGGCCTCGCTTTTCTCCTCTTTTTGCGACCGTGCCATTGGGCTGCCCGGAAGCGTTGATTCGCGCCGGGCTCTGGAGGGGTGGAATCGTCATGGTCGAAAACCGGGTGGCCGTGGTCACCGGAGCGTCTCGGGGCATCGGGCGTGCCATTGCCCTGAGGCTTGCGGAAGACGGGTACGACATCGCTTTCTGCTACCGGTCCAACGCGGAAGAAGCGCGCGTGGTCGCCGAGGCGATCGAGAAGGCCGGCGTGCGCTGCTACCAGGCGGCCTGCGACGTGGCCGACGCCGACGCGGTGGAGTCCTTCGTGAAGGCCGCTCAGGACGCGCTCGGTCCCGTGGACGTCCTGGTGAACAGCGCCGGCATCGTCCGGGACAACCCCCTGGTCATCATGCCGGTCGAGGACTGGAACGCGGTCGTGGCCACGAACCTGGGCGGCACGTTCAACTTCAGCCGCTGCGCGGCCTTCGGTTTCATGAAGCGCAAGGCCGGCGTCATCGTCAACGTCTCGTCGGTGGCCGGCGTCTACGGAAACGCCACCCAGACCAATTACTCGGCCTCCAAGGCCGGGGTGAACATGCTGACCAAATCCCTCTCCCGGGAGCTCGGTCCCTACGGAATCCGAGTCAACGCGGTCGCTCCCGGATTCATCGAGACCGACATGACCGACAGGCTTCCGGAGAAGGCGCGCAAGTCGGCTTCCGGAATGATCCCGATGCGCCGTTTCGGCGATGTCGAAGACGTGGCGGAACTCGTTTCCTTCCTCGTTTCGCAGAAGGCTTCCTATATCACCGGACAGGTGATCCAGGTGGACGGCGGAATATCTCTCTGAATTCGAAGGAGTCGAAGTGATGCCGAGGCAGTTCGCCGCTCCCCTGGATGCGATCGACATCGTGGACACGGCGCACCCGCACGAAGTGACCGCGACCAAGGCCATCCGGGCCGACGACCCCTACCTGAGCGGGCATTATCCGCACTTCACCATCTACCCGGGGATCTTCATCATCGAGTCCGTCGGGCAGGCCGTCCGCGCCCATGTCGCCGAGCACCACGAGGCGTCGGCGCCGGAACTTGCCGAGGTCGGCAGCGTGCGGTTCACCGCCCCGCTGGTACCGGGCAACACCCTCACCCTCAAGGCCGCGGTCACCGTCGGCGAAGTCGGCGAAGGCCTTCTTCGCGTCAAGGCCGACTGCCGCCGCGAGGACGGCGCCCGATGCGCCGCCATGACGTTGACGTACCGCCTGATCGAGACGGAGGAGGACAGCCGTGCTGGAACTGCCTGACATCATGCGGATCCTTCCGCACCGTCCGCCCATCCTGCTCGTCGACCGGGTCCTGGAGTTCGTGCCCGGCGAACGCATCGTCACCACCAAGACCATCAGCGCCAGCGAGCCCTGTTACAGCGGCCTCGCCGACCCGCTGCCCGATGCCGGGTACGCCTACCCGACCTCCCTGCTGATCGAGTCCTTCGGGCAGTCGGGGGCCCTGCTCTGGCTCTGTTCCGCGCGGCACAGGGGTGAGTCCGTCGAAGGGACGCTGATCTTCGCGCAGGCCAAGGAGTGCGTCTTCGACGGCCGGGCCTACCCCGGTGACGTGCTGCGGCACGAGGTCCGGATGGATCACCTGGTGGGCAGCAACGCGTTCATGACCGGTGAGACCTGGATCGGCGACCGTCGCCTGGCGACCATGGGCTCCGTCCTCGCCGTGGCCCGTGACTCCGCCGAGCTGCCGCAGGCGCAGCAGCCTGAGCCGGCCACCCGAGGCCTGCGCGAAGGAGCGACATGACGCTCGTCATCACGGGCCTCGGCATGGTCTCTCCGGTCGGCGAGGGTCCCGAGGCCTACTGGCAGGGCCTGCTTGCGGGAGTGTCGGCCCCTCAGCCCATCACGGACCGGCCCGGCATACCGGACAGCCACGCCTATCGCGTGGCCCGGGCCGACGCCGACGGGTCGACGCGGGACGACCGCCGGCCGCGCTGCCTCGACCTTGCTCGTAGCGCTGTCCGACAGGCGTTGGCCGGCGCGGGGCTTGGTGACACCAGGGACTCCGCCCTGCATGTCGGACTCTTTCTGGGCACGGGGACGGGCGACGGCGAGGCCGCCGAGCAGGTACGAGACGGCCGCCGTTCGGCCGGAACGGACACCTGGTGGGCGTACGGCGGAGCCGCGCGGCTCGGCGACGAGCTCGAGCTGACGGGACCGGTGCAAACCGTCTCGACGGCCTGCGCCGCCGGCGCCTACGCGGTGGCTCTGGCCGCACAGTCGGTCCTCCGCGGAGAGGCCGACGTCGCTCTCGCGGGTGGAGCCGAGGTGGTCTCCCGGCCGGCGCTCGCGGCCTTCCTCCGGCTCGGCGCCGTCGACCCGGTGCACTGCCGCCCGTTCGACGCGAAGCGGCAGGGCACGGTGTACGGGGAGGGCGCGGCCTTTCTGGTGCTGGAGTCCGCGGAACACGCGAGGGCCCGTTCGGCCCGGCCTCTGGCGACGGTCGATGCGGGGGGCTGGAGCTGCGACGGCCACCACCTCACCGCTCCCGCGGCGGACGGTCGTCAGGCCGCCCGCGCCGGGCGCGAGGCGCTGCGCCGGGCCGGAGTCCTGCCGGAGCAGATCGCCGCGGTGGTCTGCCACGGCACGGGGACGCCGCTCAACGACCGCACGGAGAGCCGGGTGATGACGGAGCTTCTGGGACCTCGCGCCGCCACCACGCCGGTCACGGCGGTGAAGTCGGTGCTCGGCCACAGTGGCGGAGCCGCCGGGGCGTTCTCCTGTGCCACCGCCGCACTGGTGGTGGCGCACCGCCGGCTGCCTCCGGTCGCCAACCTGGACGTCCGGGACGTTGAGTGCCGGCTCGCGATCTCCTCCTCGCCGCAGCCCGTCGGGTCGGGCTCGGTGCTGCTCAACGCCTACGCCTTCGGCGGCAACAACATCTCCCTCGTCATCGGACCGGTCTCATGAGCACTCCTCGTCTGCTGGACGCCGGCATCGTGGTCACGGGCGTCGGTCCGGTGTCCCGGCACGCGATCGGGCGCGCCGAACTCGCCGGGGTCGCGACGGAGTGGAGCGACTCCCCGGCCCGGGACGAGTGGCTGCGCCCGCTGGACGCCTTCGACGCCGCCCGCCGGCTCGGACGCAAGGGCTGGCGTGCCCTTCCCCCAGCCGCGCGATATGCGATGGTCGCGGCCCGGCTCGCGGGGGAGGACGCCCGACTGGACGCGGACCTGGACGGGAACCTGGTCGGAGTCGTTCTGGGAACCAACTTCGCCGCCGACGAGACCGTGGACAGGTTCGACCGGGCCGTGCTCGCCGAGGGCGTACGCGGGATCAGTCCCCTGGAAGCGCCCAACTTCTCCATCAACGTGGCGGCCAGCCAGGTGTCCGTGGACCGTGGGTACCGCGCCTTCAACATCACGCTCATCGACCTGTTCACGGCCGGCAGTTCAGCCCTGTGGACGGCCTGTCAGGCGCTGGAGGACGGTCGCGCTCCGGTCGCCCTGGCAGGAGCCGCCGAGGGCCGCCCGCCGCGGCAGTCCACGGAGGTGCTCGCCCCCACTCTCGACGAGGGAGCCGCCTGCCTGCTCTGTCTCGAGACGACCGACCACGCAGCCGCTCGTGCCGCGCGCCCCCTGGGCCAGGTGAGGGCAGGAGCGCAGCTCTTCGTCCCCGCGGCTGTGGTGGAAGCGCCGGACCGCCTCGACGCGCTGACGCACTCCCTTCTGGACGGGGCCGTGCGTGCTCTGCCCGCCGGTCTGTCCGGTGTCGACGTCGACGTGGTCCGTCCGCCCGCCTCGGCGCGAGCCGAGGCTGTCGCCGCGGCGGCCATCCGCTGGACCGCGGCTCGTACGGACGCCGCCCTGGTGGGCGGCCCCGACGGGGGGCGTGCCGCCGCCCAGGCCTCGGCGACGGCGCCGCTGCGCCTGGCCTCGCAGTTGGCACGTCGAACGACCGCGTCCAGGGCGCTGGTGCAGGTCGTCATCGGCCCGGAAGGCCATCTCGTGGTGCTCGTCCTGAGCCCCACCGCCTAGACCACCGGCCTGTCTCGGCCGGTCGCACGAAAACACCCACCGCACGGCTCGCCGTGCACCACCGACTCGAAAGAGGAATCACCATGACCACCGCCATCCAGCAGCACCTCGACGAGATCCGCGAGATCGCGGCCGAGGTCCTGGAGATCGAGCCCGAGGAGATCACCGAGACCAGTTCGTTCGCCGAGGAGCACGAGGCGGACTCGCTGCGCGCCATCGAGATCCTCGCCCGGATCGAGAAGAAGTACAACGTCGAGATCCCGCAGGCGGAGCTCCCCAAGATGGTCAACCTGCGCGCCGTCTACGACGTGGTGGCCCAGCACGCCGGCTGGGCGGCCTGACATGCGCCGCCGAGTCGTCATCACCGGACTGGGCCCGGTGTCGAGCGTGGGGATCGGCACGGAGGAGTTCGCCACCGCCCTGCAGCAGGGTGAGAGCGGCATCTCCCCGATCTCGAGCTTCGACGCCACGGGCTTCCCGCACCGCATGGCCGGCGAAGTGCCGGCGTTCGACCCGAAGCAGATGCTCGAGCACCTCGACCCGAGGGAGTGGGGGCGTACCAGCCTGTTTGCTGCGGCAGCGGCGAGGCTCGCCGTCCAGGACTCGGGGATCGACCCGGCGGCACTCTCGCGCGCCAGGGCGGGATCCAGCATCGGCACCACCAGCGGCGAGTCCCAGGTCATCGAGGAACTCACCGCACAGTGGGTCGCCGGGTCCCTCAAGGACCTGGATCCGGCCCTGATCCGCGCCACTCCTGCCTCCCGGTTGGCCGTGGCGGTCAACCGGGAGCTGGGACTGACCGGGGAGGCCCTCACCCTGTCGACGGCGTGCTCCGCGAGCAACTACGCCCTCGGGCACGCCTACGCGACCCTTGCGACGGGCGAGGCCGACTACATGATCGCCGGCGGCGCGGACTCCGTCTGCCGCTGGGCCCACGCGGGCTTCTACCGACTCGGTGCCCTCACCGAGTTCGTCTGCTCGCCGTTCGACCGGGACCGCTCCGGCATCCTGACCGGCGAGGGAGGTGCGGCTCTCTTCCTGGAGCCGCTGGAAAGCGCCGAGCGCCGCGGCGCCCGTATCTACGCCGAAGTGCTCGGATACGGACTCAACTGCGACGCGAGCCACATGGTCGCGCCCGACCCGGTCAGCATCGCCGAGTGCATGCGCCGTGCCCACCGCAAGGCGGGCATCGACGCGGCACAGGTCGACTACATCTGCGCCCACGGCACCGGCACCCCGGCCAACGACGCGATGGAGACCCAGGCCGTGCTGGAGGTGTTCGGTCCCAAGCCTCCGCCGATCAGCTCGATCAAGTCGATGCTCGGGCACACCATGGGCGCGGCCAGCGGCTTCGGAGCGATCGCCTCCGCTCTGGGCATCGCCCGGCAGTTCATCCCGCCCACCATCAACTTCCGCACCCCTGACCCCCAGATGCCGGGGATCGACCCCGTCGCAGGCGTGGCCAGGCCCGCGCGGCTGCGCGTGGTGCAGAACAACGGCTTCGCCTTCGGGGGCAACAACGCCATCACCATCCTGGGGGAGGTCGCATGACCACCGAACCGTCCAGCACGTCGTTCCCACCTCCGGAGCCGCTGTACATCACCGGCTGGGGCGTGCTCTCCCCGCTCGGTGACGGTGCGGACGAGTTCAGCGACGCCGTCGTCGAGGGCCGAACCGCCCTGACCGACGTGTCTTCCATGTTCGAGGAGGAGCTGCCCGGCGACCAGGCGTACGCGCTGGCCGAGTTCCGGGTCCGCGACTACCTCGGCCGCAAGGGCACCAGCTTCTTCGACCGCAGCACGGCTCTCGCGCTCGTCGCGAGTGACCGGGCGCTGAAGGACACCGAGCTGGTCGTCACCGACGACAACCGCGACCAGGTCGGTCTGGTGCTGGGGACGACCACCGGCAGCATCAAGTCGACCAGCGACTACAGCCGGGAAACGCTCACCCAGCGACGCCCGTACCTGGTCAATCCGGTGCTCTTCCCGAACACCGTCATGAACTGCGCCGCAGGGCAGGCCGCCATCTGGCACAAGCTCAAGGGCGTCAACGCGACCATCGCCGGCGGCCAACTGGCCGGGCTCAGCGCGCTGCGCTACGCCTGTCGCACCCTGCGCTGGGAGGACGCAGAGGCGCTCCTGGTGGGGGCCGTGGAGGAGTTCAGCCCCCACACGGCCTGGGCGACTCATCTGGCGACCAGCCCGGTTCCGGCCGGGGAGGGCGCGGCGGTCTTCGTCCTGGAGACCGCCGCGGCGGTGGCCGACTCGGGGCGCCGGGCCGACGCCGAGGTGCTCGCCGTCGAGCTGGCGACGGCGGACCCCGAGCGAGGAACCGAGGCCGCCGCCGAGGTGTTCGCGCAGTGCATCCGGCGGGCGCTGAGGGTGGCTGGGGTGTCGGCGGACGAGCTGTGGGCCGTCGCACCCGGCTCCACGGCCGCCGGGCGCATCGAGACGGCTGCCCTGGCAGCCGTCCTCGGTCCGGCTGAGCCGGTACGGCTGAACGTCGCGGAACTGGTGGGCGAGTGCCACGCCGCGTCGGGCGCTCTGCAGATCGCGGCCGTGCTCGCGCACCACCGGAGCAATCCGACGCTGGACGGCTGTCCCGCCCTGGTGACCTCTGCCACGCGCGAGGGAACGGTGGGCGCCGCAGTGATCAGGGGGTGGCACCGTGACCGCGGTGATCACGGGCAGTGAGATCCGTACGTGCTTCGGCGACAGCGCGGCGACCTTCGCCGCGCTGGCCGAAGGCCGGTGCGGGGTCGGAGTCCTGCGCTCGGAGCTGCGCGAGCGGCTCGGGGTGACCAGCGGTTACCACGCCGAGGACGAAGCCGACCGCCGGGTCCTGCGCGCCAGTGGCTGGCTCACCGAGTGCGTGCGTGCCGCGGTCGCCCAGTCGGGCGTCGACCCCGCGCGCCGGCGTGTGGCCGTCGTCGTGGGAACCGGACTTCGCGAGCTGCATGCCGTGGAGCTCATGGACGACCAGCCGGTGCGCACGGCCGACCTGCATTTCGACCGTGCCGTGCGCCGGGCGGTTCCGGAGGCGACGCAGGTCATCACGGTCTGCAACGCGTGCTCCGCCTCGGGCCACGCCCTGGCGATCGCCTGCGACCTGCTCGAACTCGACGAGGCTGACGCGGTGGTCGCGGCCGGCTGCGACGCGATGACGGACAGCATGCTGGCCATGATCGGCCGAGTTGCCGAGGAGCCGACGGACCGGGTGCGCCCCTTCGACGCGGACCGCATGGGCGTGCTCCTGGGGGAGGGCGCCGCCGCGGTCGTCGTCGAACGAGGCGACCGGCCGAGAGCCGGAAGCGGCGCCGTGCTGGCGACCGTGCTCGGCGTGGGGCTGTCCTGCGACGCCTTCCACGAGACGGCTCCCGATCCGGACGGCATCGTCCGCGCTGTTCGCGACGCACACCGGCGGGCGGGGATCGAACCGGATCAGGTCGATCTCGTGGTGGCGCACGGCACGGGCACGGCGCTCAACGATCCCGTCGAAGCCACCGCGCTCGGGCGTGTCTTCGGACACCGTCAGGACGGGCCGCTGGTCACCGGCATCAAGGGCGCCACCGGACACACCTCGGGCGCCGCTGCGCTGACGAGCCTCGCGGTCGCGGTGCACGCCCTTGCGGAACAGACGGTGCCCGCGGTCACCGGGCTGCGTGAGCCGATCGCGGAGGCGGCCGGACTGCGGGTGGTCACCGGCCGGGCGACGTCGGCGGCCGTGGAGGTGGCGCAGGTCAACTCCTTCGGCTTCGGCGGCGTGAACGCCGTCTGCATCGTGGGGAGGAGCGCGTGAACAGCCTCGACAAGCCGGTGGTGGTCGTTCGCGCGGCCGTCGCCCACGTCCCCGAGGTCCCCGGGGAACTGCTCCTGGGAGCCGCCGGTTCGGAGAAGGCGCTCGACCCGGACGAGGCGCATCTGCTGCTCGGTCGCAAGGGCCTGCTCTACAAGGAACCGGCGACCCGCCTCGCCCTGTGCGCGGTGCACCGGGCCTTCGACCTGCCACCGGGACGCCCCAAGGGGCCCGTCGAGCAGGGCCAGGACACGGCTGTGGTCGTCAGCTCCAACTACGGCAACGTGCAGACCGTGCGCGACGTCGTCGCGACCGTGCGCGCCGGGTCGGGCAGGGACGTGAGCCCGCTCCAGGCCCCGAACGCCTCCAGCAATGTCATCGCGAGCACGCTTGCCATCCGCTACGGCCTGGCCGGCCCGAACCTGATGGTCTGCTCCGGGGCGGTCTCCGGCCACCAGGCGCTGTACCTCGGGGCGTTGCTCCTGCGCACAGGCCGGGCCAGGCGCGCCGTGGTCGTCGGCGTGGAGCCGGTCGACGACACGGTGCGCGTGTTGGCGGGTCGGCGCGGCTCCCCGGAGGGCGCACGGACCGAGCCTCGCGAGGGCGCGGCCTGCGTCGTCCTCGAGGCCGCGGCACGGCCCTCGCCGGGCGAGATCGTGCTCGGAGCGGTCACCCAGCACCGGGCGCTCGACGTCGCCGCAGCGGGTCGGCGAGGTTCCGACGTGCTGCGCCTAGTCAGCCCCGGCGGATCTCCGGGCGACGTGGACCTGTCCGCCGCGTGCGGCGACACCTACGGCGCTCTGGGAGTGCTGCAGGCCGCGGCCGCCACGGCGTGGCTGCGGGAGCGGGACGCGGCTCGTGCCGTGCTCGTCGCGGGTGACGAGGAGGACGGCTGGGCGCGTGCGGAACTCTCCCGGCTCCAGGATCCGACCGAGGTGGGAGTGTGAGATGACCCAGCACAAGGGGCAGTGGGCTCGCGTCGCCGACATTCCGTCGCCGGCGGCGACGGTCGCCGCGTGGCGGGCTCCGCAGCGCCGTCCGGTCGTCGTGGCCGTCCACGGGATGGAGGACTCCTGGCAGAGCTGGGACCCACTGACCGCGCTGCTGGGAGTCGAGTACGAGGTCTACGCGCTCGATCTGCCCTGGCGTGCGGGCAACGACTACCGCTGGCGCCACCACGGGAGCCCCGCGCACTGGTTGGCCGAGGGACTGCAGTCCATTCCGGAGCCGGTCGACGTTCTCCTCGGGCACTCCTTCGGGGCCAACGCCGTGCTCCAGTACCTCGCCCAGTGCGGGGCGGCCGGGCCGGCCGCGCGCGTCGTCACCCTCGTCGCCCCCTTCTACCGTCCCTCGACCCTGGTCGGCGACTGGAAGCTCTACGAGCGCTCGTTCGACGGCTTCCGACAGGTGATGACGCAGGGTATGCGCGTGCGCATGGGGGCGCGGGCGGCCTCGCTCGATCCTGACGTGCTGGCCACCATGGTGGCCAAGCTGATGGACCGCATCGGACCCATGGGCTTCCTCGCCCTGTTCGACCAGTTCGTCGGCACCACCGAGCTCAACCTGTCGCAGGTGCCGGTTCCCGCGCTCGTCGTCGCCGGCGACAACGACGAGGGGCTCGCCGGCGACCGGGCACAGGCTCTCGCCGAGGCGATGCCTCTCGCCGACGTCCAACTTTCCCCTGACTACGGCCACTTCTGCCATGTCGAGCAGGCCGAAGAGGTCCATCAGCAGATCAACGCCTTCCTGCGCCGCCATTTGTTCGGCGCCGTCCCGCGCCACAGCACCCTGAGCCTGGCGAACCACCACCAACCGGAGGAATTCCGCGCATGAGTCCCACCATCGACGAAGCTCCCTCGACCTACGTCGGCCGGCCGCGGTACGAGGGTGCCAACATCCGTACCTGGATCGGCTTCAAGCACTTCGAGTACCTGCTCGAGGAGGCGGTGCTGCAGTGGTTCCGGGACCGCGGCCTCGGACCTGCCGCGCTCTACCACGCGCACGGCGTCGGCCTCGAGATCGTGGACAGTTCCATCCGGCTGCCCGCCACCCTGACGATCGACGACGAGGTCCGCGCCACCGCGACGCCGGGCACGCCCCGCCGCGGCCAGGGCCTTCCGTTCACCGTCAAGCTGACCGTCGAGCGGGACGGCCAGGAGGTGACCATTCTCGTCGGCAAGGTCAGGGTGGCCCTGGTCCATGAGAAGGACGCCCCGGCGAACGCCCCCGTCCCGGCCGCGCTGGAGCCCTTCACGGTGGCGGAGGTCGCCCAGCTCGTCCCGTCGGCGGCCGGTGTGGTCGTCCCGCAGGCCGTGGCTGTCCCCGAGGGCTCGGACGTCCGGACCGTGCTGGCCCCCGAGGGCTCCAACGACTTCCTCTGGTCGTGGCGGATCCCGTACTTCTACTGCCACTTCTCGGACCGTCTGCAGCACTCCGGCTACGTCCGGGCGATGGAGGAGGTCGTCGACCGCTTCCTCGACGCCCGCGGCATCTCGGTCGGCCGGATGCTCGACGAGCGCGGATGGATCCCCGTGGTCTCCCGTGCGCGGGTGCAACTCCTCGCCGACGCGTACATGGAGGAGACCGTGCACACCGTCTTCACCGTGGAGGAGATCATCAAGGACGTGATGTACACGGCCCGGATGGCCTGCTACGTCCTGCGTGACGGCCATCTGGTCCCCACCGCGACCGGCTCCATCCTGCACGGCTACGCGCTCAGTCGCGGCGAGAACGCCGGCGCCCTCGCGGAGTTCGACGACACCGCCCGCGCCGCGCTGCTGGGGGTGGGGGCGTGAGCCGCAAGCCGGTCAAGCCGAGGCTGTACTTCTCCTTCCGCAGCCCCTTCAGCTGGATGGCACTGCGTCAGCTGGAAGAGAGGGTCCCCAGGGCGCGCGAGGTCATCGACTACGTGCCGTACTGGGACCCCGACGAGCGGACGGCCAAGGCCCTCGAGGCCCGTGGCGCGGGCTTCCACTACACGCAGATGAGCAAGGCCAAACACCTGTACATCCTCCAGGACACCAAGCGGCTCACCCAGCGCTTCGGCTACAGGATGGCCTGGCCGATCGACATCGACCCCTGGTGGGAGGTCCCCCACCTGGGATGGCTCGCCGCTCGACGGCTCGGACGCGAACGCGAGATGTTCAGCGCCCTCACCGCGGCCCGCTGGGAGCGAGGCGAGAACATCTGCGACCAGGACGTGCTGCGCCGCGCCGCCGAGGAGGCGGGCGTGGACCCGCGGCCCGTGCTGGAGGCGGTGGACGACCCGGAGATCCGCGAGGAGGGAGTCGCCGCGCTGGCGCAGGCCTACGACGACGACGTCTTCGGGATTCCCTACTTCAAGCTCGGTCGTCACCGCTTCTGGGGCCTGGACCGCCTCGACGACTTCCTGCGTGCGCTCGAGGACGCGGCTCTCCAGGCTCGGCCGCAGGCCGCCGCGGAGCAGCAGCCGACGCCCCAGCCGGTTCTCGACAACGTGGGCGCCTTCGACCACGACACCGCAGGCGGCTGCGGCTGACCCCGGCGGCAGCTCGACGCCGTGCCGCCGCACGACTCCCCGGCGGCGGCACGGCGCCTCCCATCGATCCCACCCATCCCACAGAGACCAACGTAAGGAGCACGGACATGCCGACCATCCCTGCGTCCCATGGCCGGACCGGCGGTGGCAAACCGGCCCTGACGATGGTGGCGGCTCTTCTGGGCCTGTTCATCGCTCTGCTCGACGTGACCGTCGTCACCGTGGCCCTGCCCACGATCGGTTCCGACCTCAACGCCTCCTTCACCGACCTGGAATGGGTCGCGAACGCGTACATGCTCGCGCTGGCCGTGTTCATCGTCACCGCGGGCCGGCTCGGCGACCTCTACGGACAGCGCCGCGTCTACCTGGCCGGCGTGACGATCTTTCTGATCGGCTCGCTGGGCTGCGGCCTGGCCCCGCACCTCGACCTCGGAGTGCAGCACATCACCGTGCTCCACGGGGCGCGGGTGGTGCAGGGCGTCGGAGGCGCGGCGATCCTGCCGCTCACCCTGGCCATCATCTACTCCTCCTTCGAGGGCAGGCTCCGCGCCCTCGGGGTCATGCTGTGGGGCGCGGTGGGAGGTCTGGCCACCGCGCTCGGGCCGTTGATCGGCGGTTTCCTCGTCCAGGAAGTCGGCTGGACGTGGATCTTCCTGGTGAACCTGCCGATCGGCGTGGTCGTCGTGGTCGCCGCACTCGTCGGCATGCCCGCCCGCCGTCGCCACCGCGACACCCGGGGAACGCCGATGGACCTTCCCGGCCTGCTCACCGCCAGTGCCGCCCTGCTCTGCCTCAACCTGGCCCTGATCAACGGCAGTACCTGGGGGTGGACTTCCGGCCGGGTCGTCGGGCTTCTCGTCGGCGCCGCCGTTGCCGTGGGCGTCTTCCTCGCGGTGGAGTCCCGCTCGGCCGCTCCCATCATGAACGTGGGCTGGTTCCGGAGGCCCTCGTTCGGCGGCAGTGTGGTCGCGGGCTTCCTCCTCGGCGCCGGCATGTTCTCGGCGATCTTCTACCTCTCCATATACCTGCAGAGCGGCCTCGGCCTGTCCGCCCTGCAGACGGGCGTCCGCCTGCTGCCGCTGACCTTGGTGCTCATGGTCGGCGCTCCGGTCGGCGCTCGGCTGACCGCCAGGCTGGGCACGCGCAAGTCGCTCGCCCTGGCCTTCGTGCTCATGGCCGGGGGGCTCGCCCTGTACACCGTGATCGACCCGAACGGCGAGCAGGGTTCGTGGACCCGGCTGCTGCCCGGCATGATCCTCACGGGCCTGGCCCTCGGTATCGCTATGCCGACCTCGTCCGAACTGACGGTCGCCGCCGCACCGTCGGACCAGGTCGGCGTGGCGGCCAGCGTGGGCACGATGTTCCGGCAGGTCGGCAACGCCGTGGGCATCGCGATCATGGGAGCCCTGATGAGCTCCCAGGTGGAGGCCGCACAACGGGCTGCGGACGGCATGCACCTGGCGGGAACGCTGACGCCACATCAGGCGGCGGCCCTGCGCCAGCAGGCCATCACGCACGGAATGCAGCACGGAGCCTGGTACGCCGCCGCGGTGACCCTGGCCGCCGCCTTGCTCGTGCTCGTCCTGGTACGTGATCTTCCCCCGACCCCCGAGGCCGGGACCTCCTCGACCGATGGCGGCGACCGGGAGCTCCGCGCGGTGCCCGGACCTGCCGCGTACGGCGACCGACCGAGCATCTGAAGGGCGTGAGCACCGTGTCCACGACCGCGTTCGTCTTCCCCGGCCAGGGATCCCAGTACCCGGGCATGGGCCGTCATCTGCTGGACCTGCGCCCTGACCTACTCGACGGGTACTACCGGGACGCGGACGAGATCCTCGGCATTCCACTCTCCGCGCTGTGCTGGGAGGGTCCGGCAGACGCACTGCGGGACACCGCCGTCACGCAGCCCGCGGTGTTCCTGACCAGCGTGGTGACGTGGGAGGTGCTGCGAGCCCGCGGCTGCGAGCCCGGGATCGTCGCCGGGCACAGCCTCGGCGAGTACGCGGCCCTGGTCTGCGCCGGCGTGCTCGACTGGCACGACGCCCTCCGCCTGGTGCGGCGTCGGGGGCAGCTCATGGCCTCGGTCAACGAGTCGGCGCCGGGCAGCATGGCGGCGGTCATCGGTCTCGGCCTCGCGCAGGTCGAGCGGATCTGCGCCGAGATCACGGCCGAGTGCGGACGGATCGTCGAGATCGCCAACGACAACGAACCCGGACAGACGGTCGTCTCGGGCGAGGCGGCGGCGGTCGACCGGCTGCGTCGGGAAGCGGAGCGGCGTGGTGCGCTCAAGGTCGTGCCCCTCCAGGTGGGAGCCCCGTTCCACTGCAGCCTGATGGCGGCCGTCGAAGCGGAGTTCGCCGCCGAGCTCGACCGGGTGGCCTTCCGGGATCCTCGGATCCCGGTGATCTCCAGCGTCACTGCGGACCGCGTCACCACCGGGTCCGAGGCGAAGAACCGCCTCAGGAGCCAGCTGACCGCACGGGTCCGCTGGACCGGGGCCGTGCAACTCATGAACGACCAGGGGATCGACACCTTCGTGGAGGTCGGCCCCGGGCGAGCGCTCGGAGGCCTGTGCCGCAGGATCGTCCGAGGGGTCCGGGTCCGGTCGACGGACGAGGACCGGGCCTTGGCCCTGGTTCTCGCCGACTTTCACCAAGCGGCCACCGTGGTCTGACGCATCGACAACGTGGAGGGAAGGGACATGGGCACACGATCGACCGCCGTGGAGGACCCGTTGCCGCGGAGCGCACCCGCGTCGAGCGACGCGCGTGAGCGGACGGTGGAA
>NZ_BBPO01000078.1:30832-31756 GCF_000787815.1 Streptacidiphilus neutrinimicus
GTACGCGCACGACTTCCGGATCTTCGGTGGTGCGCTGGGCGAGGCTCACGCGCAGAAGATCCACAAGATCATGGACATGGCCATTGCGGCGGGTGCGCCGCTGGTCTCGCTGAACGACGGCGCCGGCGCGCGGATCCAGGAGGGTGTCACGGCGCTGGCCGGGTACGGCGGCATCTTCCAGCGCAACGCCCGGGCGTCGGGGGTGATCCCGCAGATCTCGGTGATGCTCGGCCCGTGCGCCGGCGGCGCGGCCTACAGTCCGGCGTTGACGGACTTCGTCTTCATGGTGCGTGAGACCTCGCAGATGTTCATCACCGGTCCGGACGTGGTCAAGGCCGTCACCGGTGAGCAGATCTCGCAGAACGGCCTGGGCGGTGCGGACGTGCACGCCGAGGTGTCGGGTGTGGCGCACTTCGCGTACGACGACGAGCGCACCTGTCTGGAGGAGGTCCGGTTCCTGCTGTCGATGCTGCCGCAGAACAACCGTGAGACGCCGCCGGTGGAGATGACCGAGGACCCGGCCGACCGGCGTTGCGAGTCGCTGTTGGATCTGGTCCCGGCGGACGGCAACCGGCCGTACGACATGCGCAAGGTGATCGAGGAGCTGGCCGACGAGGGTCAGTTCATGGAGGTCCACGAGCGTTGGGCGACCAACGTGATCTGCGCGTTGACGCGGATGGACGGGCAGGTCGTGGGCATTGTGGCGAACCAGCCGCAGTCGTTGGCGGGGGTGCTGGACATCCACGCGTCGGAGAAGGCGGCGCGGTTCGTGCAGCTGTGCGACGCGTTCAACATTCCGTTGGTGACGCTGCTGGACGTGCCGGGCTTCCTGCCGGGTGTGGACCAGGAGCACGGCGGCATCATCCGGCACGGCGCGAAGCTGCTGTACGCGTACTGCAACGCGACGGTGCCGCGGATCTCGTT
>NZ_BBPO01000078.1:32134-32745 GCF_000787815.1 Streptacidiphilus neutrinimicus
CCGAGAGTCCCGGTGCGGGCGACGCCATCCGGGCCCAGAAGATCAAGGAATACCGGGCCGAGTTGATGCACCCGTACTACGCGGCCGAGCGCGGTCTGGTCGACGACGTGATCGACCCCGCCGCCACCCGCGAGGTCCTCATCGCCTCCCTGCAGATGCTCCGCACCAAGCACGCGGACCTGCCCGCCCGCAAGCACGGAAACCCCCCGCAATGAACCGGGAAGAAGAGACCGCCATGCGCATCCGGATCGTCAGGGGAACCCTCCTGCCGGAGGAACTCGCCGCGCTGACCGCCGTCCTGACGGCTCGCGTGGCCACGTCCCGGTCTGCGGAGCGGCCACGCTTCGCCCACGGCAGTCGGTACGCCCGCGCCCGCTGGCGCCGCCTCGACCGCGGCACCGGGTACCGCAACCCGGTCAGCTGGCGCTGACAGATCCGTACAGGCTTTTCCGACAGGCTTTCCCAGCAGGTGAGACGGACATGGACGACACAGGCATGAACCACTCCGAACCCACGCGGGCGGAGCCTCCTCGCGTGCTGCTGGCCGGCGAGGAGGAGAGCAGAGATGAGCCGCACATCCAACGCGGCATCGACTAGAGAGGAAGGGAGCG
>NZ_BBPO01000077.1:0-1078 GCF_000787815.1 Streptacidiphilus neutrinimicus
GCCGCACCGGGCCGCCGCACCGGGCCGCACGGGGCGCGCCCACCCCAGGACCACCCCACCACCCCGCGAGGAGTTCCCGTGTCGACCACGCTCGCCCGCACGCCGGGCCCCTGCCCCACCCCTGACGACACCTCAAACGAGCGCGCCCGCTGGGTCACGTCCTGGCTCGGCGACGCCGCCCGCCACCCGCTGTTCCGCATGGAAGTCACCCGCCCCACCGGCTGGACCGTGCACCCGTTCGCCGATCCGGACGGCCAGATGCCCGCCGCCCACGTCGCCGAGGCGCTGGCGCTCATGGCCCCGCGCACCACGGTGCTGCGCACCGGGCAGAGCATCACCGCCACCGGCCCGGCCCCCTACGAGCACGTCCGGATCCGCTGGACCGCCGTGCCCGACGCCCGCACCTACATGCCGGGCGAGCCGGTCGACTGGGCCGCCACGTTCACCGGGGACAGCTGGGATGCAGCGCTGGTCGTCCAGGGCGCGCGACACGTCTGGCGTCCCTACTTCACCCGCACCAACGCCCGCACGGTCGAGAACGCGCTGTGCGGCGCGGACCGCCCCGACGGCATGGCCGTCACCGTCGACGCCGCCGGAGTCGTCAAGATCTACGGCTCCGACGGCGAGACCATCCGCCTCACCCCCGACCACTGAGCTGCAAGCAGGCGCGGCGACAGCGCGTGTGGAACCCGGGCCCTGCGCGAGCTGCCCGCAGGAGTCGCCGCGCCCGCACGCACCACCCGGCGGTCCTGCCCATGCCGGAGGGCAAACCCTCCCGCCGCTGGCTGGCCAGGGCCGCCCCCACCAACACCCGAGAAGGGCAACCACCATGACCACCCTGACCGTCGAGAGCATCTGGCGGAGCCTGCGCGAGGAGACCGATTCGGTTGTCGCCGTGTTCGGCTGGGCCGAGGAGGAGATCGAGAAGGCTCAACGACGCCATGGCGAGACGGGCCGGGGGCCGATCTGGCGCGCGGGCTTCAGCCTGGTTCGCCCGACCCTGGACCGGACCCGCACCTCCGAGATGCTGTACCGGTCCCACGCCGCCGAGCTGCTCGACCGGTTCGCGAGTGGCGAG
>NZ_BBPO01000077.1:1287-32266 GCF_000787815.1 Streptacidiphilus neutrinimicus
GCCGAGCTGCTCGACCGGTTCGCGAGTGGCGAGGACACCCGGCCCGCGACGACGGCCGAGATGATCGCCGCCCTGATGGAGACGGCGCTGCGGGCTCCGCTCACGCCCTCGGCGTTCTGCCTGACGATGCGGCTGTTCATCCGGGCCTTCCCGCAGGCCGCCCTGTCGCTGTTCGGCGACACGGACGTGCTGGACCCGGCCGCGTACGAGAACGTCCACGGGGCAAGGGCCGATGAGCACGAAGCGGAGCTGCGCCGGAAGCTCACCCGGAGCTCCCGGACGCCGACCGCGACCGACTGAGCCGACGGCCACCGTCGACCGACCCGAGCCACCCCACCCAACCCTGCGAGGAGTTGCCATGCCGATCACCCTGGCCCGCACCGCCGTCCTCTGCCCGATCCCCGACCACGCCTGCGGCGGAGGTGAGCGGGAGTGCTGACGCTCACCCACAGCGATGACGGCGGAACGGTGCTGCACTGCCCGCACCCGCCCGACATGGTCGCCGCCGCCCTGCGGCAGATCGGCTGGGTCGTCCGGTCCGACGGGCAGTGGCGGTTGCGCGGCAGCGCCGGACACCCGGCCGACGAACGCCGCATCCGGCTCACCCAGAAGGCGCTGCGCCGCCGCGGATTCACCCTGACTGTCACCCGCACCCACGCCCGCACGCAGCGGCACTGACCCGAGGAGGCTGCGATGCCCACGCGCTACCCCACCGCCCTGCCCGCCGTCCCGGCCCACCGCTGGAACGCCGAGAAGACCGACCCGGACACCATCGCCGACGACGCCACCTACGTGGAGACCGGCTTCGAGATCGACGCCGACAGCGCCGAGGAGGCCGAAGCCCGGACCCTCGCGCGGATCGACCACGACTACGAAGACGACCTGCGCGGGGCCACCGCGACCGCTCTGCGCCAGGTGCGGCAGGGACGCTGGCACGTCCGCCTGCGCATCATCGGCGAGTTCTGACACACGAAGGCCCCGCCGACGCAGGGGTCCCACACGCCGCACGCCCCGAACACCACCATCGAGGAGAGGCCCGCATGACCAACCCGAACCAGGCCGCCGCCAACGCCGAGCCCGGCACCCCCGCCGCGTCGATCGCGCAGGTGATCGCGTTCATCGCCGACCGCGCCACGATGGCCGACCTGGAACCGCTCAGCGACGCCTGCGCCGACCGGGAGACAGCGCTGCGCGCCCAGCGAGCGCTCACCGTCGAGCCCGGACAGACGGTCAAGATCGTGGACATTCGCCCCGCCTGGATGAAGGGCCTGACCGGCACGGTCGAGAGCATCGACCGTGCCAGCGGGCGCAAGCCCCGCGCACAGGTCCGGCTCGACGCCCGATCCACCAACGAGGCGCGGTGGTCGACCACGATCCCCGAGGGCGCCACCTCGCACCTGGTGCGCGTGCCGCTCGCCTGCCTGCTCCCGCAGTGACCGCCACCACATCCGCCCCCGCACGCACTGATTGGAGCGCCATGACCGCGCCGACCCTCTCCCAGGTCCTCGACTCCATCCGCACGAACGCCAGCCGCGAAGACCTCGACGTCCTGCGGCTGCTCATCGGCAAGCGCCGTGAGCTGCTGTCGCTGGCCGACAGCGCGCTCATCCGGGAAGGGGCGCAGGTGGAGATCCGCAACCTGTCGCCGGCCTACCTCAGCGGCCTGACCGGAACGGTCACCACGCTGAAGCGCTACGGCAGCAAGGTCATCGCCACCGTGACCCTGGACGCCCCCTCCGCCGCGCGAGCGGCGAAGGCCAGCAAGGGCCGCTACACCAACGCCGTGGACGGCGTGCCGATCGGCTGCCTCACCCCGCGCTGACGCCTCCGCAAGACCGTCCCACAGGCTCCAGGCAACCAGCCTGACGGGATATCACCGCAGGTCAGGGGGCCACTGAAAATCAGTGGCCCCCACCCATCAATAAATCTATTATGAAGTTTGTCAGGGGTTGGCACCCCGGACCTGACGAACCACCGCACCGAAGGAGGCCCCCGTGGCCAGCACCAGCGACCAGCCCACCAGCACCGACACCCCGGCCGTGCCCGAGCCAGCCGTGCCCGTCGGCGACGCCGCCGCCGAAGCCACCCGCCCGGCCGCGATCGGCACGCTGATCGAGGTCCACCCGGACCGGCTCGTGATCGACCCGGCCAACGTCCGCAAGGACAACGCGCAGCCCAGCGCCGAACTGCTCCAGTCCGTCGCCGAGATCGGCGTCCGCGAGCCGATCGGCGTGCGCGGCCCCGGCCCCGACGGTGAGTTCTGGGCGTTCAAGGGACAGCGCCGCGCGCTCGCCGCCCAGGCCGCCGCCGAGACCGCTCGCGAGGCCGGACAGCCGGTCCGAATGGTGCCCGCGATCCTCGACGTGATCGACGACGAGGCCGAGGCCGTCCTGCTGTCGCTGGTCGAGAACAAGCACCGCGAGGCGATGACCGCCCGCGACGACGTCAACGCCGTCGCCCAGCTCTCCCTGCTCACCGACGACGACGTCGCCCGCCGTACCCGCGCCGCCAACGCGCTCGGACTGACCCCCGACCAGGTCGCCGCAGCCCAGCGTGCCCGCAAGCTCACCCCCAAGTCGCTGACCACGGCGACCTCGTCCGGCTACGACCTCTCGCAGATGGCCGACCTGGTCGAGGTCGAGAAGGTGCCGAACGCCACCAGCGTGCTGGACCAGGCGAAGAAGGACGACGAGCGCACCGGCGGGCGCGGCCACTGGGAGCACGCCATGTCGCGGCTGCGCGGCGACCTGGAGGTGATCGAGCGCGCCGCCGCCGTCCGCGCGGAGCTGGACGCGGCGAAGGTAAGGGTCGTGACCCCGCAGCCGTACTACAGCGGCTACGGGGAGAAGCCGAAGGAGCGGGAGCTGTCCGAGCTGCGCACCCAGCTCGGCGGACCGGTCACCCCCGCCAAGCACGCCGGCTGCCCCGGCCACGCCGCCCGGATCGACCGCGAGACCGGCGAGGCGGTGTTCCTGTGCCTGGACCCGGTCGCGCACGGGCAC
Source organism: Streptacidiphilus neutrinimicus (assembly GCF_000787815.1). GTDB lineage: Bacteria > Actinomycetota > Actinomycetes > Streptomycetales > Streptomycetaceae > Streptacidiphilus > Streptacidiphilus neutrinimicus. The sequence continues at coordinate 4,290 of NZ_BBPO01000077.1, forward strand.
AAGGTCCCGAAGAAGGCCGCCAAGCCGCGCAGCGAGCAGGAGAAGGCCCGCCACGCGAGCGTCGTCGCGCACAACCGGGCCTGGCGAGACGCCCGCCCCGTGCGGCACAAGTTCATCGCCGAACTGGTCGCCCGGCCGAAGGTCTCCGAGGCCGTGCAGCTGTTCTGCCTCTCACACCTGCTCCACCAGAACGAGGGCAGCAGCCGCTACGCGGACAAGGGCGAACTCGCCTACGCCGCCGGGTTCCTCGGCGTGCCCGAGCCGAAGACCGGCCGGTGGAACAAGCCCTTCCAGGGCGCGATCACGAAGGCGATGAAGGGCCGCCGCAGCGCGAACCTGCTGCTCGCCCACGTCGCCGCCGTCGTCGAGTTCGACATGGGCGACCGCGCCTGGGAGGGCAAGAGCGCCCAGGTCAAGGAGTGGCTGCGGCTTCTCGCCGCCGAGGGCTACACCCTGGCCGAGGTCGAGGCCGAGATCACCGGTCCGATCGTCACGGCGCGGACCGCGACCGCGACGAAGGCGAAGGCGAAGGCCGAGACGACGAGCCGCGCCAAGCTCGACAAGGCCGCCTGACGGCTCGACTCCCCCCAAGTCCGCACGGGGCCGCTGCCCTCGCGCAGCGGCCCCGCTGCTCCCCCTGTTCCCCTGCGCCCGCACCGGGCACCGGACGCCGCGCCGCCGTGCCCGCACGCCCGGTGCGCGGGCGCAAGCCATCCAGGAGAAGCCTGTGGCCGAATCCCGCGACGACCTGCCGCTGTGGCTGGTCACCATCCCCTTCCGCCGCCCCCGCGACCGCCGCAAGGGCGAGCAGACGTTCCGCGTCCGCGCGGCCAGCGCCCGCGACGCCCGCACCGAAGCGTGGCGCCTCGCCCAGCGCCCCGCCGCGCTCGCGCACCGGCGCGGCGCGGCCCTGATCCCCACCGGCCCGCTGCTGCTGCGCGCCGAGCGCATCCCCGACTGACCCCACCCCCAGGAGCAACCGTGACCCGCACGCGCCCGACCTTGACCAGCCCGAACCCGGACAACGAGCCCGTCATCCCGAAGGTCCCGTTCCCGCACCAGCGTCCCTGCCCCGGGGAGCCGCACCCCGAGGAGGGCCCCGACATCCCGCCGCAGCGGGACCGCTGACCGACACAGAGGAACGGAGCTGATGGCGAAATGAGCGACCACAGCAGCCCGCCCGGTGTGGTGCCCATCGGCACCGTCACCCGGGCGCTGGTGCCCGACTTGACCGACTACGACGTGATCAGCGCCAACCTGTCCGGCGGCGCGGACTCCTTCGCGATGCTGCACGAGCTGATGCGTGCCGCCGACGCCGCCGGCGTCTCCGACCGGGTGTGGACCTTCCGGTGTGGCCGAGTGGCCCGACGTCCGCGACCGCGCTGGCATGCTGCACCCGGGCGCGGCCGGGATGGCGGCGGCGCAGGGCCGGTTCTGCGGTGTGCCCGCGGACCGGCACCTGGTCGGGGCCAAGCACACCACCGGTGCGACCCCGGTGGTCTACGACCTGCTCGCCTACACCGCCGCCTACGGCCGGTTCCCGCGCCTGGGCACCCGGTACTGCACCCGCCAGTTCAAAGAGGCCGTCGAAGAAGCCGCTTTCACCCCGGTCATCAACCGGTTGAAAGTCACGCTCGGCCTTGCTGGCACCCCGAGGGCGGTGAAGCTGCGCCGTCCGGTGCGACGCCTGAAGGTCCTCGGGCTGCGCGCCGAGGAGTCCCGCGACCGCGCGCAGCGGCCCGCTTACCGTCACGTGCACCGCAACGGGGTGCGGCACGTGGACGAGTGGTGCCCCGTCAAGGACTGGACCAAGCACGAAGTCCGCGCCCTGCACACCGCAACCGGGATGACGCACCACTGGACGTACGACTCGCGGCCCGGCGCGGACGACTGGCAGGGCACCAGCCGCAGCTCGTGCTCGCTGTGCTTCCTCGCATCCCGACGGGACCTGCTGCTCGGCGTCGCGCGCCGCCCCCGGCTCGCCGCGCTGATCGCCCGCGTCGAGCAGGCACGCGGCGACACCTTCCGCCCCGACTGGTCCATGGCGCAGCTCATCGCCTGGTCCAGCAGGCCCGGCGCTCCCGCGCCCGGCATCGTCCTGCCCGACCAGACGCCTGAGTTCGCGCACCTGGAACAGCAAGTCTCCCTCGCGCTCGCCCGAGCGCCCCGGCGTCTGCCGCACCTGGCCACCCGCCTGCCCGTCATCGGCAGCGACGGCTGCGCGGCCCGCTGCTGCTGACCCTCCCACCTCCCTGCTCCGCCCGGCCGCAGCCAGTTCGCGGCCGGGCGCCAACGCTCCCGGAGACCTTGATGCCCTGCTGCACCGACGTGTCGATCCTGCTGCAACTGACCCGCAACGCCGACGACCCGCTCAGCCTGGCCGAGGCCGCGATCGAGATCGCCTACCCCGACGGAGACGCCACCGACTCCGCCTCGGCCGTGATCGCCGCCGAAGTCCTCGACCACGCCACCCGCGGCCACGTCGCCACCCGGTCCGCGCTCGCGGCCGCCGCCCTCACCGGCCTGGAAGGCACCCCCGCCTGGGCGCGAGCCCAGATCGCTTCCGAAGGACACCCGCACCTGGCGCTGCTGCGCGCGCTGGTGGTGTTCACCGCCCAACACATCGACGACAGCCCGGCGGCGCTGCGCCTGCTCGCCCACGTCCTCGCGCCACCGAGGCGAACGAGCCGGTGAACCCCGGCGATTCCGCCGCGCCGCGCGCACAGCCGCACCGGATCGCCCGCACCCCGCCCCGCCAACCGAAGCATTCCGGCCGGGCGGGACGGCGCGCACCGATCTGACTTGCCTTCCCCTGCGCCCGGCCGGACCCAACCCCCGACTACTGCCACAAGGAGGCATCCGAGATGACCGTGAAACTCAAGACCCGCAAGCCCACCGGCCTGGTGCCCTGGCCCTTCCTGCTCATCGAGGGCGAGGAGGGCGCGGGCAAGACCTACGCCGCCGCGAAGTTCTCCGCCTCCAAGCGGATCGGGCAGACCTACTGGGTCGACCTCGCCGAAGGGTCGGCGGACGAGTACGCCGCGATCGAGGGCGCGAACTTCACCATCGTCGACCACGACGGGACGTTCCGCGACATCCGCGAGCAGATCGAGGCCGTCCACGCCGAGGCCCGCCGCGCCGCCACCGCCAAGGAGCCGCCCGTGGTGCTGGTGGTGGACACCGCGACCGCGCTGTGGCGGATGCTCACCACCTGGACCCACGAGCGCGCCCGCCGCAGCAAGTACAACGCCCGCACCCTCGCCGCCGATCCGGACGCGCCGATCGATGTCGCGATGAACCTGTGGAACGACGCCAACGAGCGCTGGCAGCAGGTCCTCTACCTGCTCCAGACGTTCCCCGGCATCGTCATCGTCACGGCGCGCGGCCGGGAGGTGACCGCGATCGACGAGGACGGCAGGCCGGTCAAGCGCGGCAGCAAGGTGCTGACCGAGTGGAAGGTCCAGGCGCAGAGGGATCTCGGGTTCGACTGCTCGCTGTGGGTGCGGCTGCGTCGCGAGCAGCCCCCGCAGGTCATCAAAACCCGCTCGCTGCGCCTGCGCATCGAGCCGGGCAAGCCGCTCACCCTCCCCGAGTTGGACGTCGAGAGCTTGATCTTCGAACGGCTGGGCTGCTCCGTGGACACCCAGCCCCGCCAGGTCACCGCCCTCGCGGCCGATCGCACCCGGCCCTGGCTGGACCGCGTCGCCAAGGCCTCGGCTGTCGAAGGACTCAGCGCCTTGTGGCGCGAGACCCCTCCGGAGAAGTCAGGCCTCAGCCGCGAGGAGGCCGCCGTCGTCCAGGCCGCGATCCGGCTGCGCAAGGAGGAGCTGGAATCCCCGCCGAGCGAACTGGCCGACCCGGCCAGTGACGCGGACAAGCTCCGCGCCGCCGCCCAGCGCGCCCAGGCCCCGGCCGACCCCGAGGCGTCCTGACCCCGCATCGACGAGGTGGCGCGGCCCACGCACCCGGCCGCGCCACCCGCTTATATCCAGGAAGGAACAGCGCACCATGTCCATCGCCACCGTCGCGCCGGTCTCCATCTGGGAGGCCGCACACGAGGTCGACGCCGACCGCCCCCGCTCCCGGCAGACCCAGCTCGGCGCGTCCGACACGGTCTGCCAGCGCCGCGCCGCCTACATCCTCGCCGGCACCGCCCCGACCGACGCCGCCGACAAGCGCGCCGCGATCCTGGGCACCTACATCCACGAGGGCCTGCTCTCCGCCGCCCGCACCCGCTACCGGTGGCAGGTCGAGCGCAGCGTCGCCGACGCGTGGATCCGCGGTCACATCGACGCCGTGCAGTTCGACGAGGCCACCGCGCGCCGCCTGCCCGAGCGCCACCGTCCGCGGGTCCACGCCACCGCCAGTCCGGAGCAGGGCGTGGTGGTGGAGGACCTGAAGACGAAGTCGACGTTCGTGTGGGACCGGGTGCTCAAGTACGGGGCGACGGCTGCCGAGCTGCGCCAGGTCTACACCTACGCCCGCCTGCTGCGCACGGTCGGGTTCGAGAACGTGAAGGGGCAGCGGCACCTGGCCCGGCTCGGCCCGATCCCCGTCCGCACGCTGCGGTTCCGGTTCGTCAACCGCGACAACGGCGCGGAGCACACTCAGACGTTTCGCTACGACGAGCGCGCCGCCGAGCAGGCGCGCTGGTGGGTCGAGCTCGTCCACGGCTTCGAGGACCCGGACAGCGCGCCGCGTGACTTCGACGGGCCCGGCCTGGACGGGACCTGCGATTTCTGCCCGTTCCGCACCCGGTGCTGGCCGCCCGCCGACCCGCCCGGAGCCGCGCCGCAGAGCATCCTGGTGCGCGACGACGCCGACCGCGCCGCCGCGCTGGCCGACTACGAGCGCGGCCAGCAGTTGGAGAGCCGGGGCGGCCGGTTGAGGAAGCTCGCGCGGGCGAAGCTCGACGCCTCTCCGCCCGGCGTCTACGGCGATCACCAGCTCTCCTGGACCGGTGGCAACGCCAAGCGCGAGCCGGACACCGAGGCCCTGCTCCGCCTCTTCCGAGAGGCCGGGCTACCGGTCCCCACCGTCCCGGACCTGTCTGCGATGACCGCGCAGCTGAAGGCCGCAGGCGTCGCGGTGCCCGAGCGCGACAGCCGCTCCCGCACACCCCGCACCATCAACGTCACCCGCGTCCCCGCCAACTGACCACCCACCCGAGGAGTCCCATGTCCAACACCCCTGCTCTGGTCGGCCTGTCGCTCGGCGCCGGCGTGCAGTCGACGACCTGCCTGATCCTGTCGGCGGAAGGCATCCTGCCGAAGATCGACTTCGCCGCCTTCGCGGACACCGGGATGGAGCCGCGCGCGGTGTACGAGAACCTTGACCGACTGGAGCGCGAGGTCGCCCGGCCCGCCGGGATCGAGATCGTCCGGGTCAAGCAGGGCGACATCCGCGACGACGCGCTCGATCCGGACGCTGAGCACTACGCCCAGATGCCGCTCTACATCCGTGGTCGTGACGGACGCCCTCACATGATGCGGCGGGCCTGCACCGCCCACTACAAGGTCCGGCCGCTGAAGGCGGAGGTGCGCCGCCGCCTCGGGTACCCCGCCCCGCTTCCGGTGCCGGCAGGCGTGTTCGCGGAGCAGTGGATCGGCATGAGCGCGGACGAGGCCTCTCGCGCCCGGTTCTCCGATGTCGACTACATCCGCCACGAGTTTCCCCTGATCACGCTGAAGGGCGGCGGCAGTTGGCACGTGGGGTGGACCCGGCAGGACTGCCTGCGTTTCCTGGAGTCCCGGGGCTTCGGCAGCACGCCGAAGAGCGCCTGCACGGTGTGCCCGTACTCCGGGAACGCCCGACTCAGGCGACTGCGGGACACCTGCCGCTGCGGTCACCACCGTAACGACCACGCCCGGTTCAACGGGCGGCAGGACCAGGCGTGCGCGCACCTCACCGGAACAGGGCGTGAGGCGCAGGGATGCGGCTGCTCTGGGTTCGACAACCCCGACTGGCGCGACGCGGTCGCGTTCGACGCGGCGATCCGCCACGGCTACGCCCGCGCCGTAGCGCGCGGAAGCGCCCTGCACGGCGAGGCGTTCGTGCACCGCAGCATGCTCCCGCTCGACCAGGCGCCCATCGACCACGTCACCAGGTCCGAGTGGAAGGAGCGTCAGACCAGTCTGGTTGAGCCCTTCCCCGAGGCCGAGGACGACGACCGCGGCTGCTCCCCTTGGGCTTGCCGGGGAGAGGACGACGAGTGACAGGGCCTTGCTTCACGGCCTGCCAGGAAAGCGGCTGGACGCCCACTCCATTTCTATCTATTATGTTGCTTGCATCAATGCTGTGAGACATCGAGAGGAGTGCCCCGTGCCCGCCGCAGCCGTCCCGAACGAACAAGTCCAGAGCCTCACCAGCGCCTTGATCGTCGTCCATGCCCGCATCACCGACCGCCGGGCCGTCACCGCCGACCTCGCGGTCGCCCTGCCCGATACCGCAGGCGACGGAGCCGTCCCCGTGCTCGCCGTCCTGGCCCTGTATCTGGCCGAGCTGCGCCGCACCAGCGCCGACCCCGATCCCGCCGCACTGCGGTCCGCGCTCGCCCGCGCCTTCCCCGGCATGCGCGGCTACCCCTACTCCCCGGTCCACGACCCGCGCGTGGGCGTCCTCGTCGACGTCGCGCTGCATCCAGCCAGCGACGGCGGCTGGGCCGGTGTCCAACTGGCCGTCACCGAGCAGAACACCGAGGCCGGGCGGCACCCGTGGAGCCGGATCACCCGCCGACACGGCATCCGGGCCGTCCTGCGGCACACCGAAGCCGAACTCGACGCCGCCGAGCAGCACCAGCACGCCCTCGCCAGCACCGACCGGCCCGCCGCCCGGCGGGCCGAACGCGTCGCGCAACTGCGCGCAGCGGTCGCGGCCGCGCTGCACCAGGCCGAACAGGACGTCCCACCCGGCACGCCCCCACCGCCCGCCATCGGCACCGGCGCCCGCCTGGCCGCTCGGACGGAGTCCGGGCCGCCGCAGGTGCTCACCGGCGCGGTCACCCGCCCCGTGATGCTGCGCGAGGGCGAGGACGGCCCCGTCGCCCGGCTGCTCCTCGCCCCGGACACCCCGCCCGTCGTCGGCGAGGTCACCGCGTCGGTGCTGGTGTGCACGCTGCGCGGCGACGCCGCCCGCCAAGCAGCCGCCGCCCTCACCCCCGGCTCCCACGTCCTGGTCGTCGGCACCGTCACCCACCGCCCCTACACCGCAGAAGACCGCATCCCTCGCATCGCGGTCACCCTCGACGTTCAGCACATCGGCCAGGCCCTCGTCTGAGCCGCCGACGGAGGCGGTGCCGGCACCACGAGTCTCGGGGCTGCCTCCCTCGCACCATCCGGTCAACCCGACCGCGCAGAGAAAGGGCCGCACCGATGATCAGTCCCTGGGACTGCGCCTGCAGCACCCCAGAAGACACGCGCGCCTCCTGCCTGTGTGCGCCCGCAGCCCGACGGCCACCCCGGACAGCCCCGCGGCCACCGCCCTCACCAACGCGTACTCCGCCCACCCGGATCGCATCGTCGGCGCCTGCCTTGACGACGCCCTTGCCCTACGGCGACTCGGCAACAGCACACCCCACGCCCGACCCTTCGGACTCACTAGATTTTGATCCAGTACCGCCGCACAGGGCCGTGTTCGGTGTCCTGGACGCCCTCAAGGACGCCGCCGTGGTGTTCGACCGTCTTCACCGAGGCAAGGTTGTCGAGCTCGCAGACGATCAGCACACGGTCCAGACCGAGCGCCCGCGCCTCGTCGAGTATCCGGCCCAGCGCCCAGGTGGCCAGCCCCCGCCGGCGTGAAGACGGCCGGATTCCGTAGCCGATGTGCCCAAACTGCAGCACGCGGTCGTTGAGACCGTGCCGCAGTGCGATCCCGCCGTGCACTCGGTCGCCCTCGATGATCCATCGGTATGTACAACCCCGACCGGTCTCAACCGCTTTCGGGCCCGACTCGTCCGCCAGTAGCGCCACCCAGGCCGCGAATCCCTCCGGCGAGTCGATCTCGTCGGAAGGCCCCAGCCCGAACCCGTCCTCATGGAGGCCGGCACCCCACTCGCGATGCGCCTCGCGGTCACGTAATTCCCCAGGGGGATGACGGGTGGCGGGGGTCATAGTCCTGGCCGTCGAGACGACGGACGCTTCCTCGATCAGTGGTTCGAGGTCGAGGGAAGCGCGCGATGGCAAGGAGAACGTTCAACGTGGTCGATGTGACCGAGATCTACGTCCACTGGTATGCGGGCCGTTCCAAGAACGAGCTGGCCGCGTCGCTGGGGGTGGACCGCAAGACGATCAGGAAGTATCTGGCCCCGGCGGAGGCCGCCGGGATGACGCCGGGCGGCCCGGCGATGACCGAGCGGGACTGGGCCGGGCTGATCAAGGGCTGGTTCCCCGAGCTCGCCGACAAGCGGCTGCGGCAGGTGACCTGGCCGGAGATCGACAAGCACGGTGATTACATCAAGAGCCTTCTGGGGACGGTGACCGTCTCCACGATCCACCAGCGGCTGCGGGACGAACACGGGCTGACCGTGTCGGTGTCGAGCCTGCGGCGGTGGGTGGCGGCGACGCTGCCCGAGGAGACGAGGAGGTCGCAGGTCACCGTCCTGCGCGACGAGGTCGAGCCTGGCCTGGAGGCCCAGATCGACTACGGCTTCCTCGGCCAGTGGACCAACCCCCGCAGCGGGAAGCGGCACCGGATCTGGGCCTTCGTGATGATCCTGGCCTGCTCACGGCACATGTTCGTCCGCCCCGTGATCCACCTGGACCAGCACGCCTGGACCGAGGCCCACGTCGAAGCCTTCAAGTTCTTCGGCGGCGCCACCCGGCGGCTCGTCCCGGACAACCTGCGCACAGGCGTCGACAAGCCCGACCTCTACGACCCCAAAATCAACAAGGCGTATGCCGAACTCGCCACCCACTACGGTGCGTTGGTGGACCCAGCCCGCGCCGGCCGGCCGAAGGACAAGCCCCGGGTCGAGCGCCCTATGCCCTATATCCGCGATTCGTGGTGGCGGGGGCGGGAGTTCATCTCCCTCGATCACATGCAGGCCGACGCGGTCCGCTGGTCAGGCGAAGTCGCCGGACGCCGCCAGTGCCGGCCGCTGGGCGGCGCGTCCCCGCTGTCGGTGTTCGAGGCCGTCGAGGCCGACACGCTGCTGCCGTTGCCGAGGACGGCGTTCGTGCTGGCCCGCTGGTCGACCGCGACGGTCGGCCCGGACATCCACATCAAGGTGGGCCGCACCCTCTACTCGGTGCCGTGGAAACTCATCGGCCAGCGCGTCGACGTCCGCTCCACCCACGCGTTCGTGCAGGTCTTCCACCAGGGCGAGCTGGTCAAGACCCATGCGGCACTCGAACAGGGCAAGCGCACCCACCACGGCGACTACCCGCCCGAGAAGATCGCCTTCCACATGCGGACCCCGGCCTGGTGCCGCACCCAGGCCACGCAGGTCGGCCCGGCCTGCCGCGAGGTGATCGACCAGCTGCTGGAAATCAACGCGCTCTACCGGCTCCGCGCCGCCCAGGGCGTCCTCGGCCTGCGCAAGAAGCACGGCGACACGCGGCTGGAGGCCGCCTGCGGCAAGGCCACCGCGGTCGGCGACCCGTCCTACCGCACCATCAAGGGCATCCTCGTCGCCGGCACCGAGACCGAGCCCGCCCCCGAGACCAGCGGCGACGGCGGAGCCGCCGCCTTCCTGCACGGACCCCAGCGGCTCTTCGCGACCGCGACGACCCCCGACACGACGAACGACGACCGTGATGACCACCGTCACGAAGAAGGAGTGGCGTGATAGCCATCATGGACAGCGCCCTGCGCGAGGCTCTGCGCGCGCTGAAGCTGTCGGGCATGCTGGAGACCCTGGACGCCCGCCTGGCCCAGGCCCACGGCGGCGAGCTCGGACACCTGGAGTTTCTGCAGACGCTCTGCCAGGACGAGATCACCCGCCGCGACACCGTCGCCTTCCAACGGCGCGTCGCCCGGGCGAAGTTCGAGCAGCAGGTCACTCTGGAGGAGTTCGACTTCGCGGCCTCCCCGAAGCTGCCCGCGGCCCAGATCCGCGACCTGGCGGCGCTGCGCTGGCTGCACACCGGGGAGTCCGTAATTTTGTTCGGGCCGGTCGGCGTCGGGAAGACACACGTCGCCCAGGCGCTCGGGCACCTCGCCATCCGGCAGGGCGCGAACGTCCGCTTCGCGAAGACCAGCCGCGTCCTCGCGGACCTGGCCGGCGGCCACGCCGACCGCACCTGGGACCGCCGACTGCGCGAGCTGACACGCCCCGACGTGCTCATCCTCGACGACTTCGCGATGCGCCAGCTGACCGCGGCCCAGGCCGACGACCTCTACGAGCTGGTCTCCGAGCGCACGGGCCGGTCGCTGATCCTGACGAGCAACCGGGCGCCGAGCGACTGGTATCCGCTCTTCCCCAACCCGGTGGTCGCCGAGTCGCTCCTGGACCGGCTGATCAACACCAGCCATCAGGTGATCATGAACGGGCCCAGCTACCGACCCAACAAGCGGCCCCGCGGAGGTGGCGCCGACAAGACAAGCAGGCCCTCGATCAAGTAGACATGGACGAAGTCAGGACCTGGGGAATTACGTGACGCCGGGCCCGGGGAATTACGTGACCGTCCACAAGGCGCGATCAGTTCAGGCATACAGCGACGATACCGATCAGACCCATCAAGATCGAGATCTTCGAAAACAGGTACTCACCCTCGGACCGAAAAGCCGAATCCACAACACCCAGCAGAATGGACACTTGACCCATGCCCGACGACATCGCCACCGCCCTGCTCGACCTGGTCTCCCAGGCCGAGAACCTGACCGACCCGACCGGCCTGCGCACCCTGCTGGCCCAGGCGCACCCGCTGTGGTGCCACGCCCTCGAAGACGTCCGCACCCACATCCGCAACCAGGCCGCTGGCTGGAACGACGAGCAGCTCGTCGAGCACGCCACCGCCGAAGGCATCCAGGTCGCCCCCAGCGCCTCCCGCGACGAACTGCTCCAGGATCTGGTCTTCGAGCGCTTCGACGCGACACCCGCGGCACTCGCCTACCAGACGCTGGCCGAGCGCGCCCACGCGCACCACACCGGCCTCATCGACTGACGCCGACCGGGGCCCGGAGCACTGGTTACCCACCCGTTCAGTCACCAGTGCAGGTCAGCAGCCCAGTCTCCCCAGGGTGACCAGTCCCGCTGTCGCCTATTCGACACCACCGGACGCGGTAGTGGTTACCCAACTGGTAACAGTGACGCGCTCCGATTGCCCTCAATCTTCTCGCGACGAGCCGAAAGAGAGACGCCCGTGCACGCGATTGTGATCACCATGCTCGGAGACGCTCGGGACATCGAGCTGCCCGACGACGACCGGCACCGCGCCGAGATCCGCCGCATCGTCGGCGGCTCCCCCGACCAGGGTCTCTATCACCACGAGGCTCTGCTCTGGGTACACGGCGACGGAGCGAACGGAGGGCTGCGCAGGAACCTGGTGGCCTGGGCATTGGCCTGCACCTGGCGCAGCCTGACCCTGCCCCACCAGTTCTACGGCGATGTCGTCGTCACCGGCCGCGCCCCTGACGGCACCACGGCGCCGCTCGCCACGAATCTCGCCGAGCAGGTGCGCACCATCACAACGACCACCCTCGAGACGGTCTGGCTCTGGCAGCGGCGGCCACCTGCGTCGAATGAGGCCGCTCTGAGCGACTTGCTCGCCTACGCCGCACGCGACATCGGCCGATGACGAGCAGAAAGAAGAGCGGCATGCGGAAGCCCGTCTTCACGGGGCCCATGGCGGCGGCCACGCGCTGGCGTACGTTCCGCTCGACTGCTGCCGAACGCGCCTTTGGCGTATCAACCGCGCTTGGATGCGCTCCTCAACTTTGGAACCGTCAATCCGAGATGGTTGCGGTGCCTCTGGAGTGAAGGCATGCCGCCGGGCCGGGTGTTAGCCGCCCGGGCTGTGCGCCGCTGCCTCACAAGACCCTGACTCTCATCCGTCACAGGTGGCCTGTGACGATGCTGCCGGATTCGACCTGGGCGACAATCAGCGAGGATCACGGTGGCAGCGGTGATGACCGCCAGAGACACCAGCGTCGAGGCCAGCGGGGCGGCGGCCTCCAGCCCATTCACGAACACGTTGATCCTCTCGGACTATCCGCTGCGGGCTGGGCGAGCGTAGGTCAGCCCGGACAACGGCGTCTCGGATCGTGACGTTCGTGCGCGCCGGTCCCGGCCGGAGGGCACGGCGCGGCTCTCGTGCGGGGTGCGGTGTGCACATGCTCCTGTCATCCCGACGAGACACGAGCCGGTCAATGGTGTCCGAACGCGACTCGCCGCCAGCTCTGCGCGGCGACCTCGGCCGTCAGCAGCGCTGTGCCGGACAGAACGAACGCCAGCGCCTCGCCCCAGGTCGGGGTCGACCAGGACATCAGTGCCCCGCAGATGGCGAGCCCGCCCGCTCCCGCGACCCCGGCCCCGCGCAGCAACAACCGCGCCCGCCCGGAACGGATCCTGCGACGGCCCATGCGGGCGAAGAGCAGCAGCAACACGACCGCCGGCAGGGGGCCGAGCACCCAGGCCAGCTCCCCCCGCGCGGTCAGCCCGTCGACGTAGGTGGATCCCCACTTGTCCCGGACCTCGACGACGTTCCCGCCCAGCGTCGTGACGGTTACGACCTCGCCGGGCTGCATGTCGAGGCGGACGTAGTCGTCTTCTTCGAAGTACACGGTCCGTGGCTTGGACGCGAGCCCGGCCAGCCTCACGCCGTAGCTGGGGCCGAGCGCGGATCCCAGTCCGAGGACGTGTTTCCAGATTGGGGTCAGCGAGGCGACCCGGGCGGGGTGCTCGGTCAGGCATCGCGCGTCGGCGGGCGCCATCTCGGGGCAGCGGGACGCGAAGACGGGGCTGTCACCGGCGTGGTGGAGTGCCCATCCCCAGAACCCGACCAAGGCGGCCGCGAGCACGGCCACCACCGCACTCGACCTCTTTACGTGCCACCACCTCATCACCCGGCCCCTCCCCCCGTGGGCTGACGCACCTAGCGATGCCGCCGACATGGTGCCACCGACCACGCGCCACGTCGATGACCGCACCGCTCCACCGCCGAACGGGCTTGCGGCCAGGAACGGGGGCGATACTCGTCCGATGGAATGGTCTGAGCAGGCACAGCAAGCAGAGCAGTCGGGTGATTGGGACACGGCCATCAACCTGGTGAGTGCCCACGCCGAGTGCTACTCCACCGACCACTACGCCCACGCCAACCATCTGTGGCACATGGACCTGCTCGCCCGCGCCGATCGTCTGACCGAACTCTCGGAGCTGGCCCGTACGGACGTCCACGCACGCAGGCGGCTGAACCGATCGCTTCGCTCGCGAGGGATGGAATCAACGCTCCGCGAGCGCGCCGAAGACGGCGACCGCGACGCCCTCTACTGCCTCGTCCGGCGGTTCTGCGAGACGAGCCGAACCGAACAGGCACGCCACACGGTCGCGGAGATCGCTCCCGAGGATCAGCATGCCCAGGAGATCATCGTTGCGGCTGAAACGTCATTCAGCCAGGGCGCGTGACACGGACCTGCTGTCAAAACCGATGAACATTCGCGGCATCCTTGATCGCCAAGTGCTGCCCGAAGTCGTGGACAAGTGCTGTCACTTGAAGTGGACGAAGCCAATCACACCATGCATCTGAGCGGACCAGCGGTGCTCACCTGCCGGGGCACTGCAACCACCCCCGCACCGTGCACCAGGCGCAACTGGAGCCCGGCGACCGCGTCCTGATCCACACCGACGGCGTCACCGAAGCCCGCACCGCCACCGGCCAGGCCTTCGGTGAGGACCAGCTCGTCGACTTCATCACCCGCGCCCTGGCCGCCGGCGAACCAGCCCCCGAAGCCCTGCGCCGCCTCATCCACACCATCCTCGATCACCACGACGGTCGCCTCCAGGACGACGCCACGCTCGTCCTGGCCGAATGGCATCCGAGCCCCCGCCCCGACCCGCTCGTGGCCCAGTAGAGCCGCCGGGGCGCACGAGCCGTCCGAGTGGTGCAAGCCCCAGGTCGCGGGCGAACCCGCCCGGTGGCTCAATGAGAAGTGAGTGGTGACACCAACCGGGCGGGCTCATGATCCATCCCCGCCCGGTTGGCGCGCATCGCACAGAGCGCGAGTCCGCCCGCGGCGGAGTCGCAGGCGGGGCCCTCGGCACCACCACGACGAGGACCCCGCGCCGAGCCCATACCGACTACGGTCCGCGCGGGCTCATCGACCCCCGGCCGTGTTCAGCGGCACTTTGTCTGGGCCCAGAGCACGCCTCATCGGCCGACGCCCCCCGGCCGGCGGATCGCTCGGCCGGACAATCACCGCTGGCCGAGCCGAAAGCGCTCGACCTCGAGATCGAGGTTCTCGACCGATTCGTTGAACTCCGTGACGGTGGAGCCGAGGTGCGCGTTGGTGGCCTGCAGCGCAGCGGTCAGCTTGAGCAGAGCCAGGGCCGTCGCTCGCTGCCCGTGGTCTTGAGAGGTCGCCAGCTCCAGTTCTGCTGCGCGGCGATCGACTCCGCCCCCTGGTGGCGGCTTCGTCGTGGTGCGCGTTCTGATTGGCCTGCCCGTTCTGGCCATCGTTCCCCCCTTTGCTTCGCGACAACGGCCCGGCGGCCGCTGTCCGCCCCCACTGTTGGCCGGTTCTCGTGCACGGGCCAACGCTTGACCCTTTCCTCCTACTCCCTGGGTCCCGCTCTCTCACTCGCGCTTGCCTCGATGCAAACCTGTCATTCCGCACTGACACCGTTGCGCCCGCGACTTCCTTCGTGAGGGTGATCAGGGGCGGCCCGGGAGCATGCCGACGGCACTTCGCAGCACGTCACCGCCTTCTTGCCTGGGCGGGTCGCCGAGTTGCCCGGCCGTCGGCAAGGACACTGCGCGGCGTTGGGCAGACGGCCAGCCGGTTCGCCCCACCCGTCACGCCAAGGACTAACGGACGGTGCTCGGGACCTGGCCGGCGGCTCGCTAGGTCTCGGCCTTGAAGGCCGTGGCGCCAAGCGTCAATGGTCCGACGACCTGGGCCAGGACCCCCTGATCCCGTCGCCGCCCCTCCGGGGAAGGAAGCGCGCCGGAGTGGCGGCGACGTTCCCCGCCCACGGTGCCACCTATCCGCGGTGCCGGCACGTCACAATGGCCCACTTGGACGACCGTTGCCCTCGCTGACCCGCCCGGGCACCCGTGCTCAAACGGATGTGGTCTCGGTCAGCCGGTCGCACCGTTGACGCTACGACTGGCTCCCTTTTCGGTCGCCCTGGAGTCGGTGTGCGGGGTGAGTGCGGCGAGGAGGTCGCCGACGGTGGGGCCGGCGTCGGCGGGGTGGCGCAGTTGGGCAGTGCGGACGAGGCGGTAGCGGTTGTGGCGTCCCTCGCGGGTGTGGGAGAGGTAGCCGGCCGTTTCCAGGTCGGCGATGATGCGCATCACCGCCCGTTCGGTCAGCAGGCAGCGCAGCGCGATGTCGCGGACCCGGATGCCGGGGTCGCGGGCGATCTGGACCAGCACCCGGGCGTGGTTGGTCAGGAACGTCCACTGCGGTGTTCTGGCGGGGTCCTCCTGCATCTCCCCAGCATGTCCTGGATGACGTGCAATGGCAAACACGACACCATTTTCATGTCACTGTTGACACCCGTGTGATCACGGGGGACTCTGGAGAGGCATCCCGGACGCACCTGCTCGGGTGGATGCCGCGACGATGAAGGGGGCGCTGTGACCAGGGACGAACTTGACGCGCTGGCCGCCGCGCTGCGCGGGCACGGAACACTTCCTCGGTCCGTCGACCAGGCGCTGCAGGCCGTCGAAGCCTATCTGACGCTGGCCGAGGCCGGCCCCGACGCGCCCGCCCTGCGGTACGAGCGCGGCCGTGCGCTCGACCTGTGGCAGGCCCTGCAGGACACCGCCGCCGCGCTCGCCCTGCGCGCGGAGCCGCCCCGCCTGGCGGCGTGATGAACGGCAGGCCGGAAAGGTTCCAGGCCCGCTGCGCCACCGAGGACATCGACGGCGTGCTGGCCTACCGCCTCGCCGGTGACCTGGACCCGGGCGCCGGGGAGGTGCTCGCGTTCGACAAGGCCCTCGGCCAGGCTCTGGCCGACTTCCGCGGCGTCGTCGTCGACCTCGGCCTGGTCACCTTCTTCGGTTCGTCCGCACTGAACGCCCTGCTCGTCCTGCGCCGGCGCGCCGAAAGTCTCGGCATGCCCGTCCACCTGGCCGCCCCGTCCCCGCCGGTGGTGTGCGCGCTGGAGATCACCGACGCCACCGGCCTGTTCCGGATCCACCCCGACCTGGACGCGGCCCTGGCCCAGCTGACGATCCCACCGCCCACCGCGGGCCCGGGGCGCCCCTGACAAAGTCGCCACCGCACCCGACTCGTGGTGGGCCTCAACGGGCACGACAGACGGACATGGGCCGTCGCTGGCCACGCCCCTTCGGGGGCAGCCGCCTCGCGCTCAACGCGACGGCGTGGCCCCGGTTCCTGCTTCACTCATCCTGCGGTCTGGAAGCAGGGACGGGTGTCGGTCAGCTGCAGGACCCGGCGGACCAGCGCGGCGGGTGCGATCAGCACGAGCGGCGTCCGCTGTTCGGCGGCGGCCCGGCGCAAGCGGAGCAGGACGTTGAGGCCGGCGGCGCCGAAGAAGCGGACATCCGCCAGCTCGACCCACAGCTGCTGCGAGGGACGGACCTGTTGCAGGGCGCCCATGAGGGCCTTCTCCACAGAGGCAGCGTCGTCCGCGTCGACCTCTCCGGTGATCCGCCACAGCACCGCACCCCCGACATCGCGGGTCTCGGTGGTGACGTTCCGCGGCGCGGCCCGTCCACGGGCGCGCGTGCGCGTCAGGGGTTGCATGGCCTGGCCCCTTCCACCCCACTGGCCACCACCGGACGGCAAGGCGGTGGCACCGAAGACGGGCGGCGGGCGGCTCCCGGAAGCGCGACGACGGCGGTCGGCAGGCCCGGCCGGACCCACGGTGGATCTCGGACCGGATAACTTGACCGTACCCGCCCGCAAGGGCGTACACCGACCGGACGTCAAGATTCCGCTTAGACCCTTGGGGTCAGCCGGCCTTGCGCGTGCTGCGTTTCGCCGCGGGCGCCTTCTTCGCGGTCCTCTTCACGGCGGCCTTCTGCGCCGGCGCCGGCGTGTTGCCACGCTTCGCCTGCGACTCGGCGATCGACGCCTGCAAGGCGGCCATCAGGTCCACGGTCGGAGCCTGCGCCGCAGCCGGTTCGGCGCCGCGCTCGACCTCGCCGCCGCCGGTCTTCGCCGCGAGCAGCTGCACCAGGGCCTCGAGGTACTGGTCGCGCTCCGCGTCGAGGTCGTAGCCCTCGCTCATGGAGGCCATGAGCTGCTGGGCCATCTGGATCTCCCGGCGGTGCACGGTCTCCTCCGCGCCCGGCTTGCGGATGCCGGCCGGGGAGCGGACCTCGTCGGGCCACTTCACGGTCTGCAGGATCAGCAGGCCCTCGCGCTCGCGCAGGATCGCCAGACTCTCACGGTCCCGCAGCGCGATCTTCGTCACCGCGACCTGCCCCGACGCCCGCAGCGCCCGGGCGAGCAGCACGTACGGTTTCGCGGGGGCCTTGTCGCCCAGGCCGACGTAGTACGGGTTATCCCAGCTCAACGGGTTGATCTTCTTCTCGTCCACGAACGCGGCCACGTCGATGACGTGCTTCGTGGGGAGCGGCAGGGACTCCATATCCTCGTCGGTGAGGATCACCACGCCGCCGCCACGTTCTTGGCCGCGGCCGATCTCTTCCGGGCGCAGTTCCCGGTCCTCGGCTTCGCAGTACTTTCGGTAGCGGATGGGGCCGAGGTCCTCGGCATGGTACTGGTGGGCGACGGGGCCGCTGTGCGTCTCGGTCGCGCTGTACAGCTTCACCGGTACCGCGACCAGGCCGAACGTGATGCTGCCGCTCCAGACTGGCCTGCCAAGGGGACCCTCGGCGGAGGTGGTGCTCATGAGCCCACATTATGACCGTCTACGAACGAATGCGTCTCGATGGCCGACCGATGCGGGACTCAATTCTGCTCACGAAGGGTCAAGCGCCCCAGCGGGTGCATACGACTTCCTCCACCGGGTGACCCTGGAGCGGTGACCGCCGACCCGCTCGTGTCCGCTAGACAGGGGCACGCTGACGCCGCGCGCGACGTCGCCGGATGACGCCCAATCGGTCGGCGCATGAGGATGAGCAGGAGGCCGCCGCTGAACGGGGGGCAGCGGCGGCCTCGGTTCGAGCGTACGCCCCGTCAGGCCGGAGAACTCGGCAATGCCGGATACTCCGTGACTCCCTTGCTGACCAGGATGCCCGTGTGTCCCGTGCGGCGGGCTTCGGCGATGCGGGCGAGGCGACCGTGCTGCCCCCCTCGTCGAGCACCCCCGCCCACTGTTCGAGAGAGTGGACGGCGTGCTCGGTGTGCTCGGCCGGGTCGAGCCGGATCGCGCCGAGCTGGTCGTCGGTGAGCTGGCTGGCGTCGTAGACGAACCCGATCTTCGGGCATGGCCAGGCGGTGGATTCGGCAAGGTAATGCACCAGAAGAACCTGCTCAGGGCCGGTGTACTTGATGCCGGTCTCCTCGGCTCCCTCGCGGCACGCGGTGTCGAACGGTGTGATGTCGCCGTGGTCGAAGTCTCCGCCGGCCGGTTGCCAGATCGACGGGTTCCGCGCGGAGCACAGGCACAGGATCCGGTCGTGCTGGTCGGTCCAGTACAGGGCCCCGAACATGGTCGCGCGAGGGATCGTCTGGACGTAGTCGATGGGGTCGAGCCAGGCCATGGGCCCCCCGGTGTTGGGTGGTGGCAGCGGCCCGCTCGGGGGTTCGGGCCGCGGCCGCCGGGCGGCGCCTGTCCGCTCCGCCCACGGGCCACGGTAGAGGGGTGGGCGGGGCTCCGCTCGGCGGCCGGACCGTCTGGGGGCCGGATCGGGACCTGCCTACTTGCCGGGCCGTCCGAGCTGGTGGATGTTCCATCCGGCCAGGCGCCAGCGCTCCGCGTCAAGCGCGACGCGGCAGTCCACGAGCAGTGGGTTGGCGGGCAGGTTCACCAGGGCGTCGGGGTCGGCCTGCTGGTACTCGGGCCACTCGGTGGCCAGGACGACCAGGTCGGCGTCGGTGACCGAGGTGGGCAGGTCGTCGGCGTACTCGAGTTCCGGGTTGCGGTGCATCGCGGTGGTCACGGCCTGCGGGTCGTGGACGGTGACGACCGCTCCGCCCTGCTGTAGGGCGTGGGCCAGGGCCAGAGCCGGGAACTCGCGGACGTCGTTGGTGCCGGGCTTGAACGCGGCGCCCCACACGGTGACCCGGGCGCCGCGCACCTCGGAGCGCTCCGCGGCGAGAGCCCCCGTGATGAGGTCCATGGCGACGGAGACGCGGCTCTCGTTGATCCGCTCGGCGGCGAGCAGCAGGGCAGCGGCTTGGTCGGCGCCGAGCTGGCGCGCGGAGGCGGTGAAGGCGCGGACGTCCTTGGGCAGGCAGCCGCCGCCGTAGCCGATGCCGGGTCGCATGCCGCCCGCGCCGATCCGCGGGTCGATGCCGAGGATGTCTACGATCTCGGAGACGTCGGCGCCTGCGGCCTCGCACATGTCCGCGACGGCGTTGATGTAGCTGATCTTGAGGCCTAGGAAGGTGTTCGCGGCGCCCTTGGCCAGCTCCGCGGTCTGCGGGTCGGTGACGAAGATCGGGACGCCAGTGTCGATGATCCCGGCGTAGACGGCGCGGATCGCCTTCTCGCCTTCGGCGGTGGTGACGCCGGCGATGAGGCGGTCCGGGCGGAGCGTGTCCTCGACTGCGTGGCCTTCGCGCAGGAACTCGGGATTCCAGACGACCTCGACCTGGTTCCCGGCGGGGGCGAGGCGCTGGGCGAGGGCAGTGACGTGGGCGGTGGTGCCGACGGTGACGGTGCTCTTGCCGACGATGGTGCAGGCGCGGGTGAGGTGGGGTGCGAGCTGGCGGATCGCGCCGTAGACCTGGGCGCTGTCATAGGAGCGGCCGTCGGCGTCGATCGGGGTTCCCACGCCGATGAAGTGCAGGGCCGCGTGTTCGGCGGCTTCGCGGATGTCGGTGGTGAACCGCAGCCACCCGGAGTTGACGTGCTTGGCCAGGAGTTCGGGCAGGCCGGTCTCGAAGATGGGGCACTGACCGGCGTTGAGCCGGTTGACCTTGGCCTGGTCGACGTCGACGCCGACGACGTCGTGGCCGAGCTCGGCCATCGCCGCCGCGTGCGGGATGCCGAGGTGACCGCAGCCGATCACGGAGACGCGCATGTACGGGGTCCTTGTCTGATTAGACGTCGGGGCACAGCTACTCGGACGACATCGCGGCTCAGCTCGCCGCTGCAAGCCTCGTGCGCGCGCGGTGCAGCAGGTCCCGCACCTCGGGTTCCCTGCTCCATGGCCGGAGCGCCGTCGTGTACTGGCGGACATAGTCGCGGGCCCGTGTCGACTGGACTCGCGAAAGGATCTCCACGGCCCGGTCGCCCATCGCAAGCCCCTGCTCCAGCTCGCCCGCCTGCAGGTGCGTTGTCCCGAGCACGGTCAGGCGCAGACCTACCGAGCGGGCGAACGACCCCGTCGGCATCGCGTCGGCGTGCTTGTTCCAGCCGAACGCCACCTTCGGCTTGCCCAGGTCCCGCCATACCTCCACCGCGTCGCTGGAGAGCCGGGTGTGGGTCATGTAGCTGATCCACTCCGGGTCCGGGTCGGGCCAGCCGCGGCCCAGTTGTGTCTCCGCCTCGGCGAGCGCCCGCGCCGCGGCCCGCGGATCCCTAGCCCGGCCATGGGCCCGGGCCTCGACCATCTTCGCGAACGCCAGCACCCGCGGGCTCGCCGAGGACCGGGCCCGTTCGAAGGCGCCCTGGGTCATGTCGATCGCCTCCCCCGAGAAGCCGCGCAGCAGCGCCTGGAGCGCCATGGTCGTCAGCACGTGGCAACCCACGCCGGTGTCGCCGGCGGCGCGCGCGAGCGCGAGGGCCTGGATGAAGTGCCGCTGTGCGGCGTCGTGCTGGCCCATGTCGAGCGCAGACCAGCCGACCACGCGGGCCAGCTCGGCGGTCACGCAGAACAGCTCCGTGCCGATCTGGTCCTGGTAGGTGCCCGACAGCAACGGTGTCGCGCGCAAGCGCAGGCACTCGGCGACCGAGCTGGACTTCCAGCTGCCGCCGCCGTAGCGCGAGTCCCAGGAGCGGGCGTCGCTGGACGCCGCCCACAGCTCGTCGAGATCGGCGCGGCCGACTTGCCGGCCGCCGCGGTGACCGTGCAGGCGGGCGTCGGGCTGTACGAGCCAGCGGGTGACCGGTGTGGTGTAGGCCGCGACGGCGAAAGCGCCGCCGAGGAATTCGCGTCGGTGCACGGTGCTCCAGAAGCTCGCGGCGCCGCGCACGGCGTCGGCTGGGTCTCTGGGGAAATCCAACCCCATCTCGGGGCCGTCGTCGGGGACGCCGCACATGCCGATTTCCGCCAGGCTGACGGGTCGCCCGAGGCGTTCGCCCAGCGCAACGGCTATCGCATCCGGTGCCGGCGGGTCGGGGATCATTCCTCGGACGACCCAGTTCGCGACACTCGTATGGGTGTAGGCCCTGCGGTGACCGCGCTGTTCGCACAGCTGGTTCACTCGCGGCGCGAAGGACTTGCGGGTCCAGCCGCTGGCCGTCAGCAACCGGTCCAGGGCCGTGTTGGGCCCGCGCGATCGAGACGCGGTGGCCATGAGCACCCTCCTGGCAGGCGGGGTCCGGGGTTCGAGAGTAGGCCCGCAGGCGGCGGGTGCGTAGCCGGTTCTGTGATCTGTGGGCCCCCCTTGTGTGCCTGCCCGCCGGCGCGGTGCGGCGGTGTTCTGGATTCACGGCGGACCGGTCCCACGAAGGGGTGAGGGCGGGCGCTTGATCCTCCAGGATGGTGGTGCTCTTATGCGGCTGCTCGTCACCGGCGGCGCCGGCTTCATCGGCTCACACTTCGTCAAGCGCATGGTCGCCGCGGCGGACGTCGAGCACATCACGGTCCTCGACGCGCTGACCTACGCGGGGAACCTGGACAACCTCCGGCCCGCGCTGGACTCGCCGAAGCTGTCCTTCGTCCACGGCAACATCCTCGACCCGGAGCTCGTGACCACGCTGATGGCCGAGCACGACCAGGTGGTGCACTTCGCCGCCGAGTCCCACGTCGACCACTCCTTCTACCAGGCCGGGGCCTTCGCGGCGACGAACGTGCTCGGGACGCAGAGGCTGCTGGATGCCGCGTCGAAGGCGGACATCGCGAAGTTCGTCCACGTGTCCACCGACGAGGTCTACGGTCCGCTGCTGGTCGGGGCCGCGGCCGAGGACGCGCCGCTGCGCCCCACCGTCCCCTACGCCGCGTCGAAGGCTGCCAGCGACCTCCTCGCGCTCTCGTACAGCATCACCTTCGGCCTGCCGGTGTGCGTCACCCGCTCCTCGAACAACTACGGGCCGAACCAGCACCCCGAGAAGGTCATCCCCCGATTCGTGTCCAGCCTCCTGGACGGCGACAAGGTCACCATCCACGGCCACGGCCAGCACGTGCGGAACTGGCTGCACGTCGAGGACAACTGCGCCGGCGTCGAGCTGGTGCTCCGAGGTGGCCTGCCCGGCGAGGTCTACAACCTCGGCTCCGGAACCGACCTGACGAACCGCGAACTGACCGCGCTGCTGCTGACGGCGTGCGACGCGGACTGGAGCCGCGTCACCTACGTGCCGGACCGGCAGGCCAACGACCTGCGCTACGCCATGGAGTGCACCAAGGCCGAGGGGCTCGGCTACAAGCCGCAGCGCAACCTCCAGGAGGGCCTCGCCGAGACCGTCGACTGGTACCGCCGAAACCCCGACCGCTGGGCACCGCTGCTGCGCAACCGCGCCGCCGCGGGACCGCACGTCGCCCTCAACCTCGAATAGGAGGCGCAGCATGCCTGGAAACTGGCCGCTGAACCCGCTGCTCGTACTCGGCGCATCGGAGGAGCACATCCCCCTCTACCAGGAGGCCGCACGCCGAGGAATCCCGACCGTCGCCGTCGACATGCGGTCGGACGCCCCCGCGTTCCCCTTCGCCGACGCGGCCATGACGCTCTCCACGCGAGACGCCGATGCCATCGCCGAGGCGCTGGGCGCAACGCGGCCCGCAGGAATCGTGGTCGGCGCGACCGACGCCGCGCTGCCCACCTGGCGCGTCCTGGGCCTGCGCTACGGCATGCCCTACGTGTACCCCGAGGCCGCCCTGGCGGGTCTGGACAAGGCCGCCTTTCACCAGGTCGTCGCGGACTGCGGTGTCGCCGGGTACGGGTGGGCCGCATCGGACGACCCGGGCGAGGTCGCCGCCAAGGCGGCACGGTTGCGCTTCCCGGTCGTGGTCAAGCCGGTGGACGGATCGGGCAGCAAGGGCATCACCCGCGTCGCCCACCCCGACGGCCTCCCCGATGCCATCGCCCGCGCACGCGCCTACTCCGCCTCTCGGACCGTGATCGCCGAGGAGTTCGTCCAGGGCCGGCAGCTGACCATCGACCTCTTCCTGCGCGACGGCAGGTCGGCCATGACCTGCATCAAGGACCAAGCCCTCGTGCCCGGCAAGAGCGTCGTGCGGCGGATCAGCACGGCGCAACTCTCCCCGGCGGAGCACGACCACCTTGAGGGAGTCGCCGAGCAGTTGTGCGGTGCGCTGGGCATCACCGACGGGCCCGCGAACTTCGACCTCGTCCTCGGCGAGGACGGCCAGGGCCGCATCGTCGAAGCCAACCCGCGCCTGAGCGGGGACAGCATCCCGCGCCTGCACGAGGCCGCCCTGGGCGTCAACGTCGTGGGCGCGCTCATCGCACTCGCCCTCGGGCAGCCGTTCGACTATCTGACGCCGACGCGCAACGCGCACGCCGCCGTGGAACTCCTCGGCTCCCCCCTCGACGTGGAAGGCGAGCTGGCCCGGTGGGATGGAGTCACCGACGCCCGCAACGTGCCCGGCATCACTGGCATCGAGCTGTACGCCAAGCCCGGAGACCTGGTGCACCCGCATGACCAGTCCGGCCACAAGATCGGCATGATCACCGCCGCCGGACCCTCGCCCACACAGGTGTCCGCGGCCCTGGACAAGGCCACCTCGCTGCTCCGACCGATCATCCGACCGACCTGGGAGGCATCGTGACCACCCCCTCGCGGCCCGACGCCGCACGCAACGCCAGCCCCTACCTGTACGGGACGGAACTGGAAGCGGTGAGCCAGGTGCTGGCCGACGGCCAGTACGGGCACACCGCCGTCACCGAGCAGTTCGAGCAGGAGATCGCCCAGTACCTCGGCGTCCCGGACGCCGTCGCCGTCACCTCCGGCACCGCCGCGCTGCACTGCGCTCTGCTGGCCGCCGGCGTCGGCGCGGGGGACGAGGTGGTCGTGCCGTCCATGACGTTCTGCGCCACCGTCCAGGCGGTCCGCGCCGTCGGCGCGGTGCCCCGCTTCGTGGAGGTCAACCCGGACACCCTGTGTGTGGAACCGGACGCGGTCCTGGCCGCACTCACCAGCCGCACGCGGGCGGTACTGCCAGTGCTGTACGGCGGCCGGGCCTTGGACCTGGGCGCGGCCAACGACACCTTCCATGAGCGCGGCATCGCCGTGATCGAGGACGCAGCGCACGCTTTCGGTTCCCGCCTCAACCACCTGCGTGTCGGCGCGACCGGGGCACTGACGTGCTTCTCGTTCGGGCCGATCAAGAACCTCACGTGCGGTCAGGGCGGCGCGGTCATCCCGCGCACCTCTGGCGAGGCCAGGAAGCTGCGGGGCCTGCGGATGCTCGGCGTCGTGCAGTCGCAGGCCGAGCGCCAGGCCACCACCGGCTACACCGTGGACGGCTTCGGGTTGCGCTACCAGCTGTCGGCGATCAACGCTGCCATCGGCCTCGCCCAGCTGCGCCGCTTCGCCGAAGCGGAGAAGACCCGGCGGGAGCTGTGGTGCGCCTACCGCGACGCGCTGCGCCCGGTGGACGGCGTGACGCTGGTGGACGTGAACGTCAGCCACAGCGTCCCGCACCTGTGCGTGGTGCGCGTGCGGCATCGCGAGCAGGTGTTCCGGCTGATGAAGGAGCGAGGCATCGCAGTCGGTGTCCACTATCCCCCCAACCACCTCCAGGAGGCGTTCAAGCCGTGGCACCGACCGCTGCCGGTCACCGAACAGGTCGGCGAGGAGATCCTGAGCCTGCCGTTCCACCAGCACCTGACCGTGACCGAAGTCCACCACGTGGCTGCCTCGCTCGCGGACGCCGTCGCGCAGGCGCAGGCAGGCGGAGCGCAGTGAACCTGCTCGGCGACCGCGCCGACTGGACCCGTGCCGCAAGCCCGTCAGCTGGCAGCGTCTAGCAGCACGTCGACCAGCCGCTCCGCAGCATCCGGGCGCCCCAGCAACTGCGCCCGATGGCCCACCTGTCCGCGGCGTCCCGGATCCGCAAGCAGCGGCTCCAGGGCGCCGCGCAGGCCTGCTCCGTCCACCTCGCCGACCAGCGCCACCGCGGCGCCCTGGGCCTCGAGATGCTGCGCGTTGTGGGTCTGCTCGTTGCCGGCCGACGACGCCAGCGGCACCAGCACTGCCGGCTTCCCGAGCGCTGTCAGTTCCGCGATCGTGCCCGCGCCGCTGCGCGAGACCACCACGTCGGCGAGCGCCAGTACGCCCGGCAGCTCGGCGCCCACATACCCGGTCAGGAAGTAGCGGGACGCCAACTCCGCCGGGAGCGCGATCGCCGCGGGCCGCAAGCCCTCCACGTTCGCGGGCCCACACTGGTGAACCAGGTTCGCCCGGGAAAGAAGCCACGGCAGGATGCCCCGCACCAACTCGTTGATCTGCTGCGACCCCTGCGCGCCACCCGTCACGTACACCGTCGGCAGCGCCCGCTCGAAGCCCCACAGGCCGAGTGACTCGACGGCTTTCTCCGCATGACCCGTCAGCACCTCGGCCCGGACCGGGTTCCCCGTCACCACGGCGGTCGCCCGCACCTGCTCGGGCAGCAACTCCAGCGTCGCCTCAGACGACACCGCGAACCGCGCTGCGGCCCGCGCGAGCGAGCGGTTCGCGAGCCCGAGGCGCACCGTCTGCTCGTGGACCACCAGCGGGCGCCGGCACATCTTCGCCGCCAACCCCACCGGAACGGCCACGTATCCGCCGGTCGCCAGCACCACGTCGGGGCGGAACTCGGAGACGATCGACCGGGCCTGGGCCACGCCCAGCGGCACGCGGCTCATGTCGCGCACGTTCGCGGGCGACACCAGCTTCAGCGGGTTCGCCGAACGGCGCACCTTCCCCGTCGCCACGGACCGGAACGCGATGCCCTCGGCGGTGGCGACCCGCTCCTCCAGACCGCCTGCAACGCCGACCCACAACACATCCAGCGCGCGGCCCACCCCGGCAAGCCGGATCTGAAGCGTACGGACCGCGGTCAAGGCAGGGTAGGTATGGCCGCCGGTACCTCCGCCGGTCACGATCAAGCGAAACGACGGAGCCGCGCCAGCACCGGAACTCATCAGTGAACTCCCACCTCGTGCAGATGACACCACACTAGCCACAGCGACCAGCCGTACACCGCACGCAATTCGGTGTGCGCGGCAGAGCTCCCGTCCGGACAACACTCGGCTCGGTCCGCCTGAGTACCTGTTTCTGAACCCAGAGCGTCGCGAATCGTGGAACCTGCGAACTCGCCGCGGTGTAGTACCGACGGTCGCCCAGAGGGCGAGTCGCATCATTCATGGACCGCCTTCGGCCTGCGGCCAGGGCGCGGTCATGCCTCCGGGACGGGTCTGCCCACCTGTAACATCGCCGTCCTTCCCAGCTAGCCCCAACCGGGGGTCGGCGGGAGAGGCCACGGCGGTGGGGTGGGGAGCGGGTCGGTCGTGCTGAGGGGGGTGCGGCCAGCCAGCCAGGCGAGCAGGGTGGGGGCGGGGGCAACTACCGCGGGGCCGGTGGGGGAGAGGGGCCAGGACTGATTCAGGTCGGTGGCCGTCAACTTGGCGACCGGGAAAGAGCGGGCAGTCAGGCTGGCGATGGTGTCGGTCAGTGCCCAGCGTACGTAGCCGGCGGGCCAGTCGGCGAGGGCGTAGCCGAGGTCCAGGTCCAGGTGGTGGGTCTCCAGCTCGCGCTGGCATCGGTTGAGGGTGAACCAGGCTGGGTGCCGCCAGCCAGCGAGCGCGGTGACCGTGGTCTCCCAGGACTCGGCGGGCATGGCGGCGGCGTCGGTGAGCAGCTGGTCCAGGCTCGCGCGGAGTCCGTCGGGGCGCGGCGGGGGCTGCTCGGTGCCCCGGGCGAGCGCGAGCAGCCGGATGTACGCGTGCGCCGCCCCGGTGAGGTGGTCGAGTACATCGGCGCGGGTCCAGTTCGGCAGGGCGGAGGGCTCGCGAAGGGCCTCCTCGTCCAGTTCCTCCACTGTGCTCAGCAGGCGATCAGCCGACGCGCGGACGTCCTCGATGGTGATCCGGATCATGGACGCATCGTAGGGCCCAACTGGCAGACTGATCATCAGACATCTCCTCGGGAGGCCTGATGCAGCATCACACCCGCCCGGCCGGCAGCCCGCCGGTCAACGGCTACAGCCACGCCGTCACGTTCGCCGGCCCGATGGTCGCGGTCTCCGGCCAGGTCCCGGTCAACGCGGACGGCCAGCTCGTCGGCGAGGGCGACCCGCAGGCGCAGCTGCGCCAGGTCTTCGCCAACCTGGCCACCGCCCTCGGCGCAGCGGACGCGGGCTTCGCGGACGTGGTGAAGCTGACCGTCTTCCTGGTGGACCTGGCCGACCTCCCGGCCTTCCGTCAGGTCCGGGACGAGTACCTGGACCCGGCCCGCCTGCCCGCCTGCTCCCTGGTCCAGGTAGGGGGGCTGGTCCACCCGGCATTTCGGGTGGAGATCGACGCGCTGGCGGCACTGCCGTCGTGATCGACACGTCAGGCGACTCGGTGCGCCCAGGCACGTACGGCGCCGCCGCGGGCCTGACCGCCGTCCT
>NZ_BBPO01000076.1 GCF_000787815.1 Streptacidiphilus neutrinimicus
GGCTCCGGCTGCTCCGGCCCCCGCTCCGGCCGCCCCGGCCCCGGCCGCGCCCGCTCCCGCCGCCCCGGCTCCGGCTCCGGCTGCCCCGGTCGCTCCGGCTCCGGCTGCTCCGGCCGCCGCGGTCGAGCCGTCCGACGCCTACGTGACCCCGCTGGTCCGTAAGCTCGCCGCCGAGAACGGCATCGACCTGAACCAGGTCAAGGGCACCGGCGTCGGTGGCCGTATCCGCAAGCAGGACGTGCTGGCCGCCGCCGAGGCCGCCCGCGCGACCGTCGCCGCCCCGGCCGCCGCCGCGACCGGTGCCGCCAAGGCCCCGACCACCATCGCCGCCGCCTCCCCGCTGCGCGGTCAGACGGTGAAGATGACCCGCATGCGCAAGGTCATCGCCGAGAACATGGTCAAGGCGCTGCAGACCGCCGCGCAGCTGACCACGGTGATCGAGGTCGACGTCACCAACATCATGCGCCTGCGCGAGCAGGCCAAGGGCGCCTTCCAGGCCCGCGAGGGCGTCAAGCTCTCGCCGATGCCGTTCTTCGTGAAGGCCGCCGCCGAGGCACTCAAGTCGAACCCGGTGATCAACGCGTCGATCAACGACGACGACACAATCACCTACCACGCCGTCGAGAACATCGGCATCGCGGTCGACACCGAGCGCGGCCTGATGGTCCCGGTCATCCACGACGCGGGCGACCTCAACATCGCCGGCATCGCCAAGAAGACCGCCGACCTGGCCGCCCGCACCCGGGACAACAAGGTCAAGCCGGACGAGCTGGCCGGCGGCACCTTCACCGTCACCAACACCGGTTCGCGCGGCGCGCTGTTCGACACCGCGATCTTCACGCCGCCGCAGGTCGCGATCCTGGTCGTCGGCGCGACGACCAAGCGTCCGGTCGTCATGGAGACCCCGGAGCTGGGCACCACCATCGCCGTGCGCGACATGGTCTACCTGGGCCTGTCCTACGACCACCGCCTGGTGGACGGCGCCGACGCCGCCCGCTTCCTGGGCACGCTGAAGGCCCGCCTCGAAGAGGGCGCGTTCGAGGGCGACCTCGGGCTGTAGTCCGCGAGAAGCACCGCGCCGAGAGCCCCGTCTCCCTGTGGAGACGGGGCTCTCGGCCTGTCCCGCGTGCGTCGCGCACGCCCGGCGTGGATGCTTGAGGGCGTGATGGACGAGACGGACTTCTGGCTGCTCATCGACGAGACCCGGGACAGCGCCGAGGGCGACCCGGTCGACCACGCCGACCTGCTCGTCGAACGCCTTGTCGAGCGGACGCCCGACGAGGTGCTCGACTTCGCCCGCCTCTTCGAGGCACGGATGGGCCGGGCCTGGCGGGTCGACCTGTGGGGCGCCGCCGACCTGCTGCTCGGCGGGGCCGGGGAGGAGGCCTTCGAGGCCTTCTGCGCCTGGCTGGTCGGCCAGGGTCGCGACGTCTTCGAGGGCGCCCTGGCCGACCCGGACGAGCTGTCGGACCTGGTGCCGAGCTTCGACGACGAGGAGGACGGCGACGCCGAGGAGCTCGGCTGGGTCGCCGACCGCGCCTACGAGCAGCTCACCGGCGCCCGCCTCCCCGACCTCGGCCGCCGCGGCGGCAAGCCGCTGGGCGCCGAGTTCGACTTCGACGACCCGAAGGAGATGGAGAAGCGCTACCCGCGCCTGTGGGAGCGCTACGGAGCCTGAACCTGAGCCTGAACCGCAGCCTGAAGCGGCGTCCGGACCGGCGCCTGGAGCGCCCGCCGGAGCTCCGCCGCGTCCGGCGGGTTGGCCCCCGCCCGCGAGACGGTGACCGCCGCCGCGGCCGTCGCCCGCCGCAGCAGTTCGGTGAGCTCCGGCGCGGTCAGCCGCGCCAGCCGCTCCCGCCGCGCGTCCCGCTCCGTCCGCTCGTGCTCCGGAGCGAGCGCGTGCAAGGAGTCGAGCGCGTCCAGGACGGCGGCCATGAAGGCGTCCCCAGCCCCGACGGTGTCGACCACCGTCACCGCGGCCGCCGGGGCGGTGACCGTGTGCGCCGCCGTGTAGGCCGCCGCGCCCGCCGCGCCCCGCGTGACCAGCACCAGTGCGACACCCATGCCGAGCCAGCGCCTCGTGACCGCCGCCTCCGGCTCCCCCGGACACAGCCAGGCCAGGTCCTCGTCGCTGGCCTTGACCACGTCCGCCGCCGCCACGCAGCGCTCCGCCTGCGCCAGGGCCGCCGATCGCTCGCCCATCAGCGCTGGCCGCACGTTGGGGTCGTAGCTGACGGTGGCGCGGCCGCGCAGCGCCTCGGCGATCGCCAGCGCCGCCGCCGCGCCCGGCGCCGCCGCCGCGCCGATCGACCCGAGATGCACGTGCCGCACCTCCTCGGCCCGCGGTGTCACGGGCCGCAGCGTCCACGCGATGTCGAACGTGTAGGACGCCCTGCCCTCCGTGTCCAGGGAAACGACCGCGGTGGGGGTGCGCACGTCGCTCTGCCCGTCGTCCAGCAGCCGCACGCCCGCCGCGACGAGACGGGCGCGGATCAGCCCGCCCATCGCGTCGTCTCCGAGCTGGGTCAGCAGCGCGACGTCATGGCCCAGCCGGGCCAGGCCGTAGGCCACGTTGGCCGGGCTGCCGCCCGGATGCGCCACGTCCGGCACGCCCGGCGCCCGGACGATGTCGGCCACGCTCTCACCGATCACCAGGTAGGTCACAGGTCGATCCCCATCAGCACGTCGTCCTGGTACTCCCCCGCCAGCAGGAACTCGCGCGGCTGCACGCCGGTCACCTCGAAGCCCGCCGTCTCGTACAGCGAGCGCGCCACCGTGTTGCCGGCCAGGACACGCAGCGTCACCCGCTCCGCGCCCTCGGCGCGGGCCCGGGCGAGGGCGGCGTGCAGCAGGGCCCGGCCGAGGCCCAGTCCGCGCGCCTCGGGGGCCACCAGCAGCCCCTGGATGGCACGGATGTGGGCGTTGCTCGGCAGCGGGGTCGGCGGCAGCACCCGCACCCAGCCCAACAGTTCGCCATGGCCCAGCGGCTCGCCCTGACCCAGCGGCTCGCCCCGGCCCTCGGCCACCAGCATGTGCTCCGGCCGGTGGCGGTCGTCCCGGAAGGCGGTGCTGTCGGGCTGCGGCGGGTCCGGGCGCTCCGACACCTCCGACACCGTCGACCAGCACCGGTGGTCGAGCGCGTAGACGGCGTGGCCGTCTTCGGCGACCGCCGGTCGGATGACGACGCGGGTGGTGGTCTCGGAATCCACGGTGTCCATGGCCGGAGCCTACGCGCTCCTTAAGGTGCCAACTGCTTGAATATCGGCATGCGCATCGCGGTCACCGGTTCGACCGGGCTCATCGGCTCCGCCCTGGTCCGTTCGCTGCTGGACGACGGGCACGAGGTGGTCCGTCTGGTCCGGCGCGAGCCGCAGGAGCGTGAGGACGGCTCCGTGGAGGTGCGCTGGAACCCGCCGCTGCGGGCCGTCGACCGCAAGGGACTGGAGGGCGTCGACGCCGCGGTCAACCTGGCCGGCGCCGGGATCGGCGACCGCCGCTGGACCGCCGCCTACAAGCGCACCCTGCGCGACAGCCGCGTCCTCGGCACGCAGACCCTGGCCGACGCGCTGGCCGGGCTGGAGAAGCGCCCGCGGGTGCTGGTCTCCGCCTCCGCCACCGGCTACTACGGCCAGACGGGTGACACCGTCATCGACGAGGACGCCCCGCCCGGCGACGACTTCCTCGCGCGGCTGTGCGTCGAGTGGGAGGAAGCCGCTGCGCCCGCCGCCGAGGCGGGGATCCGCGTCGCCCACCCACGCAGCGGCATCGTGGTCGACGCGGGGGGCGGCGCGTTCGCGCGGCTGCTGCCGCTGTTCAAGCTCGGCCTCGGCGGCCGGATGGGCAACGGCCAGCAGTACTGGAGCTTCATCTCGCTGCGCGACGAGGTCGCCGCGATCCGGCATCTGATCGACACCGACCGCCTGAGCGGTCCGTTCAACCTGACCGCGCCGGTGCCGGTGACCAACGCCGAGATCACCACCGCCCTCGGCCGGGCGCTGCGACGGCCCGCGACGCTCCCGGTGCCGGAGTTCGCGCTGCGGGCCGCGCTGGGCGAGATGGCGATCGAGGTCGTCGGCAGCCACCGCGTGGTGCCGCGGCGGCTGCTCGACTCCGGTTTCCGCTTCGCCCACGCCACCATCGACCAGGCGGTCGCGGCGGCGCTCTGAGGCCGGTCCGTGGGTGGCCGGTCCGTTGCTGCGAGGCTCGTTGCTGGCGGGCCCGGTGCTGGCAGGCCCTCAGATCCCCTGGGGCCGGTCGGCGCCGGGGCGGAGGTAGACCGCCCAGGTGACCAGCGAGCAGACCGCGTAGGCGGCCAGGAAGGCCAGGTAGGCGGCGTCACCGTTGCCGGTGGCCTGGAACGACTGGCGGAAGGCCAGATTGACCAGCACCCCGCCGAAGGCGCCGATCGCGCCCGCCAGCCCGATCAGCCCCGAGGCCCGACGCCGGGCCTCCTCCTCCGTGGCCGCCCTCACCTGGAAGATCGCCGGGATCATCTTGTAGGTCGAGCCGTTGCCCAGACCGCTGAGCACGAACAGCGCCACGAACCCGGCCAGGAACAGCGGCAGCGACCTCGCGTGCGAGGCTGCCAGCACCGTCGCCGCGCCCACCGCCATCAGCGCGAAGGTCGCCAGCGTGATCCTCGCGCCGCCGTAACGGTCCGCCAGCCGTCCGCCGACCGGCCGCACCAGCGAACCGAGCAGCGGCCCGAGGAAGGTCAGGCAGGCGGCCTTCACCGGGGTGTCGAACTGCTGGTGGAACTGCACCTGCAGCACCTGCCCGAAGGCGAAGCCGAAGCCGATGAAGCTGCCGAAGGTGCCGATGTAGAGCAGCGACATCACCCAGCTGTGCGGCTCCAGCGCGACGTCGCGCAGCGCGTGCCGGTCGTTCCTCGGCGTGCCGAGGTTGTCCATCCGCAGGGCCGCGCCGAGCGCCGCGAGGACGATCAGCGGCAGGTACACCAGCGGCACCAGGCGCGGGTGCGCGGCCCCTGCGGTGGCCAGCACCGCGAGGCCGACCAACTGCACGACCGGGACCCCGAGGTTGCCGCCGCCCGCGTTGATCCCGAGCGCCCAGCCCTTGAGCCGCTGCGGGTAGAAGGCGTTGATGTTGGCCATCGAGGAGGCGAAGTTGCCGCCGCCGACGCCCGCGACGCAGGCCACCGCCAGCAGCGTCCCGTAGGAGACGCCCGGGTGCAGCACGACGCCGGCCAGGACCGTCGGCACCAGCAGCAGCGTCGCACTGAAGACGGTCCAGTTGCGGCCGCCGAAGCGCGCCACCGCGTAGGTGTAGGGCAGCCGCAGCACCGCGCCGAGCGCGGTCGGCACCGCGGTGAGGGTGAACTTGCCCGCGGCGTCGACGTGGTAGGCCGGGCCGAGAAAGAGCACCAGTACCGACCAGAGACTCCACACCGAGAAGCCGATGTGCTCCGACAGGACGGAGAAGACCAGGTTGCGCCGGGCGACCCTGGCTCCGGCCTCGGCCCAGAAGTCCTCGTCCTCGGGCCGCCACTCGGTGATGGCACGGGTTCTGGCAGGGGCGGCGACGGTGGCCTCCGCCACCGGGACGGCGGTCACGGGGCGCCCTCCGTCGCCGCGACGCGCACGGCCCAGACCCGCAGCACCGCGGGCCGCCCGTCGGGCGCCGTCTCCTCGTCGAGGCAGCGCCCGTCGCGCAGGTCGAAAACGTGCTTGTACATCGGCGAGGCGACCGTCGGAACCCCGTCCCGGCTGCCCACGATGCCGCGCGAGAGCACGTACGCCCCGCTGAACGGGTCGCGGTTGTCCACCGCGTAGAGCGCGCCGGACCGGTCGCGGAAGACCGCGACCTGTGCGCCTCCCGCGCTCAGTGCGGCCACGCCGCGCCCCGGGGTCAGCTCCTGGTAGTCGCAAACGCGGGTCCAGGTCCGGCCGTCGAGGATCTCCACCATGCCGGTCGTCGCGTCGGTCGCGGGGGGCCTGATCAGCATCTCGGTCATGCCCGGTCTCCAATCATGCGGTGTGCACCTCCAGTCGGGGGCCGGCGACCAGCGCCGGGGTGAGGATCCGCCCGTCCTCGTGGGGGCGGGCGGGGCGGATCTGGCCGCGCTCGGGGACGAAGGTCACGGCCGGGTCGGGCGTACCCGGGGCGTTCACGAAGGAGGTGAAGCGCCGCAGGCGGTCGGGGTCGGCGAGCACGGCGGCCCACTCGTCCTGGTAGGCGTCGACGTGGCGGGCCATCAGCGCGTCCAGCTCGGCGCAGATGCCCAGCGAGTCCTCCAGCACCACCTGCCGGACGTGCTCCAGGCCGCCCTCGATCCGGTCCAGCCAGACCGAGGTGCGCTCCAGCCGGTCGGCGGTGCGGATGTAGAACATCAGGAAGCGGTCGATCGTCCTGAGCAGCGTCTCCTTGTCCAGGTCCGCCGCCAGCAGGTCGGCGTGACGCGGGGTCATACCGCCGTTGCCGCCGATGTAGAGGTTCCATCCGGCGGAGGTGGCGATCACGCCGAAGTCCTTGCTCTGGGCCTCGGCGCACTCGCGGGCGCAGCCGGAGACGGCGGCCTTCAGCTTGTGCGGTGAGCGCAGGCCCCGGTAGCGCAGCTCCAGCTCGATGGCCAGGCCGACGGAGTCCTGCACGCCGTAGCGGCACCAGGTCTCCCCCACACAGGACTTCACTGTGCGCAGCGACTTGCCGTAGGCGTGGCCGGACTCGAAGCCCGCGTCCACCAGCCGCCGCCAGATCCGCGGGAGCTGGTCGACGCTCGCGCCGAAGAGGTCGATCCGCTGGCCGCCGGTGATCTTGGTGTAGAGGCCGTGGTCACGGGCGATCTCGCCGATGGTGATCAGCCCCTCGGGGGTGATCTCGCCGCCGGGGATGCGCGGGACGACAGAGTAGGAGCCGTTGCGCTGCAGGTTGGCCAGGAAGTGGTCGTTGGTGTCCTGCAGCGCGCCCTGCTCGCCGTCGAGGATGTGGCCGCCCGCGAGGCCGGCCAGGATGGAGGCGACGGCCGGCTTGCAGACGTCGCAGCCGTCGCCGCCGCGCCCGTGGCGGTCCAGCAGCTCGGAGAAGGTGCCGATGCCCGCCACCCGCACGATCTCGTACAGGTCCGCGCGCGTGTGCGCGAAGTGCTCGCACAGACTCCTGTCGACGGTGACGCCGCCCGCCTCCAGCTCCTCGGTGACGATCGTGCCGAGCAGCTTCACGCAGGAGCCGCAGCCTGTCCCCGCCTTGGTGCACTTCTTGACCTCGGGCACGGTGGTGCAGCCCTGGTCGTGGACGGCGGCCCGGATCTCGCCCTTGCTGACGTTGTGGCAGGAGCAGACCACCGCCTCGTCCGGCAGCGCGATGGGCCCGGAGGCCGGGGCCAGACCGGAGGGCAGCACCAGCTGCTCCGGCGCCGTCTGCAGCGGGTTGCCGCCCATCGCCAGCGGCCGCAGCAGCCCGTACGCCTCGGTGTCGCCGACCAGCACCCCGCCGAGCAGCTGCCCCTGGGCGCCGATCACCAGCTTCTTGTAGATCCCGGCCCGGCTGTCGCTGTACAGCACGTCGACCGCGCCCTCGGTCGCGCCGTGCGCGTCGCCGAAGCTGGCCACGTCCACCCCGAGCAGCTTGAGCCTGGTGGAGGTGTCGGCGCCGGTGAAGCGGTGTTCCTCCCGCAGCTCCTGGTCCCGTCCCCCGGCGAGCGAGCGGGCCGCGGTCTCGGCCATCTGGTAGCCGGGGGCGACCAGGCCGTAGACCCGGCCGTCGGCCGCCAGCGCGCACTCGCCGATGGCGTAGACGTGCGGGTCACGGGTGCGGCAGCGCTCGTCGACCACGATGCCGCCGCGCTCGCCCACCGGCAGAGCGCACGCGCGGGCCAGCTGGTCGCGCGGCCGCACGCCCGCCGAGAAGATCACCAGGTCAGCGGCCAGCTCCCGCCCGTCCGAGAGGCCCATCGCACGCACCCGGCCGTCCTCGCCGATGAGGATCGCCTGGGTGCCCGCGCCGGTGTGGACGCGGACGCCCAGGCCCTCGATCTTGCGCTGGAGCAGCCTGCCGCCGCCCTCGTCGACCTGGAGCGCCATCAGCCGCGGCGCGAACTCCACGACGTGCGTCGTCAGGCCCAGCGCGGTCAGTGCGCCCGCCGCCTCCAGCCCCAGCAACCCGCCGCCGACGACCACGCCGACGCCGCCGGGCCCGAGCCGCTCCGCCTCGTCGCGGATCCGCTCCAGGTCCTCGATGGTGCGGTAGACGTGGCAGCCGGCCGCGTCATGGCCGGGGACCGGCGGCATGAACGGGTAGGAGCCCGTCGCCAGCACCAGCGCGTCGTAGCGCAGCACCGCGCCGGAGCCGCAGGTGACGGTGCGCGCGGCCCGGTCGACGACGGTCGCCGGGTCGGCGAGCCGCAGGTCGATGCCGTGCTCGGCGAGGAAGCCGGTCGGGGCGAGCGACAGCTCCTCCGCGCTGGTGCCGGAGAACCATGAGGTCAGGTGCACCCGGTCGTAGGCGGCGCGGGGCTCCTCCGCCAGCACGGTGATCCGCCACTCGGCGGCGCCCGGCTGCTCGACGAAGGCCTCGAGGAAGCGCTGGCCGACCATGCCGTGGCCGACCAGGACGAGGTCTTGGAGTTGGGTCGTCATCGGGAGGCTCCGAGGGTGGTGGTGAGCAGGTGCTGCGTCAGCAGATGCAGGGGGGTCTCCGGGAGGGAGGCGTCGCGCGCCAGCGCGCGGGCGAGATCGCCGACGGTGGCGAGATCGCCGAGGAGGATCGCGCCGACCAGCCGGTCGCCGCGCATCACGAGCTTCTTGTAGCTGCCGCGGGTCGCGTCGGTCAGCCGCAGCACGTCCGCCTCGGCGTCCGCGTGGACCTCGCCGAAGGCGGCGTACTCGATCGGGCCGGCGCTGAGCCGGGCCAGCGGCCGTGAGCCGGTGTAGCGCGCCTCCGGGTCGGCGCCGGAGAGCCGGGCGGCCAGCACGTCGGCCTGCTCCCAGGCCGGTCCGGCCAGTCCGTGGACGACGCCCGCGTGTTCGGCGCAGTCGCCGATGGCGAACACGTGCGGGGTGGGGGTGGGCGCTTCCAGGGCGGAGCCGTGTGGGGCGGAGCCGTGCGGGGTGGAGGCGTGCGCGGGGGAGGCGGCGAGGGTGTCGTCGACGAGGACGCCCCGGCCGACCGCCAGACCCGCGGCGTGGGCGAGGGCGGTGCGCGGGCGGACGCCGCAGGCCAGCACGGTCAGGTCCGTCGACAGCCGGTACCCGTCCGCCAGCTCCACCTCGCCCGCCTCGGTCAGCGCGCGGGCGCGGTTGCCCAGGTAGACCTCGACGCCCAGGGTCCGCAGGGCCTCGCGCAGCGCCGTCGCGGCGTCCTCGTCGAGCTGGCGCTCGATCAGGTGCGGCCCTTGGTGCACGATCTCGACCTGCGGACCGAGCGCGGCCAGCGCCCGCGCCACGCTGACGCCGAGCACCCCGCCGCCGACGACCACGGCGCGCTTGGCGTCCATCGCCTCCTCGGCCAGCCGGGCGCAGTCGGCCAGGGTGCGCAGCGCGTGCACGCCCTCGCGCGGCCCTCCGCCGTCCTCGCGGCGCAGCCGGCGGATCGGCGGCAGCACCGGGTTGGCGCCGGTGGCCAGCACAAGCTCGTCGTAGGCCTCGGTACCGCCGTCGACGAGGGTCAGCACCCGCGCGCCGAGGTCGAGCGCGACCACCTCGGCGCCGGGCCGCAGCACGGCGTCGCCCACCGGCAGTGTGATCGCCTCCGCGTCGTAGCGGCCGGTGAGCACGTCCGCGAGCAGCACCCGGTTGTACGGGGCGCGCGGCTCGCTGCCGTAGAGAGTGACCCGGGCCTCGCCGCCCAGCGCGGAGTATCGCTCGGCGAATCTGGCCGCGGCCATGCCCGCGCCTACCACGGCGATATGACGCTTGCTCACTTTCTCTCCCCCGTCCGCTCCAGGCGCACCGCGCAGACCTTGAACTCGGGCATCTTCGAGGTCGGGTCCAGCGCGGGGTTGGTCAGCGTGTTGGCGCGTCCGGGGCCGGCCCAGTGGAACGGCATGAAGACCGTGTCGGGCCGGATCGCGTCGGTGACCCGGGCCGGGGCGACCACGCGGCCGCGTCGGGAGACCACCGCGAGCGGCTCGCCGTCCACGACGCCGACCCGGGCGGCAAGCCGCGGGTGCAGCTCCACGAACGGGCCCGGAGCGGCCGCGTTGAGCTCGGCGACCCTGCGGGTCTGCGCGCCGCTCTGGTACTGGGCGAGGACCCGTCCGGTGGTCAGGTGGACGGGATACTCGGCGTCCGGCTCCTCTGCGGCCGGGCGGTGGCTGACCGGCGCGAACCGGGCGCGCCCGTCCGGTGTGGCGAAGGCGTCCAGGAAGAGACGGGGGGTGCCGGGGTGGTCCTCGGCCGGGCAGGGCCAGAAGACGCCGTCCTCGGCGGCGATCCGTCCGTAGCTGATGCCGGCGTAGTCCGCCGGGCCGCCCGCCGAGGCGCGGCGCAGCTCCGCGAAAACGGTCTCCGGGTCGTCGTCGAAGCCGCCCTCGCCGCCGGGGCCCTTGGCGCCCAGGCGCTCGGCGAGCTCCTTGAGCACCCACAAGTCGCTGCGGGCGCCGTCCGGCGGCTCGGTGGCCCGACGGCGCAGCAGCACCCGGCCCTCCAGATTGGTCATCGTGCCGGTCTCCTCGGCCCACTGCGTGCTCGGCAGCACCACGTCCGCGAGCTGCGCACTCTCGGAGAGGACCAGGTCGGAGACGACCAGCAGGTCCAACGAGCGCAGGCGCCCGGTGATCCGCGCGGCCCGGGGCGCGGAGACGACCGGGTTGGAGCCCATCAGCAGCAGCGCGCGGACGCCGTCCGGGCCGGGCGCGCCCAGGCTGTCCAGCAGCTCGTAGGCGGAGCGGCCGCTGCGCGGCAGCTCGTCGGGCCCGACGCCCCAGACAGCGGCGACGTGGGCCCGGGCCGCCGGGTCCTCGATGGACCGGTAGCCGGGGAGCTGGTCGGCCTTTTGACCGTGCTCGCGCCCGCCCTGCCCGTTGCCCTGGCCGGTGAGGCAGCCGTAACCGGAGTAGAGCCGTCCCGCCTTGCCCGACGCCAGGCAGAGGTTGATCCAGGCACCGACGGTGTCGGTGCCCTTGCTCTGCTGCTCCGGGCCGCGCGCCGTCAGCACCATGCCGGTGCGGGCGCGGCCGAAGTGCCGCGCCGCCTCGCGAAGCGCCGCAACCGGCACGCCGGTGATCCGTTCGACCCGCTCGGGCCAGTGCGCCATCGCGGCGGCGCGGGCCTGCTCGAAGCCGCTGGTGCGCTCGGCGACGAAGTCGACGTCGACCATCCGGTCGGCGATCAGCAGGTGCAGCAGGCCGAGGGCCAGCGCGAGGTCGGTGCCCGGCACCGGCTGCAGATGCAGGTCCGCCTGCTCGGCGGTGCGGGTGCGGCGCGGGTCGACGACGATCAGCGTGCCGCCGTTCTCGCGCAGTTCGCGGAAGTAGCGCAGCGCGGGCGGCATGGTCTCGGCCGGGTTGGCGCCCACCAGGATCAGGCTGTCGGTGTGCGGGATGTCCGCCAGCGGAAAGGGTAGGCCGCGGTCGACGCCGAAGGCGGTCCGGGCCGCCGCCGCGGCCGAGGACATGCAGAACCGGCCGTTGTAGTCGATCGTCGCGGTTCTCAGCGCGATCCGCGCGAACTTGCCGAGCTGGTAGGCCTTCTCGTTGGTGAGCCCGCCGCCGCCGAAGACGCCCACCGCGTCCGCGCCGTGCTCCTCGCGGACGGCCGCGAAGCCGGACGCCACCCGGTCCAGCGCCTCCGCCCAGCTCGCGGCGCGCAGCTCGCCACGGGCGGCCCGGCCGCCCCTGCTGTCCCGCACGTCGCGGACCAGCGGCGTGGTGAGGCGGACACCGGGCGCGAGCAGCGCCGCGGCGTTCTGCCCCTTCCCGCACAGCGCACCGCGGTTGACGGGGAAGTCGGCGCGCTCGCGGACCTCCACGGGCACCGCGCCGGCCGCCGGCACGAGCCGCATCCCGCACTGCAGCGCGCAGTACGGGCAGTGCGTCGCCGTGGCAGCCGCCCAAGTAGTGGTCATGGCAACGACGTTGATCGTGGAGCGTTACGCGTCCTTGTCCCGGGTGTTGCGCCTGCGGCAACTCTCCCTCACGCCGCCCCGGGGACGGGGTCGGGCCACCGACACGCGCCGTAACACGAGCGGGCGCTTCGCTAACGCGCGCGTGATCGCGAAGCAACGTCGCGGCAACCGGGGGCGGTGAACCTGCGTCCATGGGCACCGCAGAGACCTCACCAATCCTCCCGCTCGCCGGGTTCACCGTCGGCGTCACCGCCGCACGGCGCCGCGACGAGCTCGTCGCGCTGCTGACGCGACGCGGGGCGCGGGTCGTCGAGGCGCCGACGCTGCGGATCCTGCCGCTGGAGGACGACCTCGCGCTGCGCCGCGCCACCGAGCAGTGCCTGCGGGCGCCGCTCGACTACGTGGTGGCCACCACCGGCGTGGGCTGGCGCGGCTGGATGAGCGCCGCCGACGGCTGGGGCCGTGG
Source organism: Streptacidiphilus neutrinimicus (assembly GCF_000787815.1). Lineage (GTDB taxonomy): Bacteria > Actinomycetota > Actinomycetes > Streptomycetales > Streptomycetaceae > Streptacidiphilus > Streptacidiphilus neutrinimicus. The sequence goes on from NZ_BBPO01000076.1 coordinate 12,488, forward strand.
CGCGGAACTCGCCGCCGCCTGCCGCGACGCGGTCGTGCTCACCCGCGGACCCAAGGCGACTGGCGCCGTCCGCGCCAGCGGACTGGACGAGACCTGGTCGCCGGGCAGCGAGGCCACCGACGAGCTGCTCACCTGGCTGCTGGCCCGTCCGCTCGACGGCCGCAGGATCGCCGTGCAGGAGCACGGCATCCCGCTCACCGACTTCGCCGCGGCGCTGCGTGAACGCGGCGCCGAGGTGATCTCCGTCCCGGTCTACCGGTGGGCCCCGCCCGAGGATCCCGCGCCCGTCAGACGCCTGGTCGAGCAGACCGCCCGACGCGAACTGCACGCCCTGACCTTCACCAGCGCGCCCGCGATCACCGCCTTCCTCGCCACTGCCGCGGCCGACGGCCTGGACGGGCCGGTGCTGGAGGCCATGCGCGGCGAGATCCTCTCCGTCTGCGTCGGCCCCGTCTGCGCCCGGCCGCTCCTCGAGGCCGGCGTCCCCGTCGTCTGGCCGGACCGCGGCCGCCTCGGCTCCCTGGTCCGCACGCTGACCGAGGCGCTCCCCACCCGCAGTCGGCGGACGCTGCGGGTGTCGGGTCGCGAACTCGTGCTCCAGGGCAACGTCCTGCTGGTGGACGGCGAGAGCTACTGGCTCTCCCCCAAGGGGGCGACCGTGCTGCGCGCACTCACCGAGAACCCGGGCTGGGTGCTCAGCCGCGCGGAGCTGCTCCGCCGCGCCTGGGCCGACTCCGACGCCGACGAGCACGCCGTCGAGGCGGCCGTCGCCCGGCTGCGGCAGTCGCTGGGCCGCCACAGCGACCTGGTCCGCACCGTCCCCAAGCGCGGCTATCGGGTGGCGGACGGATGACCGGCCCGCGGCCCCCGCGCCCGGTCCTGCTGGCCGTCGCCCACGGGACCCGGGAGCGCGAGGGCGTCGCCGCGACCGAGGCGCTGGTGGCCCGGGTGCGGGCGCTCCGGCCCGAGCTGTGCGTCGAGCGCTGCTTCCTGGACGTCGTCGCCCCCTCGCTGCCGGAGACGCTGGCGCGGCTGCGCGGAGAGGTGGTGCTGGTACCGCTGCTGCTGGGCGCCGGCTTCCACGTCCGTGTCGACATCCCGTCCGCGCTCGCCGACGCACCGCACCTGCGCGGCCGCCTCGCCCGGGCGCTCGGCCCCGACCCGTTGCTGGCCGAGGCGCTCGGCGACCGGCTGGACGAGGCGGGCCGGCGGGCGCAGGCCCCGCCGAGCGCCCTGGTGCTGGCGGCGGCGGGCTCCACCGACCCGGCGGCCAACGCCGACACCGCCGCCATGGCCGGGCTGCTCCGGGAGCGCCTCCCGGGCAGGCCCCCCGTCGTACCGGCCTACCTGTGCGCGGCGGGGCCGACGCCTGCCGAAGCCGTGGCGGCGCTACGGGCGCAGGGACACGAGCGGGTCGCCGTCGCCGAGTACCTGCTGGGGCCCGGCCTCTTCGCGCGCCGCGCCGCCGAGTCCGGCGCCCACGCAGGCGCCTGCCTCACCTCGGCCCCGTTGGGCGCACACGATGCGCTCGCCCGGCTCGTCACGCTCCGCTATGACGAAGCCGTCGCCGACCGGCGCAGAGTCCCGCTCAGGGGGCGTACGGGGGCATACTCGGGGCGCATGCTTACGCCGGGGTAACCAGGGGCGCGCGAGCCCGACCCAGATATGACCCAGCGTCACATCTGTCCGGGGAGGGCCGACGAACGCTTCGAACTTCCTTGTCTGAGCTGCCGTTTGGGGGGGCATGACTGAGAGAAGCCCCGGAAGCCTGGCACCCGGAGGGAGCCGTCCGTGCCCACAGTAGCCATCCCCACCCCCCTGCATCCGCGCCGACGCGACACCGATGTCGTGATCGTCGGCGCAGGTCTGGCCGGCCTGACCGCAGCCCGCAGACTCACCAGCAGCGGACTGTCCGTCACCGTCCTGGAGGCCACCGACCACGTAGGCGGCCGCATGGCCGGGGAACACTGCGACGGCTACCGGCTCGACCACGGCACCCACCTGCTCAACTCCGCCTACCCGGAGCTGGCCAGGTCCCTCGACCTCGGCGACCTGGAACTGCGTCCGCTCAGCGCCGACGTGATGGTCCACGCCGACGGACGCCGCTACCGCATGGGCGCCCCCGGCACCCCGCGCGCCGCGCTGGGCGCCGCACTCGGCGCCGCCCGCTCCCCCATCGGCCGCCCCTGGGACAAGGCACGCCTCGGCGCCAACCTGGCCCGGCTCGCCTCCACCCCCGTCGAGCGGCTGCTCACCCGGCCGGAACTCACCACCGCGGAGGCCCTGAACCGGCGCGGCATCCCCGCAGCGACCGTCGACGGCTTCCTGCGGCCGCTGCTCACCGCCCTGCTCAACGACTCGCTGCTGCGCACCAGCAGCCGCGTGTCCGACCTGGTGCTGCGCAGCTACGCCCGCGGCAGGCTCTGCCTGCCCGCCCAGGGCGTCGGCGCCGTCCCGCTCGCGCTCGCCGAACGCCTGCCTGCCGGAACCATCCGCATCGGCGTCGAGGTCACCGGCATCGCCGCCGACGGCGTCGAGACGGCGCACCACGGCCGGTTCGGCGCGCGCGCCGTCGTGGTCGCCACCGACTCGCGCTCCGCCGCCGGGCTGCTGCCCGGCCTGCACGCACCCGAGCACCACCCGGTCACCACCTACTACCACGTAGCCGACACGAGCCCACTCGCCGAACCGGTGCTCCTGCTCGACGCCACCCCCGGCGCACTCGTCTCGCACACGCTGGTGCTCAGTGAGGTGGACCGCTCCTACGCGCCGTCCGGCGCGCTGATCGCCTCCACCGTGCTCGGCCACCGCGCCGCCGTCCCCGCCGAGCCCGCCGTCCGGGAGGCACTCGCCCCCCTCTACGACACCGACACCAGCGGCTGGCACTTCCTGACCGCACGCCACTTCGCCGAGGCGCTGCCCGCGATGCCGCCGCCGCACGTCTTCCGCCGCCCCGTCAGGGTGCTGCGCGGCCTGTACGTGTGCGGCGACCACCGCGACACCAGCTCCCTCCAGGGCGCGCTCGTCTCCGGCCGCCGCGCCGCGGACGCGGTGCTGCGCGACCTCGGCATCGCGGCCCCCGCCACTCCCGCGGCAGCCATGGCCGCGTAGCCGGGCCGCGCAACTTGGCCGCGTAGCCGGGCCGCGCAGCCGGGCCGCGCAGCCGGGCCGCGCAGCCAGGCCGCGTAGCCGGAGGGAACCAGCAACAGATCCGGTGCCGGGATCCGCCGGCGTCGGGTCAGATCACCCCTGCGGTCCGGGCCGCCTCCTCGAAGGCCCGGACCGAGGGGTTGCCGCGGTACGGCGCCAGCCTGCGGGCGAAGTCCCGCAGGTACTCCACCGCGCGCAGCGACCGCATCTCGGTCACCCCGCGCAGCGCCTCCGTCGCCGCCGCACACGCCTCGTCCAGCTCGCCGAGGCCGAGCCGGGAGGTGGCCAGCACCACCCGGCAGAAGACCCGGCTGCGCGCGTAGGTCTGCGGGCGCAGCCGCAACGACCGCTCCGCGTGCTGCGCCGCCGGGCGCCACTGCTGCAGATCCCGGTAGCAGTGCGCGAACTCGTCGGCCAACTGCGCCTCGTCGAAGAACCGCGCCCAGCTGGGCAGCTCGTCCCCGCCGTGGGAGGCCTGCAACGCCCGTTCGGCCCGCACCAGCGCGGCCGTGCAGGACCGGGCGTCCCCGAGCAGCCCGTGCCCGCGCGCCTCCGCGGCGTGCATCAGCGCCTGCGCCGCCGCCGGAGCCGTCGACCCCACGCCCTGCTGGGCCACCCGCGCCAGCTGGACCGCCTCCCTGCCGTGCCCGAGGTAGACCGCCTGCCGACTCATCGTCACCAGCACGTAGCCGCCGTACAGCCGGTCGTTGGCGGCCTGCGCGAGGCGCAGCGACTGCACGAAGTAACGCTGCGCCAGACCGTGTGCCCCGATGTCGTACGAGGTCCAGCCCGCCAGCCTGGTCAGATCCGCGACCGCCCCGAACAGGGCACGGCCGATCGCCTCGTTGTAACGGCCGCGCAGCATCGGCTCGGCCTCGCTCTCCAGATACCGGATCAGCGCCTGCCGGGCATGACCGCCGCCGTAGGCGTTGTCCAGCGCACGGAACAAGTCCCCCACCGCGCGCATCGCCGCCACGTCGCCACGGCTGACGCGCGGCACGCCGCGCAGCGCAACGGCCTGCTCGTTGGCGCCGGAACCGGCTCCGCCAGCCGGACCGGCGGCACCCGTAGCGGGGCCGCTCGCCAGGCCGCCCGCCGTCCCCCCGTCGCGGCGGGCCTGGGGCGGGATGCCAGTGCGGCCCGCGTCGTGACGGCCCAGATCCTGCGGCGTCTCCCGGGCCACCCGGTCGTCCGTGCGCCCGATCAGCCAGTCCCGGCTCGGCACCACCAAGCCGGCGGGGGTGAAGGCGATCCGCCGCAGCTCGCTGTGGGCGCCGGTGTCCTTGCGCCACATGCTGGCGACGATGTCCACCGCCTCGGCCGGGCTCTCGGCGAACTCCAGCCCCGCGTACACCGGGGCGCACGCGTCCAGGCCGAGATCCTGGGCGGTGAGCCGCCGCCCCAGCCGCCGGGTGAACACCTCGGCGATCAGCGCGGGCGTCGCCCCGCGCGGCTGCTGGCCGCGCAGCCAGCGGGTCACCGACGTCTTGTCGTAGCGCAGATCCAGACCGTGCTCACTGCCGAGCTGGTCCACCCGCCGGGCGAGCCCCGCATGCGAGAAGCCCGCCTCCTCGATCAGCGCCGAGAGCCGCTGGTTGTACTGGAGACGATCACCGGCGGCTCCTCCGCCCGCCCCCGCGCCTGAACCGGCACGCTCCGACGTGGGTGGGGACTCCGCTGCGCGGCGCGGCCGGCCGTCCAGCAGGGCGCGGTCGAGGGGGGCGCGGTCGAGCGGCGGTCGATCGGTCACAGGCCGTTGGGGCATCTGGCACACACCTTCCGGGGGCCCGCACCGAACGCCGCGAGCTCCCTAGGGGAACGGCGTGAATGTAGCGAGCATTTGGCGGTTGCGGCCGGTTCCGGCCGGACAATCGTCCGAACGGGTGAAGCCCGTCCCTCCTGTCGGGGACGATGCGACGCGTGGGACGACGCGCGCGCCTTACGGGACCGTCCCGCTCGCCCCGTGCCCGGTCCCGTGCCCCGTCCCGTGCCCGGTCCTCGGTCCGGTCCTGCGTCCGGTCCAGTATCCCGCTGCCCGTCCGCCCTGGCTGCGGCCCCCACAGCCGTGGGCCGGTCTGTGGCGGCGGCCCACATGGGAGCCCCCGCCTCGGCCGCCTAGCGTCTGCGGCCATGGAGAGCACCCACGCAAGCTTGCTGACCGGGCGGAAAGCCCTGGTCACCGGCGCGGCCAGCGGGATCGGCCGGGCCTGCGCGCACGCCCTCGCCGAGGCCGGCGCCGCGGTCTACGTCGTCGACCGGGCGGCCGAGGCGGCCCGGGAGGTCGCGGAGCGGATCGGCGGCACCGCCCTGGTGGTCGACCTCTCGGACGGGGCGGCCGTGGACGCGCTCCCGGACGACGCGGACATCGTCGTCAACAACGCCGGGCTGCAGCACGTCGCCCCGCTCCACGAGTTCCCGCCCGAGCGGTTCGCCCTGATCCAGCGGGTCATGGTCGAGGCCCCGTTCCGGATCGTCCGCCACACCCTGCCCCACATGTACGACGGCGGATGGGGACGGGTCGTCAACATCTCCTCCGTGCACGGGCTGCGCGCCAGCGCCTTCAAGTCCGCGTACGTGACTGCCAAGCACGCGCTCGAGGGACTGAGCAAGGTCATCGCCCTGGAGGGCGCCCCGCACGGCGTCACCAGCAACTGCGTCAACCCCGGTTACGTCCGGACGCCGCTCGTGGAGAGTCAGATCGCCGCGCAGGCCGAGGCGCACGGCATCCCTGAGGCGGACGTGGTGAACCAGATCATGCTCGACCGCACCGCGATCAAGCGCCTGATCGAACCCGAGGAGGTCGCCGCAGCCGTCCTGTGGCTGTGCGCTCCCGCGGCCGCCGGGATCACCGGCGCCTCCCTCCCCATGGACGGCGGCTGGACCGCCCGCTGACGCACCGGGCCACGCGCGCCGCGCACCACCCCGTCCACGCCCGCCCCGTCCACGCGCGACCCGTACGCGCACCACCCCGTCCACGCCCCACCCGTCCACGCCCCACCCGTACGCGCACCACGCCCTACGCACACCACCCCCACCCCTCCCACGGAAGGCCTCACCGTCGTGGCAACCGAAACCGCACCCACGCAGGCAGCGTCCGCTTCGAGAGTCCCCAAGGGCCTAGCCAAGGTCGTCGGAGCCAGCCTCATCGGTACGACCATCGAGTGGTACGACTACTTTCTCTACGGCTCCGCCGCCGCCCTCGTCTTCGGCAAGGTCTTCTTCCCGACCACGGATCCGCTGACCGGCACCCTGCTCTCGTTCCTCACCTACGCCATCGGCTTCGCCGCCCGGCCGGTCGGCGCCCTGGTCTTCGGCCACTACGGCGACCGGCTCGGCCGCAAGAGGCTGCTGGTCATCAGCCTGCTGATGATGGGGGTCGCGACCGCCATGATCGGCTGCGTCCCCGGCTACGCCACGCTCGGCGTCACCGCCCCGATCCTGCTGACCGTGCTGCGCCTGATCCAGGGCTTCGCCCTCGGCGGGGAGTGGGGCGGCGCGGTCCTGCTGGTCTCCGAGCACGGCGACGCCTCACGTCGCGGGTTCTGGGCCTCGTGGCCGCAGGGCGGCGCACCGCTCGGCAACCTGCTCGCGGTCGGTGTGCTCTCGCTGATGACGACCGTTCAGCCCGACGCGGCCTTCGTGTCCTGGGGCTGGCGCATTCCCTTCCTGCTGTCCGCCCTGCTCGTCGGGATCGGCCTGTGGATCCGGCTCGGGGTCGACGAGTCCCCGCTGTTCAAGGAGGCCCGCCGCCGTGCCGAGGCCCGCGCCGCCGAGGGCGAGAAGGAGCAGCCGCCGCTGCTCGCCGTCCTGCGGCACCACTGGCGCGATGTCCTCGTCGCCATCGGTGCCCGGATGGCGGAGAACATCTGCTACTACGTGATCGTCACTTTCGTGCTCACGTACTGCGTCGAGCACCTGAAGATCGAGAAGCAGACGGCGCTCAACGCGGTCCTGATCGGGTCGGCGATCCAGTTCTGCCTGATCCCGCTCTTCGGGGCGCTGTCCGACCGGGTCGGCCGCAAGCCCGTCTATCTCGTCGGCGCGGTCGGCACCGGGGCCTGGGCCTGGGCCTTCTTCGCCCTGCTGGACACCCGATCGTTCCCGGCCCTGGTGCTCGCGGTCACCGTCGGCCTGATCTTCCACAGCGCCATGTACGCCCCGCAGGCGGCGTTCTTCTCCGAGCTGTTCCAGACCCGCATGCGGTTCTCCGGGGCCTCCATCGGCGCCCAGTTCGCCTCCGTCGCCGCCGGCGCCCCGGCCCCGCTGATCGCCGTGGCGCTGCTGAAGAGCTACGGCACCTCCACGCCGATCTCGCTCTACGTGAGCCTTGCGGCCGTGGTCACCGTGGTGGCACTACTCTTCGCCCGGGAGACCCGGGGCCGCGAGCTGGACGAGCCGACCGGCGGGACGCTCCAGACCGCCCCCGGACAGACCACCGCCGGACAGACGACCGCCGGACAGACCACCTCCTGACACGGCCTTCTCTCTTCCAACCCACTCCTGCGACGATGGCCCGCACCATGCCCGAAGAGACCGAGATCCACCCCGCCGAACGGCTGCTGCGACTGCTGGCCGGGGGCGCCTCCGCCGAAGAACTCGGCGAGGCCGGAGCGGCGGCGCCCGGCTCCGGCGCGCTGGCGCTGCGCGTCCACCGCACCCTGGCCCAGCACCGCCGCCGTGAGGCCCAGCTGACGGCGCTCTTCGACACCGCCACCGACCTGGCCGCCTCCCGTGACCTGGACGCCGTGCTGCAGGCCATCGTCCGCCGGGCCCGCCTGCTGCTGGGCACCGAGCTCGCCTACCTCACCCTCCCGGACGAGGAGGCCGGCGACACCTACATGCGGGTCACCGACGGCTCCGTCTCGCCGCTGTTCCAGACCCTGCGGCTGGAACTCGGCGAGGGGCTGGGCGGGCTGGTGGCGCAGACCGCCCGCCCCTACGCCACCCCCGACTACCGCACGGACGCCCGCTTTCACCACACCCGCAACATCGACGCGGGCGTCCTCGACGAGGGCCTGGTCGCCATCCTGGGCGTGCCCTTGCTGCTGGAGAAGCAGGTCATCGGCGTGCTCTTCGCCGCCGACCGCAATCCGCGGCCGTTCTCCCCCGATGAGGTGGCGCTGCTGTGCACGCTGGCCGCGCACGCCGCCATCGCCATCGACACCGCCCGCGCCCTGGACGACACCCGGGCGGCGCTGGCCGACCTCGCCGCCGCGAACGCGGTGATCCGCGCCCACTCGGCCGCCATGCAGCGCGCCGAGGAGGCTCACGACCGGCTGACCGACCTGGTCCTGCGCGGCGGCGAGGTGCCCGCCGTAGCCGAAGCTGTCTCCGCCCTCCTGGGCGGCGGCATCGCGGTCCTGGACCCTGACGGCCAGCGGCTCGCCGAGGGGGCCCGCGAAGCCGGAGGGGCTGGAGAGACGGCCGAGCCAGACGTGAGCGCGCTCGTGGCCGAATCCCGGGCCGCCGGCCGGGCCGTGGAGGCGGACGGACGCTGGGTCTGCGCCGTCCTGGCCGGTCAGGAGCTGCTCGGCAGCCTGGTGCTGACTGGGCGCCCGAAACTGGAGGACGCCGATCGCCGACTCTTCGAGCGGGCTGGCGTCGTCACCGCGCTGCTGCTCCTGCTGCGCCGCTCCGTCGCCGAGGCGGAGAACCGCGTCCGCGGCGAACTGCTGACAGACCTGCTGGACAGTCCGCAGCGCGACCCCGCCGGGCTGCTCCAGCGCGGCCTGCGCCTCGGCATCGACCTGCGCCGACCGCACGTGCTGCTGGCCGCCCGCGTCGGCGCGGCGGGCGCTCGGGGCCGTCTGGCGAGCGCCGCGACCCGCCTGCTCTTCGGCCGCGGCGGGATCAGCGCGGAGCACGGGGAGGGCGTGGTGCTCGTGCTGCCCGCGGAGGCAGAGCCGGGCTCAGGGTCTTCGGCCGCATCACTGTGGTCAGCATCGTCGGCCTCGTCGGTGGCGGCTGGGGCCGCTGCGCAGCTCACCCAGCTCACCGGCGCCCCGGTCACCGTGGGCGCGGCCGGCCCGGCGGGCGGGATCGCCGAGCTCGCGGCCGCCCATGCCGAGGCCCTGAGGACTTTGCGGGCCCTGTGCGCCCTGGGCCGCGAGGGGGACGGCGCCTGCGCGACCGACCTGGGCTTCCTCGGCGTCCTGCTCGGCGAAGGCCACGATGTGCGGGGCTTCGTCCAGGAGACCCTCGGCCCGCTGCTCGCCTACGACGACCGGCGTGGCACCGAACTGGTCCATACTCTGGACGCCTACTTCGCCTGCGGTGGGAGCCTCACCCGGGCGAAGGACGCGCTGCACGTCCACGTCAACACCGTCGTCCAGCGCCTGGACCGCGTGGAGGCGCTGCTCGGCCCCGACTGGAACCACCCCGAGCGGGCCCTCGAGCTCCAGCTCGCCCTCCGCCTCCACCTGCTCACGAGCTAGCCTTTGCGGCCCAGCTCAGGAGGCCAGGCCCCGCAGCACGAAGCCCACTACCGCCTCGAACTCGCCCTCGACTCCGGGCCGGGACCACTCCTCCGCGTACGCCGGATCGTGGTAGTGGGCCGTGGCCTGGAAAACCACGTGGCCGAGCTCTCCTGGGTCTCCGGAGCCGAAGGCGCCCTGCTCCTGGCCCTCCACGATGATCCGGGCCAGCTGTGCCTCCAGGCCGCTGACATGCTCGGCAATCAGCTCGCTGTTCTCGTCCACCAGCACCTGATAGGTGGCGAAGAGCTCAGGATCGGCGAGGGCCTTCTCCTGTTTGGCCTGGAACAGGGCGGCCAGCCAGTGCCGAAGCCGCTCCCGTGGCTCCTCCGGGCCGGCCGCGATACCCGGCAGCGCCGCGTGCGCACGGTCGAGCCAGCGACGGGTGACCGCGCCCCGCAGCGCGGCCTTGCTGGGGAAGTGGCGGTAGACCGTGCCGTGACTCACCCCCAGGACCCGGGCGACGTCGACGACGGTGGCCTTGGCCGGGCCGTACCGGCGCAGGACCTCCTCCGCGGCTGTGAGGATTTCCTCCGGGGTGAGTGCTGCCTCCGCCATCGATACCGGTCGCTCCCGCTACTTCTCGCCTGTTACTTCTCGCTGTCCAGGTGGGCCATCTGGGCAGCAACATACCGGTCACCGGAGGCGGAGCCCTGCGGCACGGCCTCCTCGATAGCCGCCAGATCGGACGGCTCGAGCACCAGCTCGGCCGCGCCGAGGGCCTCGGTCAGCCGCTCCCGGCGGCGCGCGCCGATCAACGGGACGATGTCGTCGCCCTGGGCCAGCACCCAGGCGATCGCCACCTGGGCCACCGAGGCCGCCCTCGCCTCCGCGACCCCACGCAGGGCCTCGACCAGGCGCAGGTTGGCCTCCAGGTTCTCGCCCTGGAAGCGCGGGCTGAAGCCACGGAAGTCCCCCGCGGGCAGCTCCCGGTCGGCCTGCCAGTGGCCGCTGATGAGACCACGGGAGAGCACGCCGTAGGCGGTGACGCCGATGCCGAGCTCGCGAGCGGTGGGCAGGATCTCCTTCTCGATCCCGCGCGAGATCAGCGAGTACTCGATCTGCAGATCGGTGATCGGGTGCACCGCCTGGGCCCGGCGCAGCGTCTCGGCCCCCACCTCGGAGAGGCCGATGTGGCGGACGTAACCCGCCTCCACCATCTCGGCGATGGCGCCGACTGTCTCCTCGATCGGGACGTTCGGGTCGAGCCGTGCGGGGCGGTAGACGTCGACGTGGTCCGTGCCGAGCCGACGCAGGGTGTAGGCGAGGGCCGTCTTCACGGCCGCGGGCCGGGCGTCGTAGCCGAGCCAGTTGCCGGCGTAGTCGCGCTGCGCGCCGAACTTGACGCTGATCGCCACCTCGCCCCGAGCACGGCCGCTGCTGCGCAGCGCGTCGCGGATGAGCAGCTCGTTGTGGCCCATGCCGTAGAAGTCGCCCGTGTCGATCAGGGTGATGCCGGCGTCGAGGGCGGCGTGGATCGTGGCCGTCGACTCGGCCTCGTCGGCCGGGCCGTACAGGTCGGACATGCCCATCGCGCCCAGGCCGAGCCGGGAGACGGTGAGCGGGGAGCTCTTGCTACCGAGAGTGCGTTCGTTGAGTGCCATGTCTCGAGTATGCGAGATGGACTGACAGATTTCAATATCTGTCACCCTTTTCAGCGAAGCTCCGGTCCGGCGCCCTGGGAACAGGGGGCCCGGTCGTACAGTTGCGTGGAGCAGGACGACAGAAAGCGAGGCACCCAGTGGTCACGGAAACGGGCAGCCCGGCGGGGGACGCGGCCGCGATCGCAACGGGGGCCGCGACGGGGGCCGCCACGGAGGTCGCGAGGGAGACCGGTTTCGGCGGTGAGCTGCGGTTCGTCCCCCTCGGCGTGGGCGAACGCACCATCCGCTACCAGGACGCCCTGGACGAGCAGCTGCGCCTGCACGCGCTGCGCGTGGCGGACGAGATCCCGGACACCGTGCTGCTGCTGGAGCACGAGCCCGTCTACACCGCCGGTCGCCGCACCCGGCCGGAGGACCGCCCGCTCGACGGCACCCCGGTGGTCGAGGTCACCCGGGGCGGCGAGATCACCTGGCACGGTCCCGGCCAGCTGGTCGGCTACCCGATCATCAAGCTGGCCGAGCCCATGGATGTCGTCGCCTACGTGCGCAGGCTCGAGGAGGCGCTGATCCGGGCGTGCGCCGAGTTCGGCGTCGAGGGCAACCGGGTCGAGGGGCGCAGCGGCGTGTGGAAGCTGGGCCAGGAGATTCCGGGCGCCCAGGTCGACGAGTCCCAGGTGGTCAACATCGGCGCGCTCACGCTGCGGATGGGCGCCAAGCTCGGCCTCGACCCGCGCATGGCCGGCCCCGAGTACGCCCCGTCCAACGCGGGCCAGCGGGGTGCGGACCGCAAGCTCGCCGCCATCGGCGTCCGCGTCGCCCGCGGCGTGACCATGCACGGCTTCGCGCTCAACTGCAATCCGGACCTGACCTGGTTCGACCGCATCATCCCCTGCGGCATCCGCGACGCCGGCGTCGCCTCGCTCAGCTCCGAGCTAGGCCGGGACGTCCCGGCCGCCGAGGCGATGCCCGTCGTCCAGCGTCACTTCGCCGACCTCTTCGCGCGGACCACCACGGCCTGAGCCGACTCGGGCCACTGACCCACCCGACCGCAGGCGTACCCTAGGGGACGCACTGGATTTCGAAGATAGGGAGCCGCACGTGTCCGCTGTCGCACCCGACGGCAGGAAGCTGCTGCGTCTGGAGGTCCGCAACAGCGAGACCCCGATCGAACGCAAGCCCGAGTGGATCAAGACCCGGGCGAAGATGGGCCCGGAGTACACCGCGCTGCAGTCGCTGGTGAAGAGCGAGGGTCTGCACACCGTCTGTCAGGAGGCGGGCTGCCCCAACATCTTCGAGTGCTGGGAGGACCGCGAGGCCACCTTCCTCATCGGCGGCGACCAGTGCACCCGCCGCTGCGACTTCTGCCAGATCGACACCGGCAAGCCCGCCGAGTTCGACCGGGACGAGCCCCGCCGCGTCGCCGAGTCCGTGGTCACCATGGACCTGAACTACGCGACCATCACCGGCGTCGCCCGCGACGACCTCGAGGACGGCGGCGCCTGGCTCTACGCCGAGACGGTCCGCCAGATCCATGCGATGACCGCGGAGCGCGAGGCCGGCCGCACCGGCGTCGAGCTGCTGATCCCCGACTTCAACGCGGTCCCCGACCAGCTCGCCGAGGTCTTCTCGGCGCGCCCTGAGGTGCTGGCGCACAACCTGGAGACGGTCCCGCGCATCTTCAAGCGGATCCGTCCCGCCTTCCGCTACGAGCGCTCGCTCAAGGTCATCACCGAGGCCCGCGCAGCCGGGCTGGTCACCAAGTCGAACCTCATCCTCGGCATGGGCGAGACCCGCGAGGAGGTCAGCGAGGCGCTGCGCGACCTGCACGAGGCGGGCTGCGAGCTGATCACCATCACCCAGTACCTGCGCCCCTCACCGCGGCACCACCCCGTGGAGCGCTGGGTCAAGCCGCAGGAGTTCGTCGAGCTCCAGGCGGAGGCCGAGGAGATCGGCTATGCCGGCGTCATGTCCGGGCCGCTGGTCCGCTCCTCCTACCGCGCCGGCCGCCTGTACCGGCAGGCCCTGGAGCGCCGCGGCGCCGCCGCCCTCTGAGGCCCCGTCGGCCTCGTGTTGCCGCGCCGTGACCGGGCGTGCCTGTGATGTCTGTCGCACGCCTTTCACGGGGGTTTGACCGAGTGGTCACGGCGCGGTAACACCAAGTGGTGAAGATGGCGTGGTAGTCCAAGGGGAGAAGGTCACCATGCAACTCGCTCAGAACGTCGCCTTCGCACTGCGGATGGCCGAGTCCGTACTGTTCTCCGGCGGCCAGCAGACGGCTCGCCGCAACGCCTGGGACGCCGTCTGCGAGAACCGTCGGCACGCTCGCGACCGCCAGCAGAGCGAGCAGACGCTGCTGCGCGCCGCGCGCTGACGTCGACGGCCGACCGGGCGCCCATTCGTCCGGACATGACAGCCTGACGCATCACGACTGGGACACAGGCGGCCCTCCGCCAGGACCAGGCTTGGGCAACCGCAGGTCCGGCCCCGTACCATGAACCACATGGCGAGGCAGGAATCCCCCAACAGCCCTGGACGGCTCTCCCAGATCCGTCAGGCATACACCATGACCAAGCGGGTCGACCCGAAGATCGGTCTTATCGTCGCCGGCGTCGGGCTCGGCACCTTCGCGGTGCTCCTCGCCATCGGTTTCGCGATCGGGCACCCGATCTACCTGGGCATCCTGGGCTTCGTGCTCGGCCTGCTCGCGGCGGTCGTGATCTTCGGCAGGCGCGCCGAGAAGGCCGCCTTCGGCCAGCTCGAGGGCCAGCCCGGCGCCGCTGCGGCGGTGCTCAACAACATCAAGCGCGGCTGGAACATCCAGCTCGTCGTCGCGGCCAACCGCCAGCAGGACGCCGTGCACCGCGCGGTGGGCCGCCCGGGCGTCGTGCTGGTCGGCGAGGGCAACGTCAACCGCCTGCGCCCGATGATCGCGGCGGAAAAGCGCAAGATGAGCCGCGTGGTCGGCGACGCCCCGGTGATCGACATCATCGTGGGCAACGACGAGGGCCAGGTGCCGCTGAACAAGCTGCAGACGCACCTGATGAAGCTCCCGCGTGCCATCTCCGGCGCCCAGGCCACCCAGATCAGCGACCGGCTGCGTGCTATGGGCGACCTGATGGCCAACGCCCCCATCCCGAAGGGCCCGCTCCCCAAGGGCTCCCGGATGCCCAAGGGTGCCGGCCCCCGCTGACCCTCCCCTGAACGAACCTGAGGCCCCGGTGGCCGGTCCTCACGGACCGGCCACCGGGGCCTCGTCGTTGTCGCGGCGAGCGCGTACTCGCCGACACGTGCCCTCCGGTCAGACCCGGACCTCGACGGTGCCCACGGCCTTGTCGTGCAGCCCGCGACCGTCCCGGTCCCAGATCAGCGCCGGGACCGCGAGCACGAGCATGAACGTGCGCAGCGCGACCTGGCCGACCGAGGCGCGCCCGCCGTCCAGGCTGATGACGCGCAGTCCGAGCAGCTTCTTGCCCGGCGTCGCCCCGGCCGTGGCCAGGGTCAGCACGCTGACCAGGAAGAACAGCACGGTGATCCAGATGTTGACCTCGTTGACGTTCCGGTTCGCGATCAGTGCGAAGGCGACGAGGTAGCAGAGGAACCAGTCGATCGCGAGGGCGCCAAGTCGGCGTCCCGCGCCCGCGATGGAACCCGGCCCCTCCTCGGGCAGACCGAGGCGCTTGCCGCGGTAGCCGAAATCCGCACCCATCTGCTCAGCGCCGGCCCGCGGGCCTTCGATCCAGCTGCCTATGGCTTTACGACTCTCATCCACGCCACCACAGTAGCCCGGCCGCCGAGCGCACCCGGAGACCACCCCTGGGACGTGGTGGGGGCACGCCGCGAAGCGCCGCGAAATCGGTCTAGACCACTCACTGAAGAGTGAACGGCGCGCACGGGCCTGACGACGCAAGTACGCAGCAACGACGCGGGTTGTCGGTTCTGCGGAGGTGCGCGGTTAACATCGGCGAAACATATGGGTCACGGCCGAGAAACGGCCGCTTCCTATGGTTTCGAGAACCGGTATCGCCGGACGGGACCGGCGGTCCGCACCCGCAATCCCGGCATCTCGCCGGGGCCGAGGAGGATGGATGTTCAACAACGCCGACGAGGTGTCGCGCTACATCTCGGACAACGACGTCAAGTTCGTCGATGTCAGGTTCTGCGACCTGCCGGGCGTGATGCAGCACTTCACGGTGCCCGCCTCGGCATTCGACCCGTCCGAGATGCTGATGTTCGACGGCTCGTCGATCCGCGGCTTTCAGGCGATCCACGAGTCCGACATGGGCCTCGTTCCCGACCTCAGCACCGCGCGCCTGGACCCGTTCCGCAAGGACGCCACCCTCAACGTCAACTTCTTCATCCACGACCCGATCACCGGCGAGCAGTACAGCCGCGACCCGCGCAACGTGGCGAAGAAGGCCGAGGCCTACCTGGCCTCCTCCGGCATCGCCGACACCGCCTACTTCGGCCCCGAAGCGGAGTTCTACGTCTTCGACGACGTCCGCTTCGAGACCAAGCAGAACCGCTCCTTCTACGAGATCGACTCCGAGGCCGGCGCCTGGAACACCGGGCGCGTCGAGGAGGGCGGCAACCGCGGCTACAAGGTCCGCTACAAGGGCGGCTACTTCCCGGCCCCGCCGGTCGACCACTTCGCCGACCTGCGCGCCGAGATGTCCCTGGAGCTGGCCAACGCCGGCCTCCAGGTCGAGCGCCAGCACCACGAGGTCGGCACCGCGGGCCAGGCGGAGATCAACTACAAGTTCAACACGCTGCTGGCGGCGGCCGACGACCTGATGCTGTTCAAGTACATCATCAAGAACGTCGCCTGGCGCAACGGCAAGACCGCGACCTTCATGCCCAAGCCGATCTTCGGCGACAACGGCTCCGGCATGCACTGCCACCAGTCGCTGTGGACCGACGGCTCCCCGCTCTTCTACGACGAGCAGGGCTACGCCGGCCTGTCGGACACCGCCCGCTACTACATCGGCGGTCTGCTCCGGCACGCCCCCTCGCTGCTAGCCTTCACCAACCCGACGGTGAACTCCTACCACCGCCTGGTCCCCGGCTTCGAGGCCCCGGTCAACCTGGTCTACTCCCAGCGCAACCGCTCGGCCGCGATCCGCATCCCGATCACCGGTGCCAACGCCAAGGCCAAGCGCATCGAGTTCCGCGCGCCGGACCCGTCCTCCAACCCCTACCTCGCCTTCTCGGCAATGCTGCTGGCCGGCCTGGACGGGATCAAGAACAAGATCGAGCCGCTGGAGCCGGTCGACAAGGACCTCTACGAGCTCGCCCCGGAGGAGCACTCCGCGGTCCCGCAGGTCCCCTCCACCCTCCCGGCCGTCCTCGACGCGCTGGAGGCCGACCACGAGTACCTGCTCGCGGGCGGCGTCTTCACCCAGGACCTGATCGAGACCTGGGTCGACTACAAGCGCACCAACGAGGTCGCCCCGATCGCCCTGCGGCCGCACCCGCACGAGTTCGAGCTCTACTTCGACCTCTGAGCCGACCGCTGAGCTGACTGCTGCACCGACCGAGCCCTTAGGGCCCGCGCGTCTGTCTGTGCCCGAGCCCCGCCACTCCCCAGGAGCGGCGGGGCTCCGCGCGTTCGGAGCCCACCGGCTCGCGGGTGGACAAGCTCGCGGGTCGCCGGGCTCGCGGGCAGACTGGAGGGCATGCCAGAACTGCCGGAGGTGGAGTCGCTCGTCCAGTTCCTCGGCGAGCATCTCGTCGGACGGACCGTCGAGCGCGTGCACCCTGTCTCGGTGGCCGCGCTGAAGACCTACGATCCTCCGATCACCGCGCTCGAAGGGCAGGCCTTCGACGGCGCGGGCCGGTTCGGCAAGTTCCTCGACCTCAGGATCGGCGAGC
The DNA here is from genome assembly GCF_000787815.1 of Streptacidiphilus neutrinimicus. Classification (GTDB taxonomy): domain Bacteria; phylum Actinomycetota; class Actinomycetes; order Streptomycetales; family Streptomycetaceae; genus Streptacidiphilus; species Streptacidiphilus neutrinimicus. The sequence goes on from NZ_BBPO01000076.1 coordinate 29,583, forward strand.
TGCATCTGGTGATCCACCTCGCCCGGGCCGGATGGGTGCGGTGGAGCGAGAAAGTGCCAAGCGAACCGCCACGTCCGGGCAAGGGCCCGCTGGCCGTGCGGGTGCGGCTCTCACCGACGGACGCGGGTGCGTCGCAGGGGTTCGACGTCACGGAAGCCGGAACGCAGAAGCACCTCGCGGTCTACCTGGTCCGCGATCCACAGGAGGTCCCCGGCATCGCGCGCCTCGGCCCCGATCCGCTGTCCGGGGAGGTGACGCCGGAGGCCTTCGCCGCACTGCTCGCGTCCGAGCGGCGCCAGATCAAGGGGGTGCTGCGCGACCAAGCGGTGCTCGCGGGCATCGGGAACGCCTACTCCGACGAGATCCTGCACGCGGCGCGGCTGTCGCCGTTCAAGCTGGCCGCGAACCTGAGCGACGAAGAGGTGGCCGGGCTCTACGCGGCCATGCAGGCCACCCTCGCGGACGCCGTCGAACGCGCTCGCGGCCTGCCGCTGCGCGACCTCAAGGCCGAGAAGAAGAGCGGCCTGCGCGTCCACGGCCGCACCGGGGAACCGTGCCCGGTCTGCGGCGACACCATCCGGGAGGTCTCCTTCGCGGACTCCTCCCTGCAGTACTGCCCCACCTGCCAGACCGGCGGCAAGCCCCTGGCCGACCGCCGGCTGTCACGCCTGCTGAAGTAGCGCCGCCCTCTCGGCCCCTCGGGGCCGTCGGGTTCAGCCGATTCAGCCCGAGTGCGCGTCGACGAACTCCTCGCCGAGCACCTCATGCGCGGCCTTGAGGTGGTCAAGGTCCACCTCGCCGTGCTCGGCGGCGTGGCCGTCGAGCGCCTTCAGGATCCGGTCGACGGGCTCGTGGGTCCCCCCGAGGCGCTGCTCCGCGAAGACGGCGATGCCGAGCTTGAGGAACAGTTGCGCGGCGTGCCGGTGCTCGGCGTGCTCGCTGAGGACCTCCTCCCCCGCGCCCACGCCACGCTCGATCATCTCGACGGCCCGCTCGATGAAGCTCATGCACCCCTCCGGTGACACCCGAATCCCTTGCGTCACCGCAGCGATGACGCTCCGCCGCGTACCTTATGGCAGCCGATGATCACCGCGCAGCGCTCAGCAGGTTACGTTTTCGCAGCTCGGGCGTGCGGGACGAGTGCCACACAGAACACTCCATCGAGCGATGGTGTCACTACTCTCCGCGACATAGAGTGAGCCTGGTCAATGGGTTTGTACACGGTTCACCGCCGGGCACCTTGAGTGCGGAGGCGGCATGAGGGGAGGTGCGTCATCATGGCATTCGGCAACGGCTACCGCGTCGACGTGTCCGCGCTGCAGTCGACGGTGCGCCAGTTGCGGGCGGTCGCCGACGGCCTGGACACCGCGAAGGCGTCGGCCCGCTACGACACCTCCATCCCCCACGGCGCCCTCGGCACCGGCTTCGCCGGCGCGGCGGCACTCGCGGACAAGCACGACGAGATGCGGGACTGGCTGGGCTCGATGATCGCCGAACTGCAGGGCTTCATCGAGCAGTACAGCGGCGAGACGAAGTCGGCGGCCGAGGCGTACGAGGAGCAGGAGCACCGCACGCGGCAGGACTTCTTCTCTGCGGCGGGGTCGGGCAGCGGCAGAGGCGACCTCGGATGAGCGGGGGCGCGGGCGGGGGCGCGGGCGCGGGCAGCGGCAGAGGCTCTGGAGGCGCGTTCGACGCGGCGAGCATCACCGCGATGCGCGCGATGCTCGCAGGCTCCAACCCGGAAACGCTGGACAGGGTGGCGGCGAAGTGGGAGGCGATCGACCTGGCCCTCCAGCAGGCCCAGGAAGACCTCCTCCACCACACCCGCGCGACCACCACACACTGGGCCGGCACCGCCGCCGACGCCTTCACGGCCCGCGCCACCGAGCTCCACCAGGCCATCGGCCACGGCGCAACCTACGCCTCCCACGCGTGCTCCGGCGTCTCCTACGCCGCCGACGCCCTCCGCGCAGCCCGCCTGGAGATGCCGCCGGAGCCGGCCTCCCTGGAGGACCGGGTGACCTCAGAGCAGGCACGCACGACAGGAACGGCGACAGATGCCCTGCACGAGCAGCAGCGACAGCACGCGGTGGCGGTGATGGAGCGACTGGAGCAGCGGTACGCGGCGGCAGCCGAGATGATCGGAACGCCTGGCCGTTGCCAAAGGTCCGAAGATCTCGGCGCCTTCCCTGACGGTCACGAAAATGTGCGCTCCGCTCCAAGCGCAGCACCTACGGCTCCCGGCGACCTATCCATGAAGTCAGCAGGCGCCTTCAAACCATCCGGAGACTCAGCACACGCAGCGCTTGCCTCCAGCGGGATTGGCGACTTCCAACAAGCCCAACTGGGTGGCGTGAAATTCGATCCCGCCACGACCAGCCCCGACGCGACGCCACTATGGGGCAGTCCTACAGCGACCCTCGAAGGGCGGAATATTGTGACGCCCGCCTCAACTCAGCCGAATACCCCGACGCAGGCGTTGATCTCGGGAGAATCGAATCTCGGGGGGAGGGCAGTTGAGCTAAGCAGCGTGAACCATCTCTCTTCTGTCTTCGACGAATATCCGCCCACTGGGCGCGCGTCAACCCCGGGCAAGCAAGCAGGCATAGACTGGCACTTCGGACAAACACCAACGCCTAACGTTCCATTGCAGGGTTCCCGTGGACCGAACACCACGACGGAACGGCGAAGCTCTTTGCGGCCCCCTGCGCCTCTCCAGGGCAACTGGACGAATGCGGCACCAAACGAGTCCTCCGGCTCAGTAGCCTTCGGAACGGCAGCCCGTTCCGCCTCAACTTTCCAGGAGTCATCTTCTGCTTCCCTTACTGGACCGGGGACACAATTCCTAGCCGTCTCGCCCGCCAGGAGGCGCCGACGTGGAAGCCGTCCTCCCTTTTTGCTCGAGGATGTGAATTGGTGGGCGAGCGACGTCAAGGCGAATCCCCCTGTGATCGACTAGCCCAGCAAGGGCGGAACTTGAAACCATCATCAACCGCCTACCTAGCCATGGTCTCCGTACTTTGTTGCACCGTGTCGACTTCCATCGCAGACGACGTCAGGAGTGCCGAATGGCCTATTAAGTCCTTCCGGGCGGCGTCCGACATCTGGCCCCACTCTCGGGGAACCGATGTCACTGTAGCGGTGATTGACTCAGGGGTACGCATTACTCATGAGGACCTGCGGGGCCAGGTCATTGCGGGATCGGACAAAATCACGCCGGGCCAAGGAGAACTGGATCACGACCCATTGGGGCACGGTACAGCCATGGCGAGCATCATCGCTGGCCACGGCCACGGCCCGGATGCGACCCAAGGAATCATCGGGCTCGCGCCAGGCGCACGGATTCTTCCTGTGGCCATCAGGTTCGGAACGTCTTCCGAAGATGCGGATCAGGAATCCAATGGCATCAAGTACGCCGCAGATCATGGCGCGCGCGTTATTAATATGTCGTTCGGAGGTCCAGCAAAGTCCAGTAGCGAGAGGGAAGCCGTCGAGTACGCAGAAGAGCGCGACGTGGTACTCGTAGCCAGCAGCGGTAATTCCGGCTCGCCAGCGCTCGACTGGCCTGCGGCGTATCCCGGGGTGGTGTCGGTCGGGGCGGTGGATGCGGAGGGGAAGCCGTGGGTGGATTCGAACTACGGGCCTGGGCTCACGTTGGTCGCGCCTGGGGTCAACATCGTGGCCGCTGGGGCGAACAGTGACCATGAGTACCGGTTGTCCGACGGGACGAGTGACGCCGCGGCGTATGTGTCCGCGGAGGCGGCGTTGGTGCGGGCGGAGTATCCAAGGTTGACCGCTGGGCAGGTGGTGAATCGGATGGTGAAGTCGGCCCTGAATCCCACGGGGCGGGTGCATGACGATCACTACGGATACGGGATCATCCGCCCCGATGCCGCGCTGACGTTCGACATTCCGGCCGGGCCGCCCGAAGGGCCGCTGAGGCAGGTGGGCGACACTGCGTCCGGCGCAGCCGGAACGAGCGGGGTCGGCAAGGGCGTGGCGGCCGTTCATGGGGGCGGGGAGAGGTCGGGCGGGGTGGGGG
>NZ_BBPO01000075.1 GCF_000787815.1 Streptacidiphilus neutrinimicus
GGGCACGTCCGCCCCCGCCGCGGCGCCCTCCGCGGCGACGACCGCCACGCTCCAGCAGGAGCAGGCGAAGGTCGACGCTGCACAGTCCGCGGCCGCGGCCGCCGATTCGGACGCGGCGACCGACCCGAACGGCTAGCCGCCGAGGGCCGGAAAGGTCGGGCCAGGACAGGTGAGGCTGTGTCAGGCTGCGCCGCATGGCCTCCTCCGCATCCTTCCCGCCCGCATCCGACCCGGACCCCGTCCCCGCGCCCACCGCGCCCACCGCTGATGCGGCGTCGGCCGCCGACGCCGCACCCACCGCATCCGCCGCTGACGCCTGGCAGGCCGCCGACTCCGCATCCGCCGCCGACGCCGGGCAGGCCACCCCGGACTCGCTGCCGCGTCAGCTCGCGCGGACGCGCCGCTTCACCCTCGGCGCGCCCGCCCAGCTCGCCGTCACCGCCGACGGCGCGACCGTGCTGTTCCTGCGCGGTCGCGACGGCGCGGACGCGCGGACCTGCCTGTGGGCGCGCGAGCTCGCCACCGGGGAGGAGCGGGTCGTCGTCGACGGCGCCGACGGGGCCGTCACCGCCTACGGGACGGACGCCGCCGGCCGCCGGGTCGCCTTTGTGCGGGCCGGGCGGCTGTGGCTCGCCGACCTCGGGACCGGCCCGTCCGCGCCGGACGTCGTACGGCCCGTGCACGGCGTCCATGGGCCGGTGTCGGATCCGCGGCCGGATCCGACCGGCAGGCGGATCGCGTACCTGGACGGCCGCGCGCTGCGGGTCGTCGACCTGGCCGGGAGCGACGACCGGGCCGTGGCCGCGCCGGGGCCGGGCGACGGGCCCGAGGTCCGCTACGGCGTGTCCGAGCATGTCGCCCGGGAGTCGATGTCCCGCCCCTGCGGCTACTGGTGGTCGCCCGACGGCCAGCGGCTCCTCGTCGCCCGGATCGACGAGGAGCCCGTCGCCGTCTGGTACGTCGCGGATCCGGCGAACCCGGCCGTGCCGCCCCGCGCCGTCCGGTACGCGTCCGTCGGGACGGCCAACGCGGACGTGCGGCTGGGCATCGTGGACGCCGTCCGACGGGAGCACCCTCGGCCCGAGGCCGAGGGAGACTGGACCGAGGTGGCCTGGGACCGGGCCGCCTTCGAGTACCTGACCAGCGCCGGCTGGGACGCGCACGGCCCGTTCGCCTCCGTGCAGAGTCGCGATCAGCGGACCGTGCGCGTCCTCGGCGTCGATCCGGCCGCCGGCGCGACGCGGCTGCTGGCCGAGCAGCACGACGAGGCGTGGGTCCAGCTCGTGCGCGGCCTGCCGGTCCGGACCGCATCCGGCGCGCTGCTGACCCACCTGGACGTCGGCGACACCCGGCACCTGGCCGCCGACGGCGAGCCGCTGACCCCGCCCGGCCTCAACCTGCGCGAGGTGCTCGGCGTCGACGGCGACGACGTCCTGTTCACCGCGACGTCCGAGAGCGACCCCTTCTCGACGCACCTGTGGCGCGTCGGTGTCCCGGACGGCACGCCGGAGCAGCTCAGCGCGGAGCCGGGCGTGCACGACGGCGTGCTGCGCGGCGGCGCTCTGGTCCGTCCGGGCGATCTTGCCGACCTCTCCGAGACGCCGCTCGTCCCGCTGCGGCGGACGCTGCTCCGGGTCGGCGAGCGGCGGCTCTGCACGGCCGTGCACCTGCCGTCCTGGCACACCCCGGGCTCCCGGCTGCCGGTCCTGCTGGACCCCTACGCCGGTCCGGCGATGCAGCGGGTCACCGCGGGCGGCGGCTGGGCGACGCACCTGTCGCAGTGGTTCGCCGAGCAGGGCTTCGTCGTGCTGGTCGTCGACGGGGTGGGCACGCCCGGCCGCGGCCCGCGCTGGGAGCGCGAGGTTCACGGCGACGTCTTCGCCGGCCCGCTGCGCGACCAGATCGACGCGCTGCACGCCGTCGCCGAGACGCACCCGGAGTACGGGCTGGACCTGGAGCGGGTCGCCATCCGCGGCTGGTCCTACAGCGGCTCGCTCGCCGAGGTCGCGGTGCTGCGCCGCCCGGACGTCTTCCACGCGGCGGTGGCCGGCGCCGGCGTGACCGACCAGCTGCTCTACGACACGCACTGGCGCGAGCGGTTCCTCGGCCACCCGGACAGCTCACCCGAGGCCTACGCCGCCTGCGACATCCTGCGCGACGCGCCGAAGCTGCGCCGCCCGCTGCTGCTGATGCACGGTCTGGGCGACGACAACGTCTTCCCCGTCAGCACACTGCGACTCTCCCAGGCCCTGCTGGCGGCGGGCCGCCCGCACGAGGTCCTGCCGCTGAGCGGCGCGGGCCACCGGGTGACGCAGCAGGCCGTCGCCGAGAACCTGATCCTGCACCAGCTGGACTTCCTGCGGCGGGCGCTGCGGCTGAAGGACTGAGGGACCGAGGACGGCCGGGTGGGCGAGGCGGGGCCGGTCAGACGCCGGTGACGGTGGTCAGCAGGACGACCGCGTCGCTCAGGGCCATCAGGTCGTGCCGCTCCTGGGGCACCTCGGCGAGTTCGCCCGCGGCGAGGGAGACCATCGCGCCGGACTCCGTGCTGATCTGCACGCTCCCGGCCAGCACCAGCACGCTGGCGGCGTGCGGGGACTCGTGCTCACCCATCACGGACCCCTGGGTCAGCGCGATGAGGGACTGGCGCAGCATGTTCAGATGCAGCAGCAGGCGCGCGGCCCGCCCGTTGGGCGACTGCCGCGCCTGCTCGAGCTGGCCGCGGGCGACGAGGGTGAGTTCGTCCATGGGATCAGTGTGGGGGCGGCGCCTTGTGTCCGCACGGCGAGGTAAACCAGGTGCCGGGAGGTCCGCTGTCCGGCGAGAATGCCGCATGACCACCACAGCAGCCGCGCCGCAGTGCGCGCCCGCCGCCGTCCACGCGCCCGTCGAGTCGCTCGCGGTCGTGGTGGAGCGTCGCGTCGCGAGCGCGCTGGGCGGGGCGGAGCCCCTGCTGCGGCGGAGTGACCGGGCGGACTTCCAGGCCAACGGCGTGCTGCCGCTGGCCAAGGCGCGGGGGACGAATCCGGCCGCTCTCGCGGCCGAGGTCGCCGCGCGGGTCGCGGAGCTGGATGTGGTCGCGCACTGCGCGGCCTCGGGGCCGGGCTTCCTCAACATCGACGTCACCGACCGGGCCCTGCTGGAGAACCTGGCCGCGCGGGTGGCCGATCCGCGGCTCGGGGTGCCGCTGATCGCCGCGCCCGGCGTGACCGTCGTCGATTTCAGTTCGCCCAACGTCGCCAAGGAGATGCACGTCGGCCACGTGCGGTCGACGGTGATCGGCGACGCGCTGGCCCGGGTGTTCGCGTTCACCGGGGAGACCGTGGTCCGGCGGAACCACGTCGGCGACTGGGGCACCTCCTTCGGCATGCTCATCGAGCAGCTCTTCGAGGAGGGGGAGACCCCACAGGACATCCACGCGCTCGGGGCGGCGTACCGGCGGGCGCGGGCGCGGTTCGACGCGGAGGCGGACTTCGCCGAGCGGGCCCGGCTGCGGGTCGTCGCCCTGCAGGCCGGGGACGAGCGGACACTGGCGGAGTGGCGGGAGCTGGTGGCGGTGTCCCAGCGGCACTTCCAGGAGATCTACGCCCAGCTCGGGGTGCTGCTCCAGGAGTCCGACGCGGTCGGCGAGAGCCACTACAACCCGAAGCTGCCGCAGGTCTGCGCGGACCTGGAGGCGGCGGGCATCGCGGTCGCGTCGCAGGGCGCCCTCTGCGTCTTCCCCGAGGGCGAGGGCGAGGGCGAGGGCGAGGGCGAGGGCCGGGGCGACGGCGGCGCGCCGCTGATCGTGCGGAAGGGCGACGGCGGTTACGGCTACGCGGCGACCGACCTGGCGGCGGTCCGGGAGCGGGTGGGCGGCCTGGGGGCGCGGCGGCTGCTCTACCTGGTGGACGCGCGGCAGGCGCGGCACTTCGCGCAGGTCTTCGCGACGGCGCGGCGGGCGGGCTGGCTGCCGGAGGGGGTGACGGCGCGGCACCTCCCCTTCGGCATGGTGCTCGGCGCCGACGGGCGGCCGTTCCGGACCCGGTCGGGTGACACGGTCGCGCTGCAGGAGCTGCTCGACCAGGCCACGGCGAAGGCGGCGGAGATCGTCGCCGCCAAGAACCCCGGGCTGACCGGGCAGGAGCTGGCCACCCGGGCGCGGCAGGTCGGCGTGGGCGCGCTCAAGTACGCGGACCTTTCCAACAACCGGATCAAGGACTACGTCTTCGACCCGGACCGGATGCTCTCGCTCACCGGCGACACGGCGACCTACCTCCAGTACGCCCATGCCCGGATGCGCTCGGTGCTGCGGAAGGCCGCTGAGGCCGGTCGGGGCGGCGAGCCGGGCGCCGTGGCGTGCGGGCTCCCCTTGGAGCCCGCCGAGCGGGCGCTCGGACTGCTGCTGGACGAGTTCGGCGCCGCGGTCGCCGCCGTCGCGGAGACGTGTGAGCCGCACCGGCTCTGCGCCTACCTGCACGCTCTGGCCACGGCTTTCTCGGGGTTCTGGGAGCACTGCCCGGTACTGATGGCCGAGGACGAGGGGGTCCGGCGGAACCGGCTGCTGCTCTGCGCGCTCAGCGCGCGGACGCTGGAGCTGGGGATGGGCCTGCTGGGGATCGAGGCTCCGCCGCAGCTGTAGTGGCCTCCAGGCACCTGGGGATAACTTCATCCCTCTTGGCAGAGACGGATGTTCGCCACGAGGGGCGGTGCCGACGCACTGTGCGCCCTGTGGCCAAACGGATATGTCGAGCCGTCAGTTTCATTGCATAACAGGCGAGTTGAGCGAACCTGTGAGCGGCCTTTCAGTGGGCCCGTGACGGGCGCCGGGGCCGCTCGCGGGACGGCAGGACCCTCGTGCGGCCGCATAGTTATCCACAGGGCCGAACCCTAACGCGCCGGATACTGTGGATAACGACGGACGTCTACTCCGTGAGGATGACTTTTCCCTCATCCGGGCCTAGGGCCGATCGCGACCATGGGCTGATGAACCTCATACCTCTCCAGGCTACGGTGCAGTTGTGTTGACCCACCTGCTCGCAGCGGTGAACCCGATGAACGGGTCCTCGCTGCTGTCCGCGTTCGGCGCGCTCGCCGTGCTGGTCGTGACGTTCGCCGAATCAGGCCTGCTGATCGTCGGCTTCTTCCTGCCCGGGGACACCCTGCTGTTCCCCGCCGGCGTCCTGTGCGCGGCGCCCGCCGCGCACGGGGGCACGAGCCTGGCGCTGTGGCAGGTGCTCCTCGGCGCAGCGGTGGGTACCTGCCTCGGCAGTCAGCTGGGCTTCCTCATCGGCCGCCGGGGCGGTGTGGCCATGCTCGCGCGCTCCAGGAGCGCGCGCCTGAAGTCCACGGTGGCCCACGGCGAGGAGCTGCTGGCCCGCTACGGGCAGCGCAAGGCGATCTTCATCGGGCGGTTCATCCCGCTGGTCCGCACCGTTCTCGGTCCGGTCGCCGGGGTCCTGCAGGTCCCGACCAGGACCTTCACGGTGTGGCAGGTGGCGGGCGGCGTCGTGTGGTCGCAGTCGCTGGTCCTGCTCGGCTACTGGCTGGGCGCGGCCATCCCGGGCGTGGACAACTACCTGCTGCCGCTGGTGGCCCTGGTGGTGCTGGTGTCGTTCCTGCCGGTGCTGCTCGAGCGGCGCCGGAAGTCGTAGCCCGGGCGGCCCCGGCCGAGCGGTCCGCGACCGGGAGCTACAGCGCGGTGACCAACGCCCAGCCCGCCGCCGCGGCGGTGAGGCCCGCCGCGAGCGAACCGAGCACGTTCAGCGCCGCGAAGCGCAACGCCCCGGCGTCGAGCAGCCGCACCGTCTCGTAGCCGAAGGTCGAGAACGTGGTCAGGCCGCCGCAGACACCCGTCCCGACGAAGAGGGACACGTCGGTCGGCCAGCCCTCCCGGGCCACGCCCGCGGCGATCATGCCGAGGACGAAGGAGCCGACCACGTTGACCGTGAACGTGCCCCACGGGAAGAGGCTGTCGTGCCGCGACTGCACCGCGCGGTCGGTGAGGTAGCGCAGCGGGGCGCCCAGCATGCCGCCCACGAAGACCAGCAGGACCGCCATCAGAGCACGACCTCCACGCGGTCCAGGGTGATCAGGCCGTTGCCCTCGCCGAGCACCTCGCGCACCTGGGGGACGAACGCCCGCACGCGGGCCTCCTCGTCGACCACGACGACGGCGATCGGCAGGTCCTCGGCGAGGTCCAGCAGCCGGGTGGTGTGGACGCGGCCGTGACGGCCGTAACCCTCGATGCCGCGGAAAACGGCCGCCCCGGCGAGCCCCGCCGCGTGGGCGCGGTGGACGATCTCGGAATAGACGGGCCGGTGGTGCCACTTCCCGCTCTCGCGCAGGTAGACGGTCATCCGCAGCCGGACCTCGGGTTCGGACGTCATCAGCGCTGCCCTTCCGTACTCGGCACGGGCTCCGGTTCCGCGACCGGCCCACCGCGACGGCGGGCGCGCGGCAGCGTCCGGGTCAGGGCCGCGCCGCCGAAGACGGCGAGGAGCCCGAGCACGACGCTCGCCAGCAGGTACAGGCCTGCCGTGCCGAGGTGACCGCCGCCGAGCAGCCCGCGGGTCTCCAGCATCGCGGTCGAGAAGGTCGTGTAGCCGCCGCAGATGCCGACGCCCAGGAAGGGACGGCGGTAGCGCGACGGCGGCCAGACCTCGAGGACCAGGTACATGAGGCCGCCCAGCACAGCGCACCCGGTCACGTTGGTGATCAGCGTCGCCCAGGGGAAACCCCCGGCGGGCGTCGGGATGCCGCGCGCCAGGCCGTAGCGGGCGATGCTGCCGATCCCGCCGCCGACCGCGATGACGGCGACGATGTCGAGGTCCCGTCTCGCGGTCCGCCAACCGCCCTGCCCGTCCCTGGTCACGCCGTCCCTGGTCACGCGACAAGCGTATCCGTGCCCGTCAGGGGGCCGAGTTCGGCACCTTCGGGCTGAGCGCGTAGGCCCGGGTCGGGGTCATGCCGCCGTATCCCGGCAGGGAGACGGTGTCGAAGGTGCTCACCTGGGCGCAGCTGTTCTGGTTGGCGGTCTGCGCGTGCGCGTCGGTCAGCGCCGCCTTGGTGTTGGCCGGCGCCGGCGCGGCGCTGCCGCCCGGGAAGGCGCTGCCGCTGGACCAGTCGGAGCCGATCAGCAGCACGATCGAGCTGCTGACGCTGCTCTGCTTGACCGCCGAGGACTTCAGGCCCAGGTCCTTGGCGACGGCCTGCGCCTCCGCGGACTTGCCGGCCGGGTAGGTGAGGGTCGTGGTCGAGGTCGAGGGGCCGCTGAGGGCGACGGTGTTCTGGCTGAAGCCGTCACCGATCAGCTTCTGGCTGATCGCGCCGGCGCGGCCGCTGATGCCGGTGCCGTTCTCGACCTTCACCGCCACGTCCGCCTTGTTGACCGGGCTGGCGGTCGCGGAGGGGGAGGCGCCGCCCTTGCTCTTGCTCTTGATCTCGCTGAGCGACTGGTCGTTGGCGATAGAGTCGAACAGCGACCGGGCGCCCGGGCCGACGACCAGGCGGGCGCTGTTCGCGGGGTCGGGCAGCGTCTGCATGGTCAGGAACGTGATGTTGTCCATGGAGATGCCGCTCAGCTCCTGGCCGAGACCGGCGAGCTTGAAGACGCTGCTCAGACCGGTGTCCACGGTCAGCGCCTTGGTGGCGGCCTGGGCCAGGCTGTACATCGCGGGGATGTCGGTGAGCGTGCCGGCGCTCTTCATCTTCTTCACCATGTCCGAGATGAACAGGTGCTGCGCGAAGGTGCGCCCGAGGTCGCCGCCGTCGCCGAAGCCGTGCCGGGTGCGGACGAACTCCAGGGCGGAGACGCCCTTGAGGGTGTGCGGGCCGGCGGCCAGCTTGAGGTGCGAGTACGGGTCGTAGACGTTCTTGTCGACGCAGACGTTGACGCCGCCCACCGCGTCCGACATGGCGACCACGCCGCCGAAGTCGACCTTCATGAAGTGGTCGATGTGGATGCCGGTCAGCTGTTGCACCGCCGCGACGCTGCAGCCCGGGCCCCAGTTGAGCGCGGCGTTGATCATGTCGGTGTGGGCCGGCTGGCTCGGCGAGCCCTTGACGGAGTCGCACTGCGGGATGGTGGCCTCCAGGTCGCGCGGGACGCTCATCACCGTCGCGTTGGAGCGGTCCGCGGAGACGTGCAGCACCATCTCGACGTCGGCGCGGGCGCCGGGGCTCCCGCAGTCGCCGCCCAGGTTGCAGTCGGCCTGGCTGTCGCGCTCGTCGGAGCCGATCAGCAGGATGTTGATCGGGCTGCGCCCGAAGGCGTCGACCTTCTCCTTGCTGCTGCAGGTGGCGCCGGAGCAGAGGTCGGACGAGGTGATGTTGCCGTCCAGGGAGTGCACCACGTAGTAGGTGCCGGCGGCCCCGATCACCGCCAGGGAGAGCACGATCGCACCGGCGATCTTGAGGCCCTTGTGCTTGCTGCCGCCGGATTTCTTCCGGCCGCGCCGCGCCGCGGCGCGGCCTCCGAGAGCCGTGGAGCCGCCTGAGCCGTCGCTGTCGCCCGTGGTCCCGCCGTCGGCTATGGAGGAGCCTGCCCGGCGTCGGCCCTGTCCTGCGGCGCGGTTTGCGGTCACGGTCACATCCTCTGCGGCGAGCTTCGGTCCACCCCCGGGGTGGGGCACTGTAGCAATCCCCGCTGGGCGATCCCTGGGAGGCGGGTTCGACTCCCGTTTTGATGGGTATAAGGGGCGACTCTGCCACAGCTCTGATCACAAATGGAACGGCGGGGGTCACATCCGGGGAGCATCCTTGTGCCCGCGCGGCCTGATCGCCCCCGTGGCCAGCGCGAACACATGCCGCACGTGTACGTAGAGGTCCTGTGCACTTCCTCTGCGCGCATTGACGCCCCTGCTGACACCCCACGAAGATGGGTGGTCGTTGTCACAGAACCGGTCATCCTCTCCCAGCCTTCGGCCGGGGGTACCCCCACCGGTCGTCGGACCGGCCGAGGCCCGAAGGGCGCTGCACACCTTGATAGTGATCGACGCCGTGACCAAGCGGTATCCCGACGGGACCACCGCGGTCGACCGGCTCACACTGGAGATCCCCGACGGCTCGATCACGGTGCTGGTAGGCCCCTCCGGCTGTGGCAAGACCACCACCCTGCGCATGATCAACCGGATGGTCGAGCCCACCGAGGGCCGGATCCTGCTGGACGGCCGGGACGTGCGCGAGGCCCCGGTCAACGCGCTGCGCCGTTCCATGGGTTACGTCATCCAGCACGCAGGGCTCTTCCCGCACCGCAGCGTGGTCGACAACATCGCCACCGTCCCGCGCCTGCTCGGCTGGGACAAGAACAAGGCGCGCGACCGGGCGAGGGAGCTGATGGAGCGCGTCGGTCTGGACGCCTCCTTCGCCAAGCGCTACCCCTACCAGCTCTCCGGTGGTCAGCAGCAGCGCGTCGGCGTCGCCCGCGCCCTGGCCGCGGACCCGCCGGTGCTGCTGATGGACGAGCCGTTCTCCGCCGTCGACCCGATCGTCCGCAAGGGCCTCCAGGACGAACTGCTGCGCATCCAGGCTGATCTGGGCAAGACCGTGGTCTTCGTCACCCACGACATCGACGAGGCCATCAAGCTCGGCGACATGGTCGCGGTGCTGCGCGAGGGAGGGCGCCTGGCCCAGTACGCGCCGCCCGCCCAGCTGCTCTCCGCGCCCGCCGACGCGTTCGTGGAGGACTTCCTCGGTGTCGACCGCGGCATCCGCCACCTGTCCTTCTTCGGCACTGAGGGGCTGGAGCTGAGCACCGAGCCGATCGTCGCCGAGGACGCCACGGCCGAGCAGGTCCGCGCCGCCACCCTCGCGGAGACCCCCTTCGTCCTGGTCACCGACGCCGAGGGCCGCCCGCGCGGCTGGGCCGACGCGCTCGACCTGGCCACCGGCGGGGCGGGCGAACTGCTGCCCTACGGCCACGCGTTCACGATCGGCCGCGACTCGCTGCGGGCCGCGCTCGACTCCGCGGTGCTCTCGCCCACGGGCTGGGCCGTCGCCGTCGACGAGCAGGGCCGCGCCGTCGGGGTCGCCGCCCAGGAGGCCGTCGCCGCCGCGATACGCAGCGCCCACACGGCGGACGTGCTGCGGTGAGCCACGGAGGATTCTTCGAGGTCCCGAGCGACCTGCAGAACACCTGGTGGGGTCTGGTCGGCTGGCAGCTGCAGCTGACGCTCGTCCCCGTCCTGTGCGGGCTGGTGATCGCGCTGCCGATCGCCCTGTTCTGCCGCCGCTTCGGCTGGATCTACCCGCCGGTCCTGGGCGTCTCCACCGTCTTCTACGCGGTCCCCTCGCTGGCCCTCTTCGTGTTCCTGATCGACTGGTTCGGCGAGAGCGACCTCACCGTCGAGATCCCGCTGACCCTCTACACCCTGGTCGTGCTCGTGCCGGCCATCGTCGACGGCATGCGCTCGGTCTCCGAGGACACCCGTGCGGCCGCGGAGGCCATGGGCTTCGGCACGCTGCGCCGCTACTTCCAGGTGGAGCTCCCGATCGCCGTCCCCGCCGTCTTCGCGGGCCTGCGCGTCGCCACCGTCTCCAGCGTCAGCCTGGTCAGCGTCGGCATGCTGATCGGCAACGAGGGCGCGCTCGGCAACCTGCTCTCCGACGCCCTCAACTACCACCGCCCGCTCCTCGCCTGGGACGCGGTGCTCTCCATCGCCGTCATCGGCGTGCTGCTGGACACCCTGCTCGTGCTGGCCCGGCGGCTGCTGACGCCCTGGGCGAGGAAGGCCACGGCCAAGTGAACATCTTCGGCTACGCCCAGCAGTTCTTCGACGCCCCCGGCCGCTGGTCCGGCGCCGACGGCATCCCCACCCGCATGCTGGAACACGTCCAGTACAGCGCGCTGGCCCTGCTGATCGCCCTGGTGATCGCGCTGCCCGTCGGCCTGGTCACCGGTCACACCGGCCGCGGCGGCAACGCCCTGGCCGTGCTGGCGACGGCCGCCCGCGCGCTGCCGTCCTTCGGCCTGCTGGTCCTGCTCACCATCCTGATGGGCCTGGGCCTGACGCCGGTGATGGTTCCCCTCGTCGCCCTCGCCGTCCCGCCGATCCTGGTCACCACCTACGAGGCGATGCGCGGCGTCGACCCCTCGCTGGTCGACGCGGCACGCGGCGTCGGCCTGCCCTGGTGGCGCGTTCTCGCCCAGGTCGAGCTGCCGGTGGCGCTGCCGCTGATCCTGAGCGGGATCCGCTCGGGCGCCATCCAGATCGTCTCGACCGCGACGATCGCCGCCTACGTCTCCTTCGGCGGCCTCGGCCGCTACATCGTCGACGGCCTCAGCCAGGTCGACTACGCCAAGGTCGTGGGCGGCGCCGTGCTGGTCGCGGCGCTGGCGCTGGCCACCCTGGGGCTCTTCTGGCTGCTGGACAGGCTCCTGGTCTCGCCCGGGGTGCGCCGCGGCCGGTAGCCGGCCCCCGCGCCCCGTCGCGCCGTGGCTACTCCTCCTCGGCGCGCTGGAGCGCCAGTTCGAGCACCACCAGCAACGCGTCGCGGACGCTGCCGCGCTCCCGCGCGTCGAAGAGGACCAGCGGCACGGAGTCCGGGATGTCGAGCGCCCAGCGGACCTCGTCGAGGTCGTGGTCGAGGTTGCCGTCGAAGACGTTGATGCCGACGGCGAAGGGCAGGCCCTTGTTCTCGAAGTAGTCGACCGCCGCGAAGCAGTCGTCCAGCCGCCGGGTGTCCACGATCACCAGGCCACCGAGCGCGCCTGCGACCAGGTCGTCCCACATGAACCCGAACCGGTCCTGGCCGGGAGTGCCGAACAGGTACAGCTTCAGGGTCGGGTCGAGGGTGATGACGCCGAAGTCCATCGCCACCGTGGTGGTGGTCTTGTGCGGAGTGTGCGTCAGGTCGTCGACGCCCGCGGCGACCTCCGTGATGGAGGCTTCCGTCGTCAGCGGGTCGATCTCGGAGATGGAGGCGACGGTCGTGGTCTTGCCCACGCCGAAGCCGCCCGCGATGACCATCTTGACCGGCAGCGGCGGGCGGCCCGCACCGGACGCGGAGGGGTTAGGCAGGGCGGTTGTTGTCACGCGTGAGACCTCGCGAGTCGGGGACGGCGCGGAGCCCGTCGATCACCCGTCGCAGGACGGAGAGGTCGTGGGCGGCGTCGGCCTGGGGAGCGTGGACGGTCAGGTGTCCGGCGGAGCGCAGGTCACCGGCGAGCACCCGCACCACGTTGAGGTGGTGCTGCAGCCGGGCCGCGAGCTCCGCGAGCGACAGCGGTTCGCGGCAGGCCGCGACGATGTCGTGCTGTTCGAAGGTGAGCGACGGCAGCGCGTCGAGGCCCGCCGCCGTGGTGACGACCTGGGTCTCCAGCGGGAGCCGGTCCGCGTCGGTCGTCCGTCCCGCGGTGACCAGGAACGGCCGGACGGAGAGGCTGCGCCGGACGGGCTCGCCGACGGGTCCCGGCCCGGCCGCCGCCGCGGTTGCCGACGCCGCGGTTCCCGGTGCCGAGGCGTCGACGGGCGCGGAGGCGGAGCCGGTCGCGGGCTCGTCCTCCTCCGGCGGGTCGACGTAGGGCCGCAGCGGCCGGACGACCCCCTCGCCGCGTCTTCCGGAGGTGTCGTCGGAGCCGCTCACGCGCCGACGCCGTTCTTCAGCTCCATGATCAGCTGCGGGCTGAGCGCGGCCCCGGCGCGGTTGGCGAAGAGGGTCATCTCGTAGGCGATGTTGCCCAGCTTGGCCTCCTTGGAGGTCACCACGCCGAGCACGCAGCCGTTGCCGATCGAACTGACCAGCAGGTGGCCGCCCTCCAGGTCGATGATGACCTTGTTCAGGCCGCCCAGGCCGTAGTTGCCGGAGGCGCCCGCCGCCAGGCTGGTGATGCCGGAGACGATCGCGGCCAGCCGCTCGGAGTCGGCGTGGTCGCGGAGCCTGGAGACGGCGATCAGGAGGCCGTCGGAGGAGACGGCGATGGCGTCGACGACGCCGGCGGTCTCCCCGGCGAAGCGGCCCAGCAGCCAGGTGAAGTCCGCCGCGGCGCCTTGCAGGTCCTGCACGGTGGGATCGGTCGTCACTGTCCCACTCCTTCCGTTCTCTCAGGGGTGCTGGTCGTGCCGTTGGTGCTGGTGGAACCGATACTGCTGTCGCGCTCGGCGCGGCTGACCGCGGCTTCGAACTCCTCCAGGGCGGAGCGCACTTCGTCCGGATCCGCGGGGCGGGCCGCGAAGTGGACGGCGCCGCCTCGGTCCTCGCGCAGGGTCGCCCCGCGCACCCGTCGCTTCAGCCCCCCGCTCGCCTGGACGCCGTCGGCGCCGGTCTCGTTCCCGTCGCCGTGGGTGCGGGCGCCGGCGGACGCGAGGGCGGGGGCCGGCTCCGGAGCCGGAATCGCCGCCTTCAGACGCGCGGGGGAGGGCGCGAGCGCGGGCGCCGCGACCGCGGACCAGGTGAGGCCCGCGAGCGTCGCGCCCGGGGTGACCAGATCGGCGGGCAGGGCGACGTCGCAGGTCACACCGCCGCCAGGGGTGTGCGACAGGGTGACCCTGAGGTCCCAGCGGCGGGCGAGCACGCCGACGACGAAGAGGCCGAGCACTCTGGTGGGCGCCAGGTCCAGGCGCTCGCGGCGGACCAGCCGGGCGTTCTCCTCGAGGAGCCGTTCCGCGCTCATGCCGAGACCGTGGTCGACGATCTCCAGCACCGCCTGGCCGTGACGCTCCCGCAGCGTCACGGCGACCTCGCTGTGCGCGGGGGAGAAGGAGACCGCGTTCTCCAGCAGTTCCGCCAGCACCAGGACGAGGTCGTTGACGAGGTCCGGCGCCACGGTCGCGTCGACGTCGGCCAGCAGCCGGACCCGCTCGAAGCCCTCGATCTGGCCCAGCGCGGCCCGGACGACGTGACTCAGTTCGGCCGGGCGACCGTCGAGTTCGGTGTCCCGCAGGCCGGCCAGCAGCATCAGGGAGTCGGCGTTGCGCTGCAGACGCACCGCGATGTGGTCGATCCGGTAGAGCTGTTCGAGCAGCGCGGGGTCGGTCTCCCCGCGCTCCACCGCGTCGATCAGCCCCAGTTGACGTCCCGTCAGGTTGGCGACCCGGCGTCCGATGTTGCCGAACATCTCCGCGATGTTGCGGCGGCTCTGCGCCTGCCGCTCCAACAGCGCGCCGGCGGTGGCCTGCACCTGGTTGAACGCCCTGGCCAGCTCGCCGATCTCGTCGCTCGCCAGGATCGGCAGGTCCTCCAGCTGCGGGGGGCCGTCGGCTGCGGGGGTGTCCTCGTCCGCGACGCGCGCCAACTCCTGGGCGGAGAGCTCGGAGACGCGCCGCGCGGCCTCGGTCACCTGCTGCAGCGGACCGACGATCGAGCGGCGGATGAGCGTGAGCAGCAGCACCCAGCCGAGGAAGAGGACGACGGCGAGGACGAGCAGCAGGCTCGCCCGCCACCAGGAGCGGCTCGAGTCGCGCCGGGCCTCGGCGGCGATCTGCGGGATCAGCCTGCTGATGACGCCGGCCCGCTGCTGGGACTCCCGGTCGGCCGCCGGCTCCAGCGCCTGCGCCGCCTTGCCTGCGGCGCGCAGTTGCGCTGCGGTGGGGTTGGCCACGGCCGAGATGTTCTGCGCCAGGTCGCTGAGCGTCGACTCGAGTTGCAGCTCGTCCGGGCCGAAGTCGATCTCGTAGAGAGCGCTGGACCGGTCGGCCGGCGCGACCGCGGCGAAGCGGGCCTGCTGGGCCTTGTAGAGCTGGTAGCTGCTCTCCGCCACACCGAACTGGACGACGGCGTCGGAGTCCCTGGTGAGCGCGGAGACGACGGACGTCTCGAACTGCGCGTGGGCCGAGTCGGCCCGGAGCAGCACGTCGAGCTGGTCCGCGAGGCGCGCGGCGCTCTGGCTGTGCTGCTGTGCGGTGAGGCCGAGGCCGTCGATCAGGCCCTCGGAGACGTCGCCGTAGGCGGCGTCGATGTTCTCGGTCGGGAGGAGGCCGGAGGCGACGGCCTGGCGAGCCAGGCCGAGCCCGTACGGCCCCAGTCTCTGCAGCGCGGTGTCCAGCTCCGCCGGCATCGCGCTGCCGAAAGCCCGTCGGACGGCGGCCGCCTGGGCGTCCGTGGCGTGCTGCGCGGCCGCGTAGGCGGCGCGGTCGGCCGGGTTCCTGCCGACGCCGGCCGTGGTGCTCCAGTAGCTCTCGTAGGCGAGGATCGCCTGCGCCTGCTCGCGCTGGATGTCGTCGACGAGGCGGGCGACGGTGGCGCTGTTGCCGAGCAGGCCGGCCTCGGTCGCCGCGGACTGGGCCTGGTTGACCTGGCCCGCCATGGCCACCGTGCCGAGCAGGGTGATGACGACGAGCGGGGCGGCGATCAGCGTGTTGAGCTTGCGCCGGAACGGCAGCCGGGTGAGACGTCGTCCGAGCCGGTCGGCCAAGGTGTCCAGGGAGGACAAGAGGATCTCCTAATGTCCCTGTGCTTCCTGAGTGTTGACGGTGCATCCGGCGGCGGGTCGAACCTGAGCCCGCCCCCCGAACCCGTGACCGCGGCGAGACTACCGGTTGAGCGGTCCGTTTGTCAGAGGCGACTGTGAATATTGCGCGACAACGAGGCCCTCGGACTTCCAGTTTTCGTGCGGGGCGGTACACCATCGTTCGGTCCCAGGAGGTCGATCGTGACCAAATATCCGTTGACTCACCTGCGTCACAGCGGATTTGATCATCTGTGGCCTGGGTGAACCACGCCCGAACGACACCCGACGAGCCCACGACCGAGCACAGCGACCACAGCAGAAGCCGGATTGGAACCGTGACCTTCTTCCTCGCCTCCCGCTCCACCCGTACCCGTTCGGCCGCTGTCGTGGTGGCCGCCGCGGCCGCCGTCGCCCTCTCCGCCTGCGGCTCGTCCAGCTCGACCGCCGGAAACCCGCTGGCGCCCTCGGCGAGCACGGGCGGCGGCGTCATCACCGTCGGCAGCAACAACTTCTCCGAGAGCACGATCCTGGCCGACATCTACGGCCACGCCCTCGCGGCCAAGGGCTTCCAGGTGAAGTACCACCCGAACATCGGCAGCCGTGAGATCTCCTACGGGCTGATGAAGAACGGCGCGGTCACCCTGATGCCGGAGTACAACGGCGCGCTGCTCGCCTATCTCGACCAGAAGGCGGTCGGGACCAGCACCGCCGACACCGACGCCAAGACCGCCGCCAAGCTGAGCCCGACGCTGCAGCTGCTCAACCCCTCCGCGGCCGAGGACAAGGACTCGCTGACGGTCAACGCCGCCACCGCGAAGCAGCTGAACCTGACCGCGACCTCGACCATCAGCTCGCTGAGCAAGGACGCGAGCTCGCTCGTCATCGGCGCCTCCCCGGAGTTCCAGACCCGCGAGCAGGGCCTGGTGGGGCTGAAGGACACCTACGGTCTGACCTTCAAGAGCTACAAGGCCCTGGACGCCGGCGGCACGCTGACCGAGACGGCGCTGCAGAACGGCAACGTCCAGATCGCCGACATCTTCACCACCGACTCCCTGATCCAGAAGAACGGCTGGGTGACCCTCGTCGACGACAAGGGCCTGTTCGGCTTCCAGAACGTGGTGCCGCTGGCGAACAAGTCGCTGCCGGCCGGGGCCGTCACCGTCCTCAACAACGTCTCGTCCAAGCTCACCACCGACAACCTGATGCAGTTGGACGCCCAGGTGGGCGCCCAGGGCGCGGACCCGGGCGCGGTCGCGGACGCCTGGCTCAAGGCCAACGGGCTCTCCTGACGCCTGGACGCCGAGAGGGGCGCGGCACCGTTTCGACGGTGCCGCGCCCCTCTCGTTGCGTCGGCCTGCTCGCTGTCAGTGCCCGTCGCCGTCGCCGATCAGGTCCTCGGTGCGGCCCTGGGCGTCGGGCTGGTTGTCCTCGACGCGGCGCAGCATCCGCTCCAGTGCGCCGGCCAGCTCCGAGCGCTCCTCGGCGCCGGCGTCCTGCAGCAGGCTCTCCTCGAAGACGGCGGCCATGCGCATGGACTCCAGCCACTTCTCGCGGCCCAGCTCGGTCAGCTCGATGTTGACGCGCACCCGGTTGCTCTCGTCCCGGCTGCGGGTGACCAGCCCGGCGGTGGCCATCCGGTCGACGCGGTGCGTCATCGCCGCCGGCGTCAGCCCGATCCGCTTGGCCAGCTCGCCCGGCCCGAGCCGGTAGGGGGCCCCGGCGACGATCAGCGCCTTGAGGACCTCCCAGTCCGCGGAGGAGATGCCGAGGTCGTTGAGGTGCCGTCCGTAGGCGACGGTCATGCGCCGGACCAAGCGGCTGAGGGTCGAGACGATCGTCTCGACCTGCGGATCCACATTGGGGAACTCGCGCTGGTAGACCGCGACCTGCTCGCTGATCGCGAGCTCGTGCGGCTCCTGGCCGGGCTCCTGCGACGACTCTGTCATGGCAGCCAGTATCTCACGCTCAAGCCTTGCGGGATTAAAAGTTGCCATCTGAAGACTTTAATAGTGTAGTCTTTCGTTCGATACGAAGACAGGGTCGCAAGAAGACGGCTCAAGAGACGGCTTGAGTGCGGATGAGAAGGGCGGTGTGCGAGATGGCGATCACGAGGGAGACGACGATGCGGGGGGCGCTGCGCCGCGTCCAGGTGGGGAACGCCCTGAGCGCCTTCGGCAGCGGGTTCACCCTTCCTTACATGTTCGTGTACGTGGAGAAGGTGCGCGGTCTGGGTTCGATGACCGCGTGGCTGGTCTTCACGCTGTTCGCCGCCGCCGCGCTGGTGGTGCTGCCGCTGGGCGGTCGTGGCATCGACCGCTTCGGGCCGCGCCCGGTGCTGGTCGCCGGAGCCGTGTTGACCGCCCTCGGCGCGCTCAGCTTCGGGCTGGCCACCACGCACTGGACGATCCTGGTCGCGGCCTTCCTCTTCGGCGCGGGTGTCACCACCACCCAGCCGGCACTGGCCACCATGGTGGTCCGCGCCTCCACCCGGGCGACCCGGGCGCACGCCTTCGCGCTGCAGTTCACCCTGGTCAACCTGGGCATGGGCATCGGCGCCATGCTCGGCGGCCAGATCGTCGACGTCTCCCGGCCGGGCAGCCTCACGCTGCTCTTCTCGATCGAGGCGCTGATGTTCCTGGTTCTCGCCGCCGTGACCGGCACCGTCCGGCTCCCGGCCGCGGCCCCGGACACCCTGGACGCCCCGGCCCGCAAGGCCGGCGGTTCGGACTTCCGGACGCTGCTGGGCGATCGGGCGATGGTGAAGCTCTCCGTCCTGGCCGGGCTGATCTTCTTCGCCTGCTACGGCCAGTTCGAGAGCGGTGTGGCCGCGTACGCGACCAGCACCGTCGGCATCTCGCCGTCCGCGCTCGGCATCGGCCTCGGCGTGAACACCTTCGCGATCGTGCTGCTGCAGATGTTCGTCGTCCGCATCACCGCGCGACGCCGCCGCACCACCGCCATCGCGGCGACCGGCATCGTCTGGCTGGCCGCCTGGATCTTCGCGGGCGTGGCGGGCCTCTTCCACGGCGGCTCGTTCGCCGCGATCGGCTCGATGATGATGACGTACGCCCTGTTCGGCGTCGGCGAGGCGCTGCTCGCGCCGACCCTCGGCCCGATCGTCGCCGACCTCGCCCCGGCGCGCCTGCTCGGCACGTACAACGCGGCCTTCGCACTGGTCAAGCAGGTGGCTATCGCGCTCGGGCCCGCGCTGGGCGTGCTCCTGGTGGGCGCCGGACTGTCGACGCTCTACCTCGCCGCGCTCGCCCTGTTCTGCGTCGCCATCACGGTCGTGGCCTGGCGGCTGCGCCGGGTGCTGCCCGCTGTCGCGGACAACGCCGCACCGGTCCGCAGTGCGGTGGTCGCCGGCTCCCCGCACACCGCGGAGCTCGCCACGGCCGCGTGACGGTCTGACGGCGCGAGGGTCTGACAGCGCGACGGCGTCACAGTGTCACGCCGTGACGGCGCGGCGGTGTGACGGCGCGGTCCTGGCTCCCCGGTCTTCGGCCGGGGAGCCTCTTTCTTGCACCTGAACGGGCGAAGCCGCCTGCTCCCGGGGTGCCGGGCCGCGAGCCGGGTGCGAGCCTCGGGAAGTGATCCGGGAGCTGAGGACGAACACTGCCGCGCTGCCCGCGCTGCTGCTCCTCCTCTTCGTCCTGCTCCAGGTCTTCGCCCTCCCGGCGAGCAGCTTCAGCAACGACAGCTACCGCTACGACCTGCTGGCCCGTGAGTACGCGGGCCAACCCGCCGTCGCGGCGCAGCGCGCTGCCGACGCCGACTACTGCGCCGAGTCGGCGCGGGCGGAGCTTCGAGGACGACTGGTCCTGCCCGCTGCCGCCTCCTTCCCCGCGCCCGCGCCCGTCGCGGCCGAGGCCGCCGCCTGCCGGGCGCGGCTCGGTGCGACAGTGCTGCCGCCGAACGACCCGCGCTACACGCGGATCTTCTCCACTCGGCCCGGCTACCCGCTGCTCGCGGCGCCCGCTGTCGCGCTCCTCGGCGGACCGACCGGGCTGCGGGTCACCTCGGTGCTGCTGACGGGCCTCGCCGGCACGCTCGTCTTCGCGACGCTCCGCGTCGTCCTCCCGGCCGCGCGCAGGCTCGTCGCGGCGGTCGGGCAACTGCTCTGCTATCTCTGTCCCACCGGCGCGTACGGCGTGCGGCCGCTCTCCGAGGGGGCGGCACTGCTGTGTCTGACGACGGGTCTGCTCGCGGTGGCGCTCTGCTGCGAGCGGCGGCGACCACGGCTGTGGGCCGGAGGCTCGCTGCTCGCCGCCGCCTACCTTGCCCTCGGCCTCGTCCGGTACGCCGAGGTGCTGCCGCTCGCGCTCGTCACGGCGCTGGGCTCGGCCGTCTGCCTGGCGCTGCGCCGTCGCGGGGACCGGGCCGGAGCGCGAGGGGGAGGCGCGGTGGTGGTCGGCGCGGTCTCGCTGGCCGCGCTCGCGGGGCTCGCCGCCGCGACCGCGACGTTGCGCCTGCCCTCGCTCGCGGTGAGCCTCGACGACCTCTTCTCGGCGCACTTCACCCGGCCCCTCGCGCCCGACGCGGGCGCCCGGCTCGGGGTGCTGAACCTGCGCATGTGGTGGCAGTGGGCGCAGGGCACCGCGACGACGCCGGTGCTGCCTCTGGCGCTGCTGCTCGGAGCGCTCGGGCTGCGGCGCGCGCCGGGACCGGTCGCCGCCTACGCGGCGGGCTGCGCGGTCACCGGGATCGCGTCCGTCGTGGCCCATCCACTGACGTACGAGGCGGACCGGCTGATGACGCCGATCTGGCTGCCGGTGATCGTCGGACTCCCGCTCTGGCTCGCCACGGTGAACTTCACTCGACGGGTGAATGAACACCCGTCATCCCAGGGCTTGGCGTCTACACGCTTGTAGTAATTTCGGGCTGCTTGACGTCCCGTCCCTCCAGCAGCCCAAGGTCGCCATACCGATGTCCGTGCTCACCTATCCCGAAGCGATCGGCGTCGGCCTGCTGCAGGGCGTCACCGAGTTGTTTCCGGTCTCCAGCCTCGGCCACAGCATCCTGATACCCGCACTGCTCGGCAAGCCGTACTCGGACGACCTGAACGTCGCCGGCGAGCAGTCGCCGTACCTCAGCGTCCTGGTCGGGCTGCACCTCGCCACCGCCGTGGCGCTGGTCGTCTACTTCCGCAAGGACTGGGCGCGGGTGCTGCAGGGGCTGTTCAGCTCGATCCGGGAACGGCGGATCGAGACGGTCAACCAGCGGCTCGCCTGGCTGCTGATCGTCGCGACCATCCCGGTCGGCGTCGCGGGCATCGCGCTGGACAAGGTCTTCCGCGAGAACCTGGGCAAGCCGATCCCGGCCGCGTTCTTCCTGATGCTGAACGGCTTCGTGCTCTTCTTCGCCGAGCGGCTCAAGCGCGGCGGCACCGGCCGCCGCCGGGCCGGTGACGGCTCGATGCCGGGCGACGAGGAGCTGCACCCCGATGTCATCTCGGACCGGCGCATCGTCAAGCTCGGCTGGGCCAGCGCGCTCTGGGTGGGCGCCGCGCAGATCCTGGCGCTGCTGCCGGGTATCAGCCGCTCCGGCGTGACCATGAGCGCCGGCATCTTCAAGGGCCTGCGCCACGAGGACTCGGCCCGCTTCGCCTTCCTGCTGGCCACCCCCGCGATCGGCGGCGCGGCCCTGCTGAAGCTTCCCTCGCTCGCGGGCGCGCAGGGCGCGGGCATCCACGGCCAGCTGCTGGTCGGCAGCATCTGCGCCTTCGTAGCCGGCTACGTGGCGGTGCGCTTCCTCGACAAGTACTTCGAGACCAAGACGCTGACGCCGTTCGCGATCTACTGCTTCCTCGCAGGCGCCGGCAGCCTTGTCTACCTCTCCCTGTAGGACCCCGGTAGGACCGGAGCCGGCCGGGCCGGGCCGGAGGGTCGGCTGTGGCGCGCCGGTGACGGCGCGTCGGGCCCGTTCGGCGGGCGGCCGGATGCTGCACTGGACCACGTGCGACCACTTCGTGCCCCGACCGCTCCGCCCGCTCCGCCCGCTCCGCCCGCTTCGCCCGCTCTGACCGCCCCGGCTGCCCCGACGCCGCCCGCCCGCCTCCGCGCGACGTTCCCCGCGCGGGTCGGCGCGCTGCTCCTCGCGCTGTCGTTCGGGCTGTCGTTCGGGCTGACGGGCTGCGTGCGGGTGGACGGGGGCGGCGTCGCGCTCGCGCCGCACTACGCGAAGCCCTTCGTCAGCGTCTCCCCGGTCCCACCCGCGCCGGTGCCGACGGACTACGCCCCCGGGGTGGACGCCTCCGCCGCCGTCGCGGGGGCGCTGGCCCAGTCCCGCCGGGACGGGCGGCCGGTGCTGGTGGAGTTCGGGGCCGACTGGTGCGTCGACTGCCAGGCGCTGGGCCGCCGGGTCGCCGACCCGGCCGTGCGGCTCGTCCTCCAGCGCGACTACCGCCTGGTCACCGTCGACATCGGGCACTACGACCGCAACGGCGCGCTGGCCGCACGCTGGATCGACCTCAAGCGCAGCGGCATCCCCGCGCTGGTGGTGCTCAACCCCGACGGCACCGTCCGGGCCACCACCCAGGACGGCAGCTTCGCGAACGCGCGCAAGCTCTCCTCGGACGATGTCGCGAGCCGCCTCGTCGCCTGGCTCTACCCCACTTCCCGATCATGACGAGATTCGCTCGAAGTCATGAAACGCCCCGGCTTTGCTGGATGGTGCGGGTACGCACCTGATCTGATGTCGCCACAGGCGCTCGCGCGCCCGGAAGGCGGTGTCCGATGACGAACCCTCTCGCGCTCCTGACCACCATGACGGCGGCCGCCCAGCGGCGGCTGCTCTGGATCATGCTGCTCGCCTACGCCTTCGCCGTGGGTTGGCCCGAACCGGGCCTCGCGCTGCGCGCGGTGACGCCGTTCCACGTCGGCGGCGCGGCCGTGCCGCTCCAGGCCGGGCTGCTGGCTGCCATGGTGTTCAACGCCGGCCTCACCGCCCGTACGGAGGCCCTGGCCGCCCTGCTGCGGCACCCCAGGGCGCTGCTTGTCGGCATCGCCGCCAACGCGCTGCTGCCCACCGTCCTGCTCGCCCTCGGCGCGGTGGCCGCCGACGGCTGGCACAGTCCGCGCGAGGCGCAGAGCCTGCTGGTCGGGCTGGTCCTGGTCGGCGCGATGCCGGTCGCGGCCGGCGCCACCGTCTTCGCCCAGGGCAGCGAGGGCAACGCCACGCTGACGCTGGGGCTGGTCATCGGCAGCACCCTGCTCAGTCCGCTGACCATCCCGCTCGGCCTGCACCTCGGCGGCTTCCTCGCCGCCGGCCCCTACGCCGCTGATCTGCACGCCGCGGCCGCGCACGCCTGCGTCGTCTTCGCCGTCCTCGCGGTCGTCCTGCCGTGCGCCCTGGGCCTCGCTCTCGGGCGGTTGCTGAGCGCACGCCGCCCGGCGCTGCTCGCGGCCGCGGTTCCGGTGGTCAAGGCGGGGAACCTGGGCGTGGTCGTGCTGCTCAGCTACACCAACGCCTGCGGCGGGCTCGGACAGGTGGTCGCGCGGCCCGATCCGGACTTCCTGCTGCTGGCGGCCGTCGCCGCCGCGGCGATGTGCGGGGGCTCGTTCCTGACGGGCTGGGTGCTGGCCGCCCGGCTCGGCCTGCCGCGCGCCGACGCCATCGCGCTGGCCTACGCGTCCGGGATGAACAACAGCAGTGCGGGCGCGGTCGTCGCCGCGACCAGGCTCCCGGGCAACCCCGCGGTCCTGGTGCCGATCCTGGCCTACAGCCTGCTGCAGAAGGTCATGGCGTCCCTGCTCGGGTCCTTTGTCCGCCATGCCCGATTCGGTAACGAGAGCTCAGCCGTTCCGTGAGCGGCGGGCCCTGTGGTCCCAACTGCACCCCGGGAAACACTTGGATTCAGACCGCTTTAGTATTAACTTTCCATAACAGTACGCGCGGACGTCGTGCGTATCGCCTAATCCGTATGGAACCGGGGACCCAACGTACCTGGGGTGCATCGGCCTTGCGGCCGTAGGAGACCTCCCTCTCCGAACCCGTCAGCTAACCCGGTCGGCGTAGGGACGGAAAGGAGCACGCCAGTCATGGCGGCATACCCGGCCGAGGTCCAGACCCCGGCGCCGACCGACCAACCCGTCCTCGCCGTGCCGCGGCAGCGCGGCGCCGCGCTGGGCCTCGCGGCCATGGCCGTGGGAGCCAGCAGCGTGATCGGCCTCGCCGGCCCCGCGATGGCGGCCGAGCACGCCGAGCACGGCGGCGCGACCGGCTCCCTCTTCGTCGACGAGCACGCGGGCGCGGCCTCCACGGCCCACGCCTCCGACGCGGGCACCGCGCTCCTCGACCGCATCCGTACCCAGGGGGCGCCGGACCATTCCGCAGCCGCCCCAGCCGCTCCGACGACGGCGCAGTCCGTCCGCCTCGAGGCCGCAGCCGCGGCCTCCGCGAAGGCCGCGGCGGCCGAGCGCGTGCGGGCCGTCGGCCCGCTCGTCCCGCCGATCGCCTGCGCTTCGACCGGGCTCGGACGTGACGCCTCGTACTGGTCCCACCTGCACCCCGGTCAGGACTTCCCGGCCCCCGCAGGCACGCCGGTCCGCGCGGTCGGCGCCGGGGCCGTCACCTCCGCCGGCTGGGCCGGCAGCTACGGCTACCGCGTGGTCCAGACGCTGCCCGACGGCACGGAGATCTGGTACTGCCACCTCTCCGCGATCGCCGCCACCGCGGGCTCCGTCCAGGCCGGCCACCCCCTCGGCCGCGTTGGCTCCTCCCGAGGCTTCACCACCCCCCACGTCTACATCGAGGTCCGCCCCGACGGCGCCGACCCCGTCGACCCCTCCGCGTGGTTCGCCGCGCACGGCCTCAGCATCTGAGCCTCAGGGGCGCAGCACTACTCAGGGGCGCGACGAACGGCGCGACATGCCACCGACGTCCGGATGGTCCTCAACGTTCAGGGCCATCCGCACAGGGTGGTTTCTCGCGCAGTTCCCCGCGCCCCTGAGGTGTTGCCACTACTTCCGGTCGGCGACGGCCCAGCTCGCGAGGGCGACGGTGCCGGCCACCGTCAGGACGGACGGCCACGCGCCCAGCTTCTTCGCCAGCGGGTGGGAACCCGCGAACGCGGCCACGTAGAGGCCGCCCAGCGCGGCGGCCGCCTTCGGGCCCGCCGCCCTGCGCCACTGCCATGCGGCCACGCCGCCCGCCGTGGCGAGCGCCACGCCGCCGAGCTCGCGGCGCTTCGTCGCGCGGGCGACGGCGTAGCCGCCGACGAGACCCGTGGCGGCGACGAGCGAAGAGGGGACCTCGGCCATGGAAAGTGAACCTCCGTCAGTCAGTGGTCAGTTCGTGCGCGTGTTGTGCAGGTGGAGTCCGATGTAGCCGATGTAGACCCGGCCGCTGCCCGAGCAGTCGTCGTGGTAGTGCAGGCGCGGAGCCGTGCCGCCACCGCCTATTCGCAGGTGGGCGCCCATGAAGACGCGGCCCGACGGGTCGACCTCGACCGGGACCGGCAGCTGGCGTTCCCGCTTCCACTTGGCGTTCGTGCTCACCGTCCGGGACTCGCCGCGGATCACCTTGCGCGGTGGGAAGGGGTGGCAGTCGGGCGGGGTGTTCTCGCACCAGCTGCGGAAATCGCCGCCCGCGGAGCCGGACTTGGCCGACTCGGCGTAGTCCTGCAGGGCCATCAGCGCGTCCCAGGTCATCCGGACCCAGGTGGGGTGGTCCGTCTGCTCGTCCAGCTCCTTGGTCAGCCGGGCGTCACCGGTGAACGCGAGCTGCGGGAACTCGTCCAGACGGTCCAGCAGCTCCGCGAAAGTCGCGGGCTCGGAGTCCTGCGGGCGCACGGGGCGGCCGGAGAGCGTGCGCAGCTTCGTGCGGACCGCGCGCAGCTCGCTGTACTGTTCGTCGTACTCGGCGGCCAGCAGCGACTCCCGCTCCTCCGCGGCGCGCAGCCAGCGGCGGACCTCCTGCAGCTCCTCCGCTCGGGCCCGCTGCTCGTGGGCCTCCTCCTCCTCGTGGTCCACCAGCAGGCCGCCGGGCTGGATCGCGTCCGCCTCGGGCAGGCCCTCGGGACGCAGCGGAGGCAGGCCGACCAGCTGGTCCGCCAGCGGCGCCTGCACGGCGAGCCGACGCGGCAGCCAGGCCAGCAGGCCGGATGCGCGGCGCAGGTTCTCCTCGATCGTCGTGCGGGACATCACCCGGTGCCGGGCCGCCTCCGGCGCCCATGCCGGATCAAGGCCCGGGAGGTACGTGCGGACCGCACCGCCGTAGACGCGGTGGTGCTCGAGCGCCGTGTTGAACGCGCGTTCCGCGCCGGGGGAGAGCGCGTAGAGGACGGCGATCCCGCTGCAGCTGCGCAGCAGCGGGTCGACGGTGTCGTCGAGCCAGTCCTCGAAGTCGGTGTGGAGAGGGGTGCTGGCGACGACGATGGGCAGCCGCCGGTCCGGGTCGCACAGCTCGTCGAGGATGTCGTCGACGTCGCCCCGCTCGATCACGCCCGGCAACGCGTGCACCCGCGCTGAGCCGGGCTGTTCGCCCTCCGTCGCGTCCAGCACGTCCAGCAGCCCGCGGGCGAGCGCCGGCACGGGCGCCTTCGCGGGCTCCTCGCCGCGCACCGGCAGCTGCTCGGCGTCCAGCTGCACCCAGGTGCGGCCGTCGCGCGCGGTGGCGACGGTCAGCGAGGTCTGCCAGATGCCCTGCACGGTGAACTCGCGCAGCCGCCAGCGGGCCAGCCGCCCCTGCACGGCCTTGCCACGGGCCACCTGGTCCAGCACGGCCTGCGGTCCGACGCGCCGTCGTCCGTTCCCGGAACCCGGTTCGTCGTAGTGCAGCGCCTTGAGCCACTGCCGCAGCTGCTGTTCGGCCAGGGCAACAGTCTCCTGATGCCCGTGCCCACTGGTCACGGCCATCCGGTAGATGCCATCGGTCACCGGCGCTGCCTCCTGACGCTGTGTCGGCGTCGCCGCACATCGATGTGCGGATATTCAGAACAACGCGGCAGGGGGTCCGGATGGTTCCGGTACGGCCGAAGTCGCTGGTGGGGCGCTGATGGTCACCGCTCGGCGGCGGGCTGCTGCTGCTCCGGCCCCTGGTCCTCCGCCTGCTCCTCCGCCTGGTCCTTCGCTCGCTCGGGCGCGGGCGTCCCGGGCCGGGTGACGGGGTACGACGGGCCCTGCGGGTACGGCTGCGGCAGCGCGGGCTGGTACGGGTGGGGCTGGTACGGCTGGACCTGCGGGTACGCGTACGGCTGCGGGTACGGGCGCTGGGCATACGGTCCGGGCTGCGCGTAAGGGCCAGGCTGGGCGTAGGGCCCCGGCCGACCGTACGGCCCCGGCTGTCCGTAAGGGCCGGGCTGCGGGTACGGGCCCGGCTGCGCGTACGGGCCCGGCTGTGCGTACGGGCCCGGCTGCGCGTACGGACCGCCGTACCCCTGGGCGGGCACCTGCGCGGGCATGCCCATCGGCACCCCCATGGGTACCGGGCCAGGGCGACCGAACGCGGGCATCAGCGGCGGGTGCTTGCGGAACCACTCCTGCTCGCCGACGCGCGCGAACACCGTCGAGACCGCGTCCTTCCGCTCCCACAGATGGTGCAGTAGCTCCTGCTCGCGCTCCGTGAAGTGCTGGACGGCCAGCCCGCGGGCCACCCGCTCGCGCAGCAGGGCCAGCGAGGTCGCGAAGGACAGGTACTCGCGCA
Organism: Streptacidiphilus neutrinimicus; assembly: GCF_000787815.1. GTDB lineage: Bacteria > Actinomycetota > Actinomycetes > Streptomycetales > Streptomycetaceae > Streptacidiphilus > Streptacidiphilus neutrinimicus. The sequence continues at coordinate 27,011 of NZ_BBPO01000075.1, forward strand.
TGGCCCGGTCCCCGGCCGGACCCTGCTGGAACCGGGCCAGGGCGCGGGCCTGCTTGCGGGTGCGCATCGACGACATGACGACGGGGACTGGCGAGCTCATCCAGCCCGCCGTCACGTACACCGCCAGCTGGCGGCCGACCGTGCGCAGCTCGTTGCCGCGCGCCCAGACCAGCAGCCACACCATCAGCGCGAAGACCGGGACCATGAAGAGGAAGTAGACGCCGAGGAACCCTGCTGCGCCCAGCGAGGGCGAGCTGTTCCAGGTGCCGTGCATCAGCATGGCGAAGATCCAGCCCGCGATCGGCGCGCAGATCCGCTGCCAGCGCTTGCGGCTGATCGCCGCCACACCGAAGCCGACCGCGGTCATCGACGTGAACAGCGGATGCGCGAAGGGGGACATCACCTCGCGCATCAGGAAGGTGAAGACGGTGACCACGACGGCGCTGCCGCCGTCCGGGCTGCCGTCGGCGACCGAGCGGCCGATGTAGAGGATGTTCTCGGTGAAGGCGAAGCCGGTCGCGGTGAAGCCCGCGTAGACCGCGCCGTCGACGATGCCGGTGAAGTCGCGGCGGCGGAACAGGAAGATCAGCAGCAGGGCCGAGCCCTTACAGGTCTCCTCGACCAGCGGTGCGACCAGGCTGGCGCTGAGGGTCTCCCCGCCGCCCACCTGATGGCTGATCAGTTCCGTGGTGGCCCAGTCGTTGGCCAGCAGTGCGACCAGCGTGGCCGCGCAGGCGCCCCAGCCGAAACAGAAGAGCAGCAGCTTCCACGGCTTGGGCTCGACCCGGTCGAGCCAGTAGAAGGCGCCAAGGATCAGCGGCACCGGCAGCACGGCCAGCGAGACGCCGATCAGGAAGCCGGAGGTGCCGGTCATCTTCTGCAGCTTGGCGAGGATGACCACCCCGCACAGCGCCAGCACCAGCACAACCGCGAGCAGGCGCAGCCACCGGTTCTCCAGCAGGTTGCGTCGCACCTTGTAGCGGAAGCTGGTCGGCGGGCTGAACGGCAGCGCGTCCGTGCCGCCGGCCTGCGGCGCCGCCGGCAGTCCTTCGGGCAGCACCGCGGCGTCGACGGCATCGGTGGGAACGACGGAATCGGCGGGGTGCGGTTCGGGTATCGGACCGGCTGCCGCGACGGCCGCGGGCTCCTCGTACTCGCTGCTCACCCCACGACCTTAGCGGTGGCGCGGAGCGGCCGGTAAGCAGTTCCTGCGGGTCAGACCGTCAGACCCGGCGGAACAGAACATCCCGGACGACGTGACCCTTGGCCAGACCCTGCCGCTCGAACTTTGTCACCGGCCGCCACTCGGGACGCGGCGCGAAGTCGGCGTGCAGGTTCGCCAGATCGGCGGAGCCGCCCAGCACCTCGAGCATCTGCTCCGCGTAGGGCTCCCAGTCGGTCGCGCAGTGCACCGTCGCACCCGGGCGCAGCCGGGAGGCGGCGAGCGAGACGAACTCCGGCTGGATCAGCCGGCGCTTGTGGTGGCGAGCCTTGGGCCATGGGTCCGGGAAGAAGATCCGCAGCCCCTCCAGGCTCTCCGGCGCGAGCTGGTCGCGCAGCAGCACCACCGCGTCGCCCTCCGCGAGCCGGACGTTGTCCAGCGCGTCGGACTCGATCCGGCGCAGCAGGTTGCCGTGCCCCGGCGTGTGGACGTCCACGGCGAGCACGCACCGCTCGGGCTCCGCGGCGGCCATGGTCGCGGTCGCGTCCCCCATGCCGAAGCCGATCTCCAGCACGACCCGCGCGTTCGCCCGCCCGAACCACTCGTCCAGGTCCAGCTGCCGCTTTCCGTCGACGCGGATGCCGTACCGGTCCCACGACCGCGCCAGCGCGTCGTGCTGAGCGGTGCTCATGCGCCCCTTCCGCGGGTGGAAACTGCGGATCCGCCGCTCCTGATGCAGTTCGGGCGAGACGGGCGCCCCCGGACGTGCGTCGTCGGGGGCTATGGCGGGGGCGGTGGTCTGGCTGGTCACAATGCGCTCCAGTCTACGGAACCCGCAAAGGGCCCTCGGGGGCACGCGTCCCTTCCTCTGCGTGCCGCGCAGCGCATGGGCGCTCGGCCGCGCGCGGGGAACCCGCCGGAGGCGCGGTTCCGGGCTCCCCTCGGGTCCGAGAGCCCGGCCCCCTTCGTCCATGCGCTCTCGCGCGGCAACCGTGCCGGGGCGTGCTGCTGGGCCGCTCACGCCGGGGGCGGGGGACCCGCCTGCGGCACCGGGTCCGCGCATCCGCACAGCGAGGCCCGCGCTTGCGCCCGTGCGCGCCGGGTCCCCGGGGCGCGCTGCTCGGCCGTCGGCGCCGGTGGCTCCGGCCCCTCGGCGCAGGAGCCACGCTGGCGCGGCCGTTGCCGCGTGCCTGCGCGCAGGGGCGCATCCGCGTGTCAGGCGTCCAGGGCGGTCAGGGTGCGGGAGGCGATCTCGCGGCCGATGAGGAGGGAGGCGGTCGCCGCAGGGGAGGGGGCGTTGAGGACGTGGACCGTGCGCGGGCCCTGGGCGAAGGCGAAGTCGTCGACCAGCGCACCGGTGCGGTCGACCGCCTGGGCACGGACGCCCGCGGGAGCGGGGACGAGGTCGTGCTCGGTGATGTCCGGCAGCAGGCGGCGCAGGGCGCGCGTGAACGCGCGGTGACTGAGGGAGCGGTGCAGCTCGACCGCCTCCGCGCGCCAGTGGCGGGACGCGAGGGACCAGGTGCCCGGCCAGCTCACCGTCTCGGCGAGGTCCCGCACGCTGATCCGCCCCCACCCGTACCCCTCGCGGGCCAGCGCCGGCACGGCGTTCGGGCCCACGTGGACCCCGCCCACCAGGTCGCGGGTCAGGTGCACGCCGAGGAAGGGGAACGCCGGGTCCGGCACGGGGTAGACGAGCCCGCGCACGAGCGCGGCCGCCCCGGGGGAGAGCGCGAAGTACTCGCCGCGGAACGGCACGATGCGCAGCCCGGGCTCGTCCCCGGCCAGCCGCGCGACCCGGTCGCTGTACAGACCCGCGCAGTTCACCAGCGCGCGGGCGCGGACCTCGCCGAGGGACGTCGTGACCGTCACCCCGTCCGCGCGGCGGTCGATCGCGGTGACCGCGTTCCCGGTCCGGATCCGCGCCCCCGACAGCTCCGCGTACCGCTCGGCGACGGCGGGGAAGTCGGCGAGGCCCGTCGTCCCGACGTGCAGCGCGGCGACCCCGCGCACGTGCGGTTCGTACGCCGCGATCTCGCCCGCGGCCAGCTCGCGGATCGGCAGTCCGTGCTCGCGGCCACGCTCCGCGAGGGCGCGCAGCCGGGGCAGTTCGGTCTCGTCGACGGCGACGACGAGCTTGCCGGTCACCTCGTGCGGCAGGCCCTGCTCCTTGCAGAACTCCACCATCTCCGCCGCGCCGGCCAGCGCGAAGCGCGCCTTCAGCGAGCCGGGCTTGTAGTAGAGCCCGCTGTGGATCACGCCGCTGTTGTGCCCGGTCTGGTGCGCGCCGAGCCGCGGCTCCTTCTCCAGCACGATCACGTCCGCGTCGGGCCGCGCGAGGCTCAACGCGTATGCGGCACTGAGCCCGACGATCCCGCCACCGATGATCACGACGTCGCAGTCGTAGGAGGAACCCATGCGGGAACTCTAGTTGGAGCAGTCCGAGGGCGCTGGGCTCTGCGAAGAAGCGGCGCGGACAAGCGGTGCTGACGTGCGGTGCTGCCGTGCGGTGCGGACCTGCGGCTACGCCGGCGCCGCCAGGGTCAGCCTCGCCCGCTCGACGAGCTCCTCGGCGATGCGCTCGCCCTTGAAGCGGTCCAGCCGCTTGAGCATCTCGCCCAGGTACTCCCGGGTCCGTTGCGAGGAGATCCTTCCGGCCACGTCCAGCGCGCGGTTGCCCGCCGCGACCGCGCGTTCCAGCTCACCCTCGTCGAGCTCGGCCATCGCGGAGACGATGAGGCGCAGGCCGTGCGAGCGCACGTACTCCTCGGTGGGGCGTGCCAGCGCGCGCTCGGTGAACTCGCGGACCTTGCCCGGCATGCCGAGGTCGCGGAAGCCCTCCGCGGCGTCGGCCGCGAGGCGGTCCCAGGTGTAGAAGTCGACCCAGGCCGGGTCCGGATCCCCGGCCCGGGAGCGTTCCAGCCAGCTCTCGGCCGCCGCGAGCGCCGCCGCGCAGGCCGTCGCGTCGCCCGCCCGGGCGTGGGCTCTGGACTCGACCAGACGGAAGAAACTCATGGTGCGCGCGGTCGCCAGACCGCGGTTGCGCTCCACCGCCGCCTGCGCCAGGTCGACACCCTCCTCCGCCGCGCCGCGGTAGGTGGCCTGGAGGCTCATCGAGGCGAGCACGTAACCGCCCAGCGGCACGTCCGCCGCCGCGCGGGCGAGCCGGAGCGCCTGGATGTAGTAGCGCTGCGCGGCCTCGTGCTGGCCGGTGTCGAAGGCCATCCAGCCGGCCAGGCGGCTCAGCTCCGCCGTCGCGCCGAACAGCGCGCGTCCCACCTCGTCGCTGTACGAGGCGAGCAGCAGCGGCGCCGCGTCCCGGCGCAGGCACTCGGGGACCATGGAGGAGCGCCAGTCGCCGCCGCCGTAGCGGGAGTCCCAGCGGCGGGCCTCCTCCGCCGCCATGCGCAGCTTCGCCGCGTCGGCGTGGCCCACGCGGTACGGGCGGCCCCGCGTGTCGGCGAGGCGGGCCAGGTCGGAGGGCTCGTGCACGTCGGTGAACGAGGCGGCGGCCGTGGCCTCGCGGGCGACGGACCCGTCGACGGGCGTGATCAGCCAGCGTGAGACGGGTGTGGCGTACGCGGCGACGGAGAAGGTGCCGGCCAGGCTGTCCCACCACCCCGGGCCGGTCGCACCGGGTTTGCGCGCGCGCCCGGGATCGAGACGCCACAGCTCCGTGGCGGCCCGCACCGCCGCGGGGACGTCGCGCGGGAAAGAGAGGCCGACCTCCGGCGTGGGATCGGCGCTGCCCAGGCCGATCTCCTCCAACGGGACGCTCCGGCCGAGCTTGCCGCCGATCGCCGTCGCGATCAGGTGCGGCACGGGACCCTGCGGGACCATGCCCTTGGTGACCCACCGGGCCACCGACGTCTTGTCGTAGCGGAACGTCAGGCCCCGCTGTGCGCCGAGATCGTTGACCCGCCGGGCCAGCCCGGCGTTGCTGATGCCCGCGAGCGCCAGCAGGGAGCCCAGCTTCTCGTTCGGTCCGCGCCCGTTGGCCACCATTCCCGGCTGCACCCCCTCGACTGCCCGGCCCGACCGCTGCGACCGCCGCGACTGCCCCGGCGGCCCTGACTGTTCTGATTCTGATCCGACTACCCTTGGAGGGGAGCCCCTTGACGGGATATCACCCATCCTGACTGATAACACCCAGAGTAGTTCCCCGGGTTCCCAGGGTTAAGGGGTCTTGTACCGGATGGCGGGAACCGGTACCGGCCACGGCCGAGACGACCGGCGTCCCGCCTGCGGGATTCCCTCCGAGCGAACCGCACAGACGTGCGGCGGATGTCTGGCGTATGCCCCTGGCGCGTGCGGCGGTGCGCCCCGCCGTGCCCCCTCCCTGACGTGCAGTCGCGGCAGTTGCATGGTGGCGTGGGTCGGCCTGCCGTCGAGGACCCGGCGGGTCGGGGGACGCCGCCGCCGTACATCCCCGCGCGGCGGCGGACCGGCCCGGGGGGTGTGCGGACACCCCCCGGGCCGCGAAGTCACCGCGCAGTTCGGGGCGGGCGTGGGGCTCGTCCGTCCGGGCCCTCCCGGTCCGCGGCCCCAGGGGTCGGGGCCCGGACCAGGGAGGGGATGGCCCGGAGCCCGACCTGCCACGTGTGGATCTTGGGTGGTTTACTCAGGTTTTCGCTGGATTTGTTGCACCTTCGAGCTGATGGATGATCAACGACCGGGCTGTGAACGTAAGTCGATCTCCGCGAGGCCGCCGACGTGCGCGCCGTGAGCTGGCACCATGTGAGCTGACGGCGCGGCACCGTGCTGCCTTGCCGGGGAGGCGACGATGCGGTGGGTGGTGGGCTGGAACGGCGTGCGCGGCAGGGCCGGGCAGGAGGCCGCTGCGTTGCGGCCGGTCGGCGGGCGCCTGCTCTGGCCCGGGAACGACCCGCTGTGGGTCGTCGGCGACTGGCGCCCCGACGAGATCCGCGGCGTCGCGGTCTACCGCCACCGCCGGCATCACCGGCACGTCGTGCAGAACGGCTTCCCTGACTTCGAGGAGCTCCCCGCCCCGTTCGAGACCGGGGCGCCCACGCCCGCGTTCCCGCCGGACGACGGCGCGCTGGCCCGCCTCTTCGTCCTCGGCCGCTGCGGCGCGGCCGACTCCGCGCTGCGCACCGCCCTGCTGGCCACCAGCGGCGGCGCCCTGCGCCATCTGACCACCTGGCCCGGCAGCTACGTCGTCGTCCTGCAGCAGGGCACCCGCGTCGCCGTCCTGGGCGATCTTGCCGGTGTCCAGCCCGTCTACTACACCGGCTGGCGCGGCGGCACCGCCTGGGCGACGGCGGCGCTGCCGCTCGCCGACCTGGTCGAGGCGCCAGTCGACCACGTCCATCTCGCCGCACGGCTGGCCCTGCCGGACTCCCCGGAGGGGGTCGGCGACACGAGCCCGTTCCTCGGCGTGCGCCGGGTCACGCCGGGGCAGGCGCTCAGCATGCGCGCCGGGGCGCCGGACGTCGCCGCCTACGAGCCGCTGCCGGGCGGGATCGGCAGCTACGAGATGACCGAGGCCTCGGCGACCGCCGAGGTCACCCGCTCTCTGCTCGAGTCCGTCCGGTTGCGCGTGCGCACGCCCGCGCCGCGCGCCGCTTTCGGCGTCGGCATGCTCCGCGCGGCGTCGGGTGAGGCGGTCGCAGGCGCGGTCGGCGCGGTCGGCGCGGTCGGCGCGGCGGAGGGC
>NZ_BBPO01000074.1:0-25687 GCF_000787815.1 Streptacidiphilus neutrinimicus
GTTCTGCCGCGGCGGGCGCGACGCCGGATGACCACAGCGGTACCCCCGCGGCGCTGTTGGGCTTCACCGCCTATCCGGGTGCCGTCCAGTGGCCCGGCGCGAGCGACTACGTCGCCCCCGGTGAGGGTCTTCGCACGCTGCTTCCCGACGGATCCTGCGTCCTCGGCATCGGCACCTACGCGAACGGCTACCGCGACGTCCCCGCGAACTGGCGGATCGCCGCAGGGAAGAAGGACTGCACCGAACTGCGCCTCAGTCCGGCCCCTGGCAGCGGGGACTCGGCCGCGGGCTCCGACGGGCCGCCCGCGGCGGACGGCGGGTGGAACGGCGGCGGCGTGTTCGGCCAGGCCGTGCTGCGTTGGAGCGACGGCTCCCTCATCGCGGTCGCCGACCGGGTCACGCGTTTCGACGCGCACGGCGTCACGGAGAAGGAGCTCGCCACACTGGGCCTGCCCGTCCCGGCGAACCCCGACAGCGAATCCGAGGACCAGGGCAGCGTCCATGCCGTCGCCCGCAGCGGCGGCCGGCTGCTCATCGCCGGCGAGCTCTACCTCAGCCGGGTCGAACACCCGGTGCTGTGGACCTCCGACGACGTCGGGGCGACCGTCCGACGGGTCTCCCTGCCCGCCCCGACCGCGGCCTTCACCGCGAGCCCGATCACCGGTCTCGCGACCGACGGCCCCGATGTCGTCGCGGTCGGCGGAATCGCGTCGAACTACTTCAACCGGCAGCCGGACGGCCGCCTGCCCGTCTGGTACTCGGCGGACGGCGGAGCGCACTGGTCGCTGTCCCAGGCCGCGGGCATTCCGCCCGGCACCACTGTCATCGGGGTCGTCCGGGCCCACGGGCTCTGGATCGCATACGGCGGCGTCTACCAGGCCGGCTCGCCCGATCAGCCCGTCGTCCTCACCAGTTCGGACGCGCGGCACTGGCAGCTCAGCGATCCGCACGCGCTCGGCAACGGCGACGTGGTCGCCGCCACGGTCGACGCGACCGGCCGCCCGGTCCTCGTCGGCAGCGAACCGATCCCCCAGGGCGTGGCCAAGCGCCCGCGGTACTGCGGTGTGCTCTGGCTCCCGGCCGATGACGGCGCGCCCGGCGGCAACTGGCGACGCGTCAGCCTCGGCTGCGGCACGGAGCCCCCGACGGCCGCAACCACCCTCGCCGACGGCCGGGTCCTGGTGGCGGGCAACCGTGACCTCTGGCTCGGCCGCTGACGCCCGGCCAGGCGCAAGCGCCCAACCCGCGGCGGCCGCCCATCCCGGCGCCCCGACCCTCCCGGTGGGACACCGCCGACCCGGAGACCCCCTCGGAGCAGCGAGGGGGTCCTTGACCCTGGTGCGCAACGCGCACGGACGCCGTCAGCCCGTCGGCGAGGGGACCGGCAGGGTCTCCACCCAGCGCAGGTGTCCCTCGACGACGGCCAGGTCACGGCTCGCGCCGTCCGGGCCGCGCAGGCGGAGCGCGGCGCCCCCGCGGGAGGTGTCCTCGCGCGGATCCGGGTCGGGGGCCTCCTCGACCGAGAGCCACCACAGCGGGCCGGTGTCGCCGAGTGAGGCGATCGCGGCGTCGAACGCGTCGAGGCGCTCGGCGGGCACGTGCATACGCGTCGCGGAGTGGTAGACGACGCGCGGCTCGCCCGCGGGCAGGGAGGCCGCCAGGCCCGGCAGCACGTCGATCGCGTCCCCGGCCAGGATCGGCGGCGGGTCGCCCGCGACCAGGTCCAGCGCGGCGGCCAGCAGCAGCCCCTGGTCCTGGTTCTCGGGCCAGACCAGCGCCCGCAGCCACTGCCGGTCGTCGCGGTCCAGGACGTCGACGGGGTGAAGGTCCACCCCGAGCACGCTCGCGAGCCGGGGCAGCGCGTCGAGGTCGGGCACCTCCCCGTTCCCGTGAAGCTCGGCGACGAGCTGGACGGGCGAGTCCGGGTCGCCGTAACGACGCCCGCCGAGGCGGTAGCCGTACCGGTCGAACCGGAGGTTCAGTCCCGCGCTGGTGCCCACCTCGATCAGGTGGACCGGCCGGTCCCCGATCTCCGCCGCGATCGCGGCCAGCCCGAAGCGCAGGCCCAGCGCGCGCTGGACCTGGTTCGTCTGCACCAGCCGGGTGCCGATGACCGCGCGCAGCGCGTCGGCGTGGCGAGCGCAGAAGTCCACCAGCGCGGGCCCGGCCTCCTCCGCGGGCCGGGCGGTCGCGCCGGGCGGCAGCAGCGAGGGGTAATACGCGGCGAGTGGGTGCTCCCTGGCGTCGGCATCGGTGAGCAGCAGGTGGTGCACGGCGCCGAAGAACAGGAACGTCGGGTACTGGCCCGGCCGTCCGCCGGCGGCGAGGTCGAGCAGTGCGTCGTCCCCGGCGACGGTCCGGCTCAACGCCCGGTACAGCGGCGAGGTCCGGAACTCCCCCGGCTCGGTGAACGCCCGCCGCACGCGCTCCCGCGGGCTCTCGGTGATCTTGGTCGTCATGCGCCGACGGTAGCGCGGCAGTCCCCCGCCGCGCGGGAAGTTGCAGGACGTCAGCTGCCCGTGGCCGCAAGCCGCACACCGCCGAGAACGCGGGTGGCCCGGCTCCGGGACGAGCGTCAGCGGACCAGCAGGTCGAGCAGGCGGTCCGCCTCGGCGGCCGGGTCCGGGGAGAGGCCGCAGTGGACGGGGCCCGGTTGGACGATCGTGCTGCGCGGCGCCGTGAGCCAGCGGAACCTGCGCCCCGGTTCCTCGTGGCGGGCCTGGCCCGCCACCTCGCCGCCGTCGCAGACGTGGCCGACCGCGGCGAGCGCCGCGCGCACGCCCTCGAGGTCCACCGCCGGGTCGAGCGCCAGCAGCCGGCCCTCGTCGAGGTGGATCGCCGCGCGCAGCACGCCCGCCTGACGGCTGTAGACCAGCACGCCCGCGTTGATCTGCTCGCCGCGCTCGACGCGCGGGACGACGCGCACCAGCGCGTACTCGTAGACCAGCTTCTCCACGGCCGTGCCCGTGTCCGGAACCGCGCTCACAGCGACACCCACTCCCTCGGGCCGGCGGCCCGTGCCGCCAGCTGGGCCACGTACGCGGCGCGGACCGCGTCCGGATCGTCGAAGCCCGGCTCGGCGTCGAGCCAGACGTCGGGGACGAGCGCGAGGACCTCGCGCAGCAGCGCCTCGGTCACCCGCGGGCCGAGCTCGGCGTCCGCCGTCGCGACGTCCGGCCCGAAGGGCAGCAGCACGTGGTCGGAGGCGTCGAAGCCCTTGCGCGCGGACGCGGCGGCCCGAGGCCAGTTGTGATGGAAGATCAGGCTGGCACCGTGATCGATCAGCCACAGCTCGCCGCCGTGGACCAGCAGGTTGGGGTTGCGCCAGGAGCGGTCGACGTTGCCGATCAGGGCGTCGAACCAGACGACGCGCCCGGCGAGCTTCGGGTCCACCGGGAAGGCGAGCGGGTCGAAGCCCAGGGCGCCGCTGAGGTAGGCCATACCGAGGTTGGTGCCGCCGGACGCCTTCACCAGGTCCTGCACCTGCTGGTCGGGCTCGCCGACGGCGACGCGCGGGTCGACCTCCATCCGCGCCAGCTCCGGCACGCGGAACCCGAGCCGTCGCGCCAGCTCGCCGCTCACCACCTCCGCGACCAGCGCCTTGCGGCCCTGCGCGGCGCCGACGAACTTGGCGACCCACAGGCCGCCCGCCCCGGCCTCGACCAGACCCGGCAGGGAGCCGCCCTCCCGCAGCGGCGTCACGTACCGATCCGCCGTCACCTCTCGCAACATGCGCACCACCCTAGTGCCCGGCCCGCGGGCTTCCGTCCTGCGGCGACGCCCGGCGAGCGCGGCACCGACCTGGGGCGGGGCCGCGGACGGCCGGTACAGAGAGCGGACAGGCACGGCGGTCAGGGAGCGCGGTCGCCGACGGCGGTCCCGGGCCGCGGTCCCGGGCCGCGGTCTCCGGCGGCGACGGCGGGCGGCGCACCCCGGCTGTCGCGGGGCCTGCCTGAGGTGCTGGCCGAACACCGGGCTCGGATCGGGGCCGTGGGGAGCGGGGCTCGCGCCCGGGCGTTCCTGCGCTGCGGGCGCGCCGTCGTCGAGCTCTCCCTGGCGGACGGGGACGGGGATGGGGACGGCGACGGCGGCAGGGACGGCTCGACCGGCTGAGGCCTCACCGCCCGCTCCGGCACCGCTCCCTCGGCGCTCCCCCGCCGCTTCCGCACCGCTCCGTCGGACGGTCTTGCGCGGTGGCGAGGGATCCGGGAGCGTGCCAGTGTGGCGGGGAGCGGTGACACCCGGCGGCCCCGGCTGCCCGCCGGTCCCCTGTGGCCAAGGGGGCCACGCTCGCCCGCAGGACAGCGACCACGACCGTGAGGGATGGGCACGATGGAACGACCCCGGATCCTGGTGGTCGGCGGCGGCTTCGCCGGCGTCGAGTGCGCGCGGCGGCTGGAGCGCCAGCTCGCACCGAGCGAGGCAGAGATCGCGATGATCGCGCCGTTCAGCTACGAGCTCTACCTCCCCCTGCTGCCGCAGGTCGCGGCCGGTGTGCTGACGCCGCAGTCGGTCGCGGTCTCGCTGCGCCGGATGCTGCGCCGGACCCGGATCGTCCCGGGCGGCGCGATCGGCATCGACGACAAGGCGAAGATGGTGATCGCCCGGAAGATCACCGACGAGATGGTCGCCGAGCCGTACGACTACCTGGTGCTCGCGCCGGGCAGCGTGACCCGCACCTTCGACATCCCCGGGCTGGCCGAGTACGGGCGCGGGATGAAGACCCTGGCCGAGGCCGCGTACGTGCGCGACCACGTGCTGTCGCAGCTCGACCTCGCGGACGCGGCCACCACCCAGCAGGAGCGGATCTCGCGCCTCGGCTTCGTCGTGGTCGGCGGCGGCTACGCCGGCACGGAGACGGCGGCGTGCCTGCAGCGTGTCACCGCGAACGCGGTCAAGCGCTACCCGCGGCTGAACCCGAACCTGATCAAGTGGCACCTGGTCGACATCGCCCCGAAGCTGATGCCGGAGCTCGGCGACATGCTCGGCACCGAGGCGATGGACCTGCTGCGCAAGCGCGGCATCGAGATCTCGCTCGGCGTCTCGGTCGCGGAGGCCGGGGAGGAGTCGGTCAAGTTCACCGACGGCCGGGTGGTGCCCGCCCGCACGCTGATCTGGACCGCCGGCGTCGCCGCCAGCCCGCTGGTAGGCACCCTGGACGCGGAGACGGTGCGCGGGCGTCTCGCGGTGACCGCCGAGATGCGCGTGCCGCAGTGCGACGGCGTCTTCGCTCTCGGGGACGCCGCCGCCGTGCCCGACCTCGCCAGCGGGGACGGCGCGGTCTGCCCGCCCACGGCCCAGCACGCGCAGCGTCAGGGCAAGGTGGTCGCCGACAACATCATCGCCCTGCTGCGGGGGCAGGAGACCAAGCCCTACTTCCACAAGGACCTCGGTCTGGTGGTGGACCTGGGCGGGGCGGACGCCGTCTCCAAGCCGCTCGGCATCGAGCTGCACGGCGTCGCCGCGCAGGGGGTGGCGCGCGGCTACCACCTGATGGCGCTGCGGACCAACGTCGCCAAGGTCCGGGTGATGACCAACTGGCTGCTCAACGCGGTGGCCGGCGACGACTACGTGCGCACCGGCTTCCAGGCCCGGCGTCCGGCGCGGCTGCGAGACTTCGAGTACACCGACTCGTACCTGACGAAGGAACAGATCAGGCAGCACACGGCCGCGCTGCACGCGCGGCACCAGTAGCGCCCCGGCCGGGATCGCGGGGCCCGGCGAACGCCCTGGGCGGCGGGTTGCGACCTGCGCCGTCCAGGGCCCGACGATTCTGGCATGCACCCGCCAGGATGTCACCCGTCCGTGCGGTATTCACGACGACACGATGATGTGGCGGATTGACGCCTGGACGGCGGTCATACCTTTGCGTGCATGCTCGATCACTCCCCGTCGCCACGGCTGCCCCGCCCCTCCCGCCGCCTCGTACTCGGCTCCGCCGCAGGCTCGGCACTGCTGACGACGGCGGCGGCCGTGCCAGGAGTCCACCAGGCCGCCGCCGCGGAACGCCGCCGCCGGTCGGCGTCCCCCGCCCCGCTCGCCGCGATGCCGACCGACGCGACGGCCGCGGCCGCGATCCGCGCCGAGTACCTGCACGGCTGGTACGGCTACACCGCAAAGGCCTGGGGCTACGACGAGTTGCGCCCGCTCAGCGGCGACCACAACGACTTCTTCGCCGAGGGCCACAGCTTCGGCCTCTCCATTGTCGAGGCCCTGGACACCCTCTACCTGATGGAGTGCGACGCCGAGTTGGCGCAGGCCCGCAGCTGGGTGGAGAACAACCTCGACCCGACGCAGGACGTGGACATCCACGTGTTCGAGGCCATCATCCGCCTCGTCGGCGGTCTGCTCGCCGGGCACCTGACCACGGGCAGCGCCGTGTTGCTCTCCCTGGCCCGGGAGTTCGCGAACCGGCTGCTGCCCGCCTTCACCTCCTCCCCCACCGGCATCCCCTACACCCACGTCAACCTGCGCACCGGCCAGGTGCAGGGCAGCCAGGTCGCACTGGCCGAAGCCGGAACCAACGTGATGGAGTTCGGCCTGCTGTCGCAACTGGTGGGCGACTCCCGCTACTACGACGCGGCGATGCGCGCCTACCGCGCGGTGCTGTCCCGCCGCAGCTCCCTCGACCTGCTCGGCACCACCATCGACGCCGAGACGGGCCGCTGGCTCGACCATGTCTCGACCGCCCCCAACCCGCCGGTGGACTCGTTCTACGAGTACCTGTGGGGCGGCGGCCGCCTGCTGGGGGACAGTCAGCTCACCAGCTGGTATCAGGAGTTCACCCGTCCGATCGTGACCCACCAGTCCGAGGTGCGCGGCGGCCGCCTGTGGTTCCGCGGCGTCGACGCCAACACCGGCCGCCGCACCGGGCCCACCCACCAGTCCGAACTCGCCGCCTTCTACGCGGGTCTGCTCGGCAAGGGAGGCGACCTCGGCCGGGCCGCCTCCTACTTCCGCTCCTGGACCGCCGCGATGGACCACTACCCGGTCCTGCCGGAGACCATCGACTACTCCGACTTCGGCATCGTCGACCAGGGCAGCCAGCTCCGCCCCGAGTACGCCAACTCCGCTTTCGACCTGTGGCGGATCACCGGAGCGGCGAGCTACAAGCAGGCGGCGTGGCGCTGGTTCGAGAACGTCCGCGCCCGCCTGCGCGTCCCCGGCGGCTACACCGTCGCGGACCACGTCACCTCGTCGTCCGTCCGGCACGGGGACCTGACGCCGGGTTACTGGTTCGCGGAGAACTTCAAGTACGTCTGGCTGATCTTCTCGAACACCCCGCGTTTCGACTACCGGAACGGCATCCTCTCCACCGAGGGCAAGGTCCTCGCAGGAGCCAGGTAGTCGGCCGAGGAGCCTACTTCAGGCCCAGCCGGGACTCCGCCGTGACCCAGTCCGAGGCGATGGCCTGCTGGGCCTGAGCCAGCGTCACCTTGCCGCCGCAGACGGCGGTGTGGAGCTCGGCCTCGATGGCGTCCTTCGGGTTGTTCGGGCCCGCGCCCGGCTTGTGGCCCGGGGACGGGGGCTCGACCCACAGGTTGCGCGGGTCGTTCGGGTCGCCGCCCAGCTCCAGGCTGATCAGGTGGTCGTACTCGGCGTCGTGCAGCGAGCCGGTGAAGTCGTAGGAGGCGGCGTTCCTGCGCTTCTCCGCGTCGGTGACCGACGCCGGCGGCCGGATCCCGCCGGTGTAGCCGCCCTTGCGGCAGATAGTGTCGCCGAGGTCCGCCTGCGTGACGGCGGGCGACACGGCGCCCGGCGTGCACCTGGCGTCGGGCAGCGGCTGACCGTCCTGGTCCCCGTAGTGGCAGCTGTCGGCGGCGGGCTGGGACGCCACCGTGTAGTGGGACTGCGGCCCGGGCCCCTCTGCGAGCGGTCCGGCCGCGTCGCCGGCCGCCTGCGAGCCGCCCGCGGAGGCTCCCGCGGAGGCGCGGCCCCCGGCGGCGTCGCCGGAGACGTGGGAGCAGCCCGCGAGCGCGGCGGCCAGCAGCACGGTGGTCAGGGCGAGGACGGGACGGCGCACGGTCATTCCTTGGGACGTTCGGACGTTGGGGCGACGGTGGCGGCGATGGCGCCGCGCGCCAGCCTCCCAGATCCGGCGGGGTCGGGGAAGACGGTCCGCATCTGACGGTGCGGCAGCCGAACGCCCGCTATCCTCCCTGCCCGCCGGTGCGGGCGGCGCCCTCCGGCCAGACTCTGACCACCTCGACGCCCGCGGCCCGACTGCGCTGCACCAGCTCCCCCGTGCCGCCGGGACCGGCGGGCGGCCGCCCGTCCCAGACCGCGACGACCACGTCCGCGCGGGCCAGCAGCACCTCGTTGGCCGCCTGGTACGCCTCCTGCGAGACCTCGCTGAAGTGGAGCTCCTGCACCTCGACGGCGGCGCGCACCAGCCGGTCGAAGCTGGGCGCGTGCGCGGCGTGGCCGCGGTTCTCGCGGTAGCCCCGGGCCGGGAACACCACCACCAGCTCGCCGCCCGCGTCGACCAGCTCCTCCGCGAAGATCGTGTCCGCCCCGGCGGCCAGACAGCTGAGGCCCACCAGCGGGCCGTCGGCCGCGCGCGTGGCGAGGAGCTTGCGCAGCTCCGCGCGGACGAGCTCGGCGGTCTGGTCGGTCAGATCCCTGTGCCCTGTCACCGCGAGCGTCACCACAGTCTCCCCTTCTCCTCCACGCGACCCGGCCGCTCCACCGGTACGGCTCCGCCGTCCCCGGGCCCCTCCTGTCCGTGCCTGTCTATGCCTGTCTATGCCCGGCCCGGACGGGCCCGATACGGCGGTATCCGGGCACAACGTGCGCAGGTCCCGGCCCGGCGCGGCGCTCACGGAACCGCAGCGGTCTACCCGTCCCGAACCGCTGATCAGCCTGAAAGAGAGGGTGCGGGTGTGACGGACGACGGGCAGGAGGTGCGGCGTGGCCGCGGAACCAGCCGACCGCCCGGGAGCGGCCGCGGAGCCCGGCGCGGGCGCCGCCCGGGCCGAAGGCCTCGCCCTGCTCGCCAAGCACCACTCCACGTGCGACGCCGCCGCCCGCCTGCTGGGCTGCGACGCCCCTGGGCCGACCGCCCCCGTCCCCACCGGCCTCCCGCTGCTCGCGACCCACCCGACCACGGCACCGGCCCTGGGGTCGCTGCCGCCCGCGCGGCGAACGCGGCGCTGAGCGGGCGGGCGTGTGGTCCCAACCAACTTGTCCGCCTGACCAATTGAGACAAGAGGCCGGGCGGGCTTCGCTACCCTTGCACGCATGATCTTGGGGGCCGGATTACCCGAAGGAAAAGCGACAGCACGCCAGTTCTCGTTGCTCAACGACGAACCGGTAACGGAGGACCGCGACGACACCCTGGGCTCATGCCAGCCCGCCGCCCTCGGGGCGCTCGGCGTCTGCGCGTACTTCGACGCCCTGCGACTGCTGCTGCTCTCTGCTCCTGCGCGCTCCTGACGCAGGACCCGCCCGCCCAGGACCTGCCTTCGCTCAGTGCCCGTCGACGGTGGCGTGGTCGCGGGCCGGGGTGTCGCCGGCCGTGAGGGTGTCCGCGACGGGGGACGACGCGGCGTCGGACGTGGCCGGGAGGGGGTGGGCGGTGCCGGTGGCGGTGATGAGCACGTCCGTGCCGGGAGGGGGCGGGGCGGTGTCGGTGTAGGCGACGAGGGGGGCGTCGACGCCGCTGCCGGGGGCCGGGGTGAGTTCGACGCGGAAGTCGTGACCGCGGAAGTGCACGGCGGCGACCTGGCCGAGCAGCGTGCCGGGGGCGTCGACGCCGTCGCGGCTGTCGGTGACTCGCAGCTGCCGGGGACGCAGCAGGACGGTCGCCCGGCCGTTCGCCGGGGCGGCGGAGTCCACGGGCAGCGCGCCGAGCGGCGTCGCCGCCCGGCCGTCCGCCAGCGTCGCGGGCAGCAGGTTCGCCTCGCCCAGGGCGCGGGCGACATGGGCGTCTGCGGGGCGGTGGAAGAGGTCGTCCGGGGCGCCGGACTGGACGATGCGGCCGTCGCGCATGACCGCGACCAGGTCGGCGAAGGCCAGCGCCTCGTCCACGTCGTGGGTGACCAGGACGGCGGTCGCACCGGCCCGGCGCAGCGCGGCGGCCACCTCGGTGCGCAGCTCGACGCGCAGCGCCGCGTCGAGCGCCGAGAAGGGCTCGTCCAGCAGGAGCAGCTCGGGTCGGGGCGCGAGGGCGCGGGCCAGGGCGACGCGCTGCTGCTGACCGCCGGAGAGCTGGTGCGGGTGACGGTCGCCGAGCCCGGCGAGGCCGACCAGCTCCAGCAGTTCGGGGACCCGGGCCGCGCGCTCACCGCGCGGCAGGCCGAAGCCGATGTTCGCGGCGGCGGTCAGATGCGGGAAGAGGGCGCCGTCCTGCGGGACGAAGCCGATGCGGCGCTTCTCGGCGCGCTCGCGGCGGCGGCCGTCGTCGAGGACGCGGTCGCCCACCGTGACGGTGCCCGTGGTGGCGTGGTGGAAGCCGGCGATGATGCGCAGCAGCGTGCTCTTGCCGCAGCCCGACGGGCCCAGCACGCAGGCGAGCCGGCCGTCCTTGACCTCCAGGTCGACGCCGCGCAGCACCTCGGCACGCGCGTGGTGGGCGTGCAGGTCGGTGACGGTCAGGCCGCTCATCGCCCAGCCTCTCTGGTGGTGTGGGTGCGGGAGCCGCCGAGGGTACGGCGGGTGAGCAGGAGGACGGCGGGGACGGACAGGGCCGTCATGACCGCCGCGTAGGGCGCGGCGGCGCCCCAGGCCAGGCCGGTGGTGTAGGTCCAGAACTGGGTGGCCAGGGTGTCCGTGCCGGTGGGCCGCAGCAGCAGGGTGGCGGTCAGCTCGGTGCTGGCGGTCAGGCCGACCATGGCGAAGGCCGCGCCGAGCCCGGGCAGGATCAGCGGGACGGTGACGCGCGCCAGGACGACCAGCGGCCGGGTGCCGAGCGAACGGGCCACTTCCTCGACAGAGTGCGGGACCTGCGCGAGCGAGGAGCGGACGGCCGTCAGCGCGAGCGGGAAGAACAGTGCCACGTACCCGCCCACGAGCAGCGGCGCCTGCTGGTAGAGCGGCTGCGCGTAGCGGATCGCGAAGAAGACCACTGCGAGCGCCACGGCGATGCCGGGCAGCGCGCGGGTCAGGAAGACGGTCTGCTCCACGGCGCGGGCCAGCCGGGTCTCGCGACGCCAGGCGTAGAGCGCGACCGGGATCGCCGCGGCGGTGGCGACGGCGGCGGCCGAGATGGCGTAGCCGAGGGTGGTCGCGGTCAGCGACCAGATGGAGGCCGGGGGCAGCGTCGTGGAGCTGCCCTTGATCAGCCAGTAGGCGAGCGCGTAGACGGGGACGCCGACGGCGGTGCCGATCAGCGCCACGATGCCCAGCACCGCGAAGGGCTTGGCCCGCCCGAGCGGAACGGGCGCGGCCGGCCGGCTCGGCGTGCCCTCGCGCACGACGCGGCCGGGCTGCCGGGCCACCCATGCCTGGAGCAGGACGACCAGCAGCGCGAGCGCGATCAGGACCAGCGCGAGCACGGAGGCGGAGGCCATGTCGAAGGCCGTCTCGAACTCCGTGAAGATGGCGGTGGCGAAGGTGGTGTAGCGCAGCATCGCGAACGCGCCGTACTCGCCGAGCAGGTAGAGCGAGACCAGCAGCGCGCCGCCGGCCAGGGCGGGGCGGCACTGAGGCAGCGTGACCCGCCACAGCACGGACAGCCGTCCGTGTCCGAGGCTGCGGGCGACCTCCTCCGCGCTCGCGTCGCAGCGCCGCAGCACGGCGGCGACGGGCAGGAAGACCAGCGGGTACAGCGAGGAGGTCATCACCAGGGCCGCGCCCCACAGGCCCTGCACGGAGGGCATCAGCGAGACCCAGCAGTAGCCGTGGACGAACTCCGGGATGGCCAGCGGCATCGCGGCGAGCACGGTGAACGTGCGGCGCAGCGGCAGGTCGGTGCGCTCCAGCAGCCAGGCGGCGCCGAAGCCGAGAACGAGCGAGGCGGAGGTGACGACGGCGGTCAGCTCGGCCGTGTGCGCGAGCAGGGTCAGCACCAGCGGGCGGCCCAGCAGCGCACGGGCCGAGCCCCAGCCGGACTGCCCGGCCTCCAGCGCGACGAAGACCAGCGGGCAGGCCACCACGAGCGCCACCAGCCAGGCGACGAGCGGAAGCGCCGAGGCGCCCGGCCGCCACCCGACCCACCGCGAGGAGTGCGACGGGCGGGCGGCGACGGGCGCCGACGAGGGGGAGGCGGTCGTCACGACAGCAGGCCCACGCTCTGCATCAGCGCCAGCGCCTGCTTGCCGTCGCCGAGGGAGGCGGCCGAGTCGACCGGTCCGGCCTGCTGGAAGGTCCGGGTCAGGCGGGTGTCGGTCACCCCGGCGAGCAGCGGGTACTCGTAGCTCTCGGAGGTCGCGATGATCTGCTGCGCGGGCTTGCTGACCAGGTAGGTCAGGAACGCCTGGGCGGCGGCCTGGTGCCTGCTGGAGGAGAGCACGCCCGCGCCGGAGACGTCGACCAGCGAGCCCGGGTCGCCTTGGGCGAAGTAGGTCATGGCGCTGTGAAGGTTCGGCGCGCCCTGCTCGTCGCGCAGGCGGTACCAGTAGTAGTGGTCGATGAGGCCGGCCTCGACCTCGCCGCGGTTCACCGCGGCGACCAGGTCCTCGTTGGAGTCGTAGACCTTGCCGTTGGCCTTGAGCCCCTCCAGCCAGGTCTTGGTCGCGGCCTCACCCTCGGCCTTGATCATGAGGGTGACGATGGGAGTGAAGTCGGTCTCGGAGGGGGCGATGCCGAGCTTGCCCTGCCACGCGGCCGAGGCGAGGTCCTTGACCGAGGTCGGGGCCTGGGCGGCGGACATCTTGCCGGTGTTGTAGACGAACGCGGCCTCACGGGCGGAGACGCCGATCCAGTCGCCCTGGGCGGAGCTGTCGGCGGCGGGGACGGCCGCGAGGGCGGCCGCGTCGACCTTGGCGAGGCGGCCCTTCTCCTCCAGCGTCGTCAGGGTCTGCGGATTCTCGGACACGTACACGTCGGCAGGCGAGGCCGGGCCCTCGACCAGCAACTGGTTGGCCAGCTCCGCCTCGTCGCCCGAGCGCAGCTGCACCTTGATGCCGGTGCGCGTGGTGAAGTCCTTCACCAGGGCGCCCATGGTCTGCTCGTGCTGGCCGCTGTAGACGGTAATGGTCTGGCCCGAGAGCGATCCGCCGGACGCGGACGAGGACGCCGCGGAGCTGCCGGAGCTGCCGCAGGCGCTCAGCGGCAGGACGCAGAGCCCGGCGAGCGACAGGCCCGCCACCGACAGAACCGATCGCTTCAACGACCGCACACCGACGTACACTGCACAACCTCCGACAAGACCATTGAGGGCAAGGCAAGGCTTACCTTAGTGGCTGGACAGAGTCCTTCTTCCCCCGGGCCCTGTGACGCATGCGACAGCCCCGATAGGAATGTCCGTTCGATCCGTTTTCAGACTGGCTGAGGACAGGACGAAAAGCGGGCCCCGGGATCGGCTCCCGGGGCCCGCCTCGTCCCGCGCTGTCAGATCAGGAGGCGTTCAGTGCGGTGTCGTCGATCACGAAGCTCGTCTGCAGGCTGGAGTCCTCGCTGCCGGTGAACTTCAGGGTGACGGTCTGCCCGGCGTAGGCGGACAGGTTGAAGGTCTTCAGGCTGTAGCCGCTGGCCGCGTTCAGGTTCGAGTAGGTGGCCAGGGTGGTCGAGCCGATCTGCACCTTCAGGGTGTCGTAGGCCGTGGCCTTGGTGGTCTCGGCGGTGTCGATGTGCAGGTAGAAGCTGAAGCTCGCGCTGCAGCCGGCCGGGATGGTGACCGTCTGGGCCAGGGTGTCGGTGTGCGTGGTGCCGTAACCGTCCAGCCACGCGTCCCAGCTGCCCGAGTGCGCGGGCTCGCTCGGACCGTTCTGGCCGATGACGCCCGAGGACGCGGACCACACGGTGTTGCCGGACTCGAAACCGGGGTTGCCCAGCTTCTGCCCCGGGCTGCCGCAGCCGCTGCCGGCGGCGACGGTCCAGGTGAAGGACGCCGAGCCGGAGGCGGTGCCGGAGGTCGCGGTGACAGTGACGCTGTAGGTCCCCGCCGTGGTCGGCGTGCCGGAGACAAGGCCGGAGGAGGAGATGCTCAGGCCGGTCGGCAGGCCGGTCGCCGAGTAGGTCAGCGACTTGCCGGCCGAGTCGGAGCCGGAGATCTGCAGGGACGCCGCCGTGCCGACCGTGCCGGACTGGTTGCCCGGGTTGGCCACGGAGACGGTCTCCGTGCCGCCCTGCGCGTTGACGGTCCAGGTGAAGGACGCCGAGCCGGAGGCGCCGGTGCTGTCGGTCGCCTTGACCGTCACCGAGGAGGTGCCCGCGGCGGTCGGGGTGCCGGAGATCAGACCGGAGGAGGAGATCGACAGACCCGCCGGGAGACCGGTGGCGGTGTAGGTCAGGGCCGCGCCGCCGGAGTCGGAGCCGGAGATCTGCAGCGACGCCGCCGTGCCGACCGTGCCGGACTGGTTGCCCGGGTTGGTCACGGTGACGGTGTTGCCGGTGGAGGAGCCGCTCTGGAACGCGGTGACGCCGTTCGGCGTGCCCAGACCGGTCGGGCCGTCGTAGCCGACCTCAGCGGTGCACAGGTACGCCGGCGAGCAGCTCGCGGTGGAGCCGCTGGTCACGTCGTTCAGCGCCGAGGTGTGGGCGTACGGGTAGGACGCCGGGTCGGTGCCCGCGGCCGGGGTACCGGCCAGCGCGTAGACAGCGGCGATCAGTGGGGAGGCCACGGACGTGCCGCCGTAGACGTTCCAGCCGCCGTTGTTGTTGTACGTGTCGTACACGGCCACGCCGGTGGCCGGGTCGGCCACGGCCGAGACGTCGGCGACGGTGCGCTTGGAGCAGCCGGTGTCCTTCTGCCAGCTCGGCTTGGGGTCGTCGGCCGAGCAGCCCGACCCGGCGCCCTCGCTGGAGGACGTCGACCACACCGACTCGGTCCAGCCCCGGGAGTTGGAGGCCGTGGACAGCGACGTGCCGCCGACCGCGGTCACGTACTGGGAGGCGGCGGGGTACTCGACGCCGTAGCCGCTGTCACCGGAGGAGGCGGTCACCGCGACACCGGGGTGGTCGTAGTACTCGGTGTCGTAGGTCGTGTCGTTGGAGGCCTCGCTGCCGCCGTAGCTGTTGGAGACGAACTTGGCGCCCGCGTTGACGGCCGCGTTCACGGCCGCACCGAGGTCGTCGTTGCTCTCCGAGTTCGCCTCGACCAGGATGATGTGGCAGTTGGGGCACATGGCGGAGACCATGTCGATGTCCAGCGCCTCCTCTCCGGTCCAGTCGTCGCTGGAAGGCGCTGGCGAGGGCAGGGGGCTGGTCGCTCCGTTCTCGTTGAGCTTGGTGAAGCAGCCGCTGCCGCAGGCCGGGAGGCCGAACTGGCTGCGGTAGGCGTTCAGGTCGCTCTGCGCGCTCGGGTAGTCGTACGCGTCGACGACCGCGACCGTCTCGCCGCCGCCGTTCGAGGCGGACGCCGAGGCGAGGTTGTAGGCGGACTGCAGCTGGCTCGGGCCGTAACCCGACACCGTGGCCAGGGGCGTGGCTGCGCCGTGCGCCAACTCCGGCTTCACGTCGGTGCGCTTCAGTGCGTTGCAGCTGGCGAAGCCGGTCGGCGCCTCCGGGCACTGCCGGTGGTAGGACGTCGTGCCGCTCGCGGTGGCGGCCTGCGCCGGCGCGACCGCCGTGAGGCCGAACAGGGCCACCGTCGCGGCCGCGGCCGACGCGGCCACGGTCCTTCCGAGTGCGCGCATGCGGCGCGCGGAGTCCTGGGTAAACAACCCGCACCCTCCTGAGGACGAAGGGGAACGGCACCAAAAGCTGACGGGACGTCAGAAGCGGTGCCATTCCGGTTCAGGGAAACGAAGTGCACGTGCTGACGCCCCATACACGCCCAGGACACAGGCGACACGCACGGGGAGTGACACCCTGCTACGTGGTGCCTACGTGAGAGTAGGGCTGACACGGACACGCTGAACAGAGTCCGGCGGCTAAATCTTCTGAGAATCCTCTGAGCGTTGGCTGACAGCGCCGAACCGCGGTGCCCTCATGCCGTGGTGCGGTCGAACCACCCCTCGGGGACGAGGCGCAGGGCGAACCTGACCGCCGGGAGCAGTGCCCAGCACAGCGAGGCCGAGTGGGTCGCCAGCGCGACGGGTATCGAGGCGGCGAAGGTCACCACCACTGCGGCGATCCAGGTCAGGGTGGTGCCGACCATCCGGGGCGGGATGTGCTCCCGCAGCAGCCCCGCGCGGCGCAGCGCCGAGAAGGCCTGCCACAGGAAAAGGCCGGCCAGCGTCTGCGCGGCCGCGTAGACGGCGAACTGGACCCGGAACGCGTCGGCCTCACTGGTCAGCAGCTTGGTCGCGAAGGGCATCAGGACGATCATGAGCAGCCACAGCAGGTTCCACTGGATCGCGCCGCCTGTCAGGCCCTTGACGTAGCGGAACAGGCGCTGGTGGAACAGCCAGTGCATGGCGACGACCGCGAAGCTGATCAGGAACGCCGCGTACTCCGTCAGGTGCCCGCGCAGGAAGTGGAGCATCCCGGCGTCGCCGTGGACGCCGTCCGTCGGGACGGGCAGCTCCAGGGCGAGCAGCGTGATGGCGATGGCGATCACGGCGTCGGAGAAGTAGATCAGCCGCTCCGGACTCACCAGCTCGGCCTCGTCCGCCTGCTCGGGCCGGGCCGCCTCGGCGCGCGGCTCGTCCGCGCCCAGCGCGGAGGTCCCGGCCGTCACGCCGCCTCCCCCGCGGTGTGCACGGCGGCCTTGGCCTTGGCCCGGTCGGCGTAGCGACCGGAGAAGACGAAGGGGACCACGAACGCGAGGACCTGCACGACGACGAGCGGGAGCGCCGCGGCGTGGCCGTACTCGACGATCAAGGCGCAGGCGGCCGCCGCGGCGGTGAAGGCCGCGGCCCACACGCCGGTCAGCACCATGTTGACGTGGATGAACCGGGGCGCGTTCCAGAACTCCCGGGGCACCTGGCTGCGGGCGATGGACAGAGTGAACGGCCGACGCACCGTCAGCGAGGTCAGGGCCGTGACGGCGAGGACCCCGTTGGACAGCGCGCAGGTCCAGGTGTGCAAGCCGGACTTGGGGGCGGCGAGCGCGACGGCGGCCATCGCCACGAAGAACGCGCAGGTGGCTGCGCCGAGCAAGTCCAGGCTGCGGGACCGGAGTTGAGCGGACAGCAGCAGGACGGCAGCAAGAGCTGCGGCGCACATGCCGAGCCGCCAGTCGAGCGGACTCAGAGCCGCGTAGCACAGCCATGGAGCGAAACCGCGGACGTAGTTCACCAGGACCCCCCTTGTGGGCATGACGCCGACAGACGACGATATACGAAGACTGACATGTCAAAGTTGGTATGTCTACTCAGACAGGTGAAGGTCGAGGGTTACGATGCGGACATGAGTCTGCGCCACGCCCTCCTGGGCCTCCTCGCCGAGAAGCCGGCCAGTGGATACGACCTGCTCAAGCGGTTCGAGACCTCGCTGTCCATGGTCTGGCCCGCTCAACAGAGCCAGGTCTACGGCGAGTTGGCCAAACTCAAGGAGTCCGGCCTGATCGAGGTCACCGGCACCGGCGCCCGCAACCGCCGCGACTACGGCATCACCGACACCGGCCGCGAGGAACTGCACCGCTGGCTGACCGAGGTCGGCCCGGACCTCGCCTTCCGCAGCGCCGCCCTGCTGCGCGTGTTCTTCCTGTGGACGCTGAGACGGGAGGAGGGCGTCGCCTACCTGAAGGACTTCGCCCGCGAGAACGCCGCGCGGAAAGCCGCCCTGGAGCAGGTCCGCGACACCGCCACCTGGGTCGGCGACCCCGTCCAGGTCTGCGGCTGGCTCGCCCTCGAGTTCGGCATCCGCGGCTCGGAGAACACCGCCCAGTGGGCCGAGTGGGCCGCCGGGCAACTGGACGAGCAGTTGGGCGACCGCACGGAGACCGAGTCGCCGGAAGCGGACGGGAGTTGACGGTCACCGCCCTGGGAGGGCCCTGGGAACGCCTCGGTCTGCACCCGTCGCCGACCCGCGTAGAGCGATCACGACCTGCGACGATGCCGTAGGAGCCGCCGGGGCGATGCTGCCCGTGAGCGGCGTCACCTGCTGCGACGACGTGTCCGCCTGCGCGGACTACCGTTCAACGGCGTCTAGCGTGACGCGATCCGCGGTGGCACGAACGACGAGGTGATGGCGTTCATGGGAGACAACGGCCTCCTCGACCGACACCTCCTGCGACCCCCGGGCGGTGACCGTCTTCACCACCGCCTGACCGAACCCGGCGGCGGCGACCCCCTCACATGGGCCGGGCCTTCCGCCTGAGGATGCGGGCGATGAGGGCGTCGATGTCGAGGACCTCCTGCCCCTTCGCCACCCTGTCGAGCGTCTGGTCGAGGAATGCCGTGACCTCCGCGGCCGACGCCTCGACCAGGGCCTCACCGGTCGGGGCGTCGAGCAGGATCCGCAGGCGCTCCTCGCCGTCGCGCCGCAGGGGCCAGACCTTCACGTCCCCAGCCCCGGCCCGCCGGGAAAGGCCCTCGATCAACAGGTCGCGGGAGAGGATCCAGCGACAGCGGCCCTCCCCGACGCGGAAGTCCATGCGGACGCCCAGCGGGTCGCCCTCGTGGTAGGCCAGCCGTGCCGCCAACGGGACGAGTTGGCCCGACGACAGCACAAGGCTCGCGTTCAGGTCCCGCTCGATCGTCTCCATCGCGTTCCTCCCCAGGGTGCGTGCCCGCAGCCTCGGGGCATATGCACCCGACAAGGAACCCCGCCCGCAGGTTTGCCACTCGATCGGGCGACAACAATCAGACGTGTTTTCAGGTTTCCTGCCTGGCCTCTCCCGTGACGTGGTCGGAGACCGCGACGAGCAGCAGGCGGGTGTCCGGGGCGGCGCTGCGCCAGCGGTGGCGGACGCCGCCCGCCAGGTAGAGGGTGTCGCCGCTGCGCAGCTCGTGGACCTCTCCGTCGGCCCAGACCTCCGCCGCGCCCTCCACGACGTACATCAACTCGTCGTTGGGGTGCCGGAACTCACGGTCCGCCCGATGGCCGCCGCCGGTGAACTCCAGGGCGTGCAGCTGCCGTCGGCCACGGACCAGGAACCGCGCCCCGGCGTCCCGCGCCAGGCCGGCGTCGTCTTCCGCGCGGACGAGGTCGACCGGACGCTCACCCGCCTCGGCGGTGGCCAGCAGGTCGACCGCGGTGGTCTCCAGTCCGTCGGCGATGCGTTGCAGCGAGCGCATGCTCGGTCGGGCCCGCGCGTTCTCGACCTGGCTGAGAAAGGGCACGGAAAGGCCGGTGCGCCGGGCCACCGCCGCCAGGGTCAGGTCGAGGCTGCGGCGCCGACGGCGGATCACGCGGCCTAGCGGCGGCTCGGGCGGCCCGCCCTCGTCCCTCGCCGGCGCCCCGGCCGGTTGCGTCTCGCTCATGGTTCCCGCTCCTCCCTGCGGCCACCTTACGCACCCGGGTGGCACGTTTCGTACGACTGCAACACCGCCGACACACAGCGCTCCTATCGTCGAACAGCTTTGACAGCATCAAAAAAAGTTTGATTCTACGGACAGGAGCGAGCCGTGCCCCGTGTCGACCAGAACCAGCGCCGCCGTCGTGGGAGCGGGCTCATCGCCCTCGACCCCGACGCGGCCTTCCCCGGCTTCACCCTCTTCGCGCCGCTGACCGGCGGCGGCGAGGTGCAGCTGGTGGACCTTCAGGGCCGCACCGCCCACCGCTGGCGCTTCCCCTACCGCCCGGGCCGCCACGCCCGGATCCTGCGCGGCGGAGAGCTCGCCTACAACGGCGTGCTGCCCGGCGAGGACGCGCTCTTCCCGATGTGGCACAAGTACCGGGGCGGCGTCATGCTCCGTGCCGCCGCGGACGGCACCGTGCTGTGGGAGCACCGGGACCCGTACCAGCACCACGACGCCCACCACCTCGACGACGGCGGCGTCCTGTACACCGGGCTGGAACCCCTGCGCGGCCCGGAGGCCGCGTCGGTCCTCGGCGGCGTCCCGGGCAGCGAGGCATGCGGGTCCCCGGGCGCGAGAACCCAGGGAGAGGCGACGGTGTGGGCCGACACCATCACGGAGGTCGCGCCGGACGGTTCCACCCGCTGGACCTGGCGTGCGGCCGAGCACCTGGACCGCGACGCCTACCCGCTGCACCCGGACTACTCCCGCGAGCACTGGCCGCTCGTCAACTCGGTGACGCCGCTCTCCGACGGCAACGTGCTCGCCAGTCTGCGCAGCGTCTCCGCGGTGGTGGTGATCAGCCGGGCCACCGGGGAGATCCTTTGGCGCACCGAGCCCGGCACGGTCTCCCAGCAGCACCACCCCACCGAGCTCGACGGCCGCCGCGTCCTGGTCTTCGACAACGGCGTCTTCCGGCCCGGCCACGACGTCCCGTACTCACGCGTCATCGAGATCGACCGGACCGACGGCACGGTCGTGTGGGAGTACCACGACCCGGCCCGGGAGTCGTTCTTCGCGCCGTTCATGGGCTCGGCGCAGCGGTTGCCGGGCGGCAACACCCTCGTCACGGACTCGCCCGCGGGCCGGATCTTCGAGGTGACCGCCGACGGCTACCTGTGCTGGGAGTACGTCGTGCCCCAGTTCGGCGCCTACACCGAGAGCGAGATCCGCTCGCTGTTCCCGGCCGAACCCAACGCCGTCTTCCGCGCGTACCGCTACGCCCCCGAGGAGATCCCGTGGCTGGACGCCCGCCCGTGACCGCGCCCGTGACCGCGCCGGTGACCCCGCCCGGATCCGGTGCCGAGCCGGCGACCGCGGCCAGGCCGAGAGCCGCCGACGATCGGCCGCCGCTGCGGACGCTCGTCCCCTTGGCAGTCCAACACGTTCTCGCCATGGCGGGGACGCCCGTGTCCGCCGCCTTTCTGATGGCCGCCTCACTGCGGCTGACTGCTGGTCAGACCGCCTCCCTGCTGGGCGCGGTGATGGTGCTCTCGGGCGCGGGCTCGGTCCTCCAGTCGCTGGGGGCGGGGGCGTTCGGCGCCCGGCTGCCGTTCGTGATGCTCCCGGGCGGGGCGGCCACCGCACTGTTCCTGCAGATCGCGCACGACCACGGCCCGGCCGTCGCCTCCGGCTCCGTGCTGCTGGCGGCGGTGCTGCTGCTCGCGGTCACGCCGCTGTACCGGCAGGTGGTCCGACTCTTCCCGCCGCTGGTCCTGGGAGTGACCGTGCTGCTGGTCGGGGTGTCCATGGTGAGGGTCTCCGCACAGCTGCTGGCCGGGCCGGACGGCGGAGCGCCACCGCAGGCCCTGGCCACGGCCGGCCTCACCGCCGCCTTCACCTTCGCGGCGCACCGGATGCTGCGGGGCGCGTGGCGGCGGTCGGCGGTGCTGCTCGGGATGGCCGCCGGCACCGCCCTCGCGGTCGCCACCGGGCTCGGCGCGTTCACCCCGGCAGGCGGGGCGGGCGTCTCGCCGCCACGCCTGTTGCCCTATGGAACACCGGCGTTGGACCTGTCGGCGGCCCTTCCGCTGCTGCTGTTCAGCCTCACCTCGCTGGCCGAGGCCACCGGCCAGACCGTCCTCAACACCGAGCGGCCCGACCTCGCCCGGGATGTCCCCCGGCTCGCCCGCGCCGACGCCGCGGTCTCCCTCATCGGCGCGGTCCTCGGCACCCCGCCGATGGTGACGAGCTCGGAGAACATCGGTGTCAACCGGCTCACCGGCGTGCACAGCCGCCACGTCACCGCCGCCGCCGGGGTCCTGTTGATCGTGGCGGGCGTGTTCTCGCCGCTCTCCCGGCTGGTGGCGGGCCTGCCGACGGCGGTCGTCGCCGGGTCGGCCCTGGTCGTCTACGCGACGATCACGGTCATGGGCGTGGAGATGCTCGGCAGGCTGCGCCTCGGCGGCTCCCCCGACGCGATGACCGCCGGCCTGGCGCTGACGGCAGGTCTGCTGCCGGTCGCCGCGCCGGGACTGTACGCCGGGCTTCCCGAGTGGGCCCGGTCCGTCCTCGGCAGCGGCGTGGTCGCCGGAACGGTGACGGCGGTCGTGCTGCACGCCCTCAGGCGACGGTCGCAGAGCGCCGACGCCGCCCCGGAGCCCGCCCCCGAACCGTCAGGGTGAGCGTGGGGACGCGGCCAGGTTCACGCGCGCCGGGCGGCCCAGACGGTGCGTTCGGTCCGCGCCAGGTCAGACAGCGTGGGGGACGAGGCGGACCCGGTCGGGGTCGAAGACGCTGCGCGGGCCGGCGACCGGGCCGATCTCGATACGGCCGATCAGGTACCGCCGCACCTCCGCCTGCTGGGACGACGGCAGGCGCCGCCATGCCGAGGGGGAGAGCCGACGTCCGCCGAGGTCCGCGAGAGCGTCCGGGGCGCGGAGCACGACTGCCCGGTTCTCTGCGCGGATCCGCGCCGTCACCTCCTCACGCTCGCGGCTGGGCGCGGGCAACTCGGCGAGCCGGGCCTGGTCGCGCCGGCGGGCCTCGGCCGTCCTCGCGTCCAGCACCGCCGCGGGCGCGGACCCGGACATGCCGTGGGGACGCGCGCCGTCCGCTCCGTCCATGCCGTCACCGCCGTCGACGGCCTCCAGGAGGTCGAGGATCTCCTGGTCGACCAGTTCCTCCAGCCGGGCCGCGCTGATGTACCGGAAGCAGGGTTCGCGGCCCGCCACCCGACGTCCGGTGCACGCGTAGGTGGGGTAGTCGTCGACGGCCGAGCCGACCATCCGGTGCCCGCAGCGCCCGCAGCGGACGAGGCCGGTCAGCGGGTAGTGACGTTCGGTCGGGCGGCTCTCGCGGGCCCTCTGCCGGCTGAGTCCGCGCAGCTCCCTCGCCGCGTCCCAGTCGGCCACGCTGACGCACGGCTTCCAGGCGGCCCGCACCGGCGCGCCGTCCGCCGCACGCGCGATCTCCCCCGTCGTCACCCGCAGCCCGGCGTACCGGGGCGCGTCGATGATCCGGGCGACCTTCGTCGAGGTCCATCGGCCGCCCGCAGCCGTGGGGACGTCCTCGGCCGACAGCTCGCGGGCGATCCACGACAGGGTCCGGCCCGTCAGGAACCAGGCGTAGATGCGGGCGACGACGTCCGCCTCCTCCGGGACGAGGGCGTACTCGCCCAGGGTGTAGCCGTAGGCGCGCCTTCCCCCGCCGTGCGGCCTGCCGGACGACGCCTCGTCCGCCTGCGCGGCCCGCACCGAGTCGGCGAGGCGCTGCCTGCCCCGGCACGCGCTCCGGGCGCTCTCGAGCAGCGCGCGGCGGCGGTCGGCGCGGTTGAGATCGGCGCCGCCTCCGGGCGCGACCGGATCCAGCAGCACCAGGCCGTGGCGCTCGGCGAGGGCCAGCAGTTCGGCCAGGTCCCGCGGATGGTGCCGCTCGAGTTCGTGGACATCGAAGACCACGACGTGCCTGACCTGACCAGACGTCAGCTCCCGCAGCAGCGCGCCCCAACCGGACCTGGACGAGCCGGCCGCCGACCAGCTCGCCGCCTGCGCGTCGAAGAACACCCGCCTGGGCGCGACGCGGATCCCCTCGCGGGCGGCCAACTCGCGGCACAGCGCCTCGCGCTGATCGACCCCCACCTGCCGCGGGGACTTCCGGTGCGCCACCCGGCAGTACACGGCGCCCTGTCGTGACATGTCCGGCACGTCACGTTTCACCGCGTCCCCCCGATCGTCCGTCAGATCTCGCTCCAGTCAGTGGAAGCGATGGTTCCTCTGAGTTTCTTCTGAGTCAACGCCCGGCGGCTGTGAATCCGTCGCACACAGACGCGCTACGCGCGTTGACAAGCGCTCAGCAGCGGGGTTTACCGGGCAGTAACGAAGGGAGTCCTACATTCCTGTGAAAACCTTCTGAGGCCTCATTGACGCGCGTCCGCACGCGCTGCTTCCCTTTTCACAGCAAGGCGCACCACGCCTTGTGGTGACATCCCGCCCCCTGACGCACTGGCCATGCCGTGTGCGGCTGATTGGCATGCGCACGACATAGTGCGCACCGCCCTCGGGACGGCCGAACAGAGAGAGGACCCAGGATCTCCATGGGCATCGCCCAGCTCAGACTGCCCCGCGTCGCCACCGCGGGCCTCGCCGCCGCCGTCGTCGGCGCGCTCGCGGCGGCCGCTCCGGCCTCAGCCAGTACGTCGTCCGCCGCGCACGTCAAGCACCTGTGCGCGGCCCCCGCGCACGTGCGGATGATGTCCTGCCTGGCGCTTGCGCGGACCGACATCGCCGAGCCGCACGCACTGACCGCCCACGCGGTGTCCCCGATGGCCACGCCCTCCGGCTACGGCCCGAGCGACCTGCTCAGCGCCTACAACCTGCCCGCGGGCGGGGGCGCGGGCCAGACGGTGGCCGTCGTCGACGCGCAGGACGACCCGAACGCCGAGTCCGACCTGGCCGCCTACCGCAGCCAGTACGGCCTGCCGGCCTGCACCACCGCCAACGGCTGCTTCAAGAAGGTGGACGAGAACGGAGGCACCAACTACCCAACCGCCGACTCGGGTTGGGCCGGCGAGATCTCCCTCGACCTCGACATGGTCTCCGCGATCGCGCCGGACGCGCACATCGTCCTGGTCGAGGCCTCCTCGGCGAACATGAGCGACCTGGGCACCGGCGTCAACGAAGCCGTCGCCCTGGGCGCGAAGTTCGTCTCCAACAGCTACGGCGGCTCCGAGGACTCCTCCGACCTGTCCGCCGACAGCAGTTACTTCAAGCACCCCGGCGTCGCCATCACCGCCTCCGCGGGCGACGGCGCCTACGGCGCGGAGTACCCGGCCGCGTCCCAGTACGTCACCTCGGTGGGCGGCACCTCGCTCAGCCACGCGTCCAACAGCCGCGGTTGGAGCGAGAGCGTCTGGTACACCTCCAGCACCGAGGGCACCGGTTCCGGCTGCTCGGCCTACGACCCCAAGCCCAGCTGGCAGACCGACACCGGCTGCTCCAACCGCACCATCGCCGACGTCTCCGCCGTCGCCGACCCGGCCACCGGCGTCGCGGTCTACGACAGCTACGGCGCCTCCGGCTGGCAGGTCTACGGCGGCACCAGCGCCTCCTCGCCGATCATCGCCTCGGTGTACGCCGACGCGGGCACCCCGGGCAGCGGCGACTACCCGTCCAAGTACCCGTACCAGCACACCAGCGCGCTGAACGACGTCACCAGCGGCACCAACAGCGGCAGCGGCTGCTCCCCGAGCTACCTGTGCACCGCCGGCGTGGGCTACGACGGCCCGACCGGCCTCGGCACCCCGAACGGCCTGACCGCGTTCACCGCGGGCGGCAGCAGCGGGACCGAGACGGTGAGCGTCACCAACCCGGGCAACCAGACCACCACGGTGGGCACCGCGGTCTCGAAGCAGATCTCGGCGACCGACTCGGCGAGCAAGTCCCTGACCTACTCCGCCACGGGTCTCCCGGCGGGCCTGTCGATCTCGTCCACGGGCCTGATCTCCGGCACCCCGACCACGGCGGGCACCGCCAACGTCACGGTCACCGCCACCTCCGGCACCGCCTCGGGCCAGACGTCCTTCACCTGGACCGTCAACGCCTCGGGCGGCGGCTCCGGTTGCACCAGCACCGGCCAGAAGCTCGGCAACCCCGGCTTCGAGACCGGCACCGCGTCCCCGTGGACCGCGTCCTCCGGCGTCATCAGCAACTCCAGCTCGGAGCCGGCCCACTCGGGCAGCTACGACGCCTGGCTCGACGGCTACGGCACCACCCACACCGACACCGTGTCCCAGTCGGTGG
>NZ_BBPO01000074.1:26260-34438 GCF_000787815.1 Streptacidiphilus neutrinimicus
GACTTCGAGCTGATCCGCACCGCGCACCCGAGGCCCCCCGCCGCACGTCAGCGGGGGGCCTCGCCAACTCCTTTTGATTTTTAAAAGGTTGTGACAACCGAGCCTCCCCGGGGCAATCACCTGATGTACATTGGCCAAGCCCAGGAAGATGTGCATGACTTGTAGTGATCTCATGGCCATGCGGAGCCAGGGGTGCCGCTCCTGAGCGCATTGTGAGCAGAATCTGGTCTGCCGTGGTCGCAGTCGTGCCGCGGGGCCAACGGGGGAAGTCATGCGAGGTTCGATCGTGATCGGGAGCATTCCACCGTGTGGTTCCAACCCCGCCAGTCCGCAGGCACGCCCCGGACCGACGTCCCCGGCACGGGCGGCGGGACGACGAGCCCGTCGTCGCCGGACCTCACGGGGGCCGGGGGTGCGGCGGCCGGGGTCCCGACCTTCGGCGGCGGCCTGACGGACCGCGACATCGCCCTGATACGCACGAGCCTGGCCGTGGTCGAGCCGCTCGCCGCGGACATGGCGGTCTACTTCTACTCGATCCTGTTCACCCGCTACCCGCAGGTCAGGGAGATGTTCCCGCCGGGCATGGACGCCCAACGCGGACGCCTGCTGCGTGCCCTGCTCCACATCGTCGATCTGGTCGACGACCCGGAGGGGCTCCAGCACTTCTGCGCTCATCTGGGGCGCGACCACCGCAAGTTCGGCACGGAGAACGCCCACTACGACGCCGTCGGGGCGTGCCTGCTGGCCGCACTGGAGCGGTTCGCGGGGCCGGCGTGGAACGCCGAGGTCGCGCAGGCCTGGACCCGCGCCTACACCGCCGTCGCCCAGACCATGACGCAGGCGGCCGACGAGGACGCCCGTACCCGGCCCGCCCGGTGGCACGCCCGGATCGTGCACCGCCAGGCGTTCTCGGACAGCATCGCGGCGATCACCGTGCAGCCCGACACGCCCTACGAGTACGCCGCCGGACAGTACGTCAGCATGGAGACTCCGTGGTGGCCCCGGGAGTGGCGCTACTACTCCCCCGCCAACGCGCCGCGCCCGGACGGCACGATCACCTTCCACGTCCGCGCCGTGCCGGCCGGCTGGGTCAGCAACGCCCTGGTCAGGCGCTCGAACGTGGGCGACGTGATCCGGCTCGGGCCGCCCCTGGGCGACATGGTGCTCGACCCGGCGTCCGGACGCGACATCCTGTGCGTCGCCGGGGGCACCGGGTTGGCCCCCATCCGCGCCCTGGTGGAGGAGAGCGCCCGCAGCGGCCACGAGCGGCAGATGGACGTCTTCATCGGCGCCCGCACCGCGAACGAGCTCTACGGGCTCGACGAGATGCTCCGCTTCTCGCAGCGCAACCACTGGCTGCGGGTGCGGGCCGCCGTCTCCGACGAGGACATCCTCGGCCTCAGCGGATCGCTGCCGCAGGTGCTCCAGGAGTTCGGGCCCTGGTACCGGCACGACGCCTATCTCAGCGGCCCTGCGTCCATGGTGACCGCCACCGCCGACACGCTCACGCGCACCGGCGTCCCCCGCTCGCGCATCCGCCACGACCCGCTCGACGTGCCGGTCCTGTCCCCGAACTGAGCGGGCCCCGGGCGTTCCCGCCCCTGTGAACACCGACCCTCACCCTCAGGAGCATTTCTTCGTGACCGAGCCCGACCACCGCTTCGGCTCCACCGGCGAACGCGTGCTGCAGCAGAGGCACGGCACCGAAGAACGCGCGGCCGCCTTCTACGACCGGCAGGTGCACCCGTACCTCACGTCCGCGATGAGCGAGTTCATCGCCCGAATGTCGATGGTCTTCCTGTCCACCGCGGACTCCCGCGGCTCGTGCGACGCCAGCTTCCGGGCGGGGCCGCCGGGCTTCGTCCAGGTGCTGAGCGACCGCACCCTGGCGTATCCCGAGTACC
Organism: Streptacidiphilus neutrinimicus; assembly: GCF_000787815.1. Taxonomy (GTDB): domain Bacteria; phylum Actinomycetota; class Actinomycetes; order Streptomycetales; family Streptomycetaceae; genus Streptacidiphilus; species Streptacidiphilus neutrinimicus. The sequence continues at coordinate 28,165 of NZ_BBPO01000074.1, forward strand.
GCGGCAACGGGGTCATGGCCAGCGCCGGAAACATCACCGAGAACCCGCACGTCGGCATGCTCTTCATGGACTTCGCCCGGGACCACATCGGGCTGCACGTCAACGGCACCGCGGCGCTGCACCCCGACGACTGGGTACGCCGCTGGTACCCGGACCTCCCGGTCGACCCCGCCCCGGGCCGCCGCCCGGAGCTGTGGGTGCACGTGACCGTCGACGAGGCGTACATCCACTGCTCCAAGCACATCCCGCACCTGGAGCCCGCGGCGCGCCCGCGCGACCCCGAGTCCACGCGCCCCCGGGACCAGCGGTACTTCACCGAACCACTGGTCCCGAGCCACCGTTGAAACCCGGCCCGCCGGAGCGGGCTACCGCTTGACGCCCACGCCGGCATAGAAGGACACCTGTGCGTCCGTCACACTGGTCGGCAGCCGGTCGGCGGCGTCGTCGTCCGGGCGCCAGCGGTGCGCGGTGACGATCCCCGGCTCCAGCAGGTCGAGCCCCTCGAAGAACGTCGCGAACTGCGCGCGCGAGCGGAGCTGGAGGGTGGTCCCCACCTGGTTGTAGATCTCCTGGACCTTCGGCGCTCCGTCGACGTCCAGCTCGGCGGTGGCGTGCGAGAGCACCAGTGCGGAACCGGCCGGAAGGTGCTTGAACAGCCGGTCCACGATGGACCGCGCCTCGTGGACGTCCGGGACGAAGTGCAGCAGCGCCACCATGGACAGCACCACCGGCTGTCCCAGGTCGAGCGTCGCGGCCAGCTGGGGCGCGGCCAGGATCGCCTCTGGGTCGTGCACGTCGCCGTGGATGTAGGCGGTCCGGCCCTCGGGCGTGCTGGTCATCAGAGCCCGCGAGTGGGCGAGCACGACCGGGTCGTTGTCGACGTAGACCACCCGCGCGTCCGGGGCCACGGACTGGGCGACTTCGTGCAGGTTCGGCGAGGTGGGGATGCCGGTGCCGATGTCCAGCCACTGCCGCAGGCCGAGCCGGGCCAACGCCCGGGTGGACCGGCGCATGAAGGCCCGGTTCGCCTGCACCGCCGTCCTCATGTTCGGGAAGACCCCGAGCACCCGCTCGGCGGCCTCGCGGTCGACGGCGTAGTGATCCTTGCCGCCCAGGAAGTAGTCGTACATCCGGGCGCTGTGCGGCACGTCCTGTCGTATCCGGGTGCTGAGCGGCACGTCCTGCGCCACGTCCTCGGCCTCGCTCATCCGTCGCACTTCCCCTCTTGGCTGCGGACCCCCACTCGGCCGAATCATAGTCAAGTCGTTGATCTTCCAGGCAACTTCCGGTCGTGGCGCGGCACGGCTCGGACGGTTGGGTGGTAGACAGGTCCGGTGGCCACCGATGACGCGCAGAGCGGCGCACCGCTCACCCCCGGCCTGGTGAGCGTCCCCAGCCGGTTCCCGGTGGCCCTGACGGTCGAACGCCTGAGGAGCGCCATCGCCGCCAAGGGCCTGACCCTCTTCGCCCTCGTCGACCACAGCGGCGGGGCACGCGACGTGGGCCTGGAGATGAACGACACGCAGCTGCTGGTCTTCGGCAACCCTCGCGGCGGGACGCCGGCCATGGTGGCCCGTCCGCTGCTCGCCATCGAGCTGCCGCTCAAGGCCCTCGTCTGGCGGACGACGACGGGCGGGTGTGGGTGACCTGCCAGGACGCCTCGGACCTGGAAGCGCGGTACCACATGCCGCACGAGCTGATGGCCCCTCTGTCGGGCGTCGGCGCGCTGATCGAGGCGGCGCTCGCCGACTGAACGCACCCGGTTCGAGCGGCGAGCTGCGCACTACTCGCGCTACTCGCCGGTCACCTCAGGTCCGGGCCAGAAGCCCAAGTGTTCCGCCTGACGTTGGATTTCCGTTACTTGGTGGCCTCCGGAAACGAGGGTGAGGGGGCCCAGGATCGCCAACATGTCTGAACAACTTTCCGGACTTCGCAAGCCCCGCACCCTCGCTGCGGCCGCCGCGCTCTCCCTCGCGCTCGTCGCCGCCGGCGGATTCCAGGCCGTCGCGCTCGCCGCCCCCGCCACCGCCTCGGTGACGGCGCCCACCCTCACCGAGACCACCACCGGTCCGGTCTACAAGGGCGACACCGTCAGCTTCTCCTACGCGGTGCCGGCTTCGGACCTCAGCTCCACCAACTGGGTCGGCCTCTACGCCCCGGGCGCCAAGCCCGGCGTGCAGAGCTCCACCAGCTGGCAGTACACCCCCGACGCCAACGGCAGCGTCACCTTCGACACCAGCGCGCTGACCCCCGGCACGTACCAGGTCTACCTGTTCGCGAACAACGGCTACACCGTGCTGTCCGGGCCGGTCGCACTCACCGTCAACGCGGCGCCCACACCGCACCCGACGCCCGAGCCGCCGGCGCCGAAGGTCGGCCCGGGCCCGAACCTGATCGTCAACGGCGACGCCGAGCAGGGCGCCGGCACGATGGTCGGCGTCGACACCAACACCGTCCCGGGCTGGCAGGTCACCGGCCTGCTGAACTCCGTCGCCTACGGCGCGAAGGGCGGCGAGGGGATCACCGACTTCCCCACCCCGACCACGCCGGGCCCGAAGAACCGCGGCCACAACGTCTTCTCCGGCGGTGGCGGCGGCGTCAGCACCGGCGCCCAGACCGCCGACGTGTCGGCCGCGGCCCACCGCATCGACCGCGGCGACGTCACCTACAACCTCACCGGATACCTCGGCGGGTCCGGCGCGATCAGCGACGCCGCCACGGTCACCAGCTACTTCCTCGACGCCCACGGCAAGGTCCTCGGCCACGCGACGCTCAAGCCGGTCACCCGTGAGATGCGCGGCTTCGCGACCGAGCTGCTGCCCGAGCAGGCCGTCGGCAAGGTGCCGCACGGCACCCGCAAGATCCGCACGGTGATGACCATCAGCGGCCCGCAGCCGCACGACCGCCTCGGCCACGCCCAGGGCTACGTCGACGACCTCGCCCTGCACATCTCCGCGCCGGTCCCGGCCCCGCACCCGGCCAAGCCGCCGGTCGCGCACGTGCCCGGCTACGACCACGTCTTCGTGGTCATGATGGAGAACCAGGACTACAACGGCATCATCGGCAACAAGTCGGCGCCGTTCATCAACAGCCTGGTCCCCAAGGGCGCCAACCTGACCAACGCCGTCGCCGAGACCCACCCCAGCGACCCCAACTACGTGGCGCTGGCGGGCGGCAGCCTCTTCGACGTGAACGACAACACGCCGTTCACGAGCACCGTCGACGCCCCCAACATCGGCGACCTGGTCACCAAGGCGGGCGGCAGCTGGCGCGGTTACATGGAGAACGCGGCCGGCCCCTGCGACACCACCTCGCACGGCGCGTACACCATCGACGACCTGCCGTTCTACTTCTTCAAGGACGTCAAGGACAACCCGGCCAACTGCAAGACCCACCTGCTGCCGCAGACGCAGCTCGCGACGGACCTGCAGAAGACCAGCACCACGCCGACCTTCTCCTGGCTCAGCGCGGACGACTGCGACGACATGGAGGGCTGCGGCGTCGCCGCCGGTGACACCTGGCTGAAGAACACCCTCTCGCCGATCTTCAACTCCCCGGCCTGGAAGAGCCAGCGCTCGCTGCTCATCCTCACCTGGGACGAGGACGCGGCCGACGGTCAGCAGCAGCTCCAGCGCATCCCCACCCTGGTCCTCGGCTCGCAGGGCGTCCGCCCTGGGTCGACCAGCGACGTGCGCTACACGCACTACAGCGTGCTGCGCACCGTCGAGGCCGCGCTCCACCTGCCGAGCCTGACCAAGAACGACCTCTACGCCCAGCCCATCACCGGCATCTGGCAGCCGGCTCGCCGCAGCTGACCCGACCGGAACTCCCGATGCGCCGCGGCCGCCTCAGCCGCGGCGCATCGACCACATCTGCGTGGTCCGCTCGAACTGCAGCGCCACTTCCCAGGACATCGGCGTGGCGCCGGTCTCCCGGCGGAAGTTGGCGACGGTGGCACGCGCGAGCTCCGGGTCCCCGGCGACACGCCCGGCCAGCTCCATCGCCCGCGCGGCGAGCCGGTCGGCGTCGACCGCCTCCCAGGCGAGGCCGGCCCGGACGGCCTGCTCGCCGTCCAGCTCCTCGCCGAACAGCGCCATGGCGGCCGTCAGTTCCCGTCCGCCGAGCCGGTCGAGCAGCGTGAAGTGCCCCCCGCCCGGGTGCAGACCGCGCTTGAGGAAGCCGCTGATCAGACGCGCGTCCTTGGCGACGACGCGCAGGTCCGCGGCGAGCATCAGGTTCATCCCGGCGCCGACGGCCGCGCCGTGGACGGCTGCGATCGTCGGCACGGTGACCCGGCCCAGCCGCACGAAGCTCTCGTAGACGGAGCTGAGGTTCGCGAACGCCTCGGCGTCCAGCGGGTCCTTGCCGGCGTCGCCGAGCGTCGAGAGGTCCGCGCCGGCACAGAATCCCTTGCCCGTGCCCCGCACGACCAGCGCGCCGATGCTCGGGTCGCGGTCGACCTCGTCCATCGCCGCGACCATCTCGGCGCACATCCGCAACGTCAGGGCGTTGCGACGCTCGGGTGCGTCCAGGACCAGAACGGCCACGCCGTCGTGGACCTCCAGGGTGGCCTCGGCCTTGGCGTCGGTCATGCGGTGCCCTCCTCGGGACGCGGTCGTGATCCGGTGCCACGAAGGTACCGAGCTCGAACGGACTCGCTGAACCTGCCCCCACGTGGGTAGCAACACCCCGACCATGCCGTCACGGAAGGGGACTCGCGCCCATGTGCAGCAACTGGCGGACCGGATTCACCCGGTGGATCGAGCAGCAAGCACGCGACAACGGCCTCTTCGAGCAGGGCATCCCCGAGGCGTTGCTCTGGTGCTGGAGCACAGCGGCACGCAGCACCGGCCTGGACCCCGAGGACGTCTCCGACATCGCCCGCCTCACCGGAGCGTCCGAGAGCGACGTCGTCGCGGCCTACCAGGGCGACAACGCCCAGTGGGCGGAGCAGCAGGCACGGTTCGAGCAGCCCGACCTGGCGGAGCTCGACGCCCACCTCGACGCGCTGGTGCGTGACCACCTCTCCTCTCCCTGACCTCTTCCCGACCGCGTCTTCGGCGGCCCGGCTCAGTCCCGTCGGCCGCCGAAGATGTTGAGGAAGAAGAGGAACACGTTGAGGACGTCCAGGAAGATCGAGGCGGCCAGCAGCGGCGCCGAGGCGATGTCCTGCGAGCGTCGCAGCCGCTGGAAGTCGAAGAGCGTGAATCCGGCGAAGATGACCAGGCCGACCACGCTGTAGATGAGCGAGCTGTGCGGGATCCGCACGAAGATCGCCACGATGCCGAAGAGCAGCAGGGCCAGCAGCGCCCAGAAGCACATCCGGGCCAGACCGGAAAGGTCCCGGTTGGTGGCGTAGCCGATCGAGCCCAGCGACGCGATGAACAGCGCGGTCGCGCCGCCCGCCTGCCACAGCGCCTGCGGATCGGCCGTGGCGTAGTACACCAGCGTCGGGGCCATGGCGACGCCCATGAGCAGCCCGAACGCGCCGAGCAGCGCCACCGTCGCCTCACGCGAGCGGGTCGCGGCGAACCGCATCCCGAACAGGCACACGAACGCGCCGATGAAGGCGATGAGCCCCGCCCCGTGGGCGAGGTTGCGGCCGAGGTAGGCGCCGAGCGCGAAGAGTCCGGCGGTGGCCGCGACGAAGGTCATGGTGCGCGCGAACAGGGTGTTCGTCGAGATTCCGTAACCCCGCGGCGCGGCTGTGGTGTCGTACATGGTCCTCCTGTACCCACCTGCCCGGGGAAATCCCCGGGGCGCGGGCCGCGATCACGGAAATCGCCCAGCGTGCTCAGGCGCCGCCCGCGCCGACGGCCGCGCGCCGGACGTTCTCCCACTCCTCCTTGAACCCGGGCAGGTAGCGGCGCAGGTGCCCGGCGCTCAGAGTGTCGCCGGTACGGCCGGTGATGCCGTGCTGCTCGAACAGCCAGGTGGCGAGCTGGTCCCCGTCGGGGAACGCACCGTGCCGCTGCGTGTAGTCGACGAACGCGGCCCGGTACCGGTCCACAGCAGTCCCCTGCCCGGCCATCCCGGCACGCCCCCCACCCGCACCCGCCTGCGGCCCAGCGTTGACCTCCGGCCCGGGTCCGGCGGCAGCATTCGCCTGCGGCACGGCCCCCGCGGCCGCCTGCGGCGCAAGTGCGGCACCCGCCGCCTGCGCGGGCACGGCTGCCTGCGGCGCAAGTGCCGCATCGGCTGCCTGTCCGCCCACTGCCGCCTGCGGCGCAGGCGCGGCACCCGCCGCCTGCGCGGGCACGGCTGCCTGCGGCAC
>NZ_BBPO01000073.1:0-4624 GCF_000787815.1 Streptacidiphilus neutrinimicus
CCCACGGACCCGCTCCTCGTGCGTGCGCACGGCCAGCCGGGCCTCCATCTCGGCGGCACGGGTCCTGGTCGCCTCGGCGTCCAGCCGGTCGCGCTTGCCGGTGTCCGGCTCCTCGTCGGCGGGCAGCTCCTCCGCGACGAGCAGCCGCTCCTCGAGCTCGGCGAGCTCCATCGCGGCCTGCTCCTGCGCGTCGGCCGCCTTCGCGGCGGCGGCCGCGAGCCGCTCCGCCTCGCCGGCGGCCCCGCGCGCCTGGCCCGCCAGCCGTCCGACCTGCTGGGCGACGGCGGCCTTCTCCTTCTCCGCGGCCCGGCGGACGACGGCGATCTCCTCGACCCGGGCGGCGAGCTCCTTGCGCCGTGCGGTCGCCTCCTCCAGCTCCGCTCGGAATTCCACCCGCTGGGCGGCGAGCACCCCCAGCCCCGCCTCGGCCTCGTCGACGGCCGCCTGCGTCTCCAGCACGCTCGGCGCCCCGGCGGACCCGCCGTAGGCGTACGCCGCACCGAGCACGTCGCCCTCGGCCGTGACCGCCACGAGCTCGGGCCGGACACTCACCACGGCCTCCGCCTCGGCCAGCCCGTCCACGACGACGTACCCGCGCAACAACGCCCGCGCCGACCCGACGAGCTCCCCGGGCCCTGACACCAGCTCAGCCGCCCACACCGCCCCACCGGGCAGCCCGTCCCGGTGTCGCCCACCCACATCCTCAAGCCCGACCCCGCCGAAACCCTCGGTGACCGCCGAACCACCCTCCCCTGCCGAGGCCGCCGCCTGCGGCGCGGCCGAAGGGCCGCCCGCGGGCGAAGCGCCTCCGGTCGTCGTGCCCGGCGCGGCGGGCGACTCGGGTGGGGCTGACGGGCCGTCCAAGGGGGGCACGGGTTGGGAGGCTCGGTGCAGGGGTTGGGGGGTGGCGATGAGGAGGGAGGCGCGGCCGGCCTCGTCCTTGCGGAGGAGGCGGAGCGCGTCGGCGGCGGAGGAGAGGGAGGTGACGGCGACGGCGTCCGCCGCGCGGTCGAGGGCCGCGGCGACGGGGGTCTCCATGCCGGGAGTGATCGTCAGATGGCCGGCGGCCGGGCCGAGGAGGCCGGCGAGGCGGTCGGTGGCGGAGAGCAGCGCGGCCGTGCCGTCCTTGCGGCGCAGCGCCAGGGCGAGCGCGTCGCGGCGGGCGGTGAGCGCGGCGTGTTCGCGGTCCGCGGTGGCAAGGGCCTCGCGGGCGCGGGACTGGGTCTCCTCGGCCGCGGACAGGTCCGCGCGCAGGGAGGCGTGCTCCGCGTCGCGGGCCTCGTCGGCCGTGTCGAGGGTGTCGGACTGGGCCTGGAGGGTCTCGTACTCCTCCTGCGCGGCCGCGGCGCGCTCCAGCGCGGCGTCCCGTGCCTCCGCCAGGCGGCCGATCTCGTCGCCCGCGCCCGCCGCGCGAGACCGCGCCGCGGCGACCTTGCCCTGCAGCCGGGCGAGCCCTTCGCGCCGGTCGGCCAGCGCACGCGCCGCGGCGCGCAGCGACTGCTCCTCCGCCTGCAGCTCGCGCTCCAACTCGGCGCGGCGCTCCACGGTCTCCGCGAGCGCGTACTGCGCCTCCTCCAGCGCCTCCGCCAGCTCCGCCTCCTGCTCGCGGATGCGCGCGGCCTCGCGCTCCATGTCCTCGGGGTCGCGGCCGCGCCGCTCCTCCCCCTGCGGGGTGCGGGCGTGCCGGACCTTCGCCTCCGCGAGCCCGATCGTGCCGCGGACGCGCTCCGCCAGGGACGAGAGGTCGAACCACGTCTGCTGGGCCAGCTCCACCGCCGGGCCAAGCTGGGCGACCTGCGCCTCCAGCACCGCCTCGCGCTGCTGAAGCCCCGCCAGCTCCTGCTCGACGCCGCTGCGTCGCAGCCGCAGCGCCATCTCGTCGGCGATTTCCTCCTCGACGGCCTTGCGCAGCGTGACCAGGTCGTCGGCGAGCAGCCGCAGCCTCGCGTCGCGCAGGTCGGCCTGGATCACCGCCGCGCGCCGGGCGATCGCGGCCTGGCGGCCGAGCGGCTTGAGCTGCCGCCGCAGCTCCCCGACGAGGTCCTGGACGCGGGTCAGATTGGCCTGCATCGCGTCCAGCTTCCGCAGCGCCTTCTCCTTGCGCTTGCGGTGCTTCAGGACGCCGGCCGCCTCCTCGATGAAGGCGCGGCGGCCCATGGGATCGGCGTGCAGGACGGAGTCGAGCTGCCCCTGGCCGACGATGACGTGCATCTCCCGGCCGATGCCGGAGTCGGAGAGCAGCTCCTGGATGTCGAGGAGACGGCAGGTGTCGCCGTTGATGGCGTACTCGCTGCCGCCGTTGCGGAACATCGTCCGCGAGATGGTGACCTCGGAGTACTCGATCGGGAGCGCGCCGTCGGTGTTGTCGATGGTGAGCGCGACCTCGGCGCGCCCGAGGGGGGCGCGGCCGGTCGTGCCGGCGAAGATGACGTCCTCCATCTTCCCGCCGCGCAGCGACTTCGCGCCCTGCTCGCCCATGACCCAGCTGAGCGCGTCCACGACATTGGACTTGCCGGAGCCGTTGGGACCGACGACGCAGGTGATGCCCGGTTCGAAGCGCAGCGTGGTCGCGGAGGCGAACGACTTGAACCCGCGCAGCGTGAGGCTCTTCAGGTGCACCGGCGCCGACCTCCTGTCCCTTTCGGGGACACCCTAACCGCCGATGCGCTCCGAGCCTGGTGACGGCTCGGTTTCATCCGTGTGAGTCACGGGCATCTACCGGTTGAGGGGTCAACGATGCGGGGACAAACGAAGGCCCGGGAACGACGAAGGGACGCCGAGGAGGCGTCCCTTGCACTATCCAGTGACGATGCCGACTGTTCCTGACCTATGCGGAAAGGTCAGGTTCAGGCCAGTACCGCCTGGGCTGCGTCCATGCGGAGCAACTGCTCGTGATCCGCGACGGCCTGCAACGCGTCGTTCTCGGCCTGGATACGGACAAGCTCGGATTCCAGGTCCTGGACACGCTGCTGGAGACGCCGCATCTCGGCGAGCAGTCGGGGGTCGGGTCCGCCGACGTAACCGAGAAGCGCCTTTGCCATGATGAATGGTCCTCCACGCTGAGTGACCGACCGCGAAGGTGGGTCGTGTGAGGCGGGCCGCACCGGAGCGCTCGCCCGATCAAGGCTGTGCGGGGCCGATCAGCCCTGAGCGGACGTACGGGTGCGCGGGTTTCCAGCGTCTCACCAAACGCGCAGACGGTCAACACGATCACAGCGTGCTACCTGAGTCGTCCGGCATGCGCGGCGGTGTGGTCACGCTGCGTGTCTCGGCGACTTCGTTGGTGCGCAGTCAACCACGCGGGGGCGAGAAGCGCAACACGCGGGAAATCCCTGATGGACCAGGCGGGTGGTCCGCGGTCACCCGGGTGCACGCTCAGCGGATCGCGAAGCCCTCGTACGCTGACTCGGCGGCGCCCCACAGTTCGGTGACACCGTCTACGCGGCCGGGCGTGTCGCCGTTGCGCAGCAGGTCGAGCAACTGCTCGCACTGCTCCCTGCTGCCCTGGGCGACGACCTGGACCCGCCCGTCCCCCAGATTCGAGGCGTAACCGCGCAGGCCGATCTCCAGCGCCCGGGACCGCGTCCACCAACGGAAGCCGACCTGCTGCACCCGTCCGCGCACCCAGGCGGTCATCCGTACCTCTGCACTCATGGGCGCAAGTCTCTCACCGGCGGCGGAACCCTCTCCGCAGCTCACCCGCGGTTCCGGTCACGACCGCGTGGTGAACCAGGCCAGGTGGTCCGCCAGCGAGAGCGTCTCTTGCGGGCTCCGCGCCCCCTTGAGCACGCCGCGAGCCGAACGGCCCTCGAGGCGCCAGGCGCCACATCATCCCCAGGGCGCGCGTGCGCGCCAGCACCTCGGGGGTGAAGACGTCGTCGTGCCAGTCGAACGGCCGGCTCCCGCCCTGGTAGCGCTCGGCCAGCGCCCGCGTCTCGCGGCTCGGCCCGGCCTCCCGACCGGGACGGGAGCGGAGCGCGCGTCTTCTGGGCCCCCACGCCGAACATCACTCCGAGCCCGTCACGCGGGACGCTCCACGGTGGGGCCGGGCCACGGGTCCGGCTGACCGGCTGCGGCCTGCCAGACCTCCTCCGGCAGCATCGCACCGAAGGAGGCGAGGTTGTCGACCAGCACGAGCATCGCCGGGGGCGGCAGCCGGTCCCGCACCACGGCGATCGCGGCGTGGCCGTCCATCCGCCAGTCCGCGCGCAGCGCGCGGGTCCGGGCCAGCATGTCCGGCGAGAAGAGCACACTGGCCGCGTTCGGGTCCGTGGCGAAGCCGCGCAACCCGGCCCAGAGCGCACCGAAGCGGCCCTCGTTGTAGGTGAAGTCCTGGTTCGGGCCCATCGGCACCGGCTGGAGGTCGCTCGGGTGATGCGTCTCCCGAAGCGAGACGCCGGGCAGCGGACGCGGGAAGACCACGGTGGCGACGGTGTAGTAGGTCGACACCTGGCCCCGGCCGCCCTTGCCCGAGTAACGGACGACATGGAAGGTCTCCGCCTTCAGGCCGCCGGGCAACTCTCCCCAGAGCAGCGACTCGAAGGAGCAGTCCTTCGCGTCGTAGGGATGCTCCCGGCGGTAGCGGCGGCGCAGCGCCGGGCCGCCGGCGGTGCTGTGCCAGCCC
>NZ_BBPO01000073.1:4846-34295 GCF_000787815.1 Streptacidiphilus neutrinimicus
CCCCGGGCGGTGGGGGCGGCGCAGGCGCCGGGCCGCCGGCGTTGCTGTGCCAGCCCGGACGGCTGACCGTCACCGCCTCCCGTTCCCGCTTCTTCGAGGACTCCTGGGAGGACACGACCAGCACGCCGATGCCGAAGAACGCCGCCAGGATCAGCACGACCACCAGGATCGTCACGGTCACTCGACCCCCTGCACAGCGCCGTCGGCTCCCTGGCTCTGCCGCGGGAGGACGGGGTTCTGGTTCACCGCGTTCTCCAGGGTCCCGCCCTCGCCGTAGACCGCACCGTTGGTGCCGATCTCCTGGCCGACCGGGATATAGGGGTCCAGCTCGGAGGGCTTGGCGTGGCGTCCGGTGCTCTCCAGCGGGTCGACGCGCAGCGGCTCGGCCCTGGCTGCTCCGATGCCGCCGGTCACACCGCCGGTCAGGGTGTCCGCGATGGTCGTGCGGCCGTCCTTGCCCTGGGCCGTGTCGGCGAAGGCGCTGCCACCGGCGCTGGTGAGGCCGCCCATGGCGAACGCGTTGCCGGTGCCCTCGCCCTGCAGAAAGGCGTTGATCCTGCTCGGGGCCGCATGCGCGCCCGAGGAGGTGAAGAGCTTGTCGCCGAGTTTGGCCGCGCCGCCGCTCAGCCCGGCCGCGCCGACGCCGGCCAGCGCCGCGCTCTCCAGGTCGGAGCCGCCGACCAGGCCCTTGCCCGACATCAGGTTCGTGAGCTGGGTCCCGGTCAGGTTCATCGCGGTGTTCTTGAGCGAGTCCACCATGATCCGGGGGATCATGCCGAGCTTTCTGATCTTCTCGATCAACTCGGTGACGATCCGCTCGGCCCGCTTCGCCATCGTGATGAACTTGTCGATCAGCTGCACGATCTTCAGCGCCCGCTCCCCCGACGCGGCTGCGGCCACGGCGTCGGAGATGCCCGCCGTCACAAACGTCAGGAACGCCCCGGCCAGCTCGAACTCGGCGATCTCCAGAGCGATCTCGACGATGGCCTCGATGATCTGCTCCGCCTCGTCCGCGTAGCCGTCGAGCTCCTTCGCGACGGCCTCGAAGTTCTGCACGCTCTGCTGCATCGCCTCGTGCTGCTGCTGCCAGTGCGCGGCGAAGGCGTCCGCCGCCGTGCCGCGCCAGGAAGAACCGACGACCGCGTGGACCCTGCGGTCCAGTCGGTCCGCCGTGGTGGTGAGCTCGCCCGCCATCGCCCGCCACTCGCCCGCGAAGCGGCGCAGCGCCGCCGGGTCGCCGCCGGGCCAGGGCAGGTCGAGCAGGGAGAGCACCTTCGCCACCTTGCCGGCGATCGCGCCGTTGATGTCCATGGTTTCAGTTCCCCCCGAGCAGACCCGAGTTGTGCTGGTCGACGAGGATGTACTGGTCGGCCGTGTGAACAAGCCCGGCCGCGTCCGCCGCGAGGGCCTGCTCCAGCTCGCCCAGACCGTGGCCGGTGTGGTTCACCAACTGCTGGTACTGCTCGGCCGCGCCGGTGCACTCGCCCAGCAGGCCGAACGCGTCACCGATCTCAAGGACGTTGCTCGCGAAGGCGGGCGCCCGGCCGCCGAGCGCGTCAGCCGCCGCCTGGAACTCGTCCGCCAGCGACATCACGGCCGCCGGGTCGATGTAGAAGTCCGAACTCACGTACATGCCTGCTGCTCCCCGTTCGCTACGTGGAGACCAGCTTTTCACAGTGCTGACGGGTCATCGCGAACGGGGCAGCCGTTGGCACTTGGGGCAGAAGTAGCTGGAGCGGTTCATCCACGAGGCGCGGCGCATCGGCGTGGCGCAGCGCTTGCAGGCCTGGCCCTCGCGGCCGTAGGCGTCCAGGGAGCGGGAGAAGTAGCCGGACTCGCCGTTGACGTTGACGTACAGGCTGTCGAAGCTGGTGCCGCCCTGCGCCAGGGCCTCGGACATCACCGCGCGGGCGGAGGCGAGCAGCAGCTCGGACGCCGGGCGGGTGAGGGTGTCGGCCGGGCGGTCGTAGTGGAGCTTGCTGCGCCACAACGCCTCGTCGGCGTAGATGTTGCCGACGCCGCTGATCAGCGACTGGTCGAGCAGGGCGCGCTTGACGCCGCTGCTGCGGCGGCGCAGCGCGGCGAGGAAGGCGGTGTCGTCGAAGCGCGGGTCGAGCGGGTCGCGGGCGATGTGCGCGAGGGACATCGGAGCGGCGTCCGGGTCGCTCGGGTCCGCGTCCTCGACGGCGAGGCCGCCGAAGGTGCGCTGGTCGACGAAGCGGAGCTCGGTTCCGGTCGGGTCGTCGAAGCGCACCCGGATCCGCAGATGCTTCTCGTCGGGCGCGCCCTCCGGCTGGACCAGCAGCTGCCCGCTCATGCCGAGATGGCCCAGCAGCGAGACGCCGGTGCCGGGCAGCGGCAGCCACAGGTACTTGCCGCGACGCTGCGCGGCCCCGAGCTCCCGGCCGCGCAGCTGCGCGGCGAAGTCGTCCGGGCCGGCCGCGTGGCGGCGCACGGCGCGCGGGTGCAGCACCTCGACGGCGCTGACCTTACGGCCGCTGACCCAGCGGGAAAGGCCGCGCCGGACGACCTCTACTTCGGGAAGTTCAGGCATCCGGGCAGCCTAGCCGTGTTATGCGTCGCCGACGGAGGCCGCGGAACCACCGGCGGAGGCGGTGCCGTCGCCGTGCTTCTCGCGGATGGCGTGCCAGGCGCTCTCGGCGGCCTTCTGCTCGGCCTCCTTCTTGGAGCGACCGGAGCCCGTGCCGTAGTCCTCCCCGCCCACGCGGGCGGCGGCGATGAACGTCTTCTCGTGGTCCGGACCGGACTCGGTGACGACGTACTCCGGCACGCCGATGCCGACGGTCGCGGTGAGCTCCTGCAGGCTGGTCTTCCAGTCCAGGCCCGCGCCGAGGTTCGAGGACTTCTCGATCAGCGGGTCGAAGAGCCGGTGCACCAGCTCGGAGGCGGAGTCCAGCCCCTGGTCGAGGTAGACCGCCCCGATGACGGCCTCGAGGGTGTCCGCGAGGATCGAGGACTTGTCCCGGCCACCGGTGCCCTCCTCGCCACGACCGAGGCTGATGAAGGTGCCGAGGTCCAGGCCCCGCGCGACGTCCGCAAGGGCGCGCGAGTTGACCACCGCGGCTCGCAGCTTCGCGAGCTGCCCCTCCGGGAGGTCGGGGTGGACGCGGTACAGGGTGTCCGTCACCACCAGGCCCAGCACCGAATCGCCCAGGAACTCCAGGCGTTCGTTCGTGGGAAGACCACCGTTCTCGTACGCGTACGAGCGGTGGGTCAGTGCACGCGTCAGAAGGGACGGCTCCAGCGTGTAGCCGAGCCGTCCCTCCAGAACGCTGTACCCGGTGTCGGCGTGCGAAGCGGATGCTGACGCTGACATCTGGTGTTCTCCTGCCGTCAGACCGACAGGACCTGACGGCGGTTGTAGGTGCCGCAGCTCGGGCACGCGATGTGACCCAGCTTCGGCTGGTGGCAGCGGTCGCACGCCACGAGCGCGGGAGCAGTGGCCTTCCACTGCGAACGGCGGTGACGCGTGTTGCTGCGCGACATCTTCCGCTTGGGAACAGCCACAGCTACTTCTCCTGGTTCTCGGCGGCACCCTCCCGGGTGACGCTGTCCTCTTCACTACCGGTCGCGGTCGATGCGGCCGAGAGTCCCTGCAGTGCCGCCCACCGGGGGTCGACGGCGTCATGGTGGTGGTCCGGGTCGTCCGTGAGCCGCGCTCCGCATTCGGAACACAGACCCAGGCAGTCGTCCTGGCACACCGGCTGCAGCGGCAGTGCGAGCACCACCGCGTCACGCAGCACCGGCTCGAGGTCGAACAGGTCGCCCTCGAGACGGTAAGTCTCGTCGTCCTCCTCCTCGTCGGAGTCGGACACTCCCCCGAAGCGGTCAGCCGCCTCGGGGTAGTAGTACAGCTCCTGGAAGTCCGCGTCGAGCTCACGCTCGATCGGCTCCAGGCAGCGTACGCACTCGCCCTTGAGGTCGGCCTCGGCCGTGCCCGTGACGAGCACGCCCTCGATGACCGACTCCAGTCGGAGCTCCAGCTCGATCGACGCGCCCTCGGGCACGCTGATCACTTCGTTGCCGAAGTCGGCCGGCGCCGGGACCGAGCGGGACACCTTCCGCATCGCCCCAGGCCGACGGCCCAGCTCGTGTGTGTCGAACACGAGCGGGTTGCGGTGGTCGAGGCGGTTCAGGGGTCTGTCCTTCACTCAGGTCTTCGGCGGCCGCCGCACCCAGGGTGTCGGGTGATCCGAGTCCGGGCAGCAGCCAACGCCAGCACATCAAGCCGGAGAGGTCAGAATACCCGACGCCGGAACCCCGACCCAACTCCGGTGCGGATGATCAGTGCCCCTGGCCGTACTCGCGCAGCTTCGACACGTCGATGAAGCCGGTGTCGAAGAAGCTGGTCACTTCCTGCTGCTGCGCGTAGTGGGGCGGCTGCTGCTGGGGGATCTGCGCGTGCTGGACCGGCTGGCAGTACGCGTCGTAGACCGGCTGCTGCTCGACGTAACCGCCCGCGTAGGGGTCGTAGACCGGCTGCTGCTCGACATAGCCCCCGGTGTACGGGTCGTACGCCGGCTGCTGCTGCGGCTGGCCGTACGGGTCCTGCTGGGGCCAGTACTCGACCTGCGGCTGCGGGTGCATGTCCGGGTGCGGCATCTCCGGATGCGGCATCTCCTGGCCGTGCTGGTCCGTCCCGGGCATCATGCCCTGGCGGCTCAGCTCGGCGGCGACGGCCGCCTGGCGGGCGTCGCCCTGCTCAACGCCGGCCGCCTCGTCGGCCGCGGCCAGATAGGCGCCCAGCTCGTCGATGGGCCGCTTGCCCAGCAGCTTGTCTCGGCCGCGGCCGACCGCCTCCAGTGTCTTGCTCAGCGCGCCCTCCAACGTGGCGAGCTTCACGTCGACGTACTCGTCCACCTCGGGGCTGGGCGAGCGGAACGCGTCCTGCGCGAACTCCTCGCCGTCCTCGCCCTCGACGGGGCCGCCGGACACGCGCAGCTTCTCGCGACCGCGGCCGATCGCACCGAGGGTCTTGGTCAGCACGACCTCGAAGTTGGCCAGCTTGCTGTCGACGTAGTCGTCCGCCTCGCGCCGCTGCTCGGCCACCTCCGCGCGGGCCTCCGCCAGCAGGCGGTCCGCCTCGGCCTGGGCCACGGCGACGTAGTCGGTGCCGTTGATGAGCTGCTGCCGCTCGTCGTGCGCGGCGGCGACCACGCGCTCGGCCTCCCGGCGCGCGTCCTCGACGACCTGGTCGCCGTACTGGACCGTCTCCTGCGCCTTGGCGATCTCGCCGGGGAGCTCCTCGCGCAGCTCCGTGAGCAGAGTCACCAGCTCCGCCCTGTTGACCACGATCGAGGCCGACATCGGCATCGACCGGGCGCCTTCCACGAGCTTGGTGATCTCGTCGAGCTTCTGCTGCACGTCCACCGGGTCACGCTTTCCACGAGGCTGCCTGGACCAGTACAACCGGCCGGAAACTGGAGCTACGAACTGTACTCAGTCCTACGGCTTCGTGGGCTGTGCGCGTCGCTCGGCGATGCGCTCGGTCAGCCTGCGCAGCACCAAGTCGGGGACAAGATGGGACACATCGCCACCAAGGGTGGCGACCTCCTTGATCAGCGAGGAGGAGAGGAAGCTGTACGTCGGGTTGGTCGGCACGAAGAGCGTCTCCACGCCGGTCAGCCCGTGGTTCATCTGGGCCATCTGCAGCTCGTAGTCGAAGTCGCTGACCGCGCGCAGGCCCTTGACGATCGCCGGGATCTCCCGGTCGCGGCAGTAGTCGACAAGCAGCCCCTGGTGCGACTCGACCTTGACGTTGCCGTACTCCGCGGTGATCTCCTCGATCATGGCGCACCGCTCGTCGACGCTGAACATCCCCTTCTTGGAGGGGTTGACCAGCACGGCGACGTGGACGACGTCGTAGAGCCGCGAAGCGCGCTCGATCGTGTCGAGGTGGCCGTTGTGGATGGGGTCGAAGGACCCCGGGCAGACGGCACGGCGGAACATCGTCATCTCCTCGCTCACAGGCCGGCTCCCTTGCCGGCTCCGTCGGCGGCGCGACCGTACCAAAGGGTCGCCTCGCCGTAGCGGCGCTCGCGCAGGCCCTCGAAGCCCTCCGGCCAGGTGAAAGCGCCGCCTCTGGTGCTGCGCTCCACGGTGACGATCACGTCCGCGTCGAGCCAGCCCTCCGAGCCGAGTGTGACCAGAATCTCCCGCAGTTCGCCGTCGGTGACGGCGTAGGGCGGATCGAGAAACACCAGGTCGTAGGGGATGGACGGTGGCGCCCCCGCGATCACCCGCTCGGCCTTCCCCGAACGGACCTCGGCGCCCGGCAGGGAGAGCGTCCGCACGTTGGCGAGGATCACCTTGACGGCGGCCGGATCCTCCTCGACGAGCAGGGTGTGGGCCGCGCCCCTCGACAGCGCCTCGAGCCCCACCGCCCCCGACCCGGCGTACAGGTCGATCACGCGCGCGCCCGCGAGGGAGCCGCGCAGCGCCTCCCAACTGGAGAAGAGCGCTTCCCGCGCCCGGTCCGAGGTGGGACGGGTGCCGTTCCCCGGGGGCACGGCCAGGCGTCGGCCCCGAGCGGCTCCGGCGATCACGCGGGTCATGTGGTCGGCGTCCTTGCTGGTGGGGGAGATGTGCGATGTCAACGCTAGTGCAAGAGGCAGCACCTGGGGGCGCGGGGAACTGCGCGAGAACCACCGGCGGGCGGATGGCCCTTCGCGTTCGGGCCTCTACCTGCGTGGGTGGCTTGTCGCGCACACGCGGCGGAGCCGCACATCGCAGAGCCCCGCGCCCCTGAGGGTGCGACTACCCCTCGGCCGTCACCGAACCCAGCAGTGCCGGGGAGGCGTAGCGGGACCAGGAGAGGCAGCCGTCGGGCGGGCAGTACTCGGGGCGGCGGGGGTCATGCCCCAGCTCGCGCAGCTTCGTGCGGACGGAGTCGGGCGTGCGGCCGAAGCGGGCCGCCACGCGGGCTATGGTTTCGCCGTCGTGGAAGCGACGGACCAGCTCCTCCTCGTGCTGCGGGACCCACGGCGCGCCGTGGCCCGGGTACAGCTCGCGGAGGACGTCCCGGTCCGGGATCGGCTCGGAGACGTCGGCGACGATGGCGAGGGCGCGCAGCGCGCGGTTCAGCGCGATGCGGAGGGACGCGGTGTCCTCGACCGGCAGCCGGAGCTTGCCGGAGGCGATCGGCTCGGACGCGTGACCCTCGCGCCAGCCGGTGAGGGTGAGGGTGACCTCTCGGTCGTCCTCACTGCTGAGTTCGATGCGGAAGACCTTGTCACCGAGCGGCAGCTCGTTCAGGTGACGGAACGCCATGGAAGTGCCCCCTGAGAACGTTGTTTTGGCCGGTCAGGCCCCGTTCACAACACCTCTATTCTCGCAGGGGGCACTGACAGTCAGCCCTTCTCCAGGTACTCCGCCCGCTCCGCTCCGAGCAGCGAGTCGAGCGCGCTGCGCAGCGCCGGATGCTCCGTCAGCTCCGGGTCCGCGGCGACGAGCGACGTCGCCTCCGTGCGGGCCGCCGCGATGATGTCCTCGTCCTCCAGGACGGACAGGACGCGCAGCGAGGACCTCACGCCGGACTGGGCCTGCCCCAGGACGTCGCCCTCGCGGCGCTGCTCCAGGTCGATCCGGGAGAGCTCGAAGCCGTCGAGGGTCTCCGCCACCGCGTCGAGGCGCTGGCGGGCGCCGGACGCGGCCGGCATGTCCGTCACCAGCAGGCAGAGGCCCGGCGCGGAGCCGCGGCCGACGCGCCCGCGCAGCTGGTGCAGCTGGGAGACGCCGAAGCGGTCGGCGTCCATGATGACCATCACCGTGGCGTTGGGGACGTTGACGCCGACCTCGATGACCGTGGTGGCGACCAGCACGTCCACCTCGCCCGCGGAGAAGGCCCGCATGACCTCGTCCTTGGCGTCGGGGGCCATCCGGCCGTGCAGGACCTCGACGCGCAGGCCGGCGAGCGGGCCGCCGCGCAGCTCCTCGGCGACATCGAGGACGGCCAGCGGCGGGCGG
The DNA here is from genome assembly GCF_000787815.1 of Streptacidiphilus neutrinimicus. Lineage (GTDB taxonomy): Bacteria > Actinomycetota > Actinomycetes > Streptomycetales > Streptomycetaceae > Streptacidiphilus > Streptacidiphilus neutrinimicus. The sequence continues at coordinate 12,833 of NZ_BBPO01000073.1, forward strand.
CGGTCGTCGCCCTCCTTGGTCTCCTTCGCCGCCTTCTTGAGCGCCTTCTCGTCCTCCTCGTCCCCGATGCGCGGGGTGACGACGTAGGCCTGGTGACCCTTGCCGACCTCCTCGCGGATCCGCTCCCAGGCGCGGGAGAGGAAGTTGGGGCGTTCCAGGGCGGGCACGACGTGCGAGGAGATGGGCGAGCGACCGGCCGGGAGCTGGTCCAGGACGGAGGTCTCCAGGTCGCCGAAGACCGTCATGGCGACCGTGCGCGGGATCGGCGTGGCCGTCATGACCAGCAGGTGCGGCGGGCGTTCGGCCTTGGCGCGCAGCGCGTCGCGCTGCTCGACGCCGAAGCGGTGCTGCTCGTCGACGACGACCAGGCCGAGGTCGAGGAACTGCACCTTGTCCTCGATGAGCGCGTGCGTGCCGATGACGATCCCGGCCTCGCCGCTGACCAGGTCCAGCAGCGCCTGCCGCCGGGCCGGGACGCCCATCGAGCCCGTGAGCAGCGTGACCTTGGTGCCGTGCTCGGCGCCGCCGAGCATCCCGCCCTCGGCCAGCTCCCCCATCATCTCCACGATGGAGCGGTGGTGCTGCTGGGCCAGCACCTCCGTCGGGGCGAGCATCGCGGCCTGGCCGCCCGCGTCGACGACGGCGAGCATGGCGCGCAGCGCGACGAGGGTCTTGCCGGACCCGACCTCGCCCTGGAGCAGGCGGTGCATCGGGTGCTCGGTGGCGAGGTCCGCGAAGATCTCCGCGCAGACGCGTTGCTGACCATCGGTCAACGTGAACGGCAGCTTCGCGTCGAAGGCGTCCAGCAGCGCGCCGGCACGCGGCGCGCGGGCCACCGCGGGGCGGGCGGAGTCGTCGGCCCGGCGGCGGGCGAGGGCGACCTGCAGGACGAACGCCTCGTCCCACTTCAACCGGGCCTGCGCGGCGAGGCGTTCGGCGTGGTTGCGCGGGCGGTGGATCTGCTCCAGCGCCTGGTGCAGCGGGATCAGGCCGCGCTCGGCGAGCAGCGTGGCGGGGACCGGGTCGGGGACCTCGTCCCACTTCATCTGGTCGAGGACGACGTCGACTGCCAGGGCCAGCCGCCAGGAGGGAACCTTGGCGGTGGCCGGGTAGACCGGGATCAGCCGGCCGGCGAAGCGGTCGGCGGCCTTGGGTGCGTCCGGGTCGTCGGCGTCGCCGAAGAGCTCGTAGTCGGGGTTGGTCAGCTGCCGGGTGCGGTTGAAGACGCCGACCTTGCCCGCGAACATCCCGCTGCGGCCCGGGCGGAGGTCCTTCTCGCGCCAGCGCTGGTTGAAGAAGGTCAGCGAGAGACGGCCGCGACCGTCGGTGACCACGACCTCCAGCCGGTCGCCCTTGCGTCCCCGGAACGGGATCAGCGTGCACTTCTCGATCCGCGCCACGACGGTGACGTGCTCGTCGACCTCCAGCGAGTCCAGGCTGGTCAGTTCGCCGCGCTCGTTGTAGCGGCGCGGGAAGTGGTGCAGCAGGTCGCCGACGGTGTGCAGGTCCAGCCCCTCCGCGAGCTGCTTGGCGCCGGAGGGGAGGAGCTTCTTGAGCGGTTCGTCGAGGGGGGACACAGAATCAACGATGCACCATCGGTCGGACAGCTCCGGGCAAGGGCGTGTCACTCGACGCCGACGACGAGCGGCGCGGCGCCCTGGCCGCCCTCGTAGACGACGGCGTCCACCACCGGGTTGGTGCGCCGCAGGTGGGCGACGAGCGCGTCCGCCAGGCCGGGGACGGCGTCCTCGCCGACGATCAGCGTGACCATCTCGCCGCCCGCCGCGAGCATCCGGTCCAGCACCGTGGCGGCCGTGGCGACCATCTCCCCCGCCTCGCCGATGACGGCCACGTCGCCGTCGATGAGGCCGAGCACGTCACCGGCCTGGCAGACGCCGGCCATGGTCCACGACTCCCCCTCGGCCACGGCCAGCTCCGCGGAGCGGGTGGCGCCGGCGGCGGAGGTCATCGCGACGACGTCCTCGTCGAAGCGCCGCGCGGGCTCGTGCACGGCGAGGGCCGCCAGGCCCTGGACGGGGGAGCGGGTGGGGATGACGGCGACCCGGACGCCCTCGTCGCGCAGCTGGTCGGCGGCGACTCCGGCCGCGGCGCGCAGTTCGGCGTCGTTGAGCAGCAGCACGACCTCGCGCGCGTGGGCCCGGCGGATGGCGGCTGCGATCTCGGCGCTGCTGGGCGCGCGGTCCGGGTCGGCGGAGAGCACGGTCGCACCGCACTCGCGGCACAGGCCCGCGAGCCCCTCGCCCTGGACCACGCAGACCACGGCGCGCGCCGGGCCGAGCTGCTCGAAGTGGGCGGGGTGGCCGGCCGCCTGCTCCGCCGCGGCGGAGGCGAAGTGCGTGATCCGGATCCGGTGCGGGCGTCCCGCCTCGACGCCCGCCTCGACGGCCGCGCCGGGGTCGTCGACGTGCACGTGCACGTTCCACAGCCCCTCACCGCCGCTGACGACGAGCGAGTCGCCGAGCCCGGCGAGCCGGGCCCGCAGCCCGGGCACAGCCTCGTCGCGCGCGTCGAGCAGGTAGACGACCTCGTAGGCGGGACCGTCCGGGTCGTCCGCGACGCGGGGCCGTTCCGGCTGCGTCGACACGAGGGTGGTGCGCGGAGTGGCCAGCGCCAGCGGTCCCATCGGGGACTGGCCGCTGACCGCGTCGGCCAGGGCGCCGAGGACGGCGACGAGGCCGCGTCCCCCGGCGTCGACGACGCCGGCCCGGCCGAGCACGTCCAACTGCTGCGGGGTGAGCGCGAGAGCGGCTCCCGCCGCCTCGAACGCGGCCTCCGCGACGGCGGAGAGTCCCGCCTCCTCGGGCAGCGCCTCGACGGCCGCGGCGGCCGCGGCGGCCACGGTCAGCACGGTCCCCTCGACGGGCACGGCCACCGCCTCGTACCCGGCGTCGGCGGCCCGCCGCAGCGCGCGGCGCAGGGCGCTCGCGTCGCCGGGACCGGCGCCCACGGACGCGGCGACGCCGCGCAGCAGCTGCGAGAGGATCACACCCGAATTGCCGCGCGCCCCCAGCAGCGCTCCGTGCGCCATCGCGCGCAGGGCGGTCTGCAGGGTGGGGCCGCCGCCGTCCCCGACCGGGAAGAGCGCCTCGACCTGCTGGGTCGCGGACTCGACGGTCAGGTAGAGGTTGGTCCCGGTGTCGCCGTCGGGAACCGGGTAGACGTTCAGCGCGTCGATCTCCTCGCGCGCCTGGCCGAGGGCGGCCAGGGAGAGCCGGCACCAGTCGCGCACGGCCGCTGCGTCGAGGGTGTGCGGCACCGGGTCTCTCCTCGTGTTCGCTGCTTCCCCCGCAGGCTATCGCCCGATCGGGCCCCTCGGTCCGCGCCGCCCACTCGGAGGCGATGCGGGGTTCACTGGCACGTCATGGTAGTTTCGTTCTACGGAGTCAGCGGATGTATGCTGCTCCGGTTGCCTGGAATCCTTCCAGGCCACCCCCCAGGACAGCTGTGCGAGCCGCTGTCGCGGCGTTCGCGCCTCGGGGTTGGATCCGTTAGTGCATCTGAAGTCTTTGGAGTGACTCCCGTGGCTGCCAACTGCGACGTCTGCGGCAAGGGGCCGGGCTTCGGCAACAACATCTCCTTTTCGCACCGCCGTACCCGTCGTCGTTGGAACCCCAACATCCAGACGGTCCGCGCTGTGATCGGGCGTACGCCGAAGCGGCTCAACGTGTGCACCTCGTGCATCAAGGCCGGCAAGGTTTCCCGCTGACGCGGCGGCTGCCCCTCCGGCTTCGCAAGGGCCGGTCCACCTCCGGGTGGGCCGGCCCTTCGCTTTGCCCTCCGGCTGCTTCGCCTGCTTCTCCTACTTCCTGAAGCGCCAGGCGTGGTCGACCGGGCCGATGCCCGCGCCCAGCGCGAAGCCGCCCTCGATCGCGCCGGTGATGTACTCCTTCGCCGCGGCGACGGCATCCGGGACGTCCAGGCCCAGCGCGAGGTAGGACGCGATGGCGCTGGCCAGCGTGCAGCCGGTGCCGTGGGTGTGCCGGTTGTCGTGCCGGGGCGCGCGGAACAGCGTCTCGGTCCCGTCGGGCCCGCGCAGCAGGTCGACCGCGTCGCCCTCCAGATGCCCGCCCTTCACCAGCGCCCACTGCGGTCCGAGGTCCTGCACGGCCTTCGCCGCGTCCGCGAGTTCGCTCTCGCGGGTCACCTCGATGCCCGTGAGCTGCGCCACTTCGTGCAGGTTGGGGGTGGCGACGGTCGCCTGCGGCAGCAGCCGGTCCCGCAGGACGCTGACCGCGGACGCGGCGAGCAGCGCGTCGCCGTGCTTGCTGACCCCGACCGGGTCCACCACGACGGGCGCGGGCCGCTCCGCGAGCAGCCCCGCCACGGCTTCCACGAGCTCGGCACTGGCCAGCATGCCCGTCTTCACCGCCTGGACGCCGATGTCGTCCACGACGCTCCGGTACTGCGCGACGACCGCCTCGACGGGCAGTTCCCAGTACCCCTGCACCCCGACGGAGTTCTGCGCGGTCACGGCGGCGATGACGCTCATGCCGTGCACCCCGAGGGCGAGCATGGTCTTGAGATCGGCCTGGATCCCGGCGCCCCCGCCGGAATCAGAACCCGCGATGGTCAGCACGCGGGGCGGAGCAGCATGGGTGGAGACAGAAGCCATGCACTCACCCTAGGGGCGCGAGGAACTGCGCGAGAAACCACGGACGTGCGGATGGCCCTGCACCTGCCGGTCAGCGGCTGAGTCGACGGCTTGTCGCGCAGATCCTCGCGCCCCTGGGTAGTGCAACCCCCTCAAAGGACTGCTTCCGCTTCGGTCCACCGGTCCTCCGGGACCGTCTTCAGCTGCGCCACCGCCTCAGCGATGGGCACGAGGTGGATCTCCGTCCCGCGCAGCGCGGTCATGTGGCCGTACGCGCCCTTGTGCACGGCCTCGACCGCGTGCCAGCCGAAGCGGGTGGCCAGGACGCGGTCCGCGGCCGTCGGGCTGCCGCCGCGCTGGACGTGGCCGAGGATGACCGGCTTGGACTCCTTGCCGATCCACTGGGCGATCTCGCCGGCGAGGCGCGAGCCGATGCCGCCGAAGGTCTGGTGCCCGAAGGCGTCCGTGCCGCCGTGGGCGAAGCGCATCGTGCCCGGGGCGGGCTGCGCGCCCTCCGCGACGGCCACGATGGCGAACTTCTTGCCGCGGGAGAACCGCTCCTCGACCATGCAGCACACGGTCTCGACGTCGAAGGGCCGTTCCGGGATGAGGATGCCGTGCGCGCCCCCCGCCATCCCGGCGTGGAGGGTGATCCACCCGGTGTGGCGACCCATCAGCTCGACCACCATCACCCGCTGGTGGGACTCGGCCGTGGTCTTCAGCCGGTCGATGGCGTCCGTGGCGACCGAGACCGCGGTGTCGTGACCGAAGGTCACGTCCGTGGCGTCGATGTCGTTGTCGATGGTCTTGGGGACGGCGACGACCGGCAGGCCGGCCTCGCTGAACATGCGGGCCGCGGTCAGCGTGCCCTCGCCGCCGATGGCGATCAGCGCGTCGACGCCGATGGCGGTGGCCAACTGCCTGGCGTCGCCGACGGCCTGCCGCATGCGGTCGCGGGCCACGCGGGCGCTGCCGAGGATCGTGCCGCCGCGGGTGAGGATGCCGGTGACGGCGTCCAGCGCCAGCGGGCGGGCGCGGCCCTCGATGAGGCCGAGGAAGCCGTCCTCGACGCCGACCACGGTGTCGTCGTGTTCGGTGACCGCTCGGTGCACCACCGAGCGGATCACCGCGTTCAGGCCGGGACAGTCTCCGCCGCTCGTCAGCACGCCGATTCGCATAAGGGAAGACTATGCAGAAAGGGGACACTACGTCCCGCAGCGTCGGGCCTGGCCCGCGGAACCCCGCCCGGCTCCGGGAGAGCGCGCTAGGCCTGTGCGCCGAAGTGGTCCCAGCCGCCGGTGCGGTCCCAGGCGGAGCCGTCGACCGTGACCCGACCGGTGCCGGACAGACTCGCCGGGCGTGTCACCTCGCCCACGACCCGCCAGCGGGACGGCAGCTGGGTGTCCGGCGGGAAGGTGGCGACCAGCGCGTGGTCCTCGCCGCCGGAGAGCACCCACAGCAGCGGGTCGACGCCGACGGCCTGGCCGATGTCGGCCATCTGCGCGGGGATGTCGAAGTCCGCCGCGTGCAGATCGATGTGGACGCCGCTGGCCTCCGCGACATGGCCGAGGTCGGCGACCAGGCCGTCACTGACGTCGATCATCGACGTCGCGCCCAGCACGGCCGCGGACGGGCCGGCGTGGTAGGGCGGCTCGGGGCGGCGATGCGCCTCCACGAAAGCGCGCGGGGAGCGGAAGCCGCGCGACAGGACGGTGAAGCCGGCCGCCGACCAGCCGAGCCAGCCGGTGACGGCGACCTTGTCGCCGGGGCGGGCGCCGGAGCGGGTGACCGCGCGGCGGCCCTGCAGGTCGCCCAGCGCGGTGATGGAGACGGTGATCGCCTCGCCGCGCACGACGTCGCCGCCGACCACGGCCGCGCCCGCCACCTGGCACTCGTCGCGCAGGCCGTCCATCAGCTCCAGCGCCCAGGTGACCGGCAGTTCGGCCGGGACGACCAGACCCAGCAGCAGCGCGGTCGGGACCGCGCCCATCGCGGCGACGTCGGCGAGGTTCTGCGCGGCCGCCTTGCGGCCCACGTCGTATGCGGTGGACCAGTCCCGGCGGAAATGGCGGCCCTCCAGCAGCACGTCGGTAGTGGCCACGACCCGCCCGTCGGGCGCGGCGACGACGGCCGCGTCGTCGCCAGGACCGAGCTCCACGGCGGAGGTCTGCGGCAGCCGGGAGGTCAGCTCCCGGATCAGTCCGAACTCACCGAGCTCGCCGACCTGCATGGGTTTCCTTCCGGATCTGGTCTGACTGTCCTTGAGACACTCTGGTCGCGGGCGCGCACACGTGCGCCTCACGCGCGCAGCGTACGCCCTGCGGCGGTGCAGGAGGTCTCCCGGCGGACGACGGGGGACGATAGCGTGGCGGTTTCCTCTTCTTCCCCGTTTCCTTCGTCACAGTCGGGGAACCACAACCTGCGCAAGATCCCCGATTCGAGCCGCCGGAGGTCCACCGTGGTACAGGCGTACATCCTCATCCAGACAGAGGTCGGCAAGTCGTCCAGCGTGGCGGAGGTCATCTCCCGGATCACCGGAGTGGTCCAGGCAGAGGACGTGACCGGGCCCTATGACGTGATCGTCCGCGCCGAGGCGGAGACGGTGGACGACCTCGGCAAGCTGGTCGTGGCCCAGATCCAGCAGGTGGAGGGGATCACCCGGACCCTGACCTGCCCGGTCGTGCACCTGTAGCTCCCCGTTAGCATCTCGGGGTGACCAGGATCGCCGCGCCGTTCGCGCTGACCGCCGCAACCGCCCTCCTGCTGACCGCCTGCGGCGGTGGCGGGAGCGGTAGCGTGCCCGTCGCGGCTCCGACCACCACGGGGGCGGTGGCGCAGCAGTGCGCGGCGCTGCAGAAAGCCCTGCCGCGGACGCTGATGGGCCTCCCCCGCCGCGACACCTCCCCCAGCAGCCCGAACACGGCCGCCTGGGGCGACCCGGCGGTGACGCTGCGCTGCGGGGCCGCGATGCCGTCGGTGCTGGACCCGCACTCGAAGGAGTACAACCCCGAGGGCGACAACATCAGCGGCGCACAGGTCGGCGCGGTCTGCTGGGCCTCGGTCCACGACCAGGGCGACAACAGCTTCACGTTCTCCTCGGTCGACCAGCAGGCGATCGTCGAGCTGCACGTCCCCGGCGCCTACGCGGGCCGTCAGGCGCCGCTGAGCGAGCTCGCCGGCGTCGTGGCCAAGGCGAGCCCGCTCGACGCGGACCGGAAGTTCTCCTGCGCTTAGAGCCGTCTGTGCCGAGAGGCTCGCGAGGCTGACTACCGCAGGCCGGTGGAGCGGCGCAGCGCCGCCTGCAGCAGGTGGTCGACCAGTTGCGGGTAGGCGATGCCGGAGGCCTCCCACATCTTCGGGAAGGCCGAGATCGGGGTGAAGCCCGGCATGGTGTTGATCTCGTTGACCACGTACTCGCCGTTCTCCTGAAGGAAGACGTCGACGCGGGCCAGCCCCTCGCAGGAGAGCGCCTCGAAGACCTGGACGGCGAGCTCCTGGATACCGGCGAGCTCGTCGGCGTTCAGGTTCGCGGGAATCTGCACATCGTTGGCGTCGATGTACTTGGCCTCGAAGTCGTAGAAGTCGAAGCCGTCGGCCACGAGCACCTCGGCCGGCAGGCTGGCGCGCGGGCCGTCCTCGAACTCCAGCACGCCGCACTCCAGTTCGCGGCCCTTGACGCCCTGCTCCACGATCACCTTCGGGTCGTGCTCGCGGGCGAACTCGATGGCGCGGACCAGGTCGGCCGGGTCGTCCACCTTCGTGATGCCGATGGACGAGCCGGCCCGGCTCGGCTTCACGAAGAGCGGGTACGCGAGCTCGGCGACGCGGGCCAGCGCCGCCGCGCGCCCGGCCTCGGTGGCCCACTCACGCGGCCGGATCACCGTGTAGGGGCCGACCGGCAGGCCGAAGGCCTTGAGCACCCGCTTGGTGTACTCCTTGTCCATGCCGATCGAGCTCGACAACACGCCCGAGCCGACGTACGGGACGCCGGAGAGCTCCAGCAGACCCTGCAGCGTGCCGTCCTCCCCCCAGGGGCCGTGCAGCAGCGGCAGGACGACGTCGACCTCGCCGAGCGCCTTCGGCACCGCACCGGGCTCGGCGTAGACCACCTCGCGGGCGATCGGGCTGGCGGGCAGGTTCACCTGACCCTCGGTGGACTCGGCCAGTTGGTCCACGTCGGGCAGCTTGCCGTCGGTGATGGCCATCCGCTCGGGCTCGTCGGTCGTGAGCGCGAACCGGCCGTCATGGGTGATGCCGATCGGCAGCACCTCGTACGCGTCACGGTCCAGCGCGCGCAGGACGCTGCCGGCGGTGACGACGGAAATGGCGTGCTCGGAGCTGCGGCCGCCGAAGACGACCGCGACGCGGGGCTTGCGCCCTCCGGCGGGACTGGGGGAGGAAGGCTGAGTGCTCATATCCCGTAGGACACTACCCGCCCTGTCCAGTCCCGGCGCGGCGGCACCACCGCCTTTCGCGGCCCTCCCCGACCGTGGCGCCGCGGCCGGGGGCTAGCGTCGTTCGGGCTTGGCCGAGCGGCCCATGAGTTCCTTGACCGCCGTCTGCGGGGACTTGCCGCCGTGGACGATGTCGACGACCGTCTGCGTGATGGGCATGTCGACGCCGTGGCGGTGGGCCAGGTCCAGCACGGAGACGCAGGACTTCACGCCCTCGGCCGTCTGCCGCATGGCCGCGCTCGCCTCGGCCAGGGACATGCCGCGGCCGAGGTTGATGCCGAAGGTGTGGTTGCGGGAGAGCGGCGAGGAGCAGGTGGCGACGAGGTCGCCCATGCCCGCGAGGCCCGCGAAGGTGTGGGCGTCGGCGCCCATCGCCAGGCCGAGCCTGGTGGTCTCGGCGAGGCCGCGGGTGATGAGGGACGCCTTGGTGTTGTCGCCGAAGCCCATGCCGTCGACGATGCCCACGGCCAGACCGATGACGTTCTTCACCGCGCCGCCCAGCTCCGCGCCCACCACGTCGGTGATGGTGTAGGGCCGGAAGTACCCCGTCAGGCACGCCGCCTGGAGGCGCCTGCCGACGGACTCGTCCGCGCAGGCGACGACGCTCGCGGCCGGCTGCCGCCGCATGATCTCGCCGGCGAGGTTCGGGCCGGAGACGACCGCGACCCGCTCAGCGGGAACCTCGGCGACCTCCTGGACGACCTCGCTCATCAGCTTGGCCGTGCCGAGCTCCACGCCCTTCATCAGGCTGACCAGGACCGTGTCCGGCGCCAGCACCGGGACCCACGCGCGCAGGCCCTCGCGCAGCGTCTGCGACGGAACGGTCAGGACGGTGAAGTCCGCGTCCGCCGCGGCCTTCGCGGGGTCGGTGGTCGCGGTGATGTTCGGCGGGAGCTCGATGCCCGGGTGGTAGTCCGGGTTGGTCCTGGTGCCGTTGATGGCGTCGACCAGTTCCTGCCGGCGGCCCCACAGGGTCACCTCGCAACCCGCGTCGGCGAGGACCATGGCGAAGGCGGTGCCCCAGGAGCCGTAGCCGAAGACGGCGCAACGGGTGGTCACTCGGCGGGCTCCTTCTGGCTCTCCTTCTCCCCGTCCGTCTCGCCGTCCGCCGCGCCCTTGGTCGCCGCACGCGACCGGGCCATGTCGAAGCGCTCGGCCGGCGCCTTCTCGCCGCGCAACTGCTCCAGCAGCGCGGTGATGTCGTCCATGATGGCGTCGGTCGCCTCGCGCAGGACCGTCGACGTGATCTCCTGACCACGCCAGCGGTCGAGGTCCACGGCCGGGCCCGCGACGACCTTGACGGTCTTTCGGGGGAACGGCTTGAAGCGGCGGTTGCCCTTCCCGCCCTTCGCGTAGCGCGGCATGATCTCGTGCGCGCCCCACTGGGCCACCGGGATGACGGGCGCGCCGGTCGTCAGCGCGACGCGGGCGGCGCCGGTCTTGCCGGTCATCGGCCAGAGCTCCGGATCGCGGGTGAGCGTGCCCTCGATGTAGAACGCGACGCATTCACCGGAGTCGACGGCGTCGATCGCGGCGCGGAAAGCCTGTGTCGCGTCGGTGGATCCGCGGTACACCGGGATCATTCGGGCGCCGTGCAGAATCTGCTTGATCACCGGCAGCTTGAAGACGCCGGCCTTCGCCAGAAATCGCGCGGGACGGCCGGAGTCGTACTGGAAGTGCCCGTAGACCAGCGGGTCCAAATACGAGTTGTGGTTGATCGCGGTGAGGAATCCGCCCTCGGCCGGAATGTTCTCGTAACCGCGCCAGTCCCGCTTCGTCAGCACGAACAGCGGGGGCTTCGCGATCACAGCCGCCAGGCGGTACCAGAAGCCGTATCTGCGGCGCGCCGCCCTGGTGCTGGAGCCGGGCACGAGCACTCCTCCTTTGCGCGCCGTCCCCCGCGGGCCGACGGTGATTCTTAACGTTCAACCGCACAAGTGTCGCCCCTGCCTCGTGGCACTGTCGAGGCACCCCCGCCGGTAGGGGCCACTTCCGTGCAGAATGGGCGCCGATGACGACGCCGAAGACGACCGTGGTGATCCCCTTGAAGCCGCCGGCCGAGGGCAAGTCCCGCCTCGCGCCCGCGGTCGGGTCGCTCCGGCCGCGGCTGGCCCTCGCCTTCGCGCTCGACACGGTCGCCGCGGCCCGGCAGTGTGCGGCGGTGGCCGGCCTGGTGGCCGTCTGCGACGACGAGCACGCGAGCGCGGCGCTGGCCCTCGCCGGGGCCTCGGTCATACCCGACACGCCGGCCGCGGGCCTCAACGCCGCACTCGCCCACGGCGTCCGGTACGCGCGCACGGTGCTGGGCGCGGGGGCGGTGGCGGCGATGTCGGCGGATCTGCCGGCCCTGCGCTCCCTCGAACTCGCCCGCGCGCTGACCGCGGCGGCGGCCCACCCGCGGGCGTTCCTGGCGGACACGCAGGGCGTCGGCACGACGCTGCTGGCGGCTGCTGCCGGCGTCCCGCTGCGTCCCCTGTTCGGCGGGGAGTCCCGCGCTGCCCATGCCGCCTCCGGCGCGGTGGAGCTCCGTCTCGACGGCGTCGCGAGCGTGAGACGGGACGTGGACACCGGGGCGGATCTGCGCGTGGCCCTGGCGCTGGGCGCGGGACGCCACACGCTGACTACGCTTGGCCTCATGCAGGCGACCGCGTACACCTACTCCCCCGACAGCCGCAGCGGCCAGGTGCTGCTCGACGACGGCACCCCCCTGCCGTTCGACTCCGCGGCCTTCGACGCGGGCGGCCTGCGGCTCTTGCGGCCGGGCCAGCGCGTCCGCATCGAAACCGAGGGCAACGGCCCGGACCGCCGCATCACGCTCATCACCCTCCAGACCTTCTGAGCCCTCGCTCCCGCAGGCGGTTGCACCCTCCAGGGCGCGAGGAACTGCGCGAGCAGCAACCGGCGTGCGGACGGCCCTGCGCGTTCGGGGCGCTACGTGGGCGGATGGCTTGCCGCGCAGAGCCCCGCGCCCCCGAGTGAGTGCAACCACAGGCGGGCGCACCGCCGGACCGGTCGCGCCCACGCGGCGGAGCCGCACATCGGCAGAGCCCCGCGCCCCCGAGGCGAGTGCGAGGTCCCCTGTGCCTCGGCGGAGCACGCCGAGGGGCGCGGTGAACCGGGGTGGGTTCAGCGCGCCCCTGGGGAGGCTGTGCTCGACGCGGCTTACTTCGCCGCGGCCTTCTTGGCGGTCGCCTTCTTGGCCGTGGTCTTCTTGGCCGCCGAGGTGGCCTTCGTCGCCGTCGTGGCCTTCTTGGCCGCGGGGCGGGAGGTGGTCGCGGTGACCGTCTTCTTCGCCGGGGCCTTGACCGCCGCCGTGGTCTTCTTGGCGGTGGTCTTCTTCGCCGTGGCGGTCTTGGCCGCCGTGGTCTTGGCGGCGGTCTTCTTCGCCGTCGCCGCGGCCGCCGTGGTCTTCTTGGCGGCGGCCTTCTTGACCGTCGGGGTGGTCTTCTTCGCCGTGGCCTTCTTGGCCGCTGCCGCGGCCTTCTTCGCGGCCGGCGAGCCGGCCGGAGCGACCATGCCGGACTTGCCGGGGGTCAGCGAGCCCTTGGGGGCCTTGCGAACCGCCACGCCCGACTTCGGTAGCTTCTTCGAGCCGCTGACCAGGTCCTTGAAACCCTGACCCGGGCGGAAACGCGGAACCGCGGTCTTCTTGACCTTGACCCGGTCGCCGGTCTGCGGGTTACGGGCGAACCGCGCGGCGCGGTCCACCTTCTCGAAAGTGCCGAAACCGGTCACGGACACGCGGTCGCCCGCGGTCACCGCACGCACGATGGTGTCGAGCACAGCATCAACTGCCTCTGCGGCGGCGCGACGGCCACCAAGCTGCTCGGCCACCGCTTCAACAAGCTGCGCCTTGTTCACGTCTTCCCCTTCGGAAACGGTTGCCCGGAAGATTCTTTCTGGGCAATTCGCACGTTAGGCATGTATATACGCCATTTCAATAACCAAACGGGCGCATCACCCTTGTGTCGCAATGGATTCGGGTTTCAGCCCGTCGTCCGACCGGTCGGCCCGAGGCCGTCCAGGTCCGCTACGAAACGCGCCAACCTCCGTGCGGCTTCCGGGAGATCGCGCTTCGCCGCCTCCGTCACCATGAGCAACGAACGGGTCAACGCGGCCCTCTCCGCGTCCGACACGTCCAGAGCACGCACACGGGCGTGTGCATCCTTGAGTCGCTGTGCGACCACCCCGTAGAGCTCGACGTCCGCGGCCTCCTCGTTCAGCTCCGCGTCGTCGCCGCCAGGGGGCGGGTCACTGGGACTCATGCGGAGATTGTGCCACTCGTGGCCGGTTATCTCCTGCCTGCGCCCGGCGTTGACCTTACACACAGTCACGGGGAGGAAACGAGGCAGCCCCCCGGTGGACACCGGGGGGCTGCCTTGATGTGGCGAAAAAGCGCTGCTGGAGGCTCAGCCGACGGGCGTGGTGGTCGGCTTGAAGGCGGGTCGGCCGGCCTCGTACGCGGCGATGTCGGCCTCCTGCTGGAGGGTGATGGAGATGTCGTCCAGGCCGTTCAGCAGCCGCCAACGGACGTTCTCGTCCAGCTCGAACGGGGCGTTGACGCCCGCCGCACGGACCTCGCGGGCCTCCAGGTCGACGGTCACCTCCGCCTGCGGGTCGGCCTCGACGAGCTCCCAGAGCCGCTCCACGGTCTCCTGCGGCAGGATCACCGTCAGTAGGCCGTTCTTCAGGGAGTTGCCGCGGAAGATGTCCGCGAAGCGGGAGGAGATGACGGCCTTGAAGCCGTAGTTCTGCAGCGCCCAGACCGCGTGCTCGCGGGAGGAGCCGGTGCCGAACTCGGGCCCCGCGATCAGGACGGTCGCGCCCTGATGCTCCGGGCGGTTGAGGACGAACGCGTCGTCCTTGCGCCAGGCCTCGAACAGCCCGTCCTCGAAGCCGTTCCGGGTGACCTTCTTGAGCCAGTGCGCCGGGATGATCTGGTCGGTGTCGACGTTGCTGCGGCGCAGCGGGACGGCCCGGCCGGTGTGCGAAGTGAACTTCTCCATGGCGGTTCAGGCCTCCACGAGCTGGGGTGCGTCGGACAGGTCGGCGGGCGAGGCCAGATGGCCCAGCACCGCGGTGGCGGCGGCCACCTGCGGGGAGACCAGGTGGGTGCGGCCGCCCTTGCCCTGGCGGCCCTCGAAGTTGCGGTTGGAGGTGGACGCGCAGCGCTCGCCCGGGGCCAGCTGGTCGGGGTTCATGCCCAGACACATGGAGCAGCCGGCGTGGCGCCACTCGGCGCCGGCCGCGGTGAAGACCTTGTCCAGCCCCTCCTCGATCGCCTGCAGCGCGACGCGGACAGAGCCCGGAACGACCAGCATCCGCACGCCGTCGGCGATCCGGCGGCCCTCCACGACGGCGGCGGCCGCGCGCAGGTCCTCGATCCGGCCGTTGGTGCAGGAGCCGACGAAGACCGCGTCGACCTTCACCTCGCGCAGCGGGGTGCCGGCCGTCAGGCCCATGTACGTCAGCGCGTTCTCGGCGGCGATGCGCTCCTGCGGGTCCTCGAACGACGCCGGGTCGGGCACGTTCGCGCCCAGCGGCGCGCCCTGGCCGGGGTTGGTGCCCCAGGTGACGAACGGGGTCAGCTCGTTCGCGTCGATGAAGACCTCGGCGTCGAAGACCGCGTCCTCGTCGGTGGCCAGGGTCTTCCAGTACGCCACGGCGGCGTCCCACTCCGCGCCGGTGGGCGCGTGGTCGCGGCCCTTGAGGTAGGCGAAGGTGGTCTCGTCCGGGGCGATCATGCCCGCGCGGGCGCCGGCCTCGATCGACATGTTGCAGACGGTCATCCGGGCCTCCATGGAGAGCCCGCGGATCGCCGAGCCGCGGTACTCCAGGACGTAGCCCTGGCCGCCGCCGGTGCCGATCCTGGCGATGACGGCCAGGATCAGGTCCTTGGCGGTGACGCCGTCGGGCAGTTCGCCCTCCACCGTGATGGCCATCGTCTTCGGGCGGGCCATCGGCAGCGTCTGGGTGGCCAGCACGTGCTCGACCTGGCTGGTGCCGATGCCGAAGGCCAGTGCGCCGAAGGCGCCGTGGGTGGAGGTGTGCGAGTCGCCGCAGACCACGGTGGTGCCGGGCTGGGTCAGTCCCAGCTGCGGTCCCACCACGTGGACGACGCCCTGCTCGACGTCGCCCAGCGAGTGCAGGCGTACGCCGAACTCGGCGCAGTTGGCGCGCAGCGTCTCCAACTGGACCCTGGAGACGGGGTCCGCGATCGGCTTGTCGATGTCGAGGGTCGGGGTGTTGTGGTCCTCGGTGGCGATGGTGAGGTCCGTGCGACGCACCTTGCGGCCGGCGAGGCGCAGGCCGTCGAAGGCCTGCGGGCTGGTCACCTCGTGCAGCAGGTGGAGATCGATGAAGAGGAGGTCGGGCTCGCCCTCGGCGCGCCGAACGACGTGGTCGTCCCAGACCTTCTCCGCGAGTGTGCGTCCCATCGCTGTCCCTCCGACCGGCGGCGTCGCCGGTCAAGCCGTCGATTGCTTTGGCGGAAGCTCCTGCCGGAGCCCCGAGGAAGCCCCTCGGAAGCCCCCGTTCATCCAGAGTGACGCAGTTCCCAGAAGATTGAACTTGCGTCTCGCGATCCGAGACTGCAATATCAGGGCATGGACAACTCTAGTGGCGTCGGCGTTCTCGACAAGGCTGCTCTGGTGCTGAGCGCGCTAGAGGCAGGCCCCGCGACCCTGGCCGGGCTGGTCTCGGCCACCGGATTGGCGCGTCCCACCGCGCACCGGCTGGCGGTCGCTCTGGAGCACCACCGCTTGGTCACACGTGACATGCAGGGCCGCTTCATCCTCGGGCCCCGCCTCTCCGAGCTCGCCGCCGCGGCGGGCGAGGACCGACTGCTGGCCACGGCCGGCCCGGTGCTCACCCACCTCCGCGACGTGACGGGCGAGAGCGCGCAGCTGTACCGGCGGCAGGGCGATCTCCGGATCTGTGTGGCCGCCGCCGAGCGGCTCTCCGGCCTGCGGGACACCGTCCCGGTGGGCTCCACCCTCCCGATGAAGGCCGGCTCCGCGGCCCAGGTCCTGCTGGCCTGGGAGGAGCCCGAGCGGCTGCACCGCGGCCTCCAGGGCGCGCGTTTCACCGCGACCGCGCTGTCCGGCGTGAGACGCCGCGGCTGGGCGCAGTCGATCGGCGAGCGCGAGCCCGGCGTGGCGTCCGTCTCGGCGCCGGTGCGCGGTCCGTCCAACCGGGTCGTGGCGGCGGTCTCCGTCTCCGGTCCGATCGAGCGGCTGACCCGGCACCCGGGCCGGCTGCACGCTCAGGCCATCGTCGAGGCGGCGGCGCGTCTGACCGAGGCGCTGCGCCGCGCCTGACCCCTCGTCAGCAGGGCGGGCCGCCACGGCGGTCCGCCCTATCGCATGCCATTTCGCATACGCCCGGAAAAACAAAAAAAGACCCTCGCGGGTCTTCGTGCGTTTCAGAGCTGGGGTACCAGGACTCGAACCTAGACTAAATGAACCAGAATCACTCGTGCTGCCAATTACACCATACCCCAAAAGTACCCCCGACCGGATTCGAACCGGCGCTACTGCCGTGAGAGGGCAGCGTGCTAGGCCGCTACACAACGGGGGCGTTGGCCCTTGCGAGCCGAGTACCCCCGACCGGATTCGAACCGGCGCTACTGCCGTGAGAGGGCAGCGTGCTAGGCCGCTACACAACGGGGGCGTTGGCCCTTGCGGACCGAGTACCCCCGACCGGATTCGAACCGGCGCTACTGCCGTGAGAGGGCAGCGTGCTAGGCCGCTACACAACGGGGGCGAGATCATTATGTGTTTGTGAGCTGGGGTACCAGGACTCGAACCTAGACTAACTGAACCAGAATCAGTCGTGCTGCCAATTACACCATACCCCATCGCACTGTCCAGGTGATCTTGGTGAGAACCTCTCGGTTCTCCCCCGTCCCTCCCGGGCGGCGCAACAAGAAGAACACTACCGGATGGTGGGCGGCGCTCCAAAATCGATAACCCGGAGCAGCTCCGGCAGGTCAGCGAGGGTGCGCACGCGCGGCACGTCCGCGCCCTCCCCGACGTCCCCGCGGTCCAGCCAGACGGCCCGCAGTCCGGCGGCGAGCGCGCCGTGCGCGTCCGTCGTCAGCTTGTCGCCCACGTAGACCACCTGGCCGGGCGGCAGACCGAGAGCGGCGCAGCCGGCCAGGAAGGCCTCCGGCGCGGGCTTGGCGTGCCCGATCTCGTCGGAGCAGACCAGCGAGACGAACCGGCCGCGCAGGCCGATCGCGGCCAGCTTGTCCTCCTGGTAGCGGCTGGAGGAGTTGCTCAGCAGCCCGTGCCGGTAGCCCGACAGCGCGTCGAGCGCCGGTATCACGTCGTCGAAGACGCGACGGTGCCGGGTGAAGGCGTCCAGGTAACCGGCGAACCACACGTCGGGGTCCGGCGCGGTGCGGCCGATCCGGCCCAGGAAGGCCTCGACCCGGACCCGGCGCTGTTCCTGGAAGCCGAGCTCGCCGGCCAGGAAGCGCTCGTAGGCGGTCTCCATGTCGGCGTTCCACAGCGCGTGCGCCTGCTCCGCGGAGACGAACGAGTCCAGCAGCCCGAGCCCGCCCAGGTACTCCAGGATCCCCGCGCGCTCGGCGCCGGAGTAGTCGAAAAGGGTGTCGTCGATGTCCCAGAGGACGCCTCGGACCTCCTCGCCGACCGTCTCAGCCACGCTTGACCACGCGGTTGCTCAGCGTGCCGATCCCCTCGACGGTGACGGCGACCTCGTCGCCGATCTGCAGCGGGCCGACGCCCGCCGGGGTGCCGGTCAGGATGACGTCGCCCGGGAGCAGGGTCATCGCGTCGGAGATGTGGACGACCAGGTCGGCGATCGAGCGGACCATCTGCGAGGTGCGGCCGGCCTGGCGCAGCTCGCCGTTGACGGTGCAGGTGACGGCGAGGTCGGCGGGGTCGAGGTCGGTCTCGATCCACGGGCCGAGCGGGCAGGAGGTGTCGAAGCCCTTGGCCCGGGCCCACTGGCCCTCGCGCTGCTGGATGTCGCGGGCGGTGACGTCGTTGGCGCAGGTGTAGCCGAAGATCACGTCGTTCACCCGGGCGTGCGGCACCTCGCGGCACATCCGGCCGATGACGACGGCCAGTTCGGCCTCGTACTGCACGTCGGAGGAGAACGGCGGGTAGGCGATGTTCTCGGTCGGGCCGATGACGGAGGTCGAGGGCTTGAAGAAGGTGAGCGGCGCCTCGGGCACCTCGTGGCCGAGCTCGGCCGCGTGGGCGGCGTAGTTGCGGCCGACGGCGACGATCTTGCTCGGCAGCATCGGGGTGAGCAGCCGCACGTCGGACAACGGCAACACCGCGCCGGTCGGCTGAAGCTCGCCGAACGGGTGGCCGGCGAGCGCGGCGACGGTCTCGGCCTCGGCGTCGATCACCCCGAAGGTGACCTCGCCCTCGTGGGTGTACCTGGCGATGCGCACGGTGCGGACGTCTCCTCGGAGCGGAACGGGTGGATCACGACCCACCCTAGTCCGGGCGGGGCGTACGGCAGGAGCGACGCGAAGGGCCCCGCCGAAGCGGGGCCCTTCGCGAGACGTGGTGCGTCGTTACTCCGCGACCCGCGCCGGCGGGGCGACCATCAGGTTCGTGCGGCGCGGGTTGGCCGTCTGCTGCGGGAGCTCCGCGGGCTGCTCGGCGGACTGGCGCAGCGCGGGGCCGCCGTTCTCCGGCAGCACGGCGAGCTTGGTCCGGCGCGGGTTGGCCGTGGGACGGAAGCTCATGGTCGTCTTGAAGGTCACCGGTGACTCACCTTGGTCTCGATCGGCAGGGGGCCACGTGCTGTGCCCACATCCAGGATCTCATTCCACAGGAGAGGCGCCCGGCACCACCTCATATGCTGTGAGGTTGGTCACTTCACGGTACTCCAGAACCGACAGTTACGGCATTGTGCCCCGATCCATAGGTTGGACATTAGGGCCATATCGGACAAAATCATGACGCGCCGTCACCCGCTCACGCGCAGCTCGGACGCACGCATGTCCGAAACGTACGGTTTCCCCGACTCCATTTCGCACGTTGCGTCACGCCTGCACCACTGATGGTCACACACTCCGCTACCGAGCGTCGCCCCTTGTTGGAGATCGGGGGCTGTGCTGGAATGCCACGGACCGCCGGAGCCGCCCCCACCCAGCAAGAAGCTCGGCACCGGGGCTCTCGACGGCGGCTTGGAGAACAGAACTCCACCGGGCGAGGCTCGGACCCGACCGGGTCCACGCCCTCCGAGAACTCGACACCGTTCCGCCGCTGCGCACAGCGCGGGACGCCTGGTCCAGAGGTTGCGACGCTAGTGCAGGGACGTATCAAGAGGGGCGGCGGCGCGGGCAACCCGGCGGACCGCGGAGCAGCTGGCCACCAGCAGCCGTCGCCGAATGCCCCCCACGCCGCCGAGGGCTCGCGCCCCGGAGCCGCCGCGGGCCGCCCCGGCCCCGAGACCGCCGGTCCCAGCGCCACACCAGGCGCGGGCTCCGGCAACGCCAAGGGCGACCAGAAGGACGGCCCCTCCGGCGCCAGCCGGATCGGGCGGGTGACCCCGCCCAAGGCCGTCAGGACACGTCGGTTCTCCCTGGGCAACTGGCGCATCCGCTCCAGGCTCACCGCCCTTCTGGTGCTCCCCGTGGTCGCCGCCATCGTCCTCGGTGGTCTGCGCATCCAGGGCTCCATCCAGACCCAGCAGCAGCTGGACAGCGTCGCCAAGCTCGGTGACGTGGCCCAGGCCGCCACCCTGCTCGCCATCGCGCTCGAGAACGAGCGCGACGACATGGCGCTGGCCAGCGGCATCCAGGGCCAGAGCGTGCAGAGCAACAGCCAGGTCCTCTACGACATGTCGCAGACCGCCAAGCGACACCAGACGCTGAGCAACCTGATCGACTCGCTCGACAAGACCCAGCTGCCGGGCAACGGCGTCGACATCACCTCGGTGCAGGCGAAGCTCCAGCAGCTGCGGCCGATCGAGACGGAGGCCTTCGGGTACCCGACCGGCGACGCCTCCGCCGGTCCGAACCTGCAGAAGACCGTCGCCGAGTTCGACGGCCTGATCGCCCCGCTGACCCAGGTCACCCAGGACCTGGCCCTCGCCTCCTCGAACCTGCAGCTGGTCCAGGCGACCCGATCGCTCCAGGCGTTCACGCAGTGGCACGAGGACATGGCCATCGTCCGCTCCACGCTGCTCGGCGCGCTCGCGTACCAGCAGCCGGGCGCGACGCAGCCGACGCCGATCATCCAGGCGAGCGACCGGCAGTACGCCGCCGCGGCGCTGGCGGACGCGGAGACCTCGCAGAAGGAGTTCACCGCCCTCTACGGCCCGAGCAAGGCCGGCAACCTGATCGGCGCCTGGCAGTCCAACACCAACATCTCCGAGGCCCAGCGCTGGGCCTCCAAGGTGCTGAGCGCCAACACGCCGCTCTCGAACGAGACCGAGACCGCGCAGGACTGGTACTCGCAGTCCCACACGCAGATGCTGCAGATGGCCCAGGACGAGTCCTTCCTGGTCCAGGAGCTGAACACGACGTCCGCCAACCTGCGCTCGCAGGCCCAGGCCGACGCCTACGCCAACGCCGGTCTGATCGTCGCGGTCCTCCTGGTCGCCATCCTCGGCGCCGGTCTGGTGGCCCGCTCGATGGTGCGCACCCTGGCCAAGCTGCAGCAGACCGCCGAGGACGTCGCCGAGCACACGCTGCCCGAGATGGTCCGCAGGCTCTCCGAGGCCGACCCGCAGGACGTGGACGTCACGATCCAGCCGATCGGGATCGACACCAGGGACGAGATCGGGCACGTGGCCCGAGCGTTCGACAAGGTCCACAGCCAGGCCGTCCGACTCGCCGCCGAGCAGGCCCTGCTCCGAGGCAACATCAACGCGATGTTCACCAACCTCTCGCGCCGCTCGCAGGGTCTGATCCAGCGTCAGCTGGCCATGATCTCCGAGCTGGAGTCGCGTGAGGCGGACCCGGACCAGCTGGCCCAGCTGTTCAAGCTCGACCACCTCGCGACGCGTATGCGTCGTAACGGTGAGAACCTCCTCGTCCTCGCGGGTGAGGACCCGGGCCGCCGCTGGACCCGTCCGGTCCCGCTGGTCGACGTGCTCCGCGCCGCCGCCTCCGAGGTGGAGCAGTACGAGCGCATCGAACTGGCCTCGGTGCCGACCGCCGAGGTCGCCGGCCGCGTCGTCAACGACCTCGTGCACCTGCTCGCAGAGCTGCTCGAGAACGCGACGTCGTTCTCCAGCCCGCAGACCCGGGTCCGGGTCACCGGTCACGCGCTGCCCGACGGCCGCGTGCTGATCGAGATCCACGACACCGGCATCGGCCTCTCCCCCGACGACCTGGCCGAGATCAACGAGCGCCTGGCGAACCCGCCGGTGGTGGACGTCTCCGTCTCCCGCCGCATGGGCC
>NZ_BBPO01000072.1:0-4620 GCF_000787815.1 Streptacidiphilus neutrinimicus
GGCGCGCAGGCCGTGGAAGGCCAGCTCGGTGACGGCGTCGACGACGCGGGCCGCGGACCTCGCCCCGTCCGGCCCGTCCGGGCGGTACCACTCGACCAGCGAGTTGATCATGCCGAAGAGCAGCCTGGTCGCCAGCCTCGGCTCCACGTCCGCGCGCAGCGACCCCTCGGCGACGGCCTCGGACAGCAGCTCGGCGACCCGGTGGTCGAACTCGCGCCGCCGCTGCAGCGCCCACTGCTCGGTCGCGGTGTTGCCGCGCACCCGCAGCAGCAGCGTCACGTAGGGCAGCTCGGTCAGCAGCACCTCCGTGGTGCGGTGCACGACGTGCTGGAGCCGGGCGAGCGCCGTCCCCCGCGTGGCCTCGGGCTCCTCCAGCGTGCCGAAGAGGCCGTCCAGGGCGCGGCCGACGGCCAGGCGGAGGAGCTCCTCCTTGCCCTTGACGTGGTGGTAGATCGAGGACTTGGAGATCCCGGCCGCCCGCGACAGGTCCTCCATCGAGGTGCCGTCGTAGCCGCGCTCGTTGAAGACCTGGACGGTGACGGCCAGCAGCGTGTCGACCGTGTAGGCGTCGCGGCGCGGGGGGCGGGAGGTCTCGACCATGTGGACGAGTATCACATCACGTTGTCCCACCTCGCTCCCGTGTTCCCCGGCTGATCGTTGTAGTGCTATAACTGTTACAGGAATACAATGGGTTGAGGAGAGGGGGAGGGCATGCCTGAGCTCAGCGCGCGACGACGACTCCTGGTCCTGGCGATCTGCTGCATGAGCCTGTTCATCGTCGGGCTCGACAACACGATCGTGAACGTGGCGCTGCCGTCGATCGCCCGCGACCTGGGCGGCGACGTCTCCAGCCTGCAGTGGGTGGTCGACGCCTACGTCGTCGTGCTGGCCTCGCTGCTGATCCTCGGCGGCTCGATGGGCGACCGATTCGGCCGCCGTCGGGTCTTCCAGACCGGCCTCGCCCTGTTCACGCTCGGCTCCCTGGCGTGCAGCCTCGCCCCCGGCCTCGGCTGGCTGATCGGCGCGCGCATGCTGCAGGCGGTCGGCGGCTCGATGCTGAACCCGATCGCCATGGGGATCATCACCAACACCTTCACCGATCCCAAGGAGCGCGCCCGCGCGATCGGCGTCTGGGGCGGCACGGTCGGCTTCAGCATGGCGCTCGGCCCCGTCGTCGGCGGCGTGCTCGTCGGCGCCGTGGGCTGGTCCTCGATCTTCTGGATCAACATCCCGGTCGGCCTGGCCGCGCTCGTCCTGGCCGGGCGCTTCGTCCCCGAGTCCCGGGCCCCGCGCCCGCGCCGGATCGACCCCTTCGGCCAGCTCGCGGTGATCACCCTGCTCGGCTCGCTCACCTACGGCATCATCGAGGCGCCGAAGGCGGGCTGGGGCTCGGCGCAGTCGCTGGTCTGCTTCGGGCTGGCGGCCGTCGCGCTCGTCGCCCTGCTGATCGTCGAGTCGCGGCGCGAGGAGCCCCTGATCGACCTGCGCTTCTTCCGCAGCGCGCCGTTCAGCGGCGCGACGCTGATCGCCATCAGCGGCTTCGCCGCACTCGGCGGGTTCCTCTTCCTCAACACCCTCTACCTCCAGGACGTCCGCGACTTCAGCGCGCTGCGGGCGGGTCTGGCCACCCTGCCGATGGCGCTCGCCACGGTCGTCTGCTCCCCGCTCAGCGGTCGTCTGGTCGGCTCGCGCGGCCCGCGGCTCCCGCTGGTCGTCGCCGGCGTCGCGATGACGGTCAGCTCGCTGCTGATGGTCGGCCTGCGGCCGGACACCCCGCTGTGGCAGCTGCTCCTCGCCTACCTGGTCTTCGGGCTCGGCTTCGGCATGCTGAACGCGCCCATCACCAACACGGCGGTCTCCGGCATGCCCCGCGCCCAGGCGGGCGTGGCGGCGGCGGTCGCCTCCACCAGCCGCCAGACCGGCCAGGCGCTGGGCGTCGCCGTGATCGGCTCGGTGGTGACCTCCGCCGTGGTCGGCGGCCTGCACGCGGGGTTCGCGCAGGCGAGCCACGTCGGTTGGTGGATCATGGTGGGCTGCGCGGCGGTCGTGCTGGTCCTGGGCGTCGCCACGACGGGTCAGTGGGCGCGGGGGACGGCCGAGCGGGTCTTCGCCTCCGTTCCCGAGGAGAAGCGACAGAGTGTGAGCGCGGGATGAGCGAGCAGGCCCCAGAGGAATCGGCCCAGCGGGTCTACGCGGTGATGCGTCGGCTGGTCCTGGAGGCGGACGACCGCAAGCAGCGCGTGGCGGAGGCGTTGGGCATGAGCTTCAGCCGGGCCAAGGCGCTGCGGCTGCTGGCGGAGGGTCCGCTGCGGATGCGCGAGCTGACCGCGCGGCTGCTGACGGACAAGCCGTACACCACGCTGGTGGTCGACGACCTGGAGGGGCGCGGCTTCGTCGTCCGCTCGCTGGACCCGGACGACCGCCGCTGCAAGGTCGTCACCCTCACCGAGGCCGGCCGCGAGGCCGCTGCGCGGGCGACGGGGATCCTGACCACGCCCCCGGCGGAGCTGGCGGCGCTGCCGCCGGGGGATCTGGCGGATCTGGACCGCATTCTGGGGAAGTTGCACTGACGTCAGCGGCGCGAGGCACTGCGCCACCCCACCGGGCGGATGGTTCCGAACGTTGAGGACCATCCGCCCGGGGTTTCCGCGCCTACGCGGCGGAGCCGCAAACCAGCAGAGCCCCGCGCCCCTGGAGTGCATGGTCCTCGCCGCCGGACGGCGACTGTTTCAACCGACCGATCATTCGGTTACGGTAGGTCGTGGCAGAGTCGCCGCCCGGAGCCCATGAGGAGTGCGCGTCATGACCGCAGCCACGGTCCACCCGATGATCGACCGTCACCAGGAGACCCTTGAGCGCGCGGTGAGCGCCCTCGCCGAGCGGGACTACTGGTCGCCGTACCCCGAGTTCCCGAAGGCCTACGGCGAGGACGCCCTCGCCGTCGGCGCTGCGGCGTTCGAGGCCCTGAAGGGCACCACGCGGCTTGCCGCGGACGAGCTGGTCGGGCCCGCCGCCGACGCCGGGGGCGAGGTCTCGCCGTACGGCGAGCCGCTGAACATCGCGTACGGCTACCGCTCCGCCGACGCGCTGATGGCCGCCGCCGTCGCCGCGCAGCCGGCGTGGGCGCAGGCGAGCCCGCTGCTGCGCGCGGCCGTCTGCCTGGAGATCCTGGCGCGGATCAACGCCCGCTCGGTCGAGTTCGGCTTCGCCGTCCAGCACACCACCGGGCAGGCCTTCGGCATGGCCTTCCAGGCCGGTGGCCCGCACGCCCAGGACCGCGGCCTGGAGGCCGTGGCCGTCGCGTTCGCCGAGCAGACCCGGATCCCGGCCAAGGCGAACTGGACCAAGCCGCAGGGCAAGCGCGACCCGCTCCAGATGGAGAAGGAGTTCATCGTCCGGCCGCGCGGCGTCGGGCTGGTCATCGGCTGCAACACCTTCCCGACCTGGAACGGCTTCCCGGGCCTGTTCGCCTCGCTGGCGACCGGCAACGCCGTCGTCGTGAAGCCGCACCCGCGCGCGATCCTGCCGCTGGCGCTCACCGTCGAGATCGCCCGCGAGGTGCTGACCGAGGCCGGCTTCGACGCCGACGTCGTGCAGCTGGCGCCGGAGAAGCCGGGCGAGGGCCTCGCCAGGACGCTGGCGACGCGGTCCGAGGTCGCGATCATCGACTACACCGGCTCGACCGCCTTCGGCGACTGGCTGGAGGAGAACGCCCGCCAGGCGCAGGTCTACACCGAGAAGGCCGGCGTCAACACCGTCCTGGTCGAGTCCACCGACGACTACGCGGCCGCGCTCGGCAACCTGGCCTTCAGCCTCTCCCTCTACAGCGGCCAGATGTGCACCACGCCGCAGAACCTGCTGATCCCGCGCGCGGGCATCGCCACCGACCAGGGTGAGAAGTCCTTCGCCGAGGTCGTCGCCGACCTCGCCGCCGCCCTCGGCAAGCTGCTCGGGGACGACGCGCGCGCCGCGCAGATCCTCGGGGCCGTGGTGAACCCGGGCGTGCTGCAGCGCGTCGAGCAGGCCGAGAAGGGCGAGTACGGACAGCTCGCGCTCGCCCCGCGCGCGGTGGTGAGCCCGGAGTTCCCGGAGGCCGTGATCCGCACGCCCGCGCTGGTCACCCTGGACGCGGCCAAGGACGCGCTGCCGGGCGAGTGCTTCGGTCCGGTGGCCTTCGCCATCGCCGTGGACTCCGCCGCGCAGGGCGTGGAGCTGCTGGCCGAGACCGTCCGCACCCGCGGCGCGATGACGGCGGCCGCCTACACGACCTCGCCCGAGGTCGAGCGCGCGGTCGTCGACGCGGCCGTGGACGCCGGTGTCTCGCTGTCGCTGAACCTGACCGGCCAGGTCTTCGTCAACCAGACCGCCGCCTTCTCCGACCTGCACGGCACCGGCGCGAACCCGGCCGCGAACGCGGCCTACGCCGACGCGGCCTTCGTCGCGAGCCGATTCCGCGTGATGGAGGTCCGCCGCCACAACGGCTGATTCCCCGCGCGGGTGTTGGCATAAGACGCGCGGGTGTTGGCATAAGACGCGCGGGTGTCGACATAAGAACGAGGCGTTGGCATAACGCCGCGTTGGCATAAGAGAAAGGCGGGGCCGCCCAGGATTCTCCTGGGC
>NZ_BBPO01000072.1:4881-34756 GCF_000787815.1 Streptacidiphilus neutrinimicus
GCCCAGGATTCTCCTGGGCGGCCCCGCCCCTTTGCACTGACACGGGTGTAGGCGTTCTGTTGCGCCTTTTACACGCTGTAGGTGGCCCTGGGAGGGCCGAATCACGCAGGGTAAGCGGTGATGCGGATCACGTCGTCGTGGCCGGGCTTTCATAACAATTCCGCCCCCAACTCACTGGTGGGGCATGGAATCCGCAGCTCAGGACCCTTAATGTCGGTCCCCATCGCAACGTCGGAAAGGACCTCTGGACAGCCCCCGCGTCTTTGAGAAAGGCACTCCCCCGAACATGACGCCCCCGAACATGACGGGCTCCGGCTCTTTTGAGCTCGCGCGCTACACGAACCGCACCAGGCTGACGTCGACCGCTCGCCGTGTGAGCCGGCGTTCGGTGCTGCGCGGCGCGATGGCCGGCGGGATCGCCGTGGCGGGCGCGAGTGCGCTCTCCGCGTGCGGTGTCCAGGGCCATGTGCTGCCGCCCGGCTCCAAGGAGACCGGCCAGGCCGGGCAAGACTACTCGGACGCCGAGAAGACGGTCGTCTTCGCCAACTGGCCGGCGTACATCGACGTCGACCCGAAGAACCAGAACAAGCGGCCGACGCTGGACGCCTTCGTCAAGCAGACCGGCATCCAGGTCCAGTACCTGGAGATCATCAACGACAACAACGACTGGTACAACAAGATCGACCCGTCGCTGGTCAAGGGCATCGACACCGGCTACGACATCATGGTCGTCTCCGACTACATGGTGGCCAAGTACCGCACCTACGACTACATCCAGTCGTTCGACCTGCAGTACATGCCCAACCACTCGAAGCTGCTGCCCAGCGTCCTGCACGACCCGACCGACCCGGGCCGCATGCACTCCATCCCGTGGGCCTACGGCTACACCACCGTCGCGTACAACTCGAACCTGGTGAAGACGCCGATCACCTCGATCGCCGAGCTGTTCACGCGGCCCGACCTCAAGGGCAAGGTCTCCCTCTTCGCGGAGATGGAGGACACCGTCGCGATGGCCCTGCTGGCGCAGGGGCTGGACCCGGAGCACTTCACCGACGCGCAGTTCAACCAGGCGCTGGAGTACATCCGCCGGGCCAAGGACGCCGGCCAGATCCGCAGCTTCACCGGCAACGACTACCTCAGCGACTTCCAGCAGGGCAACACCGCCGTCACGATGGCCTACTCCGGTGACGTCGCCCAGCTCGGCAAGCCGAACCTGGTGACCGTGGACCTGCCCAAGGAAGGCATGCTGGCCTGGTCCGACAACATGGTCATCCCCAACTTCGCGCGGCACAAGAAGAACGCCGAGAAGCTGATGAACTACTACCTCCAGCCCGAGGTGTCGGCCACGCTGACCGACTACATCGACTACGTCCCCGTGGTGCAGGGCGCCGTCGCCGCCCTGCAGCAGCTCGACTCCACGGCGGCCTCGGTACCGCTGATCGTGCCGACCAAGGAGATGGAAGCCAAGGCCCGCGGCTTCATGGCGCTCAGCATCGCCCAGTTGAACGACTACACCAGCCGCTTCCAGCAGATCACCGGCCAGTAGTCCTGCCCACGGAGAGAAGAGTCCCGATGAGTTCCCACGACGTACTCGGCCGCACCGAGGGCGGAGACCTCCGCCTGGTCGGCCTCACCAAGCGCTACGGCTCCTTCACCGCGGTGGACGACCTGAGCCTGACGATCCCCCAGGGGTCGTTCTTCGCCCTGCTGGGCGCCTCCGGCTGTGGCAAGACCACGACGCTGCGCATGATCTCGGGTCTGGAGGACCCGACGGTCGGCCAGATCTTCCTCGGCGAGCAGGAGGTCACCGACCTCAAGCCCTACCGTCGCCCGGTCAACACGGTGTTCCAGAACTACGCGCTCTTCCCGCACCTGGACATCTTCGAGAACGTGGCCTTCGGCCTGCGCCGCCGCGGCGTCAAGGACGTCAAGAAGTCCGTGACGGACATGCTCGACCTGGTCGAGCTCGGCCACCTGGCCAAGCGCAAGCCGACCCAGCTGTCGGGTGGCCAGCAGCAGCGCATCGCGCTGGCCCGCGCACTGATCAACCAGCCGCAGGTGCTGCTGCTGGACGAGCCGCTGGGCGCGCTGGACCTCAAGCTGCGCCGCCAGATGCAGATCGAGCTCAAGCGCATCCAGACCGAGGTCGGCCTCACCTTCGTGCACGTCACGCACGACCAGGAGGAGGCCATGACCATGGCCGACACCATCGCGGTCATGAACCACGGCCGGATCGAGCAGCTCGGCTCCCCCGCCGACCTCTACGAGAACCCGGCCACCACCTTCGTGGCCAACTTCCTGGGCCAGTCGAACCTGATCCCGGCCTCGGTCGAGGGCGAGAAGGACGGCGTGGTCTCCGTCTCCGCGCACGGCCAGCAGCTCAAGGTCGACACCAAGCGCTGCCGCTCCACCAGCGGCAAGATCATCCTCGGTGTCCGCCCGGAGAAGGTCCAGATCGCCACCGACCGCGGCGAGGTCCCGGACGGCCACAACGCGCTCGTCGGCGGCAAGGTCGTCGACACCAGCTTCATCGGCGTCTCGACCCAGTACCTGGTGCAGATGCCGTCCGGCGAGGAGCTCTCCGTCTTCGAGCAGAACACCGGCCGCGCCATCCAGCGCCCGGGCGCCGAGGTCGTCGTCTACTGGGACCCGAGCCAGGGCTTCGGCCTCGAGGGCTCCCAGGACATCGAGGCCGGCGCCGAGGCCGACGAGGAGGCCGCGGCATGACGACTCTCACCGAGGCGCCCGCCCCGGTCGAGGAGCGCGCGCCGGACCGCAAGCCCCGCCGCAACTGGACCCCGTGGGCACTCCTGCTCCCCGGCCTGCTCTGGCTGACCGTCTTCTTCCTGGTCCCGATCCTGTCCTCGGTCTCGGCCTCGGTGCAGACGGGCGACTACGACGACGGCTTCAAGCTGACCTGGCACTGGGCCAACTACCACGACGCGATCGCCGACTTCGGGCCGCAGTACTACCACTCGCTGGTGTACTCGCTGCTGACGACGATCGTCTGCCTGGCGCTGGCCTACCCCGTCGCCTACTTCATCGCCTTCAAGGGCGGCCGGTGGAAGACGCTGCTGATGGCCCTGGTCATCGTGCCGTCCTTCACCAGCTTCCTGATCCGCACCATCGCCTGGAAGACGATCCTCGCGGACAACGGCACCGTGGTGCACACGCTCGCCAGCATGCATCTGCTGAAGATCACGACGGCGCTCGGCTGGACCGTCGGCAACCACGTGCTGGCCAGCCCGGCCGCGGTGGTGTGCGGCATGGTCTACAACTTCCTGCCGTTCACGATCCTGCCGCTGTACACCTCGCTGGAGAAGATCGACCCGCGCCTGCACGAGGCCGGCGCCGACCTGTACTGCAGCGCGTTCACCACCTGGCGCCGGATCACCCTGCCGCTGTCGATGCCCGGCGTCATCGGCGGCACCCTGCTGACCTTCATTCCGGCGGTCGGCGACTACATCAACGCCCAGCTGCTGGGCAACCCGAACACGACGGTGGTCGGTCAGCGCATCGAGGACCTGTTCCTGCGTCAGACCAACGGCTACCCGGTCGGCTCCGCGATGTCGGTCGTGATGATGGTCGGCACGCTGGTCATCGTCATGACGTACATCTGGCGGGCCGGGACGGAGGACCTGCTCTAGTGGCTACTCAGACCCTCTCCACCGCTCCCGCCCCCGCGGGCGGCGACGCACACCTGAAGGTGCGTCGGCGCGGCCCGATCGCCTGGGCCAGGCAGCACGTCCTGCTGGTCGTCACCTTCCTGGTGTTCGTCTTCATGCTGCTGCCGAACGGCGTCATCCTGTGGATGTCGTTCAACTCGCCCGAGGGCAAGTTCAACTACACCTGGCACAAGTTCTCCCTGGACGCCTGGAAGAACCCCTGTTCCAGCAGCACGATGTGTCACAGCATCGGGCTGTCGCTGGAGATCGGCGTGGTCGCCACGATCCTCGCCACCATCCTCGGCACGATGATCGCCTTCGCCATGGTCCGGCACCGCTTCAGGGCGCGCAGCGGCATCAACGCACTGCTGTTCCTGCCGATGGCAGCCCCCGAGGTGGTCATGGGCGCGACCCTGGCCGCGCTGTTCTTCAACACCATCGGCCCGGGCGCGATGGGCTTCTGGACGATCACCATCGCCCACGTGATGTTCTGCATCTCGTACGTCGTGGTGACGGTCAAGTCCCGCCTGGCGGGCATGGACCCGACGCTGGAGCGGGCGGCGCAGGACCTCTACGCCACCCCGACCCAGACGTTCATGAAGGTCACCCTGCCGCTGGTCGCCCCCGGCATCGGCGCGGCCGCGCTGCTCGCCTTCGCGATCTCCATCGACGACTACATCATCACGGTCTTCACCGCGGGCAACTCGGAGACCTTCCCGATGTACATCTTCGGTTCGGTGCAGCGCGCCTACCCGGCGCAGATCGACGTCATCGGCTCGCTGATGCTGCTCGGCACCATGGCCGTGATCGCGGTCTCGCAGGTCCTCAACCAGATGCGGGCGGCGCGCAAGAAGTAGCCCGTCGTCTCCTCGGCTGATCCCCGTCCGGCTCGTCCGGGCGGGGATCAGTGCTTTTTGGTCAGTGCTTCTGCTGCGCGTAGTGGCGGGCGGCCTTGGCGCGGTTCCCGCAGCGGGCCATGTCGCACCAGCGGCGACGACCGTTCTGGGAGGTGTCGAAGAAGGTCAGGATGCAGTGGTCGTGGACGCACTCGCGGATGCGGGCGGGGTCGCGGGCCAGCAGGCGCAGGTAGTCGTCGGCGGCGAGCCAGGCCGGCAGCCAGACCGGGTCGGCGACCTCGGGCTCCTCGTGCGGCCGCCCGGCGGTGTCGAGGCTGCGGCGGATCCGGCCGTGGGCGAGGACCGTGTTGAGCGCGGCGGTGTCCAGGGGATCGGCGCGCAGCACGAGGAGCGCGGCACGGGCCCGGAGCAGCGCGTCGAGGGTCTCGGGGGAGTCGGGAGCCCGGCCGGTCAGGCCGTTGGTCGCGAGCCAGACCGCGAGGCCGTTCGGCTGCTGGAAGAGCTGCTCGTCGTGCCAGCGGGTGTTGAGCAGGTCCAGCGAGAGGGGTTCGCCGCGCAGCGGGCGGGGGTCCTGATCGGCGAGGTCCATACAGGAAGCCTAACCGTTCAGGTCTGGAGTAGCGGTTGCGGCAGGTCTCTTCTAACCCTTACTGTCTTGTTGAACGGTTAGACAGACAGCCTCTGGAACGGGAGTCCGCCATGCCTGCCTCGCTGCGCACCGGCCACGTCGGGATCAACGTCACCGACCTGGACCGCTCGGTCGCCTTCTACCGCGACGTCCTCGGGCTGGAGGTGATGGGAGCCGCCGAGCCCGGCACGCCCCCGGAGCGCCGCCGGGCCCGGCTCGGCAAGAAGGGCGAGCTGGTGCTCACCATCTGGCAGCAGGCGTCCGGGGCCCACCCGACCGACCGGGCCGGCCTGCACCACCTCTCCTTCGAGGTCGACTCCGTCGACGAGGTCCGCGAGGCCGAGTGGGCGCTCAAGGAGCGCGGCGCGACCTTCCACCACGACGGGATCGTGCTGCACGGCCCCGGCCAGGACTCCGGCGGCATCTTCTTCACCGACCCGGACGGCACCCGGCTGGAGATCTTCACCGCGAGCGGTGTGGCCGCGGAGGGCTCCGTGCCCTTCGCCGACGCGCCCACCTGCGGCTTCTTCTAGGTACTGGGAGATGGCGACGATGACCGGCTACCACGCGGGCGAGCTCGCAGCCCAGGCCCGCGTCGGCGACAGCGCACGGG
This sequence comes from Streptacidiphilus neutrinimicus, assembly GCF_000787815.1. GTDB lineage: Bacteria > Actinomycetota > Actinomycetes > Streptomycetales > Streptomycetaceae > Streptacidiphilus > Streptacidiphilus neutrinimicus. The sequence continues at coordinate 10,645 of NZ_BBPO01000072.1, forward strand.
CGGAACACCTCGGCCGCAGCATCCGGAGCACCGTCCCCGCGGTTGCCGCGGCGTTCCTGGCGGAGCGGCAGTTCCTGGTCGTCGGCGCCGCCGACGAGAGCGGGCGGATCTGGGCGACGCTGCTGACGGGCGAGCCGGGCTTCGTCTCCGTCCCCGACGAGCGGACGGTCGCCGTCTCGGCGAGCCCGCGCCCGGACGACCCGCTGGGCGGCGTGCTGCGGGGGAGCGCGCCGACCCGCGTCGGCACGATCGCCCTGGAGCCCGCCACCCGGCGCCGGATGCGGGTCAACGGCGTGGCGGAGGCGAGGCCCTCCGGCCTCGTCCTCCACACCGAGCAGGTCTTCTCCAACTGCCCCAAGTACATCCAGAAGCGGCGCCCGGTCCGGCACGCCCCGACCACCGAGCCCGGACCGGCGCGCTGGAGCTCGGCCCTGTCGGCGGCGGAGCGGGAGTTCGTCGCGACCGCCGACACGTTCTTCCTCGCCAGCGCCGACGCGGACGGTCATGTCGACGCCTCGCACCGGGGCGGCCTGCCCGGTTTCGTCGAGGTCCTGTCGGCGACCCGGCTGCGGTGGCGCGAATACGCGGGCAACGGCGCCTACATGACGCTGGGCAACCTGGAACTGAACCCGTGTGCGGGGATCGTCCTGCCGGACTGGCGGAGCGGTGACGCGCTCCTGCTCACGGGTGAGGCCCGGACCGACTGGCAGGAGCGCACGGTGGAGTTCGCGTTGTCGGCCGCGGTGCGGCTGCCGGACGCGCTGCCGATGCGCTGGACCGAACCCGAGTTCTCGCCGGCCAATCCCCCTCTACGCTGAGGACCGTGATCGACGTCGAGGAACGCTGGGCCGAGTTGGCGGCGGGTGGGGACACCGTCCTGCTGGAGGGTTTCCACGCGCTGAAGCACGCGCTGCGCTTCGGGGCGGTGGTCCCGCTGGCGGTGACCTCCGCTCCCGCGGGCCTGGCCGAACTCGCCTCCGCTCTGGCGCCTGACCTGGGCGGCGTCGACGCCGTCCCCGTCTCCGCGGAGACCCTGCGCCGCCTCGTCCCCCGCCCGCACCCGACGGGCGTGGCCGCGCTGGCCCTTCGTCCACAGCCTGTGGACGACGTTTCCCGCTCGACCCCGTTCGTGGTCCTGGAGAACCCGCGCAACCTGGGCAACATCGGCGCCGTCATCCGCCTCGCCGCGGGCTTCGGCGCTGCGGGCGTCCTCACGACGGGCGACGTCGACCCCTGGCATCCCACGGCGGTCCGTGGCGCGGCGGGCCTCCACTACGCCACCTCCGTGGCCCGCACCTCGCTGGACGCCCTGCCCCCGGGGCCGGTCTTCGCCCTGGACCCGGAGGGCGTCTCCATCCACGACGTCACCTTCCCGGATGACGCGTTGCTGGTTTTCGGCTCGGAGCGCCACGGGGTGACGGATGATGTGAAGGGGATGGCCGCGTGCACTGTGGCCATCCCCATGCGTCCTCATGTCTCCAGCTTCAACCTCGCCACGTCGGTGGGCATGGCGCTGTTCCACTGGCAGGGCCGCTCACGTCAGTAGGCGGGCGCCGTCATCCCCAGCCTGTGGAGAACCTCGGCGATGTGCGCGGGCCTGCCACGCAGCTCGGCCGAGCCGAGGCTGACGGTGATGTCGGCCTCCGGCAGCGGCGGGTGCGAGCGATGCAGCAGGTGCCGCAACCACGGAGGTGAACAGCAGCCGCTGACACGGCCGATGGCCCTTGTGCCGGCGGATGCCGACGCGCTCGACCTCCGAGCAGAGGAGGTAGGGGCCGAAGGGCGGTTCGAGCTCGTCCTCCGTGACGGCGATGAGCCGCATCTGCCCGTGCGGGCAGTGGATCGATCCGTCGCCCAGAACCTCGAATTGCTGATCGTCGACGTTCAGGCGGCGGTTGCCGATCACGGGTTGGTCGAGATCCAATGCCTTGGCGAAGGTCTCGGCCATGCGCTCGCGCGCGGCGCCGAGGTCGGTGTCGCCACGTCGGATGGAGGGCAGGAGCTCGCGGGTGACCCAGTCCTGGAAGGGACGGGCAGTGGGCTTCCGGGACCGCATGATGAGGGTGCAGAGCCCGCTCTCGTTGGTCGCTGTCATCCTGGGGTTCCCGGTTGTGTACCCACGCTGAGCAGGGGTTTCCCGGGTTCCGTCAGTTGAGCTGACGGAACTCTTCCGGAGGTCGACAGTGAGCCGCTGGTCCGGTGCCAGCGCCGTCGCGGCCATGCGGGAGTTGCCGATCCCGAGGATCCGGCAGACGTCCGGCACGGCGAACCAGGGCTCGCCGTCGATGATCACGACGCGGACGGGCTGTCCCGTCGTCGGGAACTCGGTGTGCATCAGGCGGGTGTCCATGGTCTAGCGGACTCCGTTCAGGACGGTGAGGACGTCGGTCGGGGCGCCGGAGATGAGCAGGACCGAGCCGGGTGGCGCAGCCGGCCTGCGGTGGCAGGCGCGGGCGAGGTCGGTGAGGCGGACCGGTGGGCAGAGGCGGTGGACCCTGCTGCCGACGAGGCCGACGCGCTCGGTTCGGGTGCACCGGAAGTGCGGTCCGTAGGGCGGCCCTCCGTCCTCATCGGGCGCGGGGAACACCGGGTTCATCGCGCCGTGCGGGCAGTGGACGAAGCCGTCGGAGTAGAGCTGGAACGTCTGCCCGAGCAGCTCGAACGCGCTGACGGGCTCGGGATCCGGGACGGTGTCGAGGTGCAGCACCTCGGCGAAGGTCTCCGCCGTGTGCTCGCGCGCGGGGTCGGTGTCGCCGTGGCGGATGGAGGGGAGGAGCTCGCGGGTGAGCCAGTCCTGGAACGGGCGGGCGGTGGGCTTGTCGGAGCGCATGATCAGCCGGTGGAGGCCGCTCTCGCTGACGACGTCGAGGTCGGGGTTGCTTCGTGAGAACCCACGGTGACCAGGGGTTTGGTGCGTGCCCATAGTCAGGGTATGGGCATTCACGACACGGACTTCCTCCTCGCCGAGGAGCTTGACGGCCTGGGTCGGGTCGGTCCTGCCGAGGATCCGGCAGACGTCGGCGACGGCGAACCACGGCTCGTCGTCGATCAGGGTGACGCGGAGGGGTTGCCCCGTGGTGGGGAACTCCGCGTGGAGCGTGCGCGTGTGCATGACGCGCCCTTTCGGGTGGGCGATGGAGCGCCCTGCACAACGCGGGTTATCGGATGACCGACACGGCCTCCTGCTCGCGCTCGGTGGCGCGAGGGGCGCGCATGATCGTCTGGCGCACGACTGGCGTGGCGGCGACGCGCGCCACCCCCTTAGCCACCCCCGCCCCGACCCGCACGAGGAAGCCGGTGGGCAGGAAGACCGCGTCCGCGCTGATCATCGCGAGGGAGAAGAAGGGGAGCCCGAGGACGACGGCGATGGCCAGGTGCTCCGTCATCATCAGCGCCAGCATCACGTTCTTGATGCGCCGGTTGAAGACCAGGAACGGGAAGCCCACCTGCGCGATCACCGTGCCGTAGGTGATCAGGGTGACCAGCGTGCTGTTGTTGCCCAGCATGCTGTCGAGCGCCGGCCACGGCTCGAAGTAGTGCAGGTGGAGCGGGTACCAGAGGGCGGTGCCGCCCTGCCACAGCGAGCCCTGGATCTTGTACCAGCCGGCGGTGGCGTAGATGAAGCAGACCTCCGCCGCGATCACCAGCATCGCGGCGTTGTGGAGCAGGGCGGTCAGCGCGTCGAGCAGGGCGGAGCCCTCGCTCTCCGGTGCGCGGCGGGTGAGCGCGCCGCGCAGGCCGGCCAGCAGCCAGCAGAGCCAGAAGAAGGCGCCCCAGGTGTAGAGGCCGAAGTCCAGCATGCCGAGCTGGGCGAAGCCGGAGAGCTGACAGAACGCCAGGGCCAGTCCCAGCAGCAGCCACACCGCGACCCCCGCCGGGTCGCCGGTGCGCCGTGTGCCGCGTCGCGCGGCGCGCGCGTCCAGGGACCAGACCTCCCCGCACCGGGTGAAGACCAGGTAGATCGCCATCAGGTGGACGACGTTGTCGCCGCCGTCGCCGACCAGGACCGCTCGGTTCTGCAGGGACAGCACGAGGACCATGAAGACCAGAGAGGTCGCCCGGGTGCGCCAGCCCAGCAGCATCAGCGCACTGACCGCGATCGCCGCCACGTACACGCACTCGAACCACCAGCCCGAGTCCGACCAGGCCAGCACGGAGAAGGCGTGGTTCGCCGTGAGCATCTGCCGGGAGAGGTCACCGCTCCAGGGCGACAGGTCGCCGTACAGGACGCGGCGGTTCGGCCACTCGCGCAGCAGGAACGCGCCGAAGGTCAGCGCGACGCCGATGCGGACGATCGCGGCCTGGTGGCGGGCGAGCGTGCGGCCGGTGACGGTGGTCCAGCCCCGGTACGCGGCGTCGGCGCCACGGGCCACGCCGCGGGTCAGAGCAGGGTGCAGCAGGGCGCGCATCAGGAGACCCCCAGGCCGCTGTAGTCGTCGTCGGTGGCCGGCCACCACGGCAGCAGGCGGTAGGACGGGGAGGTGGTCGCGGGCGCGCCGGTCCAGGTGGGGCCCGTGACGTCGGTGGTGGCGGAGCGGAACTGGATCTGGATGACCGGCTCGCCGTGCCAGTCCCGTCCGATCCGCTGCAGGCCGATGCGCTTGAGGTACTCCACCGAGAGCGGTCCGCCGAACCCGGTGGACTTCTCGTTCTGGTCGTGCCAGGCGGAGTAGTAGTCCCAGGCGCGGCGCAGCAGGTTCTGGTTGACGTGGCTGGGGAACGGGTTGCCGTGGATGGCGGCGACGTCCTGGGCGGTCAGGTCGATCCACGGCGACTGGGCGCGGGCGCCGTTCGGGTCGAGGGTCTGCACGCGTGCCTGGATCGCGATGTTCTGCTGCAGCGGGTTGGGCGCGAACAACTGCCAGTTCTGCTCGAACTCGGGCATCACGTGCGCGTTGACCGTGGCGGCGTTGCGCTGCGAGATCGGGTTGCCGGGCGCGATGGAGAGGAAGACGGCGCCGAGGTGGTAGACGACGGCGACGGCCACGGCGATCACGGCCGCGTAGAGAACCAGCAGCGACGGCAGCGACCAGCGGCGTCCCGGTCCGGCGTCTTCCGCCTCGGGCTCGGCCTCGGCGTCCTCGGAGCCGTCGGTCCGGCCGTCTGCGGGATCGGCCTCGTCCGGAGCGGTGCGGGGCCCGGGTATGGGTTCGTGCGTGGTTGCGCCGTCCGGCTCGTCTGCCACTTCTGCCCGCCTTGCCGCTCCGCTGATGTCTGAGCACGGTACTGATGTCGGCGCCCTGTGCGCGACCCTTCCGTGTATCTAGAACTTGTTCTAATCTGACGTCGCGTCAGCATCTGAATCGGAAGGGGCGCCCCGTGGACTTCACCTTCACCGACGTGCAGCAGGCCGCTGCCGAGGCGGCCCGCGGAATCTTCGCGGACGTCGCACCCGACGGGGGCGTGCCCAGCCCCGCCCTCGGCGTCGAGCCGGTGGCCCCGGACATCGACCGGGAGCTGTGGCAGCGCCTGGCCAAGTCCGACCTGCTGGGCATCGCGCTCGCCGAGAGCCACGGTGGCGCGGGGCTGGACGAGATCGCCTGGTGCCTGGTGCTGCGCGAGTCCGCGCGGGTGCTGGCGCGCGTTCCGCTGCTGGAGACCGGCGCGGCGGCGCTGGCCGTCCAGGCCCTCGGCACCGAGGAGCTGAGGCGCAGGCTGCTGCCGGAGGTCGCGGCCGGGCGTCTGGTGCTCGGGGTCGCCGCGCACGGCCGCAGCGGCCACGAGCCGGCCGACGAGGCGGTGACGGCGCTGCCGGTCGCGGGCGGCTGGGCCCTCACCGGGGAGCAGACCGGCGTCGCCTGGGCGCCGGTCGCCGACCTGGTCCTGGTCCCCGCACGCGGCCCGGAGGGCACGGTGCTGCTGCTCGTCGACCCGCGCGGGGCGGGGGTGACGCTGGAGCGCCAGGTGTCGACCAACGGCGAGCTCGCCGGGCGGCTGGTCCTCGACGGCGCGCTGGTGGAGTCCTCCTGGCAGCTCGGGCCCGCCGTGGCGGACGGTGCCAACTGGCGCGCGGTGCGGGCGTGGCTGATCGTGGGCGTGGCCGCGCTCTGCCTGGGGCTCGGCGAGGCGGCGTTGCGGCTGACCTCGACGTACGCGTCCAAGCGGGAGCAGTTCGGGCATCCGATCGCCACCTTCCAGGCGGTGGCCGTCCAGTCCGCCGACCGCTACATCGACCTGCGGGCGATGGAGGTCACGCTGTGGCAGGCCGCCTGGCGGGTCGCCCACGGCGGCGACCTCGCCGACCGGATGCCGCTGGAGGCGGACCTGGCCACGGCGAAGATCTGGTCCGCCGAGGGCGTGCGCGCGGTGGCCTCGACGGCCCAGCATCTCCACGGCGGCATCGGGGCCGACCTCGACTACCCGCTGCACCGCTACCACGCCTGGGCGAAGCACCTCGAGTTGCTGCTCGGGCCTGCGGCGGCGTTCGAGCAGGAGTTGGGCGATCTGCTGGCGGAGCACCAGTTGCCCTGAGCGGTCGGCTCGCCCTGAGCCGGCGGCACGACGGTGCCGACAACGACCGCGCGCCGCGCTGTGGTTGCATGGGGGCACCATGGAGCGCCACGCATACGACGCCGTCGTCCTGGCCGGCGGAGCCGCCCGCAGGCTGGGCGGCGAGGACAAACCCGCGCTGGTCGTCGGCGGGATGACGCTGCTGGACCGGGTGCTCGCCGCATGCGCGGACGCGGCCACGACGGTCGTGGTCGGCCCCGAGCGCGCGACTGCGCGCGGCGTGCGCTGGGTGCGCGAGGAGCCGCCCGGAGGCGGACCGGTCGCCGGGCTGGCGGCCGGCCTGACGCGGGTCACCGCCGAGGTGACGGTGCTGCTCGCCGCCGACCTGCCGTTCCTGGACGCCGCCACCGTCCGGCGCCTGCTCGACGCGCTGGACGCCCCCGACGTCGACGCCGCCGTCCTGGTGGACCCGGACGGCCGCGAGCAACTCCTCACCGCCGCCTACCGGACCGGGCCGCTACGGGCCGCCCTCGGTGCCGTCGGCGATCCGGACGGCGTGCGGCTGCGGGCCGTCACGAGCGCTCTGCGCACCGTGCGGCTGCCCGACACGGCGGCCGCGGCCGCGGACTGCGACACCTGGGAAGACGTCGAGCGGGCCAGGAAACGCGCCGCGAACGACGCGGACACGCACGGAGCACCACCCTGATGCACGCCGCCGGCAGGCCGATCGGGGACGATGGAGGCGTGCTGGATGACTGGATCGCCGCTGCGAAGACCGAGCTCGGGATCGACCTGGAGGTCGATGTCCACGGGCTGCTCGACATGACCCGGGACGTCGCGCACGGTGTCGCGCGTCCCGCCGCGCCGCTGACCGCGTTCTTGGTGGGGTACGCGGCCGCCTCCGCCGGGGGTGGTCCGGAGGCGGTGGCCGAAGCGAACCGGAAGGCCGCGCAGCTCGCGCTGCGCTGGGCGGCGGACCGCGCCGAGGAGCATCCGGAATGACGGGCCGTGAGGTCGAGACGGACCTGCTGGCGGCGTATCCGTATCTGCTGCCGCAGGCGTCGACCCCGCCGCCCGCGCCCGAGCCGGACCGTCCGTTCGACTACGAGGCGGCGTCGGAGGAGCACCCGCCCGCTCCGCGGCCGCGCACCGCGGACTCCTCCTTCGACCGGGCACTGGACGACGCCTTCGGCCTGGTCGGCCCGGCCCCGGCACCAAGATCACGAAATGCAACACGTGGCGCATTTGATGATCTTGATGCGCTCGGGGACGCCGACCCCTCCGTGCCGCCGCCCGCGACGCACCCCGGCGAGCTCGGCTGGCCGCAGGCGCGCGCTCTCGCCGTGCGCGCCGGCGCGCGCCCGCTCGGCACCGAGGGGCGGGACGCGGCGGACGCGCTGGGCGCGGTGCTGGCCTCGCCCCTGACCGCGGCCACGCACCTGCCTCCCTTCGACACCTCCGCGATGGACGGCTGGGCCGTCTCCGGCCCCGGCCCGTGGCGGCTGCGGAAGCCTGCGGAGGGCGAGGGGCTGGCCGGACGGCCGCCCGCGGCCACGCTGCAGGACGGCGAGGCCGTACGGATCGCCACCGGTGCGCCCGTCCCCGGCGGCGCCACCGCCGTGCTGCGGCGCGAGGACGGCGTCGTCCGCGCCGAGGGCGCGGAGCTGGCCTGCCGCCCCGGTACGCAGTCGCCGCCGCTCGGCCGGGACATCCGTCCGCGCGGGCAGGAGTGCCGCAGTGGCGAGGCGCTGCTCCCCACCGGGACGCTGGTGACGCCCGCCGCGCTCGGCCTGGCGGCGGCCGCCGGGGTCGACCGGCTGACCGTGCACCGCCGCCCCACCGTCGAACTGCTGGTGCTCGGCGACGAGTTGCTCACCGAGGGCCCGCCCGGGGACGGGCGGATCCGGGACGCGCTCGGTCCCATGCTTCCCGGCTGGCTCGCCGCCTACGGCGCGTCCGTCCTCGGCGTGCGCCGGATCGGCGACGACCGGGACGCGCTCGTCACCGCCCTGCGCGCCAGTGGCGCGGACGTCGTGGTCACCACCGGCGGGACGGCGTCCGGGCCGGCGGACTTCCTGCACCCCGCGCTGGCCGAGATCGGCGCGCGGCTGCTGGTCGACGGGGTCCGGGTGCGGCCCGGCCACCCGATGCTGCTGGCCGAGCTGCCGCAGCGCTCGGCCGAGGGCGCTCGTCCCCGCCACCTCGTCGGACTGCCCGGCAATCCCTTCGCCGCCGCGGTCGGCGCGGCCACGCTCGCCGAGCCGCTGCTGCGCGGCCTGGGCGGATGCCCTCCGGCGGAGCCCTACCGGGTCCCGGCCGCGGCGGAGTTCCCCGGCCAGCCCGGCCACACCCGCCTCGTCCCGGTCGCGCTGCCCGAACGCGGTGCGGTACCGCTGCGCCACGACGGCCCCGCGATGCTCCGCGGCCTCGCCCTCGCCGAGGGCCTCGCCGTGATCCCCCCCGGCGGCGTCATGCCCGGACGCCCGATCGAGGTCCTCGACGTCCCCTGCGCCTGAGGCGGTGCCGTGCCGTCAGGCGGCGCGCAGGTGCTGAGCCCGCGCCCGCTGGGGCCACACACAGGCTCGGGCGGGAGCCCGGCAGCGGCGTGGCCGGTCGCTGAGGGCCGGGTCGTGGCGTAGGCGGATCCGCCAGGGATGGTGTTGAGGTGGGAGTCCGGCGCCGGGGCCACAGCTCCCGGGGGCTGGAGAGGGGCGTGGAGTCGCGCCGCCTGGGGTCGCGGCTCGGCGGCCCGGTGCGGAGGAGCCAGACAGTGCCGCAGCTCTCGGGCCGGAGCGGGGCAGCGGCGCGGTCGGCGGCTGGGGCCCCGTCGTGCCCGCAGGGGGCAGCCAGGTGGTGGGGAGGCGTGGGCGCGGGCCTTCGGCGTCGCAGGGATTGGGCCAGAGCCGGACGGGGGTGCGACGGCTAGGCGGCTGGGCACCGCTGCAGGCGGTCCCGCCGGGTGGCGTCGAGGCGCGCGTCGAGGCCGTCGCGGCCACAGTGCCGGGTGCCGGGTGCCGGGTGCGGGGTCGCGGTCAGGGTGGGCCGGGGCCGAGGAGCCAGAGGGCGCCGTAGGCGGCGGAGGCAAGGGCGACCAGCGCCAGGGAGCCGGCGACGCGTCGGGGGCGGAGGGTCGCCAGCCAGGCGGACAGGGGCAGCAGCAGGGGGAAGCCGGGCAGGAGCAGGCGGGGCTTGGAGTTGAAGTACGCCTGCGCCCCCAGCGCCAGCGCGAGGGTGACCGCCGCGTACGCGAGGACGGGCAGGGGTGGGCGCTGTCGGACGCACGCCACCAGCGCCCAGACGACCAGGCCCACGAAGGCCAGCAGCCCGAGGCCCGCGCCGAGGTTCGTCGCCAGCTGGTGGCCGACGAAGCGGGCGTACGCCGCGCCGAAGTCGAAGCCGTTGCCCCACTGGCTCTGCACGTGCAGGTACGCCGAGAGGCCGCCGACCCAGCCGGCGTAGGCGAGCAGGCCCGCAGGGGCGAGCAGTGCGCCGAGGACGGCGCGGACGCGGCGCTCCTCGCGCCGCCACAGCGTGACCGCCGCGCCGACCCAGACGGCGGCGATCACCGCGGCCGCGCTCGGGCGGGTGAGACCGGACAGCGCGGCCAGCAGACCCGCGGTGATCCACTCGCGGCGCAGCACCGCGTAGAGGCACCAGGCGGCGAGCGCGGTGAACAGGGACTCGGTGTAGGCCATCGACTGCAGCACGCCGATCGGCAGCGCCGCCCACAGCACCACCAGCAGCGTGGCCGCCCGGCGTCCGGCCAGGCGCTCGCCGACGGCGAAGATCCCCAGCGCGGCGGCGACCGAGGCGAGGGCGCTGAGCAGCAGGCCCGCGTCCGCGTAGGAGACGCCGACAGCGTTGTGCAGCCCGCGCTCCAGCCAGGGGAGCAGCGGGAAGAAGGCCAGGTGGGAGTGGGCCCCGGCGCCGCGGGTGTGCGCGGTGGCCTGGTAGCCGGGCCAGTGGTAGCCGTGGGCCGCGATGTCGGTGTACCAGAGCGAGTCCCAGCGGCCCGACAGCAGTTGGTGCGGGCTGCGGCCCTCCGCACCCGCCCAGACGGCGAGCACGACGAGGCCGAGCACTCGGACGGCCGCGAAGAGGCCGAGCGCGGGCAGGGCGCGGGCGAGCGCGACCACCGTCCGCGGACGCGACGGGCGGGGATCGGTGAGCTTCGAACCGGGAGCCTGCAGCGCGGGGACGGTGGCCGACGCCTCAGACGATGTGGCCACGCGCCAGCCCCTTGGGCGTGTGCGCGCCGCCGACCGCGCTGAGGCCGGGTCCGTCGGACTTGTCCTGGAGCTCCTGGTCCTGCGCCGAGAGCTGGCTGACCATGAGTCGGACGACCGCGGCCAGGTAGGGGTCGTCGACGAGGTAGACCTGTCGGCGGCCCTCCCGGCGGGAGCGGACGAGGCCGGCCAGGCGCAGCTTGGCCAGGTGCTGGCTGACGGCGGGGAGTGTGCCGCCGACCTGCTCGGCGAGGCCGGTGACGTCGCACTCGCCGCCGGCGAGGATCCAGACGATCTGCAGACGGGTGGGCGAGGCGAGCATGCCGAAGGCGGCGGCGGCCTGGTCCATCACCTCGGGGCCGGGCATGTCCTGCGGCGCGGTCGCGGCGGCAGCACCGATCACGGCTCCGATGGCCTCGCGGACCTCTGCGCCAGTCGTCATGCGCGTTCTCCTTCGCCCTCGCTCTCCCCGGATCCCTGCCCGCGCCCCACCAAGACTAGTGCCGGGGCAGCCCACCTTTGCCGGGTCGATCACGGTGTCGAGGGGACGCAGCGGCCCGGGGTGGGCTGTGGGCACCGGGCCTACACAGCGCGCTGTCGCTGGTCGGACGGGGTGCGGGGTCCCTGCGCGGCCCTGGCGCGGCGGTCGTTCGCGCGGGCCGCGTCTCGGCCGGGGTGGCATGGGACACGGCCGCCGGGCACCGGGCGGTCACGGGGCGGAGTCCGGGACGTTCTTGGCTTCCGCGTAGGCCTGGATCGGCGACATCGGGACGCCGTTCAGTTCGACCGTCTGCTCCTGGCTGACCTGGGCACAGCCGCCGGTGTCGTCGGCGGTGCGAGCGCCGGCGCCGTTCAGGGCCTGCTGCGTACTCGCCGGAGCCGGCTTGCCGGAGGCTCCGGGGAAGACGGTGCCGGAGGGCCAGTCCGCGCCGATGACCAGGGTGACCCCGGAGCCGGCGGAGGACGCGCTCAGCGCGCTGTCCGGAAGACCGAGGGCGGCGGCGACGGTGCGGGCGGCGGCTTCGTCGCCGGGGGCGTACTGGAGCTGGGTGGTCGTGGCGGTCGTGGGCGAGGTGACCGCCGTGGTGCCGGAGCCGAAGCCCTTGGCGGTCAGGGCGTCGGCGAGCTGCGTGGCCCGGCCGCGGGTGCCGCTGGCGTTGTCGACGTGGACGTCGATCTGTCCGGCCGCGACCGAGTCGGAGCCGCTCCCGCCCGCCGGCGCCGACGCGGACGCGGACGCGGACGCCGACATGGACGCGGACGGCGAGACGGAGGCCGCAGCGGAGGCGGAGTTGGACGGGGAGGCGGAGGTGGAGGCCGAGGCGGACGGAGAGGCGGACCCGCCGCCGGGCGACGTCAGCGACTGGTCGTTGGCGATCGTGGCGAACAGGGCCTGCGCGTCGGGGCCGACGATCAGGCGGTTCGGATCGCTCGGGTCGGTCTCCGTCTGCATGGTCGTGAAGGTCATCCGGTTGGTCGGCACCTTCGCCACGTCGTTGGCCAGGCCGAGGAGTGAGGTGACGTTGCCGAGGCCGCTGTCGACCGTCAGCGCCTTGGTCGCCGAGTCGGCGAGGTCGAAGAGCCGGGTGGGGTCGGTCAGCGTCCCGGCGCTGCGCATGGACCGCATCATCGAGCTCAGGTACAGGTGCTGGGCGCCCAGTCGGCCGAGGTCGCCGCCGTCGCCGAAGGCGTGCCGGGAGCGGACGAACTCCAGCGCGGCGTTGCCCTTGAGGTTGTGGGTGCCCTTGGCGAGCTTGAGGTGCGAGTAGGTGTCGTAGACGTTGTCGCTGACGCACACCTTGACGCCGCCCACGGCGTCGGACATGGAGACCACGCCCGAGAAGGTGACCATCATGAAGTGGCTGATGGGGATACCCGTCAGCTGGTGGATGGTCTCCATCTGGCACTGCGGGCCGTAGGCGAGCGCGCTGTTGACCATGCCGCGGTAGCCCCCGGTGCGGTTGGCGCTGTTGGTCGGGTCGGTGCAGGCGGGCACGTCGACGATGGTGTCGCGGGGGATGCTCATCACCGTCGCGTTGGACCGGTTGGCGGAGACGTGGACGAGCATCTCGACGTCGGCGTTGCCGAAGCCGCCGCCGATGTTGCAGTCCCCGCCGAGGTTGCAGTCCGCCTGGGTGTTCCGCGCGTCCGTGCCGATGACCAGGATGTCGATCGGGGTCCGGCCGAAGGCGTCGGGCTTCTCCTGGCCGAGGGTCTTCCTGGTGTCGCCGCCCAGATGGACGGTGTGCAGATTGCCGCTGAAGCGGTTGTACAGCCAGGTGCCCAGCCCCGCGACGACGAGGACCAGGACGGACAGCGCCAGCGCGAGGATCTTCAGGACGCGACGGGCCTTCGAACGCGGTCTGCGTTCGGTGAGCTCGTCAGGGGCGTCCGTCTCGTCCTGCATGTCCTGGTTCCCCCGTCGTGGTGTCCGGCGGGCACCTTCGGCATCGGCTCCGCCTTCCATGCTTGCGCAATTCTGCAAGCGTACGCCTGTTCTCTGTGCGAGGCCCCGGTGGCTCACCGTGGCGAGAGGTGTACGGAGCGTCCCCGGATGCGGCGGTTGTTCGCGCGTCAGATCCGCTCGGCGGCGCGGCAATCCGGCGGGGCCGGGGGCTCGGGCGACCCCGGCGGGGTAGCGTCGGCGGCATGCGAGCGATCACGATTGAGACGCCGGGCGGCCCCGAGGCGTTGGTGCTGCGTGAGGTCCCGGACCCGGTTCCCGGTTCCGGCGAGGTGCTGGTCGAGGTGGTGGCCTCGGCGGTGAACCGAGCCGACGTGCTGCAGCGGCAGGGCTTCTACGATCCCCCGCCGGGGGCGTCCCGGTATCCGGGCCTGGAGTGCTCCGGCCGTGTCGCCGCGATCGGCGACGGCGTCGTCGGCTGGTCCGTGGGGGACGAGGTCTGCGCGCTGCTGTCCGGCGGCGGCTACGCGGAGAAGGTCGTCGTGCCCGCCGGTCAACTGCTTCCCGTGCCCAAGGGCGTCGACCCGGTGACCGCGGCCGGTCTCCCCGAGGTGGTCTGCACCGTCTGGTCGAACGTCTTCCAGGTCTGTCACCTGCGTCCGGGCGAGCTGCTGCTCGTCCACGGCGGTTCGAGCGGCATCGGCACCATGGCCATCCAGCTCGGCAAGGCGCTCGGTGCGAAGGTCGCCGTGACGGCGGGCTCGGCGACGAAGCTGGAGGCGTGCCGGGAGCTGGGCGCCGACGTGCTGATCAACTACCGCGAGCAGGACTTCGTCGAGGAGGTGGCGGCGCTCGGCGGCGCGGACGTGATCCTCGACGTCGTCGGGGCCAAGTACCTGGACCGCAACCTCGACGCGCTGGCCGTGAACGGACGCCTCGTCATCATCGGCATGCAGGGCGGGGTGACGGCGGACCTCAACATCGCCAAGCTGATGTCCAAGCGCGCCGCGATCGCCGCGACCTCGCTGCGGGCGCGTCCGCTGGAGGAGAAGGCGGCGGTGGTGGCCTCGGTGCGCGAGCACGTCTGGCCGCTGATCGAGTCGGGCGTGGTCAGGCCGGTGATCGACCGGGTCCTGCCGCTGGCGGACGCGGCGGAGGCGCACCGGCTGATGGAGTCCAGCGCGCACATCGGCAAGATCCTTCTTCAGGTCTGAGCCACGGGTGGTCCGGCCGGTCCGGGCGGCTCGGTGACGCGGGCTCGCGGCCCCGTTGCGGCAAGGGGATGAAGAGCGGGGCCGACCGTCGCTGAATGGCGTAGCCACGCTTGCCGGGGGCGGTGGCCGGTGTCCTAATTGCCACATATGAGCGCTTTGTCGGCCTTGGGGACGGGCGCTACGAGGACGGCCGGGACGGCCCTCGTGGCGGGGTCGCTGATGGTCGTGGGCGTGGGGAGCGCCCAGCAGGCCGTGGCAGCCGGATGGTCCGGGGCGCCGGCGCTCGGTCCGGTGCAGGCGCTGGTCAAGGCGAAGCCCACCAAGGCGCCGCGCGGCTTCACGGTGCGGCTGCCGGACGGCCGGACCCTGCGCTTCACCTACGCCCCCGCGCCGGGAGCCGGTTCGCACCGGCCCCCGACCGGCGACCCCTCCTCCGGCGACCCCGACGCGGGCGACCCCGGGACAGGCACGCCGCCCTCGGGGGGCCCCTCGGATCCGGGGACCCCCTCCGCGTCGTCGAGCACCGACCCGTCCGTGAGCGGGCTCCCGGTACCGGTCGTCAGTTCGCTGTTCCCCTCGTCCGGGCCCTCCGGCTCGGGCGACCGCACCACGTCCGGCTCGCGGCCCAGCCACGGGGCGGCGGCCGCGCAACCGTCCTCCTCGACGTCCGTGCGTTCCACGCCCGGCGGGCCTGCCCAGGACGGCGCGGGAGCGGGGGCGGGGTCCGGCGCGGACGCCGTCGCGCCGGAGGCGGTCGTGCCCGAGCGCCCGGCCTCCACCGTCCCGCCGCCGCTCGGCCCCCAGGCGCTGCTCCACCCCGGGGCCGCGACCGAGCAGATCGCCGTGCGCACCGCGGACTCGGGGGGCTTGGGCCCGCGTGCCCGCCTCCTCGGCGTCGGCCTCGCCCTCATCGGCGCCGGAGCGGCGCTCTTCGGCTGGCGCATCCGGCGACTGTGAACCGGCGCCCCACCGCTGTTCACCGAAGAGGCGCACACTTGTTCTGGCAAATATCGCGCCGTCCCGACACCCCCATAAGACAGAATGACGTTCATGAACAGCCCCAGCCAACGGCCTGAAGACGGCCCTCACGTCCTGATCGTCGGTCCCGACGGCCTGCCGGTCGCCGGTGGCACATCGGCAGAGGAGGGCGGCGAAGCCCGGGAGCTGCCGATAACGGAGATGGTGGAGCAGCCCGCCAAGGTCATGCGGATCGGCAGCATGATCAAGCAGCTGCTGGAGGAGGTCCGCGTCGCCCCGCTCGACGAGGCCAGCCGAGTGCGGCTGAAGGAGATCCACGCCAGCTCCGTCAAGGAGCTGGAGCAGGGGCTCGCGCCGGAGCTGGTCGAGGAGTTGGAGCGGCTCTCGCTCCCCTTCACCGAGGACGCGGTCCCGTCCGAGGCGGAGCTGCGGATCGCGCAGGCGCAGCTCGTCGGTTGGCTCGAGGGCCTCTTCCACGGCATCCAGACCGCGCTGTTCGCCCAGCAGATGGCCGCGCGCGCCCAGTTGGAGCAGATGCGGCGGGCCCTCCCGCCCGGCATGGCCGGACACGAGGAGGGCGAGGAGGGTCCCGGCGGAATCCGCTCGGGTCCGTACCTGTAGGCAGGTCCACAGGTCCGTCTGCGAAGCATGGGCAGGGCGAGAACCCGGCTGTTTTCAGCCCTGCTCATCGCGCTAACGTTGGCCCCTGACGGCGTACCAGGCAGGGCGCCCGGTTGGGGGAGCGAGAGCGCATGAGCGAGCTGGGCGGCGCGGCCGAGACCGGACGGACGGTCGGCCACGGCCGTTACGTGCTGCGGGATCTGCTCGGTCAGGGCGGCATGGCCACGGTGCATCTCGGCGACGACACGGTGCTCGACCGGCCCGTCGCGGTGAAGACGATGCTCGGCGACATGAGCCGCGAACCCTCCTTCCGCGAGCGGTTCCGCCGCGAGGCGCAGGCCGTGGCGCGGCTCAACCACACCAACATCGTGGCCGTCTACGACAGCGGCGAGGACGACCAGGACGGCACGCCCGTCCCGTTCATCGTCATGGAGTACGTCGAGGGCTCCTCTCTCAGCTCCGTGCTGCGCAAGGACATCGCCGAGCGGGGCGCGATGCCCACCGACAAGGCGCTGGAGGTCACCGCCGACGTGCTGGCGGCCCTCGCCGCCTCGCACGAGCAAGGGCTGGTCCACCGCGACATCAAGCCCGCCAACGTCATGCTGACCAAGCGCGGCGTGGTCAAGGTGATGGACTTCGGCATCGCCCGCGCGATGCAGTCCGGCGTCACCTCGATGACGCAGACCGGCATGGTCGTGGGCACGCCCCAGTACCTCTCCCCCGAGCAGGCGCTCGGCAAGCCCGTGGACGCCCGCTCCGACCTGTACTCCGTCGGCTGCATGCTCTTCGAGCTGCTCACCGGGCGGCTGCCGTTCGAGTCCGAGTCGCCGCTCGGCATGGCGTACCAGCACGTCCAGGAGACGCCGCCGGCTCCGTCCAGCGTCAACGCGGCTGTGCCGCTCGCGGTGGACGCGCTGGTCGCGCGGGCGCTGCGCAAGGACCCGGCCCACCGCTTCCAGTCCGCGGACGAGATGCGCGAGGAGTGCCGCCGCGTCGCCCAGTCCGCGACGGGCGTGGGCAACCAGCCGCAGGTCTCCGGCGACGGGCAGCGGATCAGCAACGTCGGCGGGTCCGGCCAGAACGCGGTCTTCCCGCAGGCCCAGGGCCCCCTCAACACGCCGTACCCGCAGGGCCCCAACACGCAGATGCCGCGGCCCGGCATGGGTCAGCCGATGCCGCCGATGGGGCAGGCTCCGATGGGGCAGACGCCACCGCCGTACGCTCAGCGTCCCAACACGCCTCCGCCGTACGCGCAGCGCCCCAACACTCCGCCGCCGATGGCGCGTCCGACTCCGCCGCCGTACGCGCAGCGCCCCAACACGCCTTCGCCGTACGCGCAGCGCCCCAACACGCCTCCGCCGTACGCCCAGCGCCCCAACACTCCGCCGCCGATGGCGCGTCCGACCCCGCCGCCCGGGGCGACGCCCCGGCCGATGGGCGTGCCCACCCCGCCGCCGTTCGCGGCGCGGCCCCCGGCGGCCACTCCGCCACCGCCGTTCCAGCCGAACCCCCGTGCGGCGCCCACCTCCGCCGCGAGGGGCTGCGGGCGTCTCGCGGTGGTCCTGATGATCCTCGGCGTGCTGCTGATCGGGTTGATCCTGGTGCTCGTGCTGGCCGTCGACCATGCGAAGAACGCCACTTCGACGGACGGTATGGGTAGTTCGAAGGGAATCGTCGCCAGCCTGACGGGCAACGGCGGGTAAGAGGCTCCGCATACGTCGCCGGAAACCGGTAGCGTGCGGAGAAGGTGCATCGTCCGCGCGCGGCGCGGACGGTGGCGGTGCGGTGCGCGTCGGTGCGCCGGCGCGACGGCGCAGCAGAAAAGGCGCGGAACGCGCGGAACGATTGCGGAGAACGATGGCAGACACGCAGCACCCGCGGGACGAGGACGGCCAGGACGGCCGAGGGCCCCGGCCTGAGGCTGACGCTGCCGCGAGCACCGCCGCGGACGCCGCCACCGGTCAAGCGGGGGAGGCCTTCGTCACCACCAGCGGGCTGAGCGTCGTGGGCGAGGGCCGGTACCGGCTCACCAGCCGGCTCGGCCGCGGCGGCATGGCCGAGGTCTTCGCCGCCATGGACCAGCGGCTCGGCCGCACCGTCGCGATCAAGGTGCTCCGCCCGGAGCTCGCCGAGGACTCCATCGCCCGCACCCGCTTCACGCGCGAGGCGCACTCGGTCGCGTCGCTCAACCACCATGCCGTCGTGGCCGTCTACGACACCGGCGAGGAGGCGCGCGGCGGCGAGACCGTCCCGTACATCGTGATGGAGCTGGTCGAGGGCCACACGGTCCGCGAGCTGCTGCAGAGCCAGGAGCCGCCGCCGGTCGACCAGGCGCTGATCATCACCGCCGGGGTGCTGGAGGCGCTCGCCTACAGCCACAAGCACGGCATCGTGCACCGCGACATCAAGCCCGCGAACGTGATCATCACGAGCAGCGGCGCGGTCAAGGTGATGGACTTCGGCATCGCGCGGGCGCTCACGGGCGTCACCTCGACGATGACGCAGACCGGCATGGTCATGGGCACCCCCCAGTACCTCTCCCCGGAGCAGGCCCTCGGCAAGGCCGTCGACCACCGCTCCGACCTGTACGCCACCGGCTGCATGCTCTACGAACTGCTGACGCTGCGCCCGCCGTTCACCGGGGACACCCCGCTGTCGGTCGTCTACCAGCACGTCCAGGACCCGCCGAAGCCGCCCTCCCAGGCGAACCCGCGCGTCCCCGCGTCGCTGGACGCGCTGGTGCTGCGCGCGCTGGCCAAGGACCCCGACGACCGTTTCCAGTCGGCCGACGAGTTCCGTGCGCACGTCCAGCACGCGCTGCGCCAGATGCACGGCGCCGCGGCGGAGGCGACGCAGGTTCTCGGGGCGGTCCCGCCGGTCTCCCCGACCGCGCCCACGACGGTCCTCCCGCAGGGCCCCGGCGGCCCCGGCGACCACGCCCCCACCACGGTCATGGCCGCGGCGACCCCCCCCCCGGCCCCGCCGGCCGGGCGCCCGCCGGTCTACGAAGACCACTACGACGACGAGGGCGAACACGGCAACCGCCGCGGGCTCTTCGCGGTGATCGCGGTCCTGGTCGTGATCGCGGCCATCGGCGTGGGCGTCGCCCTCGCCCTCAACGGCGGCGGCCACGGCGGTGGTGGCGGCACACCGACGACGACGCCGCCGTCGGTGGCGCAGACGACGCCGCAGACGCAGCCGTCCACGCCGACGGAGCAGCCGACGCAGTCGCAGGGCCCGAGCTACTACAGCCCCACGCCGACGCCTACCCCGACCCCGACGCCCACCCCGACGCCGACCCCCACGCCTACGCCGACCCCGACGCCCACCCCGACGCCGACGCCGTCGGTCAGCCCGAGCAACACGGGCGCCCCGACGACGCCTGCCAGCACCCCGACCGGCGCAGCCGGCGCGGGCGGCGCGGGCGGCGCGGGCGGCACCACCGGCACCCCCAAGGCCGGCGCCTGACCGTTCCACTCGGGCCGAATGCGCCATCCGGGGGCGCGAGGAACTGCGTGAGAGAGCCCCTGTGCGGATGGCCTACGCGCACCGGACCATCCGCTCGCGGGCGGCTTGTCGCGCGGTTCCCCCGCGCCCCGAGGTGAGTGCGACAGCATGCGGGAGCGCAGGGATCAGTTGGATCAGTTCACGTAGGCGTCCAGGACCTGTTGGTACTCCTCGCACCACCAGACGATCTGGGCCGCCGCTGCCGGGAAGAGTTCGTTCGCGCGGTCGTCTCGCCGCGCGTAGCGCCAGCGGAGCATCCAGAAGTCGTTGAGGCGTTCCCACCAGACGCGGTGGACCCCCGCGGCCATCTGTTCCGGTGAGTGGCCGGAGGCCGCGCGGTAGGCGCGGGCGTAAGCCCGCACGCGGGCGAGGTCGAGGACGCCGGAGGCGGGCGCGCTGAAGAACTGGGTGGCCGCGCGGACCGCCTCCTCGGTGACGGGCTTGACGCCCAGGCGGTCCCAGTCCAGGACCGCCACCGCCCGCTCGTCCCGGTAGAGCAGGTTCAGCGGGTGGAAGTCGCCGTGGACCCATCCGGCCGGCGGCGCGCCGCGGGGGCCGGGCCTGCGGCTCGCGTAGGCGTCCAGCAGGACGAGCCGTTCGCGCAGGCGCTGCTCGGCGAGGGCGTCGATGGGCTCGCGGGGGGTGCGGGCGCGGGCCGCGCCCAGCAGGGTGGTGATGGTGATGTGGGTCTGCTCGGGGTCGGCCGTCGGCCACGGGCCGCAGGCGTCGAGGACCGGCGGTTGGATGCGGCGCAGTTCGGCGTGTATGGAGCCCAGCAGCGTGCCGAGCCCGGCCGCGGCCGCGAGCGGGAGGGAGCCTGGCGGGGCGCCGTCCACGAAGGGGAAGAGCGCGTAGCGGCGGCCGCGCTGCAGGACGAGGGTGCGGCCGTCCTCGGCCGAGGCCGGTGGGACGGCGGGGAGGCCGGAGGCCGCGAGCGCGGCGATGGTGCGGTGCTGCGCGCTGAGCGCGCCGCTGGAGGCGTGCCCGCCGTCGTCGAGGTACTGCTTGAGGATCCACCGGCGGCCGTCCGCCGCGTCGACCTGCCAGACGCGGTTCAGCAGGCCGTGCGCGGTGCGTTGGATCCGCTGGGGTTCGTCGATGCCGAAGCGTTCCAACACCGCCCGAAGGCGGGCCGGAACGGCTGATAAACCACTTGTCAGCGTGAGTGTCTGGGCCTCCGTCACGCGGCAGATGCTACTGCCGGGGCGCGCGAGGCAGGCCTTGCTGATCTTCTGTGATCGTTAACCCTCCGTCGCGTGTATCTTCGCGACATACGCGGCGGCCTGGGTGCGTCGTTCCATGCCCAGTTTTGCCAGCAGGCTGGAGACGTAGTTCTTGACGGTCTTCTCGGCCAGGTGCAGCTCGGCGCCGATCTGCCGGTTGGTCATGCCCTCGCCGATCAGGTCGAGGATCCGGCGTTCCTGCTTCGTCAACTCGGACAGGCGCTCGTCCTCCCTCCGGTCGCCGTCGCGCAGGCGCGCCAGGACCCGGGCGGTGGCCACCGGGTCGAGCAGCGACTTGCCGGAGGCGACGTCCCGCACGGCGGAGAGCAGGTCGGTGCCGCGGATCGCCTTCAGGACGTAGCCGGACGCTCCGGCCATGATCGCGTCGAAGAGCGCCTCGTCGTCCGGGAAGGACGTGAGCATGAGGCACTTGACCTCGGGCAGCTGCGAGCGGATCTCCCGGCACACCTCGACGCCGCTGCCGTCGGGCAGCCGGACGTCCAGGACGGCGACGTCCGGACGCGTGGCGGGGATCCGGACCAGCGCCTCGGCCGCCGTTCCGGCCTCGCCGACCACCTCGACGTCCGTCTCCAGCGAGAGCAACTCGTGGACGCCCCGCCGGACGACTTCGTGGTCG
The DNA here is from genome assembly GCF_000787815.1 of Streptacidiphilus neutrinimicus. GTDB lineage: Bacteria > Actinomycetota > Actinomycetes > Streptomycetales > Streptomycetaceae > Streptacidiphilus > Streptacidiphilus neutrinimicus. The sequence continues at coordinate 31,905 of NZ_BBPO01000072.1, forward strand.
TCGAGGAGGAATACTCGGATTTGTCCCGAATCGCTCATGGTCACAGCCTTGCATACAGGCCGAAAGACTGCTGGCTACGAGGGGTGATTTGCCCTGGTTTGGGGACGAGCGTGGTAGTTGGACGTCCTAGGACAGAAGAAATTGGGTCTTCCCCTGGGTAACGTTCTCGAAGAGGATCAGGGCACACCTATCCGCCGATCCGCAGTCGTCGCCCACCCGAAGCGAGGACGCACGGAGCAGGCGACCGGACCGGTTGCCGGCAACCCCGGAGGCCGGAGAAACCGAGGAGTGAACGTGACCGTCGAGAGCACGGCGGGGGCGGCGACCGCTGCCGTCCCGGAGCTGGTGCAGCTGCTCACCCCCGAGGGGGAGCGAGTGGAGCATCCGCGCTTCTCCCTGGAGACCACCCCGGAAGAGCTGCGCTCCATCTATCGTGACCTGGTCCTTGTGCGCCGCTTCGACGGCGAGGCCACCGCTCTGCAGCGCCAGGGCGAGCTGGGCCTGTGGGCCTCCCTGCTCGGCCAGGAGGCCGCCCAGGTGGGCTCGGGGCGCGCACAGCGTCCGGGCGACTGGGCCTTCCCCACCTACCGCGAGCACGGCGTCGCGTGGTGCAAGGGTGTCGACCCGCTGAACCTGCTCGGCATGTTCCGCGGCGTGAACCACGGCGGATGGGACCCGTACGAGAAGAACTTCCAGCTCTACACCATCGTCATCGGCTCGCAGACGCTGCACGCGACGGGCTACGCGATGGGCATCACCAAGGACGGCACGGACGACGCGGTGGTCGCCTACTTCGGCGACGGCGCCTCCAGCCAGGGCGACGTCAACGAGGCCTTCACCTTCGCCTCGGTCTACAACGCGCCCGTGGTCTTCTTCTGCCAGAACAACCAGTGGGCGATCTCCGAGCCCACCGAGCGGCAGACCCGAGTCCCCCTCTACCAGCGCGCGGCCGGCTTCGGGTTCCCCGGTGTCCGGGTCGACGGCAACGACGTGCTCGCCTGCCTGGCGGTCACCCGCTGGGCGCTCGAGCGCGCCCGCAACGGCGAGGGCCCGACCCTGATCGAGGCCTTCACCTACCGCATGGGCGCCCACACCACCTCCGACGACCCGACCCGCTACCGGATCGCGGACGAGTTGGAGGAGTGGAAGCTCAAGGACCCGATCGAGCGGGTCAAGGCCTACCTGGTCCGCGAGGAGTGGGCCGACCAGGAGTTCTTCGACGCCGTGGACGCCGAGAGCGAGCAGCTGGCGCGCCGCGTCCGCGAGGGCGTGCGCAACATGCCGGACCCGGACCCGACTTCGATCTTCGAGAACGTCTACGCCGAGGGTCACGCGCTCGTGGACGAGGAGCGCGCGCAGTACGTGGAATACGCGGCGTCGTTCGACGGCTCCGAAGAGGTTGGGGAGGGCCGCTGACATGGCCGCTGAGAACTACTCGATGGTGAAGGCCCTCAACGAGGCGCTGCGGCGCTCGCTGGAGGCCGACCCGAAGACCCTCGTCATGGGCGAGGACGTGGGCCGCCTCGGCGGCGTCTTCCGGGTCACCGACGGCCTGCACAAGGACTTCGGCGACGCCCGGATCATCGACACCCCGCTGGCCGAGTCCGGCATCATGGGCACCGCGATCGGCCTGGCGCTGCGCGGCTACCGTCCGGTGGTGGAGATCCAGTTCGACGGCTTCGTCTACCCGGCCTTCGACCAGATCGTGACCCAGCTGGCCAAGATGCACGCCCGTGCGCTCGGCCACGTGAAGCTGCCGATCACCGTGCGCATCCCCTTCGGCGGCGGCATCGGCGCCGTCGAGCACCACAGCGAGTCGCACGAGGCGTACTTCGCCCACACGGCCGGCCTCAAGGTCGTCTCCCCGTCGAACCCGGTGGACGCGCACTGGATGCTGCGCCAGGCGATCGCCTCGGACGACCCGGTGATCTTCCTGGAGCCGAAGCGCCGGTACTGGGACAAGGGCGTCGTGGACCCGCTGGGTGAGGCCCCGGCCGCGCTGCACGCCGCGCGCGTCGCGCGTCCGGGCCGGGACCTGACCCTGATCGCCTACGGCCCGATGGTCAAGGTCTGCCTGGAGGCGGCCGAGGCCGCGGCCGAGGACGGCCACCAGATCGAGGTCGTCGACCTGCGCTCGCTGTCCCCGGTGGACTTCGACACGCTGGAGGCCTCCGTCAAGCGCACCGGCCGCGCCGTCGTCGTGCACGAGGCCCCGGTCTTCATGGGCATGGGCTCGGAGCTGGCCGCCCGGATCACCGAGCGCTGCTTCTACTCGCTGGAGGCCCCCGTGCTGCGGGTGGGCGGCTACTTCGCCCCGTACCCGCCGTCCCGGGTGGAGGAGACGTACTTGCCGGACCTCGACCGGGTGCTCGACGCCGTCGACCGCGCCCTCGCCTTCTGACGGGGGTTGGAGAGCACCATGAGCACCGCTGTTTCTCACGTCCGCCAGTTCAAGATGCCGGACGTCGGCGAGGGCCTCACCGAGGCCGAGATCCTCAAGTGGTACGTGCAGCCGGGTGACACCGTCACGGACGGCCAGGTCGTCTGCGAGGTCGAGACGGCCAAGGCCGCCGTCGAGCTGCCGATCCCCTTCGACGGGGTGGTGCAGGAGCTGTTCTTCAGCGAGGGCACGACGGTCGACGTCGGCACGGCGATCATCAGTGTCGCGGTCGCGGGCGGCGCCCCGGCCGAGGCGGCGCCCGCTCCGGCGGCCGCCGCCGAGGAGGAGCCGGAGCGCCGCGAGGTGCTGGTCGGCTACGGCCCGCGCTCGGGCTCGTCCAAGGCGCCGCGCGCGCAAGGCGCCCGCGTCCGCCGCGCCGACGGTCGTGCAGACCGCCGGCGAGGCCGTCTAC
>NZ_BBPO01000071.1:0-27978 GCF_000787815.1 Streptacidiphilus neutrinimicus
GCGCGGCCCCGGCCCGCACCGCCGCTGCGGGCGCGGCGCTCCGCCCTGCCTCGTCGGGGCCCGGCCGGGAGGGGGTGACCGCTGGGCGGCGCGGCCTCCGTCGGCGTGTGCCCGCCGTCGAGGCTCCCTCGTGCTCCCACCGGTCGTGCTCCCGCAGCAGCCGCAGGCCGAAGTCGGCGGCGAGCCCGAGCCAGGCCGCGCAGTCGAGCACGAGCAGCCGAGCACAAGCAGGGCGAGCGACAGCCGCTCCGGTCCAGCCAGGTGCAGCCCGACCGAGAGGATCCCGGTCGCCATCACCGCCTCTCCCGCGACGGGCGGCAGCTCCGCCCACCAGTTGCCCGGTGTCTTCGTGCGGTCCCGTCACCCTTCCACGGCGGGGGCGGCGGGACCCGCAATGCGACGTGGAGTCATGCCGGGGTGGCACGACTCCTCGTGGAACAGGCCCTTCGGCGTCTCCGGACGTCCCCCGGCGACGACGCTCAGCCCAGCGCGACGTCCTTCTCGCGCAGCGCCTCCAGCACCGGCGCGTACATCCGCTCCTTGATCGTGCCCACCGTCGGACCCGCCTTGGCGGCGTGCGGACGGGCCAGCTCGATCGCGGCGGTACGCAGCCCCGCCTCGTCGGCGGTCGCGTCCACGATCCCGGCGGTCAGCGCGTCGCCGCCGCCGTAGCGGTGCGCGGTGACCATGGCCGTGTGCGCGGTCCGCGGCGAGAGCCGGGACTGGATCAACGCAGACATGCCGTGGGTGAAGGGGATGTTGATCTCGGCCTCGGGCAGGCACCAGAAGCCGCGGTCGGCGCGCATGATCCGCTGGTCGTGGGTCAGCGAGAGCATCGCCCCGGCGGCGAAGGTGTGCCCCTGCAGTGCGGCGACGGTGACGAACGGGAGCGTCAGCACGCGGGCGAACAGCGCCTGCACCGTCTCCACGTAGGAGCCGGCCTGGTCGGCGTGGGCGAAGAGCCAGTCCAGGTCGAGGCCGTTGGAGAAGAACTTCCCCGTCGCGGCGGTGACCAGGGCCTTCGGCCCCTCGGCCTGCTCCACCTCGTCGAGCAGCGCGTTGACGGCGGCCAGCCAGTCCGGGTGGAAGCGGTTCTCGCCGTCGCCGATGTCGAGGACGAAGACCTCGCCGTCACGGTCGAGCGCGGGGGAGTTCTGCGGTGTGGTCATGAGGGTGGCTCCTCGGGATCCGGCGCGTGGTCGCCCAGCATTGCTACTGATGAGTAACTTCTCCCGCCATCCTACCGACGCCCCCCGCCCTTGTCCGTGAGTTGGCGCAGCGATCGACCGCGGTGACGGACGGCTGAGGGCAGAGGCGAGAATGTCCGCGTGGACAACGCCGTGGACTACCCGGAACTGCTCGACGCCTGCATGGCGGCCGCCCTGCGGACCGCGGGAACGGGCCGGGTCGCCGACTACATCCCCGCTCTCGCCCGTGAGGACGGGCAGGCCTTCGGCATGGCCCTGGCCACCGTCGAGGGCGAGGTCTTCGGTGTCGGCGACTGGGAGCGTCCGTTCTCCATCCAGAGCATCTCCAAGCTGCTGACGCTGATACTGACCCTGGCGGACGGCGGCGAGGCGGAGCTGTGGCAGCGCGTCGGCCGCGAGCCCTCCGGCAACCCGTTCAACTCGCTGATCCAGCTGGAGACCGAGCACGGCATCCCGCGCAACCCGTTCATCAACGCGGGCGCCATCGTCGTCACCGACCGCCTGCACAGCCTGACGGACGGCCACGCGGCCGACACGGTCGTCGACTTCCTGCGCGCGGAATCCGGCAACGACGCCCTGCGCACCGACCCGGAGATCGCCGCCTCCGAGGCCGAGCACGGCCACCGCAACGCGGCCCTGGCCCACTTCATCGCCAGCCACGGCAACCTGGTCAACGAGGTCGACACCGTCCTCGCCGAGTACTACGCCCACTGCGCGATCGCCGCGTCCTGCGGGGACCTCGCCCGGGCCGGCCTCGTCCTGGCCCGCCACGGGCTGCGCGCCGACGGCACCCGTCTGCTCACCCGCAGCGAGGCCAAGCGCATCAACGCCATCCTGCTGACCTGCGGCACCTACGACGCGGCCGGCGACTTCGCCTACCGCGTCGGTCTCCCCGGCAAGTCCGGCGTCGGCGGCGGCATCCTCGCCGTGCTCCCCGGCCGCGCCGCCGTCTGCGCGTGGGGCCCGGCCCTCGACCCGGCCGGCAACTCCGTCGCGGCCGTCGCCGCGCTCGACGCCTTCACCACGCTCTCGGGCTGGTCGGTGTTCTGACTGGTCGGTGTTCTGAGGCGCGCCCCGCGCTGTCAGTGCCGGGCGGTAGCTTCCGGCCATGGGTGTCTATCTGGTCAGTGTCGCCGCGGACGAGTGGTTCGACGCGGAGGAGGGCGGCTTCGGGGAGCTTGCCACCGCGCTCGACGCCGCGCTGATCCAGCGCGGCCTGCCCCCGTTCGACTCGCTCCCCGGCGAGGCGGAGTTCGTCCGCGGCTCCGGGCTGCTCTTCGAGGAGAAGCTCTCCGCGCGGATGGAGGGCTTCACCGCCCTGTGCGCGGAGCACCTCACCGAGGCCGAGGCCGAGACGCTGGGTGGCTGGTCGGCGCTGGTGCCGATCTTCCTGGAGGACGGGATCCGGTTGCCGGTGCCGTCCGCGTACTGCGACGAGACGCTGGTGGCCGGGGCCCCGCAGGTGCTGGCCCTGGCCGAGCGTCTCGCGCGGCTGCTGGAGCTGCCGACCGAGGCGATACCGGCGACGTCGGACAACCTCGAGCTCACCCTCTGGTTCCGGAGCGACGGTCCGGCGCCGCGGGTGGCCGCCGAGCGCCCGGGGCCTTGGGCCGGGGATCTCGACACGGCCTTCTACGTCGCGCTCTACCTGCGCGCGGCGCAGCACTCGCTGCGCCGCAACTGCCCGCTCACCTACTGCTGAGCCGTCTCACGGCCGCGGGATGTTGCGCAGGTTGCTGCGGGCCAGATCGATCATCTTGCCGACGCCGCCGTCCAGGACGGTGCGCCCGGCGGCCAGTGCGAAGCCCTTGAGCTGGGCGGCGGTGATGGTCGGCGGCAGCGAGAGGGCGTTCGGGTCGGTGACCACGTCGACGAGGGCCGGGCCGGGGGCCGCGAGAGCCTCTGCCAGCGCCGCGCGGACCTCCGTCGGCCGGGTGACGCGGACGCCGTGGAGGCCGCAGGCGCGGGCGATCGCGGCGTAGTCGACGTCGCCGTTGTCGATCTCGTACTCGGGGTAGCCGCTGACCATCATCTCCAGCTTGATCATCCCGAGCGCGCCGTTGTTGAAGACCACGACCTTCACCGGCGCCCGCTTCGCGTACTTCTTCAGCGTCAGCAGCTCGCCCATCAGCATGCCGAGCCCGCCGTCGCCCGCGAGCGCGACCACCTGGCGGTCCGGGTGGGCCAGCTGCGCGCCGATCGCGTGCGGCAGTGCGTTCGCCATCGAGCCGTGCAGGAAGGAACCGATGACGCGGCGTCGGCCGTTCGGGGTGAGGTAGCGGGCGGCCCAGACGTTGTTCATGCCCGTGTCGACGGTGAAGACCGCGTCGTCCGAGGCCACGTCGTCGAGGATCGCGGCGACGTACTCGGGGTGGATCGGGGTGTGGTGCTCGATGTTCTTGGTGTACGCGCCGACCACCCGCTCCAGCGCCGCGCCGTGGCGGCGCAGCATGTCGTCGAGGAAGGAGCGGTCCTGCCGCGGCTTCAGCAGCGGCTGCACGGCGCGCAGCGTGGCCGCGACATCGCCGTGGACGGCCAGGTCCAGCGGTGTGCGCCGCCCGAAGCGGGTCGGGTCGTGGTCGATCTGGACGGTGTGGCTGCCCGGCAGGAAGGAGTCGTAGGGGAAGTCGGTACCGAGCAGCACAACCAGGTCCGCCTCGTGCAGCGCGTCATGGCAGGCGCCGTAGCCGAGCAGGCCGCTCATGCCGACGTCGTAGGGGTTGTCGAACTGGATCCACTCCTTGCCGCGCAGCGAGTGGCCGATCGGCGCCTGGATCGTCTCCGCCAGCCGCATCACCTCGGTGTGCGCGCCGCGCACGCCCGCGCCCGCGAACAGCACCGGCTTCCGCGCCCCGTTGATCGCCTCGCCCAGCGCCTCCACCTGGGCCTGCGCCGGCACGGCCGTCGCCCGCTGGTCCGGCTGCAGGAACGTGCTCACGCCCGTCGGCCGGGCGACGGGCAGCGCCGCCACGTCGCCGGGGAAGGCCACGACCGAGACTCCGCCGGCCCCGAGGGCGTGCTGGACGGCCGTGCGCAGCACCCGCGGCAGCTGGCCGGGCGTGCTGACCATCTCGCAGTAGCCGGAGCAGTCCACGAAGACCCGCTCGGGGTGGGTCTCCTGGAAGAAGTCGGTGCCGATCTGCGTGGACGGGATGTGCGAGGCCAGCCCGAGCACCGGCACCCGGGAGCGGTGCGCGTCGTACAGGCCCTGGATCAGGTGCGTGTTGCCCGGCCCGCAGGAGCCGGCGCAGACGGCGAGCCTGCCGGTCGTCTCCGCCTCCGCCGCGGCGGCGAACGCCCCGGCCTCCTCGTTGCGCACATGGATCCACTCGATCGCGCCCTCGCTGCGCCGGATGGCGTCGACGAGCGGGTTGAGGCTGTCCCCGACCACCCCGTAGACGCGTCGCACCCCTGCCTGGCGCAGGACGGTGATCATCTGCTCGGCGACCGTGCGGTCGGCCATGGGCTCCGCTCCCTCCGCTGGACTGGGCTTCCCCTTCGCCCCCGCTCGATCCTCCCCTCTGCTCACCGACTCCGCGCCGTATTTCGCCGCGCGCGTCGTGGCGCGTGCGGGCCATACTCCGGCTCATGGATCACTCCGCCCGCACCTTCGACGACCTCATCGCCGAGGCCGACGCCGTCTCCGTCGACGGCTGGGACTTCTCCTGGCTCGACGGCCGCGCGACTGAGGAGCGGCCCCCATGGGGCTACCAGCGTCTGCTCGGCGAGCGTCTGCGCGGCGCACGGTCCGCGCTCGACGTGCAGACCGGCGGCGGGGAGGTCCTCGCCGGAGCCACCGACGCCTACCCCGCGGCCATGGCGGCCACGGAGTCCTGGCCCCCGAACCAGGCCAAGGCCACCGCCCTGCTCCACCCCCGCGGCGTCGTGGTCGTCGCCACCCCGGACGAGCGCACGCTTCCCTTCGCCGACGGCGCCTTCGACCTGGTCACCTCCCGCCACCCGGCCACCACCCCGTGGGGCGAGATCTCCCGCGTGCTGAGCCCGGGCGGCACCTACTTCGCCCAGCACGTCGGCCCGGCGACCTCCCTGGAGCTCACCGAGTACTTCCTCGGGCCCTGGCCCGCCTCCGGCGCGGACCGCCACCCCGACGTCGAGACCGCCGAGGCCCGCGCGGTCGGCCTGGAGGTCGTCGACCTCCGCACCGCGCGCCTCCGCATGGAGTTCCACGACATCGGCGCGGTCGTCTATTTCCTCCGCAAGGTCTTCTGGACCGTCCCGGACTTCTCCACCGAGAAGTACCTCGACCGCCTCCGCACCATGGACGCCCAGATCCGCCGCGACGGCCCCTTCCTCGCCCACTCCACCCGCCACCTGATCGAGGCGCGGAAGGTCTGACGGCACGAGGGCGTGAAAAAGCCGGAGGCCCTGTCGATCGATCGACAGGGCCTCCGGCTTTGCGAAGTCGGGGTGGCGGGATTTGAACCCACGGCCTCTTCGTCCCGAACGAAGCGCGCTACCAAGCTGCGCTACACCCCGGTGCAACGACACGTAACTCTACCGGACCCGACCGGCTGCTTCTGACGGGAGGACGCGATGGAAAGCAGTGGGGCGGGCTCCTTCACAGGAGCCCGCCCCACTCACGGTTTCACCAGTCGGGGTGGCGGGATTTGAACCCACGGCCTCTTCGTCCCGAACGAAGCGCGCTACCAAGCTGCGCTACACCCCGGTGCAACGAGCATTACTGTAGCGGACCACCTGCCCAGGCACGAAATCCGATTCCGCAGGGTGCGACGTGGAGCCACCCTCGTTCAGCGGTTGTTCGCGAGACCGCCTGGTCCCTTCATGCCGTATCGGCATGACCGGACTCCTAAGATGGACGCATGTCCGAGCTGCGCCGCCTGCGGTACTTCCTGGCCGTCGCCGAGGAGCGGAACTTCACCCGCGCCGCGGAGCGACTGCACATCGCGCAGCCCGCGCTGAGCCGGCAGGTGCGGGAGCTGGAGCGGGAGCTCGGTGTCGAGCTGCTCGTGCGCACGACGCACAAGGTCGAGCCGACCGAGGCCGGGCGGATGCTGCTGGAGCGCGGGCCCGCGCTCCTGGACGCCGCCGACAGCCTCTGGCGCGGGGTCCGCGCCTTCGCGGACGGGCGGATGGGCAGCGTCAGCCTCGGCTACGGCATGAGCGCGGGCTACGAGACCGCGCCGCAGCTGCTGCTCGCCATGGGCGCGGAGGCCCCCGGTATCGAGGTGTCCGCGCGGGTGATGGCCTTCGCGGACATCGTCGACTCCGTCGCCGCCGGGACGCTGGACGTCGGCCTGGTCCGCTCCGCGCTGCCGGAGGCGCTGCCGGACGACGTCGAGCTGACGCTGCTGCGACGCGAGCGCCAGGGCGTCGTGATCAGCAGCGAGCACCCGCTCGCCGCGAACGGCGCCGACTCGATCGACCCCGCCGCGCTGGACGGCCTCAAGCTGCTGCTGCACCCGCGCACCCACAACCCCGGCCACTACGACGAGATCATGGAGATCTGCGCCCGGGCCGGCGCGCGTCCCGAGGTCCTCTACCGCGGCCTCGACTTCGACGCCTCCTACACCCCCGTCGCCTCCGGCGCGGCCGTCACGATGGTCGGCTACTCCGGTCGCATCGGCCTGCCGAGCGGGCTGCTCTGGCTCCCGGTCACGCCCGCGGCGTTCATCGAGGTCCACCTCGTCACCCGTCGCGAGAACCACTCACCCGCGGTCAAGCGGCTGCTGCGCGTCGCCGAGGAGACGTCCCGTCAGCACAACTGGCTGACCGGCGCGTTGGAGGAGTCGGTCACGGGCGTCGGGAACCGGCGTGCGCTCGGGCTCGACGGTGCGGACATCGGCGCGATCGACGGGGCCTACGAGGTCTGACCCGCGCCGCCCTCAGGCCCGCGCCCGGGGGCGCAGCGTGAGCAGGGTCGCTTCCGGCGGGCAGGCGAAGCGGACCGGGGTGTAGCGGTTGGTGCCGCAGCCCGCGGAGACGTGGAGGAAGCTGCGGCGGCCGCCCGCCGCGTGCGTGGAGAGGCCCTTGACCCGCTTGCGGTCGATGTCGCAGTTGGTGACCAGCGCGCCGTAGAAGGGGACGCAGAGCTGGCCGCCGTGGGTGTGGCCGGCCAGGATCAGCGGGTACTCGTCCGCCGTGAAGGCGTCCAGGACACGCAGGTAGGGCGCGTGGACGACGCCGAACGACAGGTCCGCGTCCGGGGAGGGGCCGCCCGCCACCGCGGCGTAGCGGTCGCGGCGGATGTGCGGGTCGTCCAACCCCGTCAGCTCCAGCTCCAGGTCGTTGACCTTGAGCGCGCCGCGCCGGTTGGTGAGGTCGAGCCAGCCCGCCGCGTCGAAGCCGTCGCGCAGGTCCGTCCACGGGTTGTGGATCGCGCCCTTGATGCCGCGCCGCGCGGAGCCGTCGGCGTTGTTCATGCCGTGGTTGCCGCTCACCATCGCGGTCAGGTAGCGGGTCGGGCTCTTGGGCTGCGGCCCGTAGTAGTCGTTGGAGCCGAAGACGTACGCCCCGGGGAAGTCCAGCAGCGGACCGAGCGCGTCGAGCGTCTGCGGCACCGCGTCCGGGTCGGAGAGGTTGTCGCCGGTGTTGATCACCAGGTCCGGGCGGAGCGCGGCCAGGCCGCGCAGCCAGATCTGCTTCTTGCGCTGCCCGTTCACCATGTGGATGTCGGACACCTGCAGCACCCGCATCGGCTTGGCCCCCGGCGGCAGCACCGGGATCTCCACCCGGCGCAGCCGGAACGAGCGCACCTCGACCCCGGCGGCATAGCCGACGCAGGCCGCGCCGACGGCGGCGGTGACTCCAAGGGCCTTCAGCGGAGCGGCGTATCGGGTGCGCATCCGTCCATGGTGGCAGACGCGTCAGGGCGGCCGACACGACGGGGCGGCCGTCCGTCCCCGCCGGCGCGACCTCCGGGACCGCGACCCGAGTCGTCGCACGTTAATCCGGGCGGCGGACCGGGCCCGGATGTCAGACTTGCCCCATGACCACCATGCTCAAGCAGCAGCTCCAGGAGGACCTCACCGCCGCGATCCGGGCCCGCGACGACCTCCGCTCCGGCACGATCCGGCTCACCCTCGCCGCCATCACCAAGGAGGAGGTGGCCGGCAAGACCGCGCGCGAGCTCAGCGACGAGGAGGTGCTGCAGGTCATCACCCGCGAGGCGAAGAAGCGTCGGGAGGCGGCGGAGGCGTTCGAGCAGGGCGGTCGCGCGGAGTCCGCCGCCCGCGAGCGCGCCGAGGGCGAGGTGCTGGCCGGATACCTGCCGAAGCAGCTGAGCGACGAGGAGCTCACCGCGATCGTCGCCGCCGCCGTATCCGAGGCCGCCGCGTCCGGGGCGGAGGGGCCGCGGGCGATGGGCGCGGTCATGAAGATCGTCAACCCGAAGGTCAAGGGGCTCGCCGAGGGCGGCCGCGTCGCCGCGGCGGTCAAGCAGGCGCTGGGCGGCTGACCCGCTCAGGCTCCCCCCGGGCTGACCTGCTCAGACCGACCCACCCGGACGAGACAGACGAGACAGACGAGACAGGGGCGCGGGGCTGTGACAGCCCCGCGCCCCTGCCGTGTCTCCGGGCGGTGTCAGTGGCCGCCGCCCGGGCCGCCGGCACCGCCGCCGATCGGATTGTTGCCGCCGGCGATGCCGACGAATCCCGTGGCGCCGAGGACGGTGTTGCCGGTGGCGCCGCCGTTCTTGCCGTGCTTGCCCTTGCCGCCGTTGTTGCCTCCGTTGTTGCCGCCGTTGGCGCCCTGGCCGTCGTTGGACGGGTTCGGGGACTGCGGCAGCGGCAGCAGGGTGAAGTTGGTCGGCGGGACCCCGGCCAGCGCGCCGGTCATCGCCTCACGCCAGATCGGGCCGGCCAGGGTGCTACCGAAGGCCGTGTTGTAGGGGACCGCGCTGCCGCCGATCAGCTGGCCGTCGTCGAGCGGCTCCAGCTTCGCGGTGTCGGAGACGACGGTCGCGGCGGCGATCTCCGGGGTGTAGCCGATGAACCAGACGCTGGCGCTCTTGTCGGTGGTGCCCGTCTTGCCCGCACTGGGCCGGCCGTCCTTGAACGCGTCCACCGCGCCGGTACCGTCGTTGACCACGCCGGCCAGCATCGAGTTGATCGCGTCGGCCGTGCTCTGCTGCATCGCCTGCTGGCAGTTGGCCTGAGGCACCGCCAGCGTCCTGTGGTCGGCCGTGGTCACCGAGGTGATCGCGGTCGGGTTGCAGTACACGCCGCGGGCGGCGAAGGACGCGTACACCGCGGCCATCTGCAGCGGGGCGATGTCGTTGGTGCCCAGCGTCATCGACTGGACCACCTGCAGCGGGTCGAGCTGGCCGGGCGTCCGATACTCCGAGGCCTGGTTCTTCAGGCCCAGCTTGTTCGCCATGGTGGCGACGTTGCACAGGCCCGCGGCCTGCTCCAGGGAGACGAAGTAGGTGTTGACCGACAGCGCCATGGCCTTGGCCATGTTGTAGGGGCCGACCAGGCTGTGGCTGTCGTTGTGGTCGTTGGGGACCGGCGCGAGGGTGTTGTTGTTGCAGTCCGTCATCGACGGGTAGTCGGCGGAGTACGGCGACGGGTAGGTGGTGCTCATGTTCAGGCCCTGGTCCAGCGCCGCGGCGGCGGTGATGGGCTTGAACGTCGAACCGGTCTGGAAGCCGAAGCCGCCGCCCATCGTCGCGTCGACGTTGTAGTTGATCGTCGTGATGTTGGCCTGCGGGCCGACGCCGTACGGGCGGCTCTGGCCCATGGCGAGGATCTTGCCGGTGCCCGGCTGCACCATCGACATCGCGGCGGCGGCCTTGTCGCCCGCGTAGACGTGGGAGGTCACCGAGTCGTTCAGCGCCTTCTGGGCCTTCGGGTCCAGCGTGGTGTGGATCTGCAGACCGCCTTGGTCCCACAGCGCCTGCCGGGCCGACTGGGTCTTGCCGAAGGCCGGGTCCTTGAGGATCACGTGCTCGACGTAGTCACAGAAGAAGGCTTCACCGTTGTGGTTCGCGGTGATGCAGCCCTCCTGGGGCTTGTGCGGGTTCAGCCCCAGCGGCGTCGCCTCGGCGGCCTTGGCCTGCGCCGCGGTGATCGAGCCGTACTCGGCCATCTTCTCCAGGACGGTGTTGCGGCGCTTGAGCGCGACGTCCGGGTAGACCAGCGGGTCGTAGTAGGTGGGCGACTGGACCATGCCGCCCAGCAGCGCGGCCTGCTGCACCTTCAGCTGGCTGGCGTGCACGCCGAAGTACCGCTCGGAGGCGGCCTCGACGCCGTAGGCCTGCTCGCCGAAGAAGGTGATGTTGAGGTAGTTGGTCAGGATCTGGTCCTTGGTCAGGGTCTCCTCGACCTTGATCGCGTACTTCAGCTCCTGGATCTTGCGGCCGACGGTCTGCCGCTGGGCCTCCAGCACCTTCGCCTGGTCGTTGCCGGCCTCCTCGACGAAGACGTTCTTGACGTACTGCTGGGTCAGCGTCGAGCCGCCCTGGGTGGCGCCGCCGCCGCCGTTGTTGGTCAGCGCGCGCAGCATGCCGCGCAGGTCGACCGCGCCGTGCTGGTAGAAGCGGTTGTCCTCGATGTCGACCAGCGCCTGGCGCATCGCGGGCGCGATCTGGCTCTCACTGACGACCGTGCGGTCGCGCGAGTACACCTTGGCGATGACGTTGTTCTCGTCGTCGTAGATGTAGGAGGCCTGGGACAGCGGCGGCTGGGTGAAGTCCGCCGGGAGGTTGTTGAAGTCGTTGACCGCCGACTTCGCCCCCAACCCCAGCGCGCCCACCGCCGGCAGGGCGAGGCCGGCCACGAGGCCACCGGCCAGCACGCTCGCGCCGAGGAGTCGGGCGCCGAGCGAGATCTGCTGGAGTGGGGACACCTTGCGCTTCGCTGCCATGGCAGAACCTTACGCGGCGTTCTTCGGACAGCTGGCCAGGTGTTCGCCTACTCTTGTCACAAGCGTGCGACAACTTGTTGCGCGCCCGCTTGATTCACTCTTGTGGGTGATGAGAGATGACCGAATCGCGGGGGATTGCCTGGCATATGCCAGGCGGATGAGCGGGCGGTAACGCCAGAACGGGCACCCGAAGCCCGAAGCGGCCGACGACCTGCGATCACTCCAACGGGTGACCTCTCGGGCACGCATAGTCCAAATGGGCCATAAGGATTGGGCCCCAAGGGGCTGTTGCAACGCGCACTTCTTCCGTAACGTCCTCAACTGGCAACGGCATATTCGCCGTTGCCGCCGTGGGGGAGCCTCGATTCGGGAGAGGACGGCGCCAGCATGAGCTGGGTTGAGGACTGGAGTGCGCAGGCCGCCTGCCGCACCAGTGATCCGGACGAACTGTTCGTCCAGGGGGCGGCACAGAACCGCGCGAAGGCGGTGTGCACCGGATGTCCGGTGCGGACCGAGTGCTTGGCTGATGCTCTGGACAACCGTGTCGAGTTCGGTGTCTGGGGGGGCATGACCGAGCGGGAGCGCAGAGCGCTGCTGCGTCGGCGCCCGACGGTCGTCTCGTGGCGGCGCCTGCTGGAGACGGCGCGCAGCGAGTACGAGCAGGCCTACGCGGTCGTCGCCGTGGACTTCGCCGAAGCGGGCTGAGAGCTGCACCGCTCCGGGCCCGGGGATGTTGCACGGTCCAGGTGCGCGGGGACTGCGCGAGAAACCACCCGCCTGCGGATGGCCCTGCGCGCCCCGCACCTTCCGCTCGTGAGTGGCTTGTCGCGCGGTTCCCCGCGCCCCTGAGGTACTTACTCGTCTGCCAACAGGGAACCGATCGCGCGGAGGCCGTCGAGGTCGTGGACGTCGCCGGCCAGGGCGGAGACCTCGGAGACGCGCACGTCCGGGTAGACGGACGCGAAGCGGTCCCGCATGCGGCGCTCCCTCGCGATGATCTGCATGCGCTCCGCATGCAGCCGCAGCAGGCCCGCGGCCAGTTGCTCGGCGTCCCCTGGCGGAGCCTCGTCCAGTGCCTCCGCCGCCGCCCGCGCGCGCTCCGCGCTGAGCTGGGGCGCGCCCGTGCTGTGGACGCGGTTGAGGACGAGGCCGGCCAGCGGCATGCGGTCGGCCTCCAGCCGGTCGACGAAGTACGCCGCCTCCCGGAGCGCGTCGCGCTCCGGCGCGGCGACGACGAGGAAGGCCGTGCCCTTCGCCTGGAGCAGCGCGTACGTCCGGTCCGCGCGCTCGCGGAAGCCGCCGAACATGGAGTCCATCGCCGCCACGAACGTCGAGACGTCCTGAAGGACCGTCGCCCCCAGCACCTTGCTGAGCACGCCCGTGAACATCGTCATACCGACGTTCAGCATCTTCATCGCGCTGCGCCCGCCCACCTTCGCGGGGGCGGTCAGCACCTTGATCAGCCGTCCGTCGAGGAACGAGCCCAGGCGGTTCGGCGCGTCCAGGAAGTCCAGCGCGGAGCGGCTCGGCGGGGTGTCGACGACGATGAGGTCCCACGTCCCACTGGCGTGGAGCTGGCCAAGCTTCTCCATCGCCATGTACTCCTGCGTGCCGGCGAAGCCGGAGGAGAGGGACTGGTAGAAGGGGTTCTCCATGATCTGCCGGGCCCGCTCGGCGTCGGCCGCGGCCAGCACGACCTCGTCGAAGGTCCGCTTCATGTCCAGCATCATGGCCTGGAGTTCACCCGGCCCGTTGACGCCCTTGACGACGCGCGGGGTGTTGTCGAGCTCGGTCAGGCCCATCGACTGCGCCAGCCGCCGGGCCGGGTCGATCGTCAGCACCACGACCTTGCGGCCCCGTTCGGCCGCCCGCAGGCCAAGTGCCGCCGCCGTGGTGGTCTTGCCGACCCCGCCACTGCCGCAGCAGACGATGATCCGGGTGCCCGGGTCGTCCAGCAGGGCGTCCACGTCCAGTTGACGGGTGGTCAACGGCTCGGATGAGGCTGTGCCCGCCGACGTCATGCCGCCCCCTGGGTCCGGAGTTCGGCGGCCAGCCGGTAGAGGCCGCCGAGGTCGACACCGCCCGACAGCTTGGGCAGTTCGTAGGTCGGGAGCCGCAGCCCCTGGATGTCTGCTCGTTGGGCGCGCTCCAGTTCGACGCGCGCGGCGTGCTCGCGGCCCTCCGCGAGCAGCGGACCGACGAGCCTGCGCACCGTCGGGCCGGGGCCGCCCCCGTTCGCGGCGGTGCGACGGCCGCCCAGGCCGCCCTCCGTCAACGCCAGGGCCAGCTCCTCCTCGTGGCCGTCCTCGGCCGCGAGCAGCGCCGCCTGGTCCAGGACCGGCGGGCGGACCATGTTCACGAAGACCCCGCCCACCGGCAGGTTCGCCGCGTGCAGGTCGGCCACGCCGTCCACGGTCTCCTGCACCGGCATCTCCTCCAGCAGCGTCACCAGGTGCACGGCGGTCTCCGGAGACTGGATCACCCGCATCACCGCCTGCGACTGGTTGTGGATCGGCCCGACCCTGGCCAGGCCCGCCACCTCGGTGTTGATGTTGAGGAACCTGGTCACCCGGCCTGTCGGCGGCGCGTCCATCACCACCGCGTCGTAGACGCGCCGCCCGTCCGGACGGCGACGACGGACGGCCTCGCAGGCCTTGCCCGTCAGCAGCACGTCCCGCAGACCGGGCGCGATGGTCGTGGCGAAGTCGATGAAGCCGAGCTTGCGCAGCGCCTTGCCCGCGCGGCCCAGCTTGTAGAACATCTCCAGGTACTCCAGCAGCGCCTGCTCGATGTCGATGGCCAGCGCGTACACCTCGCCGTGGCCGCGCCCGGCGGCCACCTTGCGCTCCTCGTAGGGCAGCGCGGCGATGCCGAAGAGCTCCGCGATGCCCTGGCGCTCCTCGACCTCGATCAGCAGCGTCCGGCGGCCCTCCTTCGCCAGCGCGAGCGCGAGCGCCGCCGCGACCGTGGTCTTGCCGGTGCCTCCCTTGCCGGTGACGACGTGGAGGCGGACTCCCTCCCAGTCCGGACCTGCAGGTGGAGCTGCGGGCATGAGCCGTGCCTCCCTGGCGATCGCGTCACGTCAATGCTGCCGTCCGGTCGAGCGTAACCAATGGGCATCCGGTGGACGGGCTAGAGTCCGTGTCATGACGAAGTGGGAATACGTGACGGTGCCGCTGCTGGTGCACGCGACCAAGCAGATCCTGGACACCTGGGGCGAGGACGGCTGGGAGCTCGTCCAGGTCGTTCCGGGCCCGAACAACCCCGAGCAGCTGGTGGCGTACCTGAAGCGGGAGAAGCAGTAACCATGAGCAAGGTTGAGAGCCGCCTGGCCGAGCTGGGCCTGGCACTGCCCGAGGTCGTCCCCCCGCTGGCGGCCTACGTCCCGGCCGTGCAGACCGGTGACTTCGTCTACACCTCGGGCCAGCTCCCGATGGTGGCCGGCAAGCTCGCCCTGACCGGCAAGGTCGGCGCCGAGGTCACCGCGGAGGAGGCCAAGGAGCAGGCGAAGATCTGCGCGATCAACGCGCTGGCGGCCGTCAAGTCCGTCATCGGCGACCTGGACCGTATCGAGCGCGTCGTCAAGGTCGTCGGCTTCGTCGCCTCCGCCCCCGACTTCACCGGCCAGCCGGGCGTCGTCAACGGCGCGAGTGAGCTGCTGGGCGAGGTCCTGGGCGACGCGGGCGTGCACGCCCGCAGTGCGGTCGGCGTCGCGGTGCTGCCGCTGGACGCGCCGGTCGAGGTCGAGATCCAGGTGCAGGTCCGCGCCTGAAGCCCGACGTGCCCGACGTGGAGGCCTCCTGGCGGAGGCCTTCGCCACGTCGGGGCGCGGTGTGATTTTCGAAGCCTGCGCCGTACGATCCGGCCATGAGTGATCGACGGAATGATCGACTCCCGCCGAGCTGGGCGGAGCGGATCGCGGCGCAGGCCCGCGGCGAGCTCACCCCCGTGCAGCCGCGCCGCGCGGCGACGGTGGTGCTGCTGCGCGCGGACGGCGAGGCCGTGGAGGCCTACCTGCTGCGCCGCCGCACGTCGATGGCGTTCGCGGGCGGCGCGTACGCCTATCCCGGCGGCGCCGTGGATCCGCGTGACAGCGCGCCCGGTCTCGGCTGGGCCGGCCCGGACCCGGCGGCCTGGGGCGAGCGGCTCGGCGTGCCCGCCGACGAGGCGCGCGCCGTCGTCTGCGCGGCGGTCCGGGAGACCTTCGAGGAGTCCGGCGTCCTGCTGGCCGGCCCCGACGCGGCCTCCGTCGTCGCCGACGTCTCCGGTGCGGAGTGGCGCGAGGCGCGCGCGGCGCTGGAGGCTCACGAGCTCTCCTTCGGCGAGTTCCTCGCCTCGCGCGGGCTGGTGCTGCGCAGCGACCTGCTCGGCGCGTGGTCCCGCTGGATCACCCCCGAGTTCGAGGAACGCCGCTACGACACCTGGTTCTTCGTCGCGACCGTCCCCGACGGCCAGCGCACCGCGGAGGTCCCCGGCGAGGCGGACCGGGTCGTGTGGATCTCCCCCGAGGAGGCCGCGGCACACCACGCGGCGGGCGAGTTCTTCATGCTGCCGCCGACCATCACCACCCTGCGCGAGCTCACCCCCTTCACCACGCCGGACGCGGCGCTGAGCGCGGCGAAGGCCCGCTCGATGGACCCGATCCTGGCCGAGGCCCGCATCGAGGACGACGGCGCGATCGTGGTCAGCTGGCCCGGTCACCCCGGCCTGGCCCTGCGGGGCCAGCTGTGAGCGGCGCCGTCGCCGTCACGGAGCGGGCCACGCTGGTCCTGGCGCCGAACCCCTCCCCGATGACGCTCGAGGGCACCAACACCTGGATCCTCGCCGAGCCCGGCTCGTCCGAGGCCGTCGTCGTCGACCCCGGCCCCCTGCACGAGGGCCACTTGGCCGCGGTCCTCGCGGCGGTGGAGTCCCAGGGCCGGCGCGTCGCGGCGACACTGCTGACGCACGGGCACCCGGACCACGCCGAGGGCGCGGCGCGGTTCGCCGCGCTGAGCGGCAGCGGGGTCCGCGCGCTGGACCCGGCGCTGCGGCTGGGCGCGGAGGGTCTGGCCGACGGCGAGGTCCTGGAGATCGGCGGCTTGGAGCTCCGCGTCGTCGGCACCCCGGGCCACACCTCGGACTCCCTCTGCTTCACGCTTCCCGCGGAGGGCTCGCTGCTGACCGGGGACACGGTCCTCGGTCGCGGTACCACCGTGGTCGCCCACCCCGACGGCCGCCTCGGCGACTACCTGGACTCCCTGGGACGCCTCCGCACGCTCGCGGAGGCCCGCGAGGCCCGGACGATCCTTCCCGGTCACGGACCCGTCCTGGAGGACGCCCTCGGCGCGGTGGAGTACTACCTCGCCCACCGCGAGTCCCGCCTGGCGCAGGTCGCCGCGGCACTCGAGGCGGGCCACACGACCCCGTCGGACGTCGTCGCCCACGTCTACGCGGACGTGGACCGCTCCCTGTGGCCCGCGGCGGAGTGGTCCGTGCGGGCGCAGCTGGAGTACTTGAGGGAAAGCAGGTAGCTGCACCACCTCAGGGGCGCGGGGAACGGCGCGAGCTCGGGGAACGGCGCGGCGGGGAAGGGTGCGAGCGCGGGGAACGCCGCGAGCGCGGGGAACGGCGCGAGTAACCGCCGGCGCGCGGTGGGCCCTGCGCGCCCCGGACCATTCGCGCGTCAGTGGCTCGTCGCGCAGAGCCCCCGCGCCCGAGTGCAACCGCACGCGGGCGCGCAGCTCGGCTGCTCGCGCCCATGCGGCGAGCCGCAAACAGCAGAGCCCCGCGCCCTGGGGGGTGCGGCTTGCTCGCGTGCCCGGACGGGTCAGCGCGAGCGGCGGGCGAGGCGTTCGACGTCGAGGAGGATGACGGCGCGGGCCTCGAGGCGGAGCCACCCGCGCTGGGCGAAGTCGGCGAGGGCCTTGTTGACCGTCTCGCGCGACGCGCCCACCAGCTGGGCCAGCTCCTCCTGGGTGAGGTCGTGCACCACGTGGATGCCCTCGTCCGAGGGGACGCCGAACCGGCGGGACAGGTCCAGCAGGGCCTTGGCGACACGGCCGGGGACGTCCGAGAAGACCAGGTCCGACATGACGTCGTTGGTGCGGCGCAGACGGCGCGCGATCGCGCGCAGCAGCGCGATGGCCACCTCGGGGCGGGTCGCCAGCCACGGCTGCAGGTCGCCGTGGCCGAGGCCGAGCAGCTTGACCTCGGTCAGCGCCGAGGCGGTCGCGGTGCGCGGGCCCGGGTCGAAGAGCGACAGCTCGCCGATCATCTCGCTCGGCCCCACCACCGCGAGCATGTTCTCGCGGCCGTCGGCCGAGGCCCGGTGCAGCTTCAGCTTGCCCTCGACGATGACGTAGAGCCGGTCCCCGGGGTCGCCCTCGTGGAACAGCGACTCGCCGCGGCTCAGCGTCGTCTCCGTCATGGAGGCACGCAGCTCGGCGGCCTGCTCGTCGTCCAGTGCGGTGAAGAGCGGTGCCCGCCGCAGAACGTCGTCCACTCGGTCCTCCTAGTCGGCCGTGCAGGCTTGAGGTTCGGTCCCCATCATGCCCGACCGGGAAACAGTGCGATCAATCACAACAAGTGTGTCTTACGTGTTTCCGGTTCTCCTAGCCGGGTGCCGGTCCTGAGACGGAATCGTCCATAAATCGGGACCGGATCCGGATCAGTCCACGCAGGGAATGCCCCTCCCCATCTCCACCGAGGCGCCCTGGAAGGGGATGCTCGACACCGCGTCGCCCGACGTGGTGCCGCTGTTGCCGCCGCCGAGCCCACCCCCGGCGACCGCGCTCGCCGCGCCTCCCGGGCGGCCCGCACCCACCGCGTCCGTGCCGAGCAGCACCTCGACGTGGCCCGCGGTCAGACTCGTGGACGCGGTCGGGGTGACTGGGACGGCGAGCTTCGCCGCGATCTGCCGGGCGGCCTGGGCCGCGTCCGCGCCGGAGCCGTAGCGGATGACGGTGCGGCTGCTGCGGGAGGCGGCGTTGCCGGTCCGGCCGGCGGTCCAGCCGGCGTCGACGAGGTCCTTCTGCTTCTGCGCCGCCAGGCCGGTGATGCCGGAGGCGTTCAGCACGTCCACTGTCGCCGGGGCGACGGGGCCGGACTGCTGCGGTGCGGCGGCGGGGGAGGACGAGCCGGCCGGGGCCGCCGCGGTCGGGCGCGGGTCGACGGAGGTGAGCCGCTGCATGATCCGCTGGATCTGCTGCGCGTCGACCAGGTTGACCGACTCTCCGTTTCGGGTGGCGAAGCCCTGGATCGGCAGGGTGTTGAAGACGACGTTCCCGCCGGTCAGGTTGGGCACCTGCTGGGCGAAGTCGAGCACGTTCCACTGCGAGTCCAGCACGACGTCCTTCTTCACCACGTCGAGCAGGCCCTGCATCTTGCCGAAGTCGTCGAAGAGGCCCTCCTGCTTCAGCTTGTACATCACCGAGGAGATGAAGGCCTGTTGACGGTGGGTGCGGTCGAGGTCGCCATTGGTGAGGTTGTGGCGCTGGCGGACGAAGGAGAGGGCTTGGGCCGCGTCGAGGGTGTTGTAGCCGGCGTGGAAGTCGGCGCCGGAGCCCTGACCGGCCATGGCCGGGTCCTTGGTGGCGTGCTTGAGGCAGACGGTGACCGGCTGGACGACCTTGGCGATGTCGTAGAAGCCGAGCAGGTTGACCTCGGCGAAGTGGTCGATGCGGACACCCAGGAACTGCTGGACGGTGGCCAGGGTCGCCTCGCGTCCGGCCTCGCGGCTCTGCTGTTCGAGCGCTGCGCCGGTCAGGCCCTGGGCCTTGAGCTTCGGCTCGATCGCGGCCTTGGCCAGGCCGTAGGCCTCCTTGACCTTGTGGCGGCCCTGGGAGGTGCCGTCGCCGTTGAGCGTCTCGACGTAGTCGTCGCGCGGGATCGAGACGGCCTGCACCTTGCCGCCGCCCGCGGGGATGTGCAGCAGGATCAGCGTGTTGGTGTTGTAGCCGCCGATGTCGCTGGAGCCCGCGTGCAGGTCCTGCTCGACGAACTGCTTGGGCAGGTCGTTGCCGTTCATGTCCTTGCGGCTGTCCAGCCCGATCAGCAGCAGGTTGATGGAGTTGTCGAGCTTGGGCGGCGCGTGACGCTGGGTGACCCCGAGCGCGTCGGAGGTGTTCAGACCGTCCGCCAGCGAGTGGTAGGTGATCCAGGAGACGCCGCTGCCCAGCAGCACCACCGCCGATGCGGTGGCCAGGGCCGCGCGTCCGGCCTTCACGAGCGGCGTCGCCGGGCGGCGTCCCACCGCGCGGTCCCCGGCACGCTCCCTGGGCCGCTCCCCGGCACGCTCCCTGGGCCGCTCGCCGGGGCGGTGGTCGGTGCGGTCCCGGACGCGCTCGCCGGGACGGTGGTCGGTGCGGTCCCGGACGCGCTCGCCGGGGTGGACCGGGGACCGGCCCTGAGGGCGCCCGTGCGGGCGTTCCTGGGGTCGGTCAGCCATGGTGGCTCCTTCGCGGGACGGGGACCTGGGCGGCGCGCCCGGCCGCGCGGGCGGCGAAGTGACGGGTCACCACGCGCCGCAGCGCGGGCGCGGCGAAGCCCGCGAGCAGGGCGAAGAGCATGGCCGGGAACACCTCGACCGAGCACCTGAGCACGCCGGTGCCGAACTTGTCGCCGGCGAAGTCCGAACGGTGCAGCAGCACCTGGTCGACGAAGGCCACGACGGCGATCACCAGCGGCGGGCTCGGCAGGACCCACCACAGGCCGCGGCGGGTGACCAGCAGCGCCGCCCAGGCGGAGGCCAGCACCGAGCAGATCAGGAAGAACCGGCCCAGCGGCGCGCCCGACACCTCGTCGACCAGCGCGCCGAGGACGGGCAGTCCCAGCAGCACCCAGCTCGCCTGTGGTCTGGCGAGCCGACCGCCGCGCACCGAATCCGCGCGCACCGATCCGCCGTGCACCGAGCCCCCGCGCACCGAGCCCCCGCGCACCGAGTCCCCGCGCTGCGGTGCCGGTCGGCCCCCGGGCCGGTACGCCTGCTGGTCGCCGTGCCCGTGTGCTTGGCCTTGGGGGCCGCGTTGGGCCGGTGGCTGGACGGTGCGCTCCGGCGACCTCGCCGCCTGGCGCTGCGTCGACTGCCCAGCCATGCCTCTCCTCTCACGCGGTCCCTCTGCACGTTCTCCCCGCCCTCGCACGCCTCTCGTTCGGCGGCAAAGCCCATAAACCCACTAGATCGGGGCTTAACAGGTGTAACAGACGCACAGGGGACATTCACGGTTCCGCGCGGCAAGCCGTCTCACGACGGGTCGTCACACGCCGGTCGCGCGCTCCCCAGCGCCTGCGCGTCCTTCGCGTGACTCCACGGCCAAGGCAACGAGCTCCGCCCACCACCGGTCACGGCCACGGGCGAGCAACTCCTGGGCCGCGTCGGCCGGGAGCACGCGCACCTCGACGACGGCCTCGCCGTCCTCGGGGTTGGTCGGCTCGGAGTCGACGACGACCTCGGCCCAGCCCCACAACCAGGCCTTCTCCGGATGCGGTTGCCACGGCCGGTAGGGCACGGGGTGGTCGGTGACGCAGCGGTGCGCGCCGATCCACACCGGCGCGCCGAGCAGGCGCGCGCCGGCCTCCTCGCGCAACTCCCTGGCCAGGCAGTCGTCGACGCTCTCGTCCCGCTCGCGGGTGCCGCCGGGCAGGAACCAGTGGTCGCGCTCGTCACGGCAGAGCACGACGCCGTGTCCGCCGTCGCGGCCCTGGCCGTCCGGGAGCGGGGCGAAGCCGATCAGGTGCACGTTGGTGACGAGCCGGTCCTCGGGCAGCTCGGCGGAGAACTGCGCGTCGTAGCCTCCCCAGGCCCAGAACTGCGGTGCGTGCAGGTCGGGGAACCGCAGTGCCAGGGCTTTCGGTCCGGCGGGGTCCGGAGCTCCCGAGCCGTCAGGACGCTCAGTCGTCGATGTCATTGATCGAGACTAGCGGCTGCGCTGGCCCGTTCGGGGGAGCGCGCGAGGTGCGCGGGGTTGACGCATCGCTGCCGAAACGTCACCGCGACCCGAACGTCACCGCCCGGCCCGAACGTCACCGCGGGCCGAACGTCACTCGGGTCGACGTCAGCGCGGTGCGAACGTCACCGCGGCCCCGCCGCCAACGACGCCGCGCGCGTGCCCTCCGCTGGCCCTCGGGCCCCGGGGACCCGCTGGGAGCGCGGCGTGCCCGTCCCGGCGAGGCGCTGCTGCCTGCGGGGCCGGCCCCGCCGCTTCCTGCCGGGGCTGGGCCAGAGCAGGACGTAGAGGGTCGACAGGGCCACGAAGCCGAGCCGGACCAGGCCGCGCGTCGCGTCGTCCGGGATGAACAGCGTCCCGCCGTAGAGGGCGAACAGAGCGATCCAGCTCCACCACGGCACCAGACGTCGCTGGCCCACGGCGTCCCACAGCAGGGTGCCGAGCAGGACTGAGGCGCTGTAGTAGGTGTAGGTGCTCGGGTCGAGCAGGATGCGGGCGTTCGCGCCGAGCAGGATGACCGCCGGCCAGCGGCCGCGCCAGACGGCCAGTGCGCCGAGCGCGCCGCCGAGCGCGAACTGGGCGGGGCGGTCCCACGGCGGGGTGCCCGCGCTGGTCACGCCGAGCCAGCGCAGCGAGGACGCGGGCTGGTTGGGGATCGCGAACTTGGCCGCCGAGATCGAGCCCAGGTTGCCGAGGTAGAAGGGGAGCCAGGCGCCGGCGACCAAGCCGCAGAAGAGCAGGAACGGCCCGCGCCGGGTGCCGCGCGGGAGTGCCAGCAGCAGCACCGCGAAGGGCACCGCCGTCGGCTTGGCGTCGACGGCCAGCGCCAGCCACACCGCCACCGCCCAACTGCCGCCGCGCGCCAGCGAGTGCACGGCCACGGTGGCGAAGAACAGCGCCAGCACGTCATCGAGGTGCGCGAAGCGGACGGAGACCTCGATCCACATCGGGATGAAGGCGAGCCCCGCGATGAGGATGCGCTGTTGCAGGCGGCGGTGGTTGGTGCCGGTGCCCAGGTAGTGGAGGGCGGCGGTGCGGCCGACCAGCGTCAGCATCACCAGCCCGAGCACGGACATCGCCGCCTCGGCGAGCAGCTGCCCGGTCGCCGGGCTGAAGGGCTGGAAGAGGCGGGCGGCGGCGAGGCTGACCGGGCCGATCTGCAGTTCGGGGTGCGAGGCGTAGAGCGAGAGCCCGCCGCCGGGCGTGCCGCCGAAGAGCAACTGCTCGCCCTGGCGCAGGTAGTGCCAGGACACGCCGCCGCTCGGGACGACCAGCACGAACCAGAGCGCGGTCCATCCGACCAGGAGCAGGTGGTGTCTGCGCACCGGCAGCCACCGGACGATGCGCCCGGTGTCCGCCCGGTAGTCGGAGAGCGCCGTCTCCTCTCCCGCTCGGCTCACGTTCGTCCTTTTCGCCTGTTTCACCCGTTACCCTCCGGGGTGCGGGTCATCTTAGGCGTTGAACGAAAGAATGATGAGTGGTCGAACCGGTGAGCGGTCTTACCGAAGGTCGGTCACCGACCGGTCTCCGGTTGCGCCGACCACGCCCACCTCGTCCCGGAGCAGCCGCGTGAGCTCTGTCACAGCCTCAGGAAAGCCTCCTTCGCGCGGGGTCCCGTAGCCGAGGACGAGACCGGTGCGGCGCGGAGCGGAGGCCCCCTCGGCCCCCGGCCCGGAGGCGTCCGCGTGCCAGTGCTCCCCGAGCGTGCCGAACGCCAGGCTGCGGGCGGCCGCCTGACGCAGCAGGTGGGACTCCGGGGGCGCGCCGGTCGGCAGCCCCAGCAGCAGGTGCTGACCCGCCGCGACGCCCTCCAGCGGGTAGCCCTCCAGCGCGGAGAGCAGCAGGTCCCGGCGGCGCCGGTAGCGCGAGCGGCTCGCGCGCACATGCCGGTCGTACGCGTGGGAGGTGATGAACTCGGCCAGCGTCAGCTGTCCCAGGGCCTCCGTCTGGAAGTCCGTCAGACGCTTGGCCCGCATGACGGGCTCGACCAGGCGGCCCGGCAGCACCATCCAGGCGAGCCGGACGCCGGGTGCGAGGGTCTTCGACGCGGTGCCCACGTAGACGACGTCGTCCGGGGCGGTGCCCTGGAGCGCGCCGACGGGTTGGCGGTCGTAGCGGAACTCGCCGTCGTAGTCGTCCTCGACGACCACCGTGGCTGCCGCCCGCGCCCAGGAGACGAGGGCGCGCCGCCGGTCCGGGTGCAGGGTGACGCCGGTCGGGTACTGGTGGGCCGGGGTGACGACCGCCGCGGCCACGCCCGAGGGCGGCAGCGCGGCGGGGTCCGCGCCGAGGGCGTCCACCGGCAGCGGGACCACCTCCCGGCCGGCGAAGCGCAGCGCCTCGCGGTGGAAGGGCAGCCCCGGGTCCTCCAGGGCGAACGCGCCGCCCGGCAGGACGTGGGCGAGCAGGGTGAGGGCCTGGACGTAGCCGGCGGTGACGACGATGCGGCCGGGCGCGGCGTCCACGCCCCGCGCACGGCCCAGGTAGTCCGCGAGCGCGGCGCGCAGTTCCGGGCGGCCGCGGCTGTCGCCGTAGGCGAAGACGGCGGGCGGGGCCTCGCCGAGCGCGCGGCGGGAGGCGCGGAGCCAGGCGGCGACGGGGAAGGAGCCGACATCGGGAGTGCCGGGCCGCAGATCGTGCCGGGGCGGGCGTGGTGCGCCCCGCGTGGCGCGCCGCTCCGGGCGGGCCACGTCCGCGACGCGGGTGCCGGAGCCGTGACGGGCGATCAGGTAGCCCTCGGCGGTCAGTTGGTCGTAGGCGGCGCTGACCGTCCCCCGGGAGACGCCGAGCTCGGCGGCGAGCACGCGGGTGGCGGGCAGTTGGGTGCCGCAGGAAAGGCGTCCGCCGCGGATCGCGTCCCGCAGCGACCGCTCCAGCGCGGCGCGCACGCCCCCGCCGGAAGCCCGCCCCGCGGTCAGGTCGAGGTGGAGGTCGACGCCGAAAGTGGACCAGTCATCGGACATGGAAATGGACCTTATCGTGGGTCCAGTGCGAGGGCAGACTGATGGGCATGACGACGAACACGAACACCGCAGCGAAGACCGAGGCTCCCCGTACCGAGGCTCCCCGTACCGAGGCTCACCTGACCGAGGCTCACCGGCTCGAGAACCCGAAGATCACCGTCCGCGTCGCCGCGGACAAGCTGGCGCCCGCCGCCATGCGCGCGATGGTCGCCCTCGACAAGGCCACCGCCGGCAGCGACCTGGAGCCGGGGCTCAAGGAGCTGGTCCGTGCCCGGGCCTCGCAGCTCAACGGCTGTGCCTACTGCGTCGACACGCACAGCGCCGACGCGCTGGCCGGCGGCGAGGACCAGCGGCGGCTCCTGCTGCTGCCGGTCTGGCGGGGGACCGGCCTGTTTCCCGCCGCGAGCGCGCGGCGCTCGCGCTGACCGAGGCGGTGACCCGCCTCTCGGACGGTCCGGTGAGCGACGAGGTGTGGGCGGATGCGGCCGAGGAGTTCGAGGAGACCGAGCTCGCCGAGCTGGTCTGGCTGATCACCACCATCAACGCCTGGAACCGCGTCAGCGTGGCGTCGCAGGCCTGGCCCGTCAACGAGTGACGGACCAGGCCCGGCGGGTGGCCCAGGCCCGGCGGGTTGGCCTGGCCCGGCGGGTGGGCCTGGCCCGACGGGGCGGGTAGTTCCGCGGGATCAGTGGCCGAGGGCAACCTCGACGATCTTGACGATGACCAGCACCATCGCGACGAGCAGGTAGCCGCGGAGGGCGCTCATGCCGATCCTGCGGCCGGTGGCCATGACGGGCCGGGTGAGCGTCTCCAGCGGCGGCATCCGCCACTCGTCGCGTCCCGTGCGGTCGACGGGGTCTTCCTTGGTGGCGGTGCGGCGCTTGGTGAAGGCGGCGTAGCCGGCGGCCAGCACGCCCACGACGCCGCAGGCGGCCATGATGTCGATGATCGCGCCCGCGCTGATGTCCGGGAACAGCACCGAGGCGGTCAGGATGATCGACAGCGTGACCAGCACCCCGACGACGGCCGCCGTGAAGGCGTTCGTCTTCGGGCCGTTCACCCACGGGCCGAGCACCTGCTTGTCGTTGCACAGCAGCAGCAGGAACACCGTGGCGGAGGGCAGCAGCACGCCGGCGAGGGTCTGCACGCCCTCGGTCAGCAGGCCGAGCGGGGAACCGGGGATCAGCACGACCGCGGCCGCGAGGGCCACGATCCCGGCGTAGACGGCGTAGAAGCCCTTCGCGCCCTTGATGCCGCGGTGCAGCGAGTGCTTGATGCCGAACACGTCGCCGATGGCGTAGGCGGTGGAGAGCGAGACCGCGAACGCGCCGATGATCGAGGCGTCGAGCAGGGCGACGGCGAAGAGCAGGCCCGCGATCTTGCCCGCGTGGGCCTCGATGCCGTGGGCGAGACCGGCCGCGTCGGTGAAGCCGCCGAAGCCGGAGGTGCCGGCGAACGCGGCGGAGGTGACCCCCATCAGCGCGGCCGCGCCCAGGACGACGATGACGATGCCGAGCCACAGGTCGGCCTTCTCGTACTTCATGAAGCGCGGCGTGATCCGCTTGTCGATGACGTAGCTCTGCTGGAAGAACAGCTGCCACGGCGCGACGGTGGTGCCGACGATGCCGATGATCAGCAACATCACGGTGGCGAGCTGGCCCTGACCGCCCGGCAGGTTCGGCACCACGAAGTCGTGGGCCATCTGCGAGGTCTTCGGGTGGATCATGAAGTAGAGCGGGATCAGCAGCAGCGAGCCCGCGCACAGCGCGATCGCGATGCGCTCGAACCGCTGGAAGGAGCCGGTGAACGCGGAGGCGATGATGATCGCGGCGGCCAGCACCACGGCGGCGGCCTTGGGCAGGCCCAGGTAGCCGGCCGCCAGGGTGATGCCGATGAACTCCGTCACCAGCGTCAGCGCGTTGAGGATGAACAGGTCGATGACGCTGAACGCGCCCCAGAACTTGCCGAACCGCTCCAGGATGAGGCGGGCGTGGCCGACGCCGGTGACCGCGCCGAGGCGCAGCACCATCTCCTGGTTGACGTAGAGCACGGGCACGAGCAGCAGCAGCGTCCACAGCAGGTGGGTGCCGTAGTTCTGCCCAGCCTGGCCGTAGGTGGCGAAGGCGCCGGCGTCGTTGTCGCCGACCATCACGATCAGGCCGGGGCCGACGATCGCGAGCAGGGTCTTGAGCTTGGCGGACAGGCCGCGCGGCTCGGTGTGGTCGTCGAGCTTGATGGTGCCGAGCGCGCCGCGGATGTCGCCGAGGTGCGCGTCGTCGAGCACCGCCGAACGGGCGGCGCCGGTGACCTGGGGGTCGATGGTGGTGGTCATGGTGAACCCTCCCTGGTGGCCGTGAGGCCGGGTGAGAGGGCATGCAGCATCCATCCGCCCTGCGTGCGGGCACAGGCGGGCGCGCAGGCGAAAGTAAAGTGCAGGTGGTTACCGCATGCCGAAAGAAGACGAGGTCAAGCGGGTGTCATGGGGCCGTTTGTGGCCCGGACTAGGACTGCAGTCCATTGCTTCTCGCCTCCCTCCGGTCATGACGCGTCACGCGTCCATGCGGCAGGGGGCACACCGGACCCGGATCGTCGAACCGGTCCGGCACACCCCAACTCGTCAGAGCTTTGGCACTCCACGGCGTAGCGCTGCGCGCAGCCACTTGGCCTCAACCCTTAGGTCGGGAGGAGGTGTCCTGATCCGGAGCGTCTCTCGACGGTTGGGATCAGTGGCCTGTGTCCGTGGAGACGCCTCACCGAACGAGGTGTCTCATCTGAAGAACCCGTCCAGGGTCGCCCCGCTGTGTCAGCGCTGTCAAATCCGTTAACGCGCTGCTAACGCCTCAGTCCGCCTCCGGCACCGCACCCGGTGCCGCCTCCGGTCCCTGTTCCAGTGCGCCCCGGAGCGCCCGCGCGCCCGCGGCCTCTGGGGCGTCCATCTGCTCGTACAGCTCCGTCGCCCCGTTGTGCGCGGGGGACTCGCACAGCAGGACCGATCGTCGGGGCGTCGGCGGCGACCGCGACGAGGTTGGCCCGCTCCGCGTCCGGCCAGGTGCGGGCGGGATCCGCGAGGGCGACAGCGCCCGCGGCACCCGCCCTTCGGGGCCGGCGCCTTGCCGCCGTTCGGAAGACCGTTCAGGTTGCCGTCGGCTCAGGCGGACTTGGCCGCCTTCGCGGCCTTGGCCGCCGCCTTCATCTCCTGCTTGTGGGCGCGCACCTTCTCCAGCGAGGCGGGGCCTGTGATGTCCGCGATCGAGCGGAAGCTGTCCTTCTCGCCGTAGGCCCCGGCCGCCTCGCGCCAGCCCTTCGGGTGGACGCCGAACTGCTTGCCGAGCAGCGCGAGGAAGATCTGCGCCTTCTGCCGGCCGAAGCCCGGCAAATCCACCAGCCGGTCCAGTAGCTCCGTGCCGCTGGCGACGTCCCGCCACAGCGCCTCGGCGTCGCCGTCGTAGTGGGTGTCCAGGTAGGCGCACAGCTGCTGGATGCGCTTGGCCATCGAGCCCGGATAGCGGTGGACGGCAGGCTTCTGCGCGCACAGCGCGGCGAACGCCTCCGGGTCGTAGTCGGCGATCGTGTGCGCGTCCAGGTCGTCCCCGCCGAGGCGTTGCAGCAGCGTGTACGGGCCCGTGAAGGCCCACTCCATCGGCACCTGCTGGTCGAGCAGCATCCCGATCAGGGCGGCCAGGGGGCTGCGGCTGAGCAGGGCGTCCGCGTCCGGGTCCTGGGCGAGGTGGAGGTCGGTCGCCATGGCGCTCTCCTTAGGTCCTGCCTCACGGTCCTGAGCTCACCGGACCCATGGGTCCACGGGCCCATTTTCCGCGCGCCCACCCCTGCACGCCCGGCGAAACGCCGTCACCCGCCCCCGTCACCCGCCCTCGCCCGCCCCCGCCGTCGCCCGCGCTGTCCGCTCCCGCCGTCCCGCGAGCTGCCCGCTCCCGCAGCCCCCGCGCCGCCGCGCGCCGGATGCGGAGCTCGCGGCTCAGAGGCCGACCGCGCCGTCGATGCGCTCGCGCAGCAGATCGGCGTGGCCGTTGTGGCGGG
>NZ_BBPO01000071.1:28179-35105 GCF_000787815.1 Streptacidiphilus neutrinimicus
GGCGTACTCCTCGACCATGTGGATCAGCACCCAGCGCAGCGAGACCCGGCCGCGCCAGGAGTCCTGGCCGGTCAGGTCCAGGTCGGGCGCGGCGGCGGTGAAGGACCGCGCGAAGGCGACCTCCTCGCGCCAGGCCGCCCACGCGGCCGCGATCAGCGCCGGGTCGCCCGTCGCGGCGTCGAAGTCGGCGTCCGGCCATTCCGGCGTGGCATAACGGTCCGGCACTTCCTGCCCGGCGAGCGCCCGCCGGAACCAGCGCCGTTCGACGTCGGCGAGGTGCCGGACCAGGCCGAGCAGCGACAGCGTCGACGGCGGCACCGAGCGATCGGCCAGCTCCGCCCCGAGGCCGGCGCACTTCGCCTCGAGCGTCGCCCGCTGGGCGTCCAGGACCCCGGTCAGCACCTCCCGCTCGTCCCCGACGGTCGGGGTCCCGAACCGGGGATCGCTCTCGGCGCCCCCGAACAGCTCCGCCCGCCTGCGAGGGTGGGTCATCGATCGGCATCCTTTCGGCCGCCTGCCGCTCCTGCGCTCGCACCCTAAGGCCCCGTCGCCGCCCCGCGCTGCCCTGGGTCAAGATTCGGTAATGATTTTCATCCCACACCCATTCGGGCTAGGTATGAAAACCGTTTCCATTTAACCTGGACGGGTCAGCTTCGGCCACGTCTGCCCCTGGGGGTCCTCCACCATGCGCTCGTCCGTCCCCTCCCGTCCGGTCGCCCGCCGCCCGTCGCGCGGGGCTCTCGGCGGTGCGGTGATCGCCCTGGTGGCGACGGTCAGCGCATGCGCGACCACGGCTCCGCCCGGCTCCCGCTCGGCTTCCGGGTCCGGTGTGGCGCGGGGTGGCGGCGGGGTGATCCAGGTGGTGGCGGCGGAGAACTTCTGGGGCTCCATAGCCACCCAGTTGGGCGGCTCGCACGTGCACGTGAGCAGCGTCATCACGAATCCGGACACCGATCCGCACTCCTACGAGCCGACCGCCGCGGACGCGCGCACGGTCACCGGCGCGCAGTACGTGATCGTCAACGGCATCGGCTACGACGCGTGGGCCGACAAGCTGCTGGCGACCAACCCGGGCAGCGGCCGCAGCGAACTGAAGGTCGGCGACCTGGTCGGGATCCAGCCCGGCGGCAACCCGCACCGCTGGTACTCACCGGCGAACGTGCACCAGGTGATCGAGAGGATCACGGCCGACTACCAGCGGATCGACCCTGCCGACGCCGCCTACTTCGAGCAGCGGAAGCAGACCTTCGAGGCCCAGACCCTGGCGCAGTACGACCAGCTGATCTCGGACATCAGGGCGAAATACGCCGGCACTCCGATCGGGGCCTCGGAGTCCATCGTCACCCCGCTCGCCGAGGGCCTGGGGCTGAGGATGATGACGCCGGAGACGTTCCTGGACGCGATGAGCGAGGGCACCGACCCGACCGCTGCGGACAAGGCGACGATCGACCAGCAGATCAAGGCCAAACAGATCAAGGTCTACGTCTACAACAGCCAGAACTCCACCCCCGACGTGGTCGCCCAGGTGAAGCTGGCCAGGTCCGAGGGCATCCCGGTCTCCACCGTGACCGAGACCCTCGCCCCCGCGGGCGACACGTTCGAGCAGTGGCAGACCACCGAACTGGAGGGGCTGGAGCAGGCCCTCCACCAGGCCACCGGGAAGTGAGGACGCACGTGAACCCTGTCGTGGCGGCCGAGCCGCAGCACAACGCGGAGCGCCGAGACCCCTCCTCCGCCCCTTCGTCCGCGGCGTCCGAGGCGTCCGAGGCGTCCGCGGCGGACGGCCAGGCCGAGCCGGTGCTGTCCCTGTCCGGCGCGGCGGTGCGCGTCGGCGGCCGCACGCTCTGGTCCGGCGTCGACCTCGAGGTCCAGGCCGGGGAGTTCGTCGCCGTGCTCGGCCCGAACGGCGTCGGCAAGTCGACCCTGATCAAGGTGCTGCTCGGGATCATGCCCGCAGCCGAGGGCGAGATACGCGTGCTCGGCCGCCGCCCCGGCGAGGCCGGCAGCCGCGTCGGCTATCTGCCGCAGCGCCGCAGCTTCGACCCCGACCTGCGCATCCGCGGCGTCGACGTGGTCCGGATGGGTCTGGACGGCGACCGCTGGGGCGTGCCGCTGCCGTGGTCCCGCGACCGGCGTGAGCAGCAGCGGCGCGTCTACGAGGTCATCGAGCTGGTCGGCGCGTCCGCCTACGCCCACCGCCCGATCGGCCAGTGCTCCGGAGGCGAGCAGCAGCGGCTGCTGATCGCCCAGGCGCTCGTCCGCCGTCCCGAGGTGCTGCTGCTGGACGAGCCCCTGGACAGCCTGGACCTGCCCAACCAGAGCGCGGTCGCCGCGCTGATCGGCCGCATCTGCCACCAGGAGAACGTGGCGGTCGTCATGGTCGCCCACGACGTCAACCCGATCCTGCACCACCTCGACCGCGTCGTGTACATCGCCGAGGGCGGCGCGGTGTGCGGGCCGCCCAGCGAGGTCATCAACTCCGAGACGCTGACCCGCCTCTACCGCACCCCGGTGGAGGTGCTCTCCACGCAGGACGGCCGCCTCGTCGTGGTCGGCCAGCCCGAGGCCCCCGCCGTCCACACCGACCGCCACGGCCATGGTCACGGTCACGGCCACGGCGACCGTCGCGCAGACCGTCACGCGGGGTGAGCTGAGATGGAGTCACCGGTCTTCTCCTGGAACCCGCTCTACGACTTCCAGTTGATGTGGTCCTACCCGTTCATGGTCAACGCCTTCCGTGCGGGCGCGATCGTGGCCGTCGTCGCGGGCGCCGTCGGCTGGTTCATGGTGCTGCGGCGGCAGACCTTCGCCGGGCACACGCTCTCCGTCGTCGCCTTCCCCGGCGCGGCGCTGGCGACGCTGGCCGGATTCAGCCTGAGCCTCGGCTACTTCGGCTTCTGCGTCGCCGCCGGGCTGGTGCTGGCCCTGATGCGGCGTGGCCGCGAGCCTGGCGGCTCGGAGGAGTCGGCCGCCACCGGGGTCGTCCAGGCGTTCCTGCTGGCCTGCGGCTACCTGTTCATGGCCCTCTACAAGGGCCTGCTGGAGGGGCCGCAGGCACTGCTCTTCGGCAGCTTCCTCGGGATCACCACCGGGCAGGTCGCCACGCTCGCCGTCGCCGGGCTCGCCGTCCTGCTCGCGTTGGCGGTCCTCGGTCGCCCGCTGCTGTTCGCCTCCGTCGACCCGCAGGTCGCGGCCGCGCGCGGGGTGCCCGTGCGCGCCCTGTCGGTCGCCTTCCTGGTGCTGCTGGGTGTGGCGACGGCGGAGGCGGCGCAGATCACCGGCGCGCTGCTCGTCTTCGCGCTGATGGTGCTGCCCGCGGCGACGGCGCAGGTGCTGACGGCCCGCCCGGGCCTGAGCCTGCTGCTGACCGTGATCCTCGGCTTCGCCGTCACCTGGGCGGGCCTGGTCGCCGCCTTCTACCGGCCCTACCCGCTCGGCTTCTTCGTGACTTCGTTCGCCTTCGGGCTGTTCCTGCTCGCGCACGCCGCGCGCTTCACGGCGCGGGCGCTGGAGCGTCGGCGTGACGCCCTGGGCGCCGCCTTCGCCGGGGGTGCGGCATGAGCCTCCTGCTCGCCTCGGCGGACTCCGCGGGCGCGGCCTCGGCCTGGTCCCAGCCCTTCTTCCACCACGCGCTGCTGGCGGGCACGTCCATCGCGCTCGCGGCCGGGCTCGTCGGCTACTTCCTGGTGCTGCGCGCACAGATCTTCACCGGTGACGCGCTCAGCCACGTCGCCTTCACCGGCGCGATGGCCGCGCTGGCGGGCGGCTACGACCTGCGGCTGGGGCTCTTCGTCTCCTGCGTCCTGGTCGGGCTGCTGCTGGCCGGGGTCGGCCGCCGCGGCAAGGCGGACGACGTCGTCATCGGCAGCGCCTTCGCCTGGGTGCTCGGCCTCGGCTCGTTCTTCCTGACCCTCTACACGACCTCCGCCAGCGGCAGCGGCAACGGCGGCGCAGGCACCTCGGTGCTCTTCGGTTCCATCTTCGGCCTGGACGGCGGTCAGACCCTGGTCGCGGTGCTGATCGCGCTCGCGGTCTCGCTCGCCGTCCTGCTGATCGCCCGGCCGCTGCTCTTCGCCACCCTCGACGAGAACGTCGCCGCCGCGCGCGGCGTCCCGGTCAAGGCCCTCGGCCTGGGCTTTCTCGCCCTCGTCGGCGTCACCGCCGGCGAGGCGACGCAGGCCGTCGGGTCCCTGCTGCTGCTCGGCCTCCTCGCCGCCCCGGCCGGTACGGCGATCCGTCTCACCAACCGCCCGTTCCGCGGCCTCGCCCTGGCGGGTGGCCTGGCCGTCGGCGAGATGTGGGTGGGTCTGGCCGTCGCGGCCTGGATCCCGCAGTGCCCGCCCAGCTTCGCCATCATGACCGCGGCCACCGTCGCGTACGCGGCCACCTGGCTGCGCCCGCGGCGGGACCGGCGGCCCTCGGCTCTCGCGACCGCCGAGAGCTGAGCGCGTCGCCGGGCGGCGGCGGCTGAGCAGCTCGGCCAGGCCGGGCAGGCCGGGCGCGTCGGGCAGGTCGCCACGCCGGGCACGTCGGGCACGTCGGGCAGGCCGGGCCGAGCCGGTGATCATCCGGCCGAAGCGCGATCACTCCTCCTGCGCCGTAACCGAGTTACCGTGTTCGTGGCCGATCGGGGGAGGGGGCCTGAATGCGGTTGGGCGTGTTCGGCCCGTTGGAGGTCCGGACGGGAGCGGGGGAGCGCGCCGTCGTCGCCGCGCCGGAGCAGCGGACCGTGCTGGCCTGGCTGGCGCTGCGCGCCCACCACGCCGTCTCGGCCGATGCGCTGATGAGTTCGTCTGGCTGGACCGGCAGCCGGCGAACGCGAGCCGGCGAACGCGAGCCGGCGATCCTGAACTACGTGGGCCGCCTGCCCCGGAATCTGCTGGACGCCGCCGAGCGGGTGCAGACGACCGCGGAACCCGGTGGCGATCGCAGCCCGTACACGATCCCGGCCGCACCGACGATGCCGACGACCAGTCGCCGTTTCCCCACCGTCGCGCCCCCCTCCGTCGTTCCGATCTGTTCCGTCGCGTTCCGTCCGGTGCGCCCTGCGGCGGGCCGGACGCTGGGCGGCGGCGCCAACGCCGATCTGTCGCCGCGCTGTCGCGGCTGGTGAAGAGGGCTCGTCGACCGCCCCCGTCGAGTGGTTCCGCGGGCCGGCCGGTGCGGTGTCACGGCGCGGGATCATGTCGCGTGACTCGATCTTGGGTGTCCGCGCCGGGTCGTACTCTGGCGGGTATGGCGAAGAGTGGCGTGTCCGTGACCGCAGGCGCTGCCGGTGGGCCCGGGTTCAAGAAGGCGGCGTTCCCGAAGACGCAGACGGCGAGAGTGCGCCAGGCACGGAGGATCAACCGCGCGCTGGCGGAGGTCTACCCCTACGCGCATCCGGAGCTCGACTTCGAGAACCCGTTCCAGCTGTTGGTGGCGACGGTGCTGTCCGCGCAGACGACGGACCTGCGGGTGAACCAGACGACGCCGGCGCTGTTCGCGAAGTACCCCACCCCGGCGGCCATGGCGGACGCCAACCCGGAGGAGTTGGAGGAGCTGATCCGGCCCACCGGCTTCTTCCGGAACAAGGCCAAGGCCGTGATGGGTCTGTCCGCCGCGCTGCGTGACGACTTCGGCGGCGAGGTGCCGGGCCGCCTGGAGGATCTGGTCACCCTGCCCGGCGTCGGCCGCAAGACCGCCAACGTCGTACTCGGCAACGCCTTTGGCGTCCCGGGCATCACCGTCGACACCCACTTCGGCCGCCTGGCCAAGCGCTTCGGCTGGACCGAGTCCGACGACCCGGTCAAGGTCGAGCAGGAGGTCGGCGAACTGGTCGAGAAGCGCGAGTGGACCATGCTCTCCCACCGCGTCGTCTTCCACGGCCGCCGCATCTGCCACTCGCGGCGGCCCGCCTGCGGGGCCTGCCCGATCGCGCGCCTCTGCCCCTCCTACGGCGAGGGCGAGACCGACCCGGTGAAGGCGGAGAAGCTGCTCAAGTACGAGAAGGGCGGCCAGCCCGGCCAGCGGCTCAAGCCGCCCGCCGACTACCCGGGCGAGGCCGCTGCCCGGGCCGCCGCCCACGGCGGTCCGACGCCTGACACCGCCGACGGCGAGGCCGGCGGCGCGGGGGTGGACGCGTGAGCGCGTCCGCGGCGCTGGGGGTGCGCAGGGAGGGGATCCCGGACTGGCTGGTGCCCGTGCGCGAGGTCGCCGAGTCCGTGCAGCCGCGGCAGCTGAGCCGGTTTCTTCCGCCCGCGCAGGGCGGTCGGCGGTCGGCCGTGCTGGTGCTGTTCGGCGAGTCCCCGGGCGGCCAGGGCCCGGACCTGCTGCTGATCGAGCGCGCCCGACGGTTGCGCTCCCACGCCGGCCAGCCCTCCTTCCCCGGCGGCGCCCTCGACCCTGAGGACGGCGATCCTGAGGGCGAGGGCCGGATCCGCGCCGCCCTGCGCGAGGCCCGCGAGGAGACCGGCCTCGACCCGGACGGCGTGCAGGTCTTCGGCGTGCTGCCGGACCTCTACATCCCGGTCAGCGACTTCGTGGTCACGCCGGTGCTCGGCTGGTGGCACACGCCCACCCCCGTCGCGCCCGTGGACGAGGGCGAGGTGGCCGAGGTCTTCCGCGCCCCCGTCGCCCGCCTCGCGGACCCGGCGAACCGGGCCCGGGTGCGGCACCCGAGCGGTTTCCGTGGCCCGGCCTTCCAGATCGACGGCCACGTGATCTGGGGCTTCACGGCCGGCGTGATCGACCGGCTGCTCCACCACGCGGGCTGGGAGCGGCCCTGGGACCACAACGGCCGCGAGGTCGAGCTCGGCGACCCGTCCGTCTTCGCCTCCCGCGAGGAACAGCAGCGCGCCCGCGAGCTGATGCGCGACGGCGCGCTGCCGCCCGCTGACGTCGGCACGGACTGACCACCGGGGCGGGTCCGGCGCGCTGTGCCGCGT
>NZ_BBPO01000070.1 GCF_000787815.1 Streptacidiphilus neutrinimicus
GCCCCGGCGGGTTCGCCCGAGGGCGGGGCCGCGACCGCCACCGTCGCGACCGAGGCCGCGCAGACGTCGGCCGGCGCCGCTCCGGCGCAGGCCAAGCAGGCGGAGAAGACGGAGAAGGCCGAGAAGGCAGTCGCCGAGAAGCCCGCCGCCGAGGCGCAGGCCGCCGGCGCGGACACCCGCGAGCGTGGCGAGCGTGCCGACCGCGGTGAGCGCGGCGACGGTCGCGAGAGCCGTCGCGAGCGCCGCAACCGACGTGACCGTCGTGACGGCGGCCAGGAGGGCGGCCAGGGCCAGCAGAGCCAGGGCGGTCGTCAGCAGGACGGCGGCCAGGGCGGTCGCCAGGGTCGTCAGCAGCAGGGGCAGAGCCAGAGCCAGCAGGGCGGCGGCGACTTCGAGGACGACGAGTTCGGCGGCCGTCGCCGCGGCCGTTACCGCGACCGCAACCGCCGTCGCGGCGACCGCTTCGACGGCGTGGCCGAGCCGCAGGTCGGCGAGGACGACATCCTGATCCCGGTCGCGGGCATCCTCGACATCCTGGACAACTACGCCTTCGTCCGCACCTCGGGCTACCTGGCCGGGCCGAACGACGTCTACGTCTCGCTGGCCCAGGTCCGCAAGAACGGCCTGCGCAAGGGCGACGCCATCACCGGCGCGGTCAAGCAGCCGAAGGACGGCGAGCGCCGCGAGAAGTTCAACGCGCTGGTCCGCCTGGACTCGGTCAACGGCACGGACGCCGAGGGCGCCCGCAACCGCCCCGAGTTCAACAAGCTCACGCCGCTGTACCCGCAGGACCGGCTGCGCCTGGAGACCGACCCGGGCGTGCTGACCACCCGCATCATCGACCTGGTCGCCCCGATCGGTAAGGGGCAGCGCGGTCTGATCGTCGCCCCGCCGAAGACCGGCAAGACGATGATCATGCAGGCGATCGCCAACGCGATCACCCACAACAACCCCGAGACCCACCTGATGGTCGTCCTCGTCGACGAGCGTCCGGAGGAGGTCACGGACATGCAGCGCTCGGTCAAGGGCGAGGTCATCTCCTCGACCTTCGACCGTCCCGCCGAGGACCACACCACCGTCGCCGAGCTCGCCATCGAGCGCGCCAAGCGTCTGGTGGAGCTGGGTCACGACGTGGTCGTGCTGCTGGACTCGATCACGCGTCTGGGCCGCGCCTACAACCTGGCGGCGCCGGCCTCCGGCCGCATCCTGTCCGGTGGTGTCGACTCGACCGCGCTCTACCCGCCGAAGAAGTTCTTCGGCGCCGCGCGCAACATCGAGAACGGCGGCTCCCTGACGATCCTCGCCACCGCGCTGGTCGAGACCGGCTCGCGCATGGACGAGGTGATCTTCGAGGAGTTCAAGGGCACCGGCAACATGGAGCTCAAGCTCGACCGGAAGCTCGCGGACAAGCGCATCTTCCCGGCGGTGGACGTCGACCCGTCCGGCACCCGCAAGGAAGAGATCCTCATGTCCCCCGAGGAGCTCAAGATCGTCTGGAAGCTGCGCCGGGTGCTGCACGCGCTCGACTCGCAGCAGGCGATCGAGCTGCTGCTGGACAAGATGAAGCAGACCAAGAGCAACGCCGAGTTCCTGATGCAGATCGCCAAGACCACTCCCGGTCAGGACGACTGATCTCACCTTTTTCGGTGAATGAGTGAGACCCCGGGCTTTCCGCCCGGGGTTTCACGTTTTTCTGAGAAGGGTTTTAACGAGCATCACGTACCTTCGAGGACATGTCCGACAAGTGGGCGAAACTGCGCGGAACGCGTTCGCGTCGCGCCGTGCGCATCCTGGCGTTGTGCGCGGCGGTGGTGGTCCTGCTCTGCGGGGCCGGTGCGGGCTGGGTGTACTGGAGGCTCAGCCACAATCTCAAGACGGTCGACCTGAGCGGTGAGCTGACCCCGCCGGCGCAGGACGCCTCGGGTGCGATGAACGTCCTCGTCCTGGGCTCCGACTCCCGCTCGGGCGCGAACGGGCAGCTGGCGGGCGGGCAGACGGACGGCACGGCCCGCTCGGACACGGCCATGGTGGTGCACGTCAACCAGGCGCACACGGCCGCCACGGTGGTCTCCATCCCCCGTGACGCCCTGGTGGACCGCCCGGCCTGCGGGAAGGACCCGGCGGCGTCCGGCGTCATGTTCAACACCGCCTTCGAGGTCGGCGGCGCGAGCTGCGCGGTCCGGACCGTCGAGTCGATGACCGGTCTGGGCATGAACCACTACCTCGAGGTCGACTTCTCGGGCTTCGCCAAGCTGATCGACGCTCTCGGCGGCGTGGACGTCACCACGACGATCCCCATCGCCGACGACCTGAGCGGCCTCCACCTGCCTGCGGGCACGCACCACCTGGGCGGCGACGAGGCGCTCGCGTTCGTGCGCACGCGGCACGGCGTGGGGGACGGCAGCGATCTCGGCCGGATACAGCTCCAGCAGGAGATGGTGAAGTCGGTGCTGAAGCAGGTGGAGAACCTCGACCTGTTCAGCAGCCCGACCAAGCTCTTCTCGATCGCGGACGCCGCGACCGGCTCGGTCACCACGGACTCCACGCTCGGCTCCGTGCACGCGCTGCTCGGCTTCGCCGAGGGCCTGCAACACGTCAAGTCCACGGACATCACCGGCGTGACGATGCCGACCGCGACGGCGCCGGGCGACCCCAACCGGCTGGTGGCCCTCCAGGGGCCGGCGGACGAGCTCTGGTCGGCGCTCAAGGCGGACCAGCCGGTCCCTGCGTCGGTCATGAAGCTGCAGCCGAAGAACCCGGCCGACAGCTGACACGGCCCGGAATATCCGCCCGCGCAAGGTCGTTTTGGAGCACGGCGCCAGTCCTGGCAGACTGGTACGTCGGTCCCGGTTCACGGACAGCGTCCGCTCCTCCGACCCGGAACCCTCCCGCAAACCTAGGAGCATCCCTTGAAGCGCGACATCCACCCGACCTACGTGGTCACCCAGGTCACCTGCACCTGTGGCAACGAGTTCACCACCCGCAGCACCGAGAACTCCGGCGTCATCCGCGCCGAGGTGTGCTCGGCCTGCCACCCCTTCTACACCGGCAAGCAGAAGATCATGGACACCGGTGGCCGCGTGGCCCGCTTCGAGGCCCGCTTCGGCAAGAAGCACGCCAAGGCCTAACCGCCTTGCGGCGCCGGCCGGGCGTACCCGTGGTTTCCGCGGGTGCGTTCCGGTCGGCGCCGTTCGCGTTGGCCCCCTTGCCCATCCCGGTCATCTCGGTCATCCCGGTCATCTCGGTTCGAAAGAAGGCTCAGCTCCCATGTTCGAGGCAGTCGAGGAGCTCCTGAACGAGCACGCGACGCTGGAGGAGCGTCTCGCCGACCCGGCGGTGCACGCCGACCCGGCGACGGCGCGGCAGCTCTCCAAGCGGTACGCCGAGCTGACGCCGATCACCCGCGCCTACCGCGACTGGCGCCAGGCCGGTGAGGACATCGAGACGGCCCGCGAGCTCGCCGCCGACGACCCGGACTTCTACGCCGAGATCAAGTCGCTGGAGGCCCAGCGCGAGGAGCTGACCGAGCGGCTGCGGCTGCTGCTGGTCCCGCGCGACCCGAGCGACGACAAGGACGTGCTGCTGGAGGTCAAGGCGGGCGAGGGCGGCGAGGAGTCCGCGCTCTTCGCCGGCGACCTGCTGCGGATGTACCTGCGCTACGCCGAGAAGATGGGCTGGAAGGCCGAGATCATCGACTCCAACGAGTCCGACCTCGGCGGCTACAAGGACGTCCAGGTCGCGGTGAAGTACCGCGGCGGCAACCCGGAGCCCGGCCAGGGCGTCTGGGCGCGGCTGAAGTACGAGGGCGGCGTGCACCGCGTGCAGCGCGTGCCTGCCACG
Organism: Streptacidiphilus neutrinimicus; assembly: GCF_000787815.1. GTDB lineage: Bacteria > Actinomycetota > Actinomycetes > Streptomycetales > Streptomycetaceae > Streptacidiphilus > Streptacidiphilus neutrinimicus. The sequence continues at coordinate 3,841 of NZ_BBPO01000070.1, forward strand.
GAGTCGCAGGGCCGCATCCACACCTCCGCCGCGGGCGTGCTGGTCACGCCGGAGGCCGAGGAGGTCGAGGTCGAGATCAACGCGAACGACCTGCGCATCGACGTCTACCGCTCGTCCGGCCCGGGGGGCCAGTCGGTCAACACCACCGACTCCGCCGTCCGCATCACGCACCTGCCGACCGGCATCGTCGCGTCCTGCCAGAACGAGAAGAGCCAGCTCCAGAACAAGGAGCAGGCCATGCGCATCCTCCGCTCCCGCATTCTCGCGGCCCTCCAGGAGGAGGCCGACGCCGCGGCCAGCGACGCGCGCCGCAGCCAGGTGCGCAGCGTGGACCGCTCGGAGCGGATCCGCACCTACAACTTCCCGGAGAACCGGATCTCCGACCACCGCACCGGCTACAAGGCGTACAACCTGGACCAGGTGCTCGGCGGCGAACTCGACGCGGTGATCCAGTCCGCCGTCGACCAGGACGCGGCCGCCCGCCTCGCCGAGGCCACCTGATCCACCCGCCGGGGCTGCAAGGCCCCGCCGGACCGCTCAAGTCCGCTAAGAGAGGCGCGACGTGAACCTCCTCCTCGCCGAGGTGGCCCGAGCCACCCAGCGGTTGGCCGATGCCGGTGTGCCCTCGCCGCGGTTCGACGCGGAGGAGCTCGCGGCGTACGTCCACGACGTCAAGCGCGGCGAGCTGCACAGCGTCAAGGACGCCGACTTCGACGCCCGCTACTGGGAGGTCATCTCCCGCCGCGAGGCGCGCGAGCCGCTGCAGCACATCACCGGCCGGGCCTTCTTCCGCTACCTGGAGCTCCAGGTCGGTCCGGGCGTCTTCGTGCCGCGGCCGGAGACCGAGTCGGTGGTCGGCTGGGCGATAGACGCGCTGCGCGACATGGACGTCGCCGAGCCGATGGTGGTCGACCTGTGCACCGGCTCCGGCGCGATCGCCCTGGCGCTGGCGCAGGAGGTGCCGCGCAGCCGCGTGCACGCCGTCGAGCTCTCCGAGGACGCCTACGCCTGGGCCCGTCGCAACGTCGACGCCAGCCCGGACGCCGCCCGGATCGAGCTGCTCCAGGGCGACGCCACCCGCGCCTTCGAGGACCGCCCGGAGCTGAGCGGCCAGTTCGACCTGGTCATCAGCAACCCGCCGTACATCCCGCTGACCGAGTGGGAATACGTCGCTCCGGAGGCTCGCGACCACGACCCGGAGATGGCACTCTTCTCCGGCGAGGACGGACTCCACACCATCCGCGGCATCGAGCGCGTCGCCGCGCGCCTGCTGCGGCCCGGGGGAGTCGTCGTCGTCGAGCACGCGGACACCCAGGGCGGGGTCGTCCCCTGGATCTTCCGCGAGGAGGACGGCTGGACCGACGCCGCCGACCACCGCGACCTGAACAACCGCCCCCGCTTCGCCACCGCGCGCCGCGCCGTCCTGTAGGGAAGGGATCCACCGATGAGTCGTCGCTACGACTGCTCCGACGCGACCGAGCGCGCCGCCGGTCTGCGTGAGGCCGCCTCCGCGATCCGCCGGGGCGAGCTGGTGGTCATCCCCACCGACACCGTCTACGGTCTGGCGGCCGACGCCTTCTCCGCGGAGGCCGTGGGCGAGCTGCTCGCGGCCAAGGGCCGCGGCCGGAGCATGCCCAGCCCCGTGCTGGTCGGCTCGCCGACGACGCTGCACGGCCTGGTCACCGACTTCTCCGAGTCCGCCTGGGAGCTCGTCGACGCGTTCTGGCCGGGCGGTCTCACCCTGGTCGCCCGTCACCAGCCGTCGCTGCGCTGGGACCTGGGCGACACCCGTGGCACCGTCGCCGTCCGCATGCCGCTGCACCCGGTCGCCATCGAGCTGCTGAACACCACCGGACCGCTTGCCGTCTCCAGCGCGAACCTGACCGGCGGCCCGTCCCCGGCCACCTGTGACGAGGCCGAGGAGCAGCTCGGTCAGTCCGTGTCCGTCTACCTCGACGGCGGCCGCGCCGACCACGCCGTGCCGTCCACGATCGTCGACGTCACCGGCAAGATCCCCGTCCTGCGTCGTGCCGGCGCGGTCTCCCTGGAGCAGCTCCGCGAGGTCGTACCAGACGTGGAGGCCGGCAGTTGACCGGGCGCCATCGCCTCCGGCCGCCGATACGTCCCCTCCCGCGCCTGCACCACGAGGTCGCGGGCCATCGCTCCGGCGCGTTCCGGATCCTCTACGTCTGCACCGGCGGAGTCTGCCGCTCGCCCATGGCCGAGCGGCTGACCCGTCATGAGCTGACGCTCCGTCTCGGGGACGGCGCGGAGACCGAGATATCGGTCGAGAGCGCCGGCACCTGGGGCCACGAGGGCGCCCCGATGGAGTCACACGCCGCTGAGATCCTCGCCGAGTTCGGCGCGGACTCCTCCGGCTTCGTCGGGCGCGAGCTGCTCGACGACCACGTCATCGACGCGGACCTGGTGCTGACGGCCACCCGCGACCACCGGGCCCAGGTGATCTCCATGGGCCACGACGCCGGCCTGCGCACCTTCACCCTGAAGGAGTTCACCCGCCTCGTCCGCGCCATCGACCCGGCGACCCTGCCGGACTCGGTCGGGGAGGGCGCCCTGGCCGAGCGCGCCCGCGTCCTCGTCCGCGCGGCCGCTGCGCTGCGCGGCTGGCTCCTGGCGGCCTCCCCGGAGGCCGACGAGGTCGATGACCCGTACGGCGCACCGCTCGGGATGTTCCGCAACTGCGGCGAGGAGATCTTCGACGCCCTGGATCCGATCGTCACCGCCCTGACAGGCGTCAGCCGGGTGCGGGTCTGAGCCTGTTCCGGGCGTGCTGCAACCTCCGGCTCGGCGTACCGTGACCACCGGAGGTGCATGCGGCCATGGCGACCCTGGCGACCAGTGACGAGTCCACGAACGCGGGTCTGGCCGACGTGCCGGACCCCGACCTCGACGCGCTCGTGGCCGCCGAGGGCGACCGGCGTCGCCGGCAGGTCAACCTCCTCGCCGGGGAGAACCCGGAGTCGCCCGGCGTCCTGGCGCTGCTGGGGAGCGCGTTCGCGGACAAGTACGCCGAGGGGTACCCCGAGCGGCGGCACCACACCGGGTGCGGGCCGGCCGACGACGTGGAGACCCTGGCCGTGGCCCGCGCGAAGGCGCTGTTCGGGGCCGATCACGCGAACGTGCAGCCCTACTCCGGCTCCATCGCCATGCTCGCCGCCGCCGCGGCCCTGCTGCGGCCGGGGGACGCCGTGCTGGCCATGTCCCTCAAACACGGCGGCCACCTGACCCACGGCTCCTCCGCGAACTTCTCCGGACGCTGGTTCTCCGTCTCCGCGTACGGGGTGCGCGAGCGCGACGGGCTGATCGACCTCGACCAGGTGCGGGAGCAGGCGCGGGCGCGACGGCCGAAGGTGATCGTCGCGGGGGCGATCTCCTATCCGCGCGTCATCGACTGGGAGGGCTTCCGGGCCGTCGCGGACGAGGTCGGCGCGTACCTCGTCGCGGGCGCCGCGCAGACCCTCGGTCTCTCCGCCGCCGGGGTGATCCCGTCGCCCGTGCCGTACGCGGACGTGGTCTGCGGCGTCACCCACAAGGTGCTGGGCGGCCCGCGCGGCGGGCTGATCCTGAGCACGCGGGAGCTGGCCGAGCGGGTGGACCGGGCGGTGTTCCCGTTCATCCAGGGCGGCCCGATGGTCAACCAGCTCGCCGCCAAGGCGTACGTGCTCGGCCGGGCGGCCACGCCCGCCTTCCGCGGGTACGCGCAGCGGGCCGTGGCGAACGCGCGGCGGCTCGCGGCGGAGCTGGAGGGCCACGGGCTGCGCCCGCTCACCGGTGGGACCGACACCCACCTGGTCACCGTGGACGCCCGTGGCCTCGGTCTGACCGGCCGGGAGGTCGAGCGGCGGTGCGAGAGCGCGGGGCTGCTGCTGGGCCACTGCGCGGTGCCCTACGAGGACGTGCCGCCCGCCTCGGCCTCGGGGCTGCGGATGGGGACGCTGAGCGCGACCTCCGTGGGCATGGCCGAGCCGGAGATGACCGAGATCGCCGACCTGATCCACGCGGCCGCCACCGGGAGGACCGGGGAATCCGTCACGCAGCGTGTGGAATCCCTCGCCCAGCGCTTTCCCAGCCTGTCGACAAAACCGCAATGCGGGAACTCGACGTCCTGATGAATAGGGTGTGCACGTGACGCACCTCCATTCCCGAGCGCACAGCCATCTCGCGCCCAAGGCAAGGCGGCTATGCTCTGCCGTTGTCACGGGGGTGTCCAGCGCAGCACAGGAGGACTCTGGTGCGTGAGTTCCTGCTGACGCTCTGCGTGACCGCCGCGGTGACCTACCTGCTGACCGGTCCGGCACGGAAGTTCGCCATCATCGCGGGCGCCATGCCGGCCGTCCGCGATCGCGACGTGCACAAGGAGCCGACGCCACGACTCGGCGGCATCGCCATGTTCGGCGGTCTGTGCGCCGGTCTGCTCACCGCGGACCATCTGTCGGCCCTGCACGCCGTCTTCCAGAACTCCAGCGACGTGCCGGCCCTGCTGTCCGGCGCGACCATCATGTGGGTGCTGGGCGTGCTCGACGACAAGTGGGGCGTCGACGCGCTGGTGAAGCTCGGCGGCCAGATGGTCGCCGCCGGCGTCATGGTCTACCAGGGCCTGACCGTGCTCTGGCTGCCGATCCCCGGTGTGGGCACCGTCGCCGTCACGGACACCTGGGGTTCCTTCATCACCGTCGCGCTGGTGGTCATAAGCGTGAACGCGGTGAACTTCATCGACGGCCTGGACGGCCTGGCGGCCGGCATGGTCTGCATCGCGGCCATGGCCTTCTTCGTCTACGCCTACCGGCTCTGGTACGGCTTCTCGGTGCCGGACGCGGCGCCGGCCGCGCTGTTCAGCGTGATCCTGGTCGGCATGGTGCTGGGCTTCCTGCCGCACAACTTCCATCCCGCGCGGATCTTCATGGGGGACTCGGGCGCACTGCTGCTCGGCCTCGTGCTCTCGGTCTGCATGATCTCGGTGACCGGCCGGGTCGACCCCGACGTGATCACCGCGCAGAGCGGCGGCAGCCAGACCACCGCGGTGCACGCGATGGTGCCGATCTACATCGTGCTGCTGCTTCCGCTGACCGTGATCGCCATTCCGCTCGCGGATCTCATTCTCGCGGTGGTGCGCCGCACTTGGGCGGGAAAGTCCCCATTCGCCGCGGACAAACAGCATCTGCACCACCGACTGCTGCAACTCGGCCATTCCCACAGCCGCGCTGTATTGATCATGTATTTCTGGGCCGCGCTGCTCGCCTTCGGCACGGTGGCCTTCTCGGTCGACCGCACCGAGCGGCTCGCCCTCAACGTGCTGCTCGGCCTGCTGGTTCTCGGCATCCTGATGCTGCTCTTCCCGCGGTTCCGGCCGCACGCGCCGCGCATGGTGGAGCGCTTCGTTCCGCCCCGGTACCGCCGGAGCGTAAAGGTAAGGGATGTTCTTACCGAAGAGACGGTAAAGGAGATCGCGGACGGCTCCATTCCGGCAGGTGTGACGGCCTCCGTCGCAGATGAGAACCTGTTGGACAGGATCGGGACCGGCGCGCACGCGCTGCGTCGCCATTCGGGCACATCGGGACGATCCGGCAGTGGTGCAGAGCGTGTGTCAAGGAGCACACCAAGAAAGTAAAGACTGCACCAAATAGCTTGTGATATCGTTCACGACATCAGGAGAGCTGCCGAAGGACCTTATGGGAGAAGGTCGTTCGGGCCCCGTCTCCTCCTGATCGTCCGCACGACCCCCACCCCCCGGAGCCTTGACGATGCTGTCCAGCGACGCCCGGATCCTGCGCGGCTGCGCCCTCGTGGCGACGCCGGTGTGGATCGTCGCCGCGGTGCTCAGCACCGTTCTGGCCGGCTCCAAGGGGCTGATCGGCGCCTTGGTGGCGCTCGCGGTGGTCGCGGTGGTCTTCGCGGGCGGGTTCGCGGCACTGATGAGACTCACCCGGGACAAGCCTCAGCTGGTCCTCACCAGCGGACTGCTGGTCTACGCGGTGCAGATGCTGCTCGCGGGCGTCTTCATCGTGGTCTTCAAGCACGCCTCGTTCTTCAACGGCAAGGCCTTCGGCTTCTCCCTGCTGGCAACGCTGCTGGCCTGGGTGGGCGGGCAGGTCTGGTTCACCATGAAGAGCAAAACCCTCTACGTCGATCCCTCGGCCGGGTCCAAGCCTGACGGCAAGGACTGAACGTAAGGCCCGCGTAAAGGTAGTACCAAGACATCTGCTATCGTCCGGATTCCGGAGCCCCCTGCGCGACCACGAGCGTCAAGCGGCGTGTGCGGCTCCGGTCAACCCGATCACGGTGCCAACGCGGCGGCCGCCGTCGCGCCGACACACAAGGTTGCAGTTCTGATGCTTCACGACGAAGGAGTCAAGGGTGAGTAGCCCCTCCACGACGCTCTTGGCGAGCGGGTGTCACATCACCCCCTCTGGATGCGGTTTCCCGGCCCCCGGGCTGGACTCCTTCAACTTCAAGCCGATCTTCAGCATCGGGAGCTTCCACTTCACGAAGCCGATGCTGCTGGCGATCATCTGCATGGTGCTGGTGGTCGGCTTCTTCTGGGCCGCGTTCCGGAAGCCGAAGCTGGTTCCGGGCAAGCTGCAGCTGGTCGGTGAGATCGGCTACAACTTCATCGCCCGCAGCATCGCGCGTGAAGTGATCGGCAAGAAGGGCGACAAGTTCGTCCCCTTCCTCGCGTCGATCTTCTTCTTCGTGTGGATCATGAACATCATGTCCATCATCCCGTTCGCCCAGTTCCCGGTGGCCTCGCGCTTCGCGTACCCCGTGGCACTGGCCGCACTGGTGTGGATCACGTACATGTACCTCACCTTCAAGACGCACGGGTTCGTCGGCGGGTGGAAGCACCTGACGATCATTTCGGGCCTGCCCAAGCCGCTGGTTCCGCTGATCGTCGTCCTGGAGTTCCTCCAGAACGTCATCACCCGCCCGTTCACCCTCGCGGTGCGACTGTGGGCCAACATGTTCGCCGGCCACATGCTGATCGTGATGTTCAGCGCCGCCACCTGGTACCTGCTGACGCCCTCGATCTACGCCCTGTTCTCGGGCGGCTCGTTCGTGCTGGCCATCGGCATGACCGCCTTCGAGGTTCTGATCCAGTTCCTGCAGGCCTACATCTTCACCCTGCTCGCTTCGCTCTACATCAGCGGAGCGCTCGAAGAGGGTCACTGATCCTCGCGCGTTAGCTCGTACCAATCATCAGACTTCCGGCGGGAAGCCCCCTGTCGGATCGCATCACAAGAAGGACAAGGGTCACCATGTCTGCTCAGCTCGTCGACCTCGCCGCTGCCGCCACCGGCGTCAAGGGCAACCTGGGTGCCGTCGCCTACGGCCTGGCCGCCATCGGCCCGGGTGTCGGTATCGGTCTGGTCTTCGGTCACTCCATCGAGGCCATGGCGCGTCAGCCCGAGGCCATGCCGATCATCCGCCAGAACATGTTCCTCGGCTTCGCCCTGTGTGAGGTTCTGGCCCTCCTCGGCCTGGTCGTTCCGTTCATCTTCACGGCCTGAGTCGAACCCAGTAGCCACGCTCGACGAAAGGTAGAGACATGCTGAGCCAGTATTTGGCTGAGTCCGGGCCGCAGAACCCCCTGATCCCGGACACCGCTGAGCTGATCATCGGCCTGATCGCCTTCTTCATCGTCTTCGGCGTCCTCGGCAAGAAGCTCCTGCCCAACATCCAGAAGACTCTGGAGGAGCGGCGCGACGCGATCGAGGGTGGCCTGGAGCGGGCGGCTGAGGCGCAGGCCGAGGCCACCCGGACGCTGGAGGAGTACAAGGCCCAGCTCGCGGAGGCCCGTCACGAGGCCGCTCGGATCACCGAGCACGCCCGTGAGCAGGGATCCATGATCATCGCCGAGGCCCGCGAGGAGGCGCAGCGTCAGGCTGCGATCACCGTCGCCCACGCCCAGGCGGAGATCGAGCGCACCCGTGGTCAGGTGACCACCGCGCTGCGGCACGACATCGGCCGCATCTCGCTCGAACTGGCCGGCAAGGTCGTCGGCGAGTCCCTCGAGGACTCCGCCCGCCAGAGCCGCACCATCGACCGCTTCCTTGACGAGCTCGAAGCCAAGGCAGCGGAGTCGGCGGGTGCCAAGTGAGCGGCTCGACCCGGCAGTCCACCGCGGCCGCGCGTGAGCGTCTCGAGGCGCTGACGGACAACACGTCCGTCGACCTCGCCGCGCTGGCGGGCGACCTGCTGGACGTCACCCGGGTGCTGGACCGCGAGGTCTCGCTGCGGCGCATCCTGACGGACCCGGCCACCCCCGGTCAGGCCAAGGCCGACCTGGTCGCCAACCTGCTCACGGGCAAGGTCGGCGCGGAGACGGTCGACCTGCTCTCGGGCATGGTCCGCTCCCGCTGGAGCGCCGGCCGCGACCTGTCGGACGCGACCGAGCAGCTGGGCGCCCTGGCGCTGATCATCAGCGCCGACAAGGCGAACGAGCTGGACGACGTCGAGGACGAGCTGTTCCGCTTCGGCCGCATCGTCGCCGGCGACGTGGCTCTGCGCTCCGCGCTGACCGACAGCGCTGCCGCTCCCTCCGCCAAGGCGGAGCTGGTGCGCGACCTGCTCGGCGGCAAGGCCAAGGCCGTGACCGTCGCGCTGGTCACCGCCCTGGTGACGCAGCCGCGTGGTCGTAGCCTGGAGAGTGGCCTGGACGAGTACGCCCGTCTGGCCGCCGGTCGTCGCGGTCGCGTGGTCGCCCTGGTGACCACCGCGGTGCCGATGTCGGACACGCAGAAGGAGCGCCTCGCCGCCTCCCTGGCGACCCTGGTGGGCCGCCCGGTGCACCTGAACCTCGACGTGGACCAGCAGGTCCTCGGCGGAGTCCGGGTCCAGATCGGCGACGAGATCATCGAGGGCACCATCGCGGGTCGTCTCGACTCCGCGGACCGGAGCCTGGCCGGCTGAGAAAGCCGCATCCCGACCCTCGGTCGGTACACAACAGAGGACGGTCAGAGCCTCGTTCGCGGGACCTGACCGAGAGTCGAATACTTGCGGCCCTCCATGGGCGGGCCGGGACGCAACTAGGAGAGCAGGGAACCCAGATGGCGGAGCTCACGATCCGGCCGGAGGAGATCCGGAACGCGCTGGACAACTTCGTCCAGTCGTACCAGCCGGATGCCGCCTCGCGTGAAGAGGTCGGCACCGTCACCTTCACCGCTGACGGCATCGCCAAGGTCGAGGGTCTTCCCTCGGTCATGGCCAACGAGCTGCTGAAGTTCGAGGACGGCACCCTCGGCCTCGCGCTCAACCTCGACACCCGCGAGATCGGTGTCGTCGTCCTCGGCGAGTTCGGTGCGATCGAGGAGGGCCAGACGGTCCGCCGCACCGGCGAGGTGCTGTCCGTTCCGGTCGGCGAGGGCTACCTCGGCCGCGTGGTGGACCCCCTCGGCAACCCGATCGACGGCCTCGGCGAGATCGAGACCCACGGCCGCCGCGCGCTGGAGCTGCAGGCTCCGGGCGTCATGGTCCGCAAGTCGGTGCACGAGCCGATGCAGACCGGCATCAAGGCCATCGACGCGATGACCCCGATCGGCCGTGGCCAGCGTCAGCTGATCATCGGCGACCGCCAGACCGGCAAGACCGCGGTGGCGATCGACACCATCATCAACCAGCGCGACAACTGGCGCTCGGGCGACCCGAAGAAGCAGGTTCGCTGCATCTACGTCGCCGTCGGCCAGAAGGGCTCCACCATCGCCTCCGTTCGCGGTGCGCTGGAGGAGGCCGGTGCGCTCGAGTACACCACCATCGTCGCCGCCCCGGCGTCGGACCCGGCGGGCTTCAAGTACCTGGCCCCCTACACCGGCTCCGCCATCGGCCAGGAGTGGATGTACGACGGCAAGCACGTCCTGATCATCTTCGACGACCTGTCGAAGCAGGCCGAGGCCTACCGCGCCGTGTCGCTGCTGCTGCGCCGTCCGCCGGGCCGCGAGGCCTACCCGGGTGACGTCTTCTACCTGCACTCCCGCCTGCTGGAGCGCTGCGCGAAGCTCTCCGACGAGCTGGGCGCCGGCTCGATGACCGGTCTGCCGATCATCGAGACCAAGGCCAACGACGTCTCGGCGTACATCCCGACCAACGTCATCTCCATCACCGACGGCCAGTGCTTCCTGGAGTCCGACCTGTTCAACGCCGGCATCCGCCCGGCCGTGAACGTCGGCATCTCGGTCTCCCGCGTCGGTGGCTCCGCCCAGATCAAGGCCATGAAGTCGGTGGCCGGCCGTCTGCGCCTGGACCTGGCCCAGTACCGCGAGCTGGAGGCGTTCGCCGCCTTCTCCTCCGACCTGGACTCGGCCTCCAAGGCCCAGCTGGAGCGTGGCGCCCGTCTGGTCGAGCTGCTGAAGCAGGGCCAGTACGCGCCGTTCCCGGTCGAGGAGCAGGTCGTCTCGATCTGGGCCGGCACCACCGGTCGCCTGGACGACGTCCCGGTCGCGGACATCCGCAAGTTCGAGCGTGAGTTCCTGGACTACCTGCGCCGCGAGCACAAGGGCGTCCTGACCACCATCGTCGAGACGCAGAAGCTCGAGGACGGCACGATCGAGTCCCTCATCGAGGCGATCAACGCCTTCAAGCGCGAGTTCACCACCCACACCGGTGCGCTGCTCGGCGAAGACGCCTGACGAGACGGAAAGGACGTAACGACCCATGGGAGCACAGCTTCGGGTCTACAAGCGCCGGATCCGCTCTGTCACCGCGACGAAGAAGATCACGAAGGCGATGGAGATGATCTCCGCGTCGCGCATCATGAAGGCGCAGCGCGCGGTGGCCGCCTCCACCCCGTACGCGACCGAGCTCACCCGCGCGGTGACCGCGGTCGCGACGAGGTCGAACGCCAAGCACCCGCTGACCCAGGAGCCGGTCGACGCCACGCGCGCCGCCGTGCTCGTGGTGACGGCGGACCGCGGTCTGGCCGGTGGTTACTCCAGCAACGCCATCAAGGCGGCGCTGGAGCTGACCAAGCGGCTCAAGACCGAGGGCAAGACGGTCGACACGTACGTCATCGGTCGCAAGGGCGTCAGCTACTACGGGTTCCGCAACCTCACGGTGACGGGCTCGTGGGTCGGGTTCTCCGACAAGCCGACGTACCAGGACGCCAAGGAGGCGTCCGCGGCCCTGATCGACGCCTTCGTCACGGACACGGCTGAGGGCGGCGTGGACGAACTCCACATCGTCTCCACGGAGTTCGTCTCGATGCTCACCCAGAACCCGGTGGAGGCCCGCCTCCTGCCGCTGTCGCTGGCTGAGACCGAGGCCAACGCCGAGGAGCAGGGACCGTTCCCGCTCTACGACTTCGAGCCGTCGGCCGAGGGCGTCCTCGACGCCCTGCTGCCGCGGTACGTGGAGAGCAGGATCTACAACGCGCTGCTGCAGTCGGCTGCTTCCGAGCACGCCGCCCGCCGCCGCGCGATGAAGAGCGCGACCGACAACGCCGGCGAGCTCATCAAGACGCTCACGCGTCTGGCCAACACGGCCCGACAGGCCGACATCACCCAGGAAATCAGCGAGATCGTCGGTGGCGCGAGCGCCCTGGCCGACGCGACCGCGGGGAGTGACTGATCACATGACTGCCACTGTAGAGACGGCCACGGCGACGGGCCGCGTCGCGCGGGTCATCGGCCCGGTCGTCGACGTGGAGTTCCCCGTCGACGCCATGCCGGAGATGTTCAACGCCCTGCACGTCGAGGTGGATGCGCCCGACGGCACCGGCAAGAAGACGCTGACCCTCGAGGTCGCGCAGCACCTGGGCGACGGGATGGTCAAGGCCATCTCGATGCAGCCCACCGACGGCCTGACCCGTGGCGCCGGTGTCACCGACACCGGCTCCCCGATCTCGGTGCCGGTCGGCGACATCACCAAGGGCAAGGTCTTCAACGCCCTGGGCGAGGTGCTCAACACCGACCGTGAGGCGTTCAACGCCGAGGTCACCGAGCGCTGGCCGATCCACCGCAAGGCCCCGAACTTCGACCAGCTCGAGTCGAAGACCGAGATGTTCGAGACCGGCATCAAGGTCATCGACCTGCTCACCCCGTACGTCCAGGGTGGCAAGATCGGTCTGTTCGGTGGTGCCGGTGTCGGCAAGACCGTTCTGATCCAGGAGATGATCTACCGCGTCGCCGAGAACTTCGGTGGTGTGTCGGTCTTCGCCGGTGTCGGTGAGCGCACCCGTGAGGGTAACGACCTCATCCACGAGATGGTCGACTCGGGCGTTCTGGACAAGACCGCGCTGGTCTTCGGCCAGATGGACGAGCCGCCGGGCACCCGTCTGCGCGTCGCCCTGTCGGCGCTGACCATGGCGGAGTACTTCCGCGACGTTCAGCAGCAGGACGTTCTGCTCTTCATCGACAACATCTTCCGGTTCACCCAGGCCGGTTCCGAGGTGTCGACCCTGCTCGGCCGTATGCCCTCCGCGGTGGGTTACCAGCCGAACCTGGCCGACGAGATGGGCCAGCTCCAGGAGCGCATCACCTCGACCCGCGGTCACTCGATCACCTCGATGCAGGCGATCTACGTCCCCGCGGACGACCTGACCGACCCGGCCCCGGCCACCACCTTCGCCCACCTCGACGCGACGACGGTTCTCTCCCGTCCGATCTCGGAGAAGGGCATCTACCCGGCCGTGGACCCGCTGGACTCCTCGTCCCGCATCCTCGACCCCCGGTACATCTCGGCGACCCACTACGACACGGCCGTCCGTGTCAAGGGGATCCTGCAGAAGTACAAGGACCTCCAGGACATCATCGCCATCCTCGGTATGGACGAGCTGTCGGAGGAGGACAAGGTCACCGTCAACCGGGCGCGCCGCATCGAGCGCTTCCTGTCGCAGAACACCTACGTCGCCAAGCAGTTCACCGGCGTCGACGGCTCCACCGTGCCGCTGTCCGAGACGATCGACGCGTTCAACGCGATCGCCGACGGCAAGTACGACTCGGTGCCGGAGCAGGCGTTCTTCATGTGCGGTGGCATCGACGACCTCGAGCGCAACGCCGCCGAGCTCGCCAAGAAGTAGTCGCTTCGGGTAAGGGGCGGTCCCGACCGCTGGTTGGGTCCGCCCCTTTCCCACCCGTTATTCTTTCCCCACCCCCGCTTTGCGGCGGGGGGTCGAGACCGAGGAGCCCACGGTGGCTGAGCTGCACGTCGAGCTGGTCGCGGCCGACCGAAAGGTCTGGTCGGGCGAGGCCACGATCGTCCTTGCCCGTACCAAGTCCGGTGACATCGGCATCCAGCCGAACCACACCCCGGTCCTGGGCGCTATGGACCCCCAGCCGGTGACCATCCGCCAGGCGGACGGCACCACGGTGGTCGCGGCGGTGCACGGCGGCCTGCTGTCCTTCGCGGACAACCGGCTGTCGATCCTGGCCGAGGTCGCGGAGCTGGCCGACGAGATCGACGTCGACCGCGCCGAGCGGGCCCTGGCCTCCGCGAAGGCCGACTCCGAGGCCGTGGCCCAGCGCCGCGCCGAGGTCCGGCTTCTCGCGGCGACCGGCCGCTGACGCGCGAGGCACCCGCCGAGCGCTGAGGCGACACGAGCTTCACCGGCAGTCCCGGGGCACCTACGGGTGACCCCGGGACTGCTGTATCAGTTGAGCAGACTGCCACGTCCGCCGGACGTGCGGGCAGGACGTCGGCTCGGGGGCCGACGAGGAGGGAGCCGGGCATGGTGCTCGCGGTGGTACTCGTCATCGCGGTGCTGCTGGTCTGCCTGCTCGGGCTGGGGGCCTTCGCGGTACGGCGGCGTCTGATCCAGAGACCCGGTGGGACCTTCGACTGTTCGGCGCGCCTGGACGTGCCGCCGCCCCCGGTCGCGGGGGAGCCCGCCGGCGAGGCCGGCGGCAAGGGCTGGATCTTCGGGATCGCCCGCTACAACAACGACTCCGTGGAGTGGTTCCGCGTCTTCAGCTGGGCTCCACGCCCGCGCCGGGTGCTGGAGCGCGCGCGGATCGAGGTGATCGAGCGGCGCACGCCCGAGGGGCAGGAGGAGCTGGCGCTCCTCTCCGGCGCGGTGGTCCTGGTCTGCACGCACGCGGGCGAGCCGCTGGAGCTCGCGATGAGCGAGGACGCCCTCACCGGCTTCCTCGCCTGGCTGGAGGCCGCGCCTCCCGGCCAGCGCGTGAACGTCGCATAGCGGTATGGACGAGCTCGTCGAGCACGAGGGCGTGGTCCTGTGGGGCCTGATGGGCAACGTGTACCGGCTGATCAACGACCGGCTGCGGCACGACATCGCCGAGGCCACCGGCCTGGACGGCTCCGAGTTCGAGTTCCTGCTGCGCCTGGCCCGTTTCCCCGGCGCCCACGGCATGGCCACCCGCGTCGGCGAGACCATGGGCTTCACCTCCGCGGGCACCACCAAGCTGGTCGCCCGGCTGGAACGCAAGGGCCTGATCGAGCGCACCCGTGACCCAGAGGACGGCCGCGCCTACCTGGTCGGGATGACCGCGACGGGCGCGGAGGCACTGCGGCGGGGCCTGGAGGCCCATGTCCCGCGCCTGGACGAGGAGGTCCTCGGCCACCTCAGCGCGTCGGAGCGCGCCTCCCTGCGCGCTCTGCTGACCCGACTGGACCCCACCCTGCGGGACTAGTCGGCGGCGTTAGGCTGCGGGCATGGTCAACCTCACCCGTATCTACACCCGGACCGGCGACGACGGCAGCACCGCGCTGGGCGACATGAGCCGCACCCGCAAGACGGACACCCGCCTGGCCGCCTACGCCGACTCCAACGAGGCCAACGCCGCCCTGGGCGTCGCCCTGGCCTGCGGCGCGCTCGACGAGGGGATCGCGGCGGTGCTGACCCGCGTTCAGAACGACCTCTTCGACGTCGGCGCGGACCTGGCCACGCCGATCGTCCCGGACCCCGAGTACCCGCCGCTGCGCGTCGAGCAGTCCTACATCGACCGCCTGGAGGCGGACTGCGACCGCTTCAACGCCGAGCTGGAGAAGCTGCGCAGCTTCATCCTTCCCGGCGGCACCCCCGGCGCCGCCTACCTGCACGTGGCCTGCACGGTCGTCCGCCGCGCCGAGCGCAGCACCTGGGCGGCGATCGAGGAGTACGGCGACGGCATCAACCCGCTGACGGCGAAGTACCTCAACCGCCTCTCCGACCTGCTGTTCATCCTGGCGCGGACGGCGAACACGTCGGTGGGCGACGTGCTCTGGGTGCCGGGGGAGAACCGCTAGGTCTCAGCGGGGCGGCTCGCTCCGGCCCAGGTCGACGTCGTCGAAGAGCGCCAGCATCCGGCCCAGCACGCGCGTGGTCGTGGCGACGTCGGCGTCGGTGTTGTCGCCCGCGGCCTGGCGCAGCACGGCGTGCTCGCGCTCTACGCCCGCGGCGATGGCCGCCTCGCCGGCGTCGGCAGCTGGACCGCACCGACCCGTGGGCCGTCGAGGTGACCCACGGCGATGTGGGGCGCCCTCGCGGGCGCAGACCTCGACGGCTGGATGGACGGCTTCCCGAAGTGGATCCCCGGCCCGGACCGCTCCCTGACCGACATCGACCCCGAACTGCTCGAGCAGGTGGGGGAGATGGGCTTCCGCACGATGCTGAAGCACTCCCCGGGCGAGCCGGACCACTCCGTGGCGGTCGGCGACGTCGACTCCCGCGTCGGCCAACCGGTAGCGGCCGTCCCCCCGCCAGCTGGAAGAGCTGCCACTTGCCGACGTTCGGGTCGAGGTCGACGCCTCGCGCGGACCACGCTTCGAACGGGTCGGCACCTGCCGCACCAAGGTCTGACCCGGCACGTCGCGGAGCAGGCTGGGATCGCCTGCATGAGGATCTCCTACAGCCAGCACCCCACCTTCGGCCGCCGTGTTCAACGAGTCGTGGGCGCGTCGGGTCACTCGGACGGCGGAGCTGCCGGCGGGCGCAACGTACGATGCCTGACCATGGAACGGTTCCGGGTGATCGGCGGGGCGCGGCTCGCGGGGCGGGTGCGGGTGCCCGGCGCGAAGAACAGCGCACTCAAGCTGATGGCGGCGACGCTGCTGGCGGAAGGCGAGTTCAGGATCGGCAACCTGCCGCGGATCCTGGACGTCGAGATCATGGCGGAGCTGCTGCGCCGGATGGGTTGCGAGGTCCGGCTGGAGTGGACGGACGAGTCCGCCGGCACGGCCTTCGTCGCCGTCCCGGGTGAGATCGGCCACGAGGCCGACTATGACCTGGTGCGCAGGTTCCGTGCCTCCATCGCCGTCCTCGGGCCGCTGCTGGCCCGCTGCGGGCGGGTGCGGGTCGCCCGGCCCGGCGGCGACGCGATCGGCTCGCGCGGGCTGGACATGCACATCGACGGCCTGACCCGGCTGGGTGCGCGGATCACCACCGAGCACGGCTTCCTCGTCGCGGAGGCCCGCTCCGGCGGCCTCGTCGGCGCGGCGGTGGAGCTGGAGTTCCCGAGCGTCGGCGCCACCGAGAACATCCTGATGGCCTCGGTCCTGGCCAAGGGCGAGACCGTCATCGACAACGCGGCCCGCGAGCCCGAGATCGTCGACCTGTGCGAGATGCTGGTCGCGATGGGCGCGAAGATCGACGGCGCGGGCACGTCGACCATCGCGATCCAGGGCGTCGACCGGCTCCTGCCGGTCTCCTACGAGACCGTCCCCGATCGGATCGTCGCCGGGACGTTCGGCGTGGCCGCGGCGATGACCATGGGCGACGTGCGCGTGGACCACGCGCGAGCGGAGCACCTGCGCATCGCGCTCGACAAGCTCGTCGCGGCCGGCGCGCAGGTCAGCGCGGATCCGGAGGGCTTCCGCGTGGTGATGGAACGTCGCCCGCGCGCGGTGGACGTCGTGACGCTGCCCTATCCGGGCTTCGCGACCGACCTGCAGCCGCAGTTCGCCGCGATGAACGCGGTCGCGGAGGGCACCGCGATGATCACGGAGAACATCTTCGAGGCCCGGTTCGTCTTCCTCCAGGAGCTCGCTCGCCTCGGTGCGGACGTCCGCACCGACGGCCACCACGCGGTGCTGCGGGGCGTCCCCCGCCTCTCCGGCGCGCCGGTCGTCTCCTCCGACGTCCGCGCCGGAGCGGGTCTCGTCCTGGCCGGCCTGGTCGCCGACGGCACGACGCTGGTCTCGGAGATCCACCACATCGACCGCGGCTATGCCGGCTTCGAACAGCAGCTCCGGGCGCTCGGAGCGCAGATCACCCGCGAGAACGAACTGCAGTAGCCACTGAGCTAGGGGCGCAGGAGCGCTCGGGCCCGCTCCGCGTCGTCCTCGAAGACCATGACGCGGGGGCCCGCCTTCGTCCTGGCGAGGGTGTAGCGGATGCCCGCCTCGTCGAGGAGCGCGCCGATCGCCAGGGCCGCGGCGTCGTCCTGCGGGGCGGCGACCGGGACCAGCAGGCCGTAGTCGCCCGGGGCGCCGGACTCCGGGGTGCGCTGCACGACCGAATGGCCCTTGCTCCAGGTCCAGCGCAGGAGCAGGACGAGGACCCCCACCACCAGAAACGGTGCCAGCACCCGCAGGGTGAGCGCGATCACGCTCCCATTCTGCTTCGGACGGCCGCGAAGTGTGTAGATTCCTCGCAGGCACGACGCCGTGCGCGGGTGATCCTCGTCGTGCGGCGGGCCACCGGGCCACACCACACGACACGACACGGAGGACACCACCGTGACCAGCAGCATCGCCGTCGTCGGAGCCGGCCTCATGGGTTCCGGCATCGCCCAGGTCTCGGCCGCAGCCGGCCACGACGTGGTGCTGCGCGACGTGACCGACGCCGCCCTGACCCGCGGTCTGAACGGCATCCGCGACAGCTACGCCCGGTTCGTCTCCAAGGGGAAGATGACCCAGGACGAGATGGACGCCGCCCTGGCGCGGATCACGACCACCACCGACCTGGGCGCCGCCTCCACCGCCGACATCGTCGTCGAGGCGGTCTTCGAGCAGCTGGAGATCAAGGAAGGCGTCTTCCGCGAGCTCGACAAGATCGCCAAGCCGGGCGCCGTGCTGGCGACCAACACCTCGGCCATCCCGATCACCCGCATCGCCGCCGTGACGGAGCGTCCGGAGGACGTCGTCGGGGTGCACTTCTTCTCGCCGGTGCCGATGATGCAGCTGGTCGAGCTGGTCCGCGGCTACAAGACCAGCGACGCCGCGCTGGCCACCGCCCGCACCTTCGCCGAGAGCGTCGGCAAGACCTGTGTCGTCGTCAACCGCGACGTCGCCGGCTTCGTGACGACCCGCCTGATCACCGCGCTGGTCGTCGAGGCCGTGAAGCTGTACGAGTCGGGCGTGGCCACCGCCGAGGACATCGACACCGCCTGCCGTCTCGGCTTCGGCCACGCGATGGGCCCGCTGGCCACCGCGGACCTGACCGGCGTCGACATCCTGCTGCACGCCGCGCACAACATCTACGAGGAGACGCAGGACACCAAGTTCGCCGCGCCGGAGATCATGGCGCGGATGGTGACCGCCGGGGACCTCGGCCGCAAGAGCGGTCAGGGCTTCTACGGCTACGGCGAGAAGTAGCCCGACAGCCGAGTGTGACGTGGGCCCCAGGTGAGTTGGCTCACCTAGGGGCCCACGTGGCATCCGCTGTCCCCGATAATCAAACGAACATCCGCACGGCCATCGGCAAAACGATTCTTCCTTCACCTGGACGGGTGATTTCCTTTCAGATCTCGCCGTGGCCAGCAACGTACCCGCCTGCCGTTGCGTCAGATGAGAGAAGTAACGCGGGAGAAGCAACGCGAGCGAGGGGAGCCCGCATGTTCATTCGCGGTGACCACCGTCACCTCGCCGTGGAGGGCGAACTCGACGTCCGCTCCGCGGCGGACGCGCGCACCGCGCTGCACCGTGCCGTCGACGACGGCGTCGGTGACCTCGTGCTGGAACTGAGCGGGCTGTCCTCCTGGGACGCGACCGGTCTCGGCGTCATCATGGGCACGCACCGGCGCGCCGGGCGCGCCGGACGGCGGCTCGTGCTGCGCGGCGTCCCGCTGCAGCTGCAGCGCCTGCTGGTGGCCACCAAGCTGCACCGCATCCTGGCGATCGAGAGCTACTACCCCGAGGCCGACCCGATGCCGGTCTCCATCCCGTAACGGTCCGGTCCTGCCGTAACGGTCTGGTCTCGACCACTCCCCACCAGTAACTTCCGTGCCGCAGAATGACCCCCGCATCGTGCCCTTCCGAGGCACGGTCGTACGGGCCGGAAGACGGGCTGGAAGAAGACGTGGGCGAAGCCACAGGCCACCAATCCGCTCACACACCCAGTGGCGGCGGCGAGCTGGTACTCAGGAACAGCACGAGCGGAACGGTCGTCAGCACCGTCCCCGAGCAGAGCCATGCCCAGGCGGCCGGCGGCGAGCGCCGCCCCGACGGCAGCGCCCGCACCGGTGAGCTGGTCGTCGGCCCCCTGCTGCTGACCGTCAACGGCCCCGAGGGCTCCACCCTGGAGCCGCTGCCGCAGGAGCGGCACCCCGCCGCGCCGGCCGCGCCGCCCGCCCCGACGGGTTCCGCCCGCTACGTCCTGTCCGGCCTGCTGGAGCGCGAGGAGCAGTGCGCGCGGCTGCGCGAGCTGCTCGGCCAGGGCCGCTCGGTGCGGCTCACCGGCCCGCACGGCTCCGGCCGCACCGCCGTGCTGGACGCCGTGGCCGCCTCCTGCGCCTCGCTGACGCCCGGCGGCGTCCTTCGGCTCAGCGCCCACCGCAAGCCCCTGGGAGACGTGCTCCAGGCCCTCTACGAGGGCCTCGGCGGCGCTCCCGGGCACCGGCCCTCCCGGCGCGAGCTGCCCGGCCTGCTGGCCGGCATCCGGGCGATCGTCCTGGTCGACGACGTCGACTTCGGCGGCGAGGCCCTCGACGACCTGCTCGGCGCCGCGCCGGACTGCTCCTACCTGATCGCCGCCACCCCGGAGACGCAGGCGCCCTCGGTCGGCGCGCCCATCGAGGAGTCCCGCCTCGGCGGACTCACCCGGGCCGGCAGCCTCGCCCTCCTCGCCAAGCTGGCCGGACGCTCGCTCGACGAGAGCGAGCGCGCCTGGGCCGTGGACCTCTGGTTCGAGTCCGAGGGTCTCCCGCTGCGCTTCGTCCAGGCGGCGGCGCTGCTGCGCCACCGTGAGATGGCGATCGACGCCCTCGCGGGCGGTCTGGTCGAGCCGGACGAGGACCCGGTGCCGCTGCCGACCGTCGCCGAGAGCGCCGCCCCGGCCGTCCGCATCGCCCGCGGTCTCGGCGAGCCGGCGCGGAAGGTCCTCGAACTCGCCTCGGCGCTCGGCGGAGAGATACCCACCCCGCCGCACCTGCCCGCCCTGGTCGACGTCGGCCACGGCGAGGCCGCGCTCGAGGAGTTGGTGGAGGCGGGCCTCGCCGAGCCCACCCCCGCGAGCACGCACCGCCTCGTCGAGGGCGCCGCGGCGCTGCTCGCCGAGGAGTGGCCGGCGGTCGGCTTCGCCGACGCCGCACAGCACTTCACCTGGTGGACCGGGCACGGCTCGGTGACGGAAACTCAGATCGCGGCTGAGTCCGAGGTCCTGCTGGCGGTTCTGCGGACCGACCAGGAGGCCGGCCGGCACGAGCAGGTCGTCCTCCTCGCCCGTGCGTGCGCGCCCTCGTTCGCGCTCGCGCTGCGCTGGGGCGCGTGGGAGCGCGCCCTGCGGTACGGGCTGGAGTCCGCGCGGGCGGTCGAGTCCGTCCCACAGGAGGCGTGGTTCCACCACGAGCTCGGGGTGCTCACGTTCTGCGCCGGCGCGTACGACCGCTCGCGCGCCGAGCTGGAGGCGTCCGTCGCACTTCGGGGCGCGCTCGCGGACGCGCGCGGCACCGCCAACGGCCGCCATGTGCTCGAACTGCTGGACCAGGCGCTGGCCCTGTCCGGCTCGACCGCGCTCACCTCGGCCCGCGGCCGCGACGACCGCCTGCGGCGCTTCGCGCCGTTCACGTCGCTGCGCAACGCCTCCCGTAACGCCTCCCGCTCCGCCGTCGCGTCCGCGCGCCCCGCCCCGCGCCCGACCGGCCGACACGCGCTGGACATCCGCAGCCAGCCCGCGACCCGACGTCAACTGGCGCTGGCCGCAGGTGCGGTGGTCCTCATGGGCGTCCTCGGCGCGGGCGTCGCCGTCGCGGTCACCTCCCTCGGCGGCTCCACTCCGCCGTCCGGCAACCCCGTCGTCCCGGCCGACACCCCGGCCTCGACGGGCCCGTCCTTCCCCTCCACCACGGACGCCCCGACGGCCTCCTCGTCGCCCTCCGCGTCCGGCTCCGCCGGTCACAGCCCGTCGGCCTCCGCGAGCGCCCCCGGCGCGACGCAGAACAACGGGGGCCCGGCCGGTCAGCCGAACCCCGGGACGTCCTCGACGCCGCCGCAGTCGACCCCCTCGCAGCCGGGCCACTCGACCACCCCGACGGGTACTCCGAGCTCGCCGTCGAAGTCGGCCGCGCCGCCGCCGACCACCCCGCCGCCGACGAGCACGCCGACCGCGTCCCCGACGGGCACCGCGACGGCCCCCTCGACCGGACAGGACACGCCGACCGGTCCGATGGGCTGACCAGAGCTGGTGCGACGAGCCTTGCTCAGAACAGCTTGAGCTTGTCGTCCTCGATGCCGCGGAGGCCGTCGTAGTCGAGGATGACGCAGTCGATGCCGCGGTCCGCGGCCAGGACCCGGGCCTGGGGCTTGATCTGCTGGGCCGCGAAGACGCCCTTCACCGGCGCCAGCAGGGGGTCGCGGTTGAGCAGCTCCAGGTACCTGGTGAGCTGCTCGACGCCGTCGATCTCGCCGCGGCGCTTGATCTCGATCGCGACCGTCGTGCCCGCGGCGTCGCGGCAGAGGATGTCGACGGGCCCGATGGCCGTCATGTACTCGCGGCGGATCAGGCTCCAGCCCTCGCCGAGGACCTCCATGCGGTCCGCGAGCAGCTCCTGCAGGTGTGCCTCGACGCCGTCCTTGATCAGACCGGGGTCTACACCGAGCTCGTGGGTGGAGTCGAGCATCACTTCTTCGAGCGTGATGATCAACTTCTCGCCAGCCTTGTTCTCCACTGTCCAGCGTCCGTCCTCCTCTTTCAGGGAGCACGGCGGTGACATCCAGTTGAGCGGCTTGTAGGCGCGGTCGTCGGAGTGCACGGCGACACTCCCGTCCGACTTCACCAGGATGAGCCGAGGGGCGGACGGCAGGTGGGCGGTGAGCCGGCCTGCGTAGTCGACGGAACAGCGGGCAATGACGAGACGCACGGCCGACCACGCTAGCCCACGAAGGCCATTCGAAGCGATTCCACAGGAAGACGGGCTTTCCGGTGGTAAGCGGAAACCGGATGCCGCACGGTGGCGTTGTCACTCACAGGAACCGACGACCACTCAGCGCAGTGGAATGGTGACTGTCAGATCACCTTCGACTCTGGCTTGATCCATTCGCTGTGCTCTGGTGTCACTGCTTACGGAGGCTTACGGTGTGTCACGGCCACTCAGGGTAGGGAGATTGCCACATTCCGCTCCCTGCCAGGCCGTTCCCTGGGACGCTGGTAGCGGTGCCACCGTTCCGCTCTGCACCACCCCCCGGGGGAGCCGCCCCGGGGGCCCTGCGAGAGGAGAACCCATGTCGCTCGACGTCTCACCGGCCCTGCTTGAGAAGGCCGAACGAGGCCAGGTCGACGAGCGGGAATTCGTCGACTGCGTCCGCACCTCCCTGCCCTATGCCTGGGACCTGATCAGCTCGTTGGCGCTCCAGCGGGAGGTCGACGGCGGTGAGTTCGCCGACAACCAGGTCCCCCCGCCATCCGAGAAGGAGCGCGGGCAGCTGCTGCGCGCCATGGCGAGCGACGCCATCAGGGGTTCACTGGAACGGCACTTCGGGGTGCGTCTCGCTTTCCAGAACTGCCATCGGGTCGCGGTCTTCTCGCCGGGGCCCGAGTCCGAGGCCCGCTATGCCGCGTTCACCTCGGTGCGGGCTCAGCTGCTCAACCAGTCACCCGAGCTCCGCGACTGCTGATCGGCTCGAACCCGGCTTGATTCCGGTTCGATCCCGCGCTTCGCACTGCGTTCGATCCCGCGCTCATTCCTGCGGCAGTTGGGGGAGGACTTCCGCACCTAGTCGAGCGATGTTGGCCACCGTCTCGGCCCGGTCGCCGGAGCCCTCCACCAACAGGGCGAAGCGTCGGATGCCCGTGCGCTCGTGCGTGGCGAGCAGCCGGTCTGCGCAGAGCCGGGGGGTGCCCACCGCGTGCAGGTCGCAGAGCAGTTCGGTGTACTGCTCCGGATCGCGCATCCGGCGTTCGCGCCCGTCCACGGTGCGGTGCGCGCCGAGGCCGAAGCGCAGGAAGTCCGGCATGGCCCGCAGCAGGCGGGAGCGCGCGTCGGCGGTCCGGTCGGCGACCTGGGCCACGCCGGCGGCCACGTGCTCCGCCTCGATCCGGGCCACCTGGTCCGGCGTGCGGCCGGCCTCCAGTGCGGCGGCGCGGTAGGCGGTGACCATCTCCGCCTTGTCCTCGTCCCCCGAGTGCATGCCGAGCAGCATCGGCAGGCCCTGCTGCGCGGCCAGCCGCACGGTGCCGAGCGATGTGCACGCGACCACCACGGGCGGCCCCCCGGCCGTCCGTGCACCGGACGCGGCCGCCGCCGGGGAGGGCGTGGAGGTCTCCGCGAAGGCGTGCTGCGCCGGGCCCGCCTGGCGTCCCGGGCGCGCCGCCCCTCCGGCCTGGCGGCCGGTGCGGTGTGTGGGGAAGGGCTGCTCCGTAGCCCGCGGGACGACGCTGACCTCGGGAAAGCTGTAGCGCGGGCCGGAGGCGCCGACGCGGGAGGACCGCAGCCAGCGCAGCAGCAGATCCAGTGACTCGGGGAAGCCACGCTCGTACGCCTCCGCCCCGCCGCCGAAGACGGCGAGATCCACCCACGGCCCGCCGCGCCCGACGCCCAGCGTGAACCGTCCGCCGGAGGTGAGGTGCAGCAGCGCGGCCTGCTCGCCGAGGCGCACCGGGTGGTGCGTCGGCAGCACGCTCACCGCCGTGCCGATGCGCACCCGCCGGGTGCGGCCGAGCAGCAGCCCCGCGAGCGTCGCCGCGTCCGGGCAGACGCCGTAGGGCACGAAGTGGTGCTCGGCGAGCCAGACGCTGTCCAGACCCGCCTGCTCGGCGGCCATGGTGGCGGAGACGGTGCGCTCCAGCGCCTCGGCGTGGCCCTGTCCCGGGAACTGGGCGGAGAGCAGGAAGACTCCGGTGCTGAGCCCGCCCGGTACCCGCCGCGCGCTGCGCTGCCGGGGCAGCTTGTACGGCGCGAGGGTGGGCGCGGCGCTGGCGTGCACGGCGGACATGGAATCAACTCCTTGGCCCCGCGAGGAACTTCGACCCCGCGACTACCACAGGAGTAACTCACGTCATGTGCCACGGGCACAGCGGAATCCGGGCATCGACGTGATAACGGGTGGATTTGCCCTTGCGCCCTGGCAGGATTCGGGCCGCTGTGGTAAAAGCCACCCCCGGCGCGTACGGAAGCCCGCACAACCCGCTCCACTACCCTTGAGGGACCAGCATGCCGCCCACCTAGGGGGAATGATGTCTCCTCGCCGAAGTCGTCCCCATGGGGACGAACCGAAGAACGCCCGTGCGGTTACCGGCGGTACCTGGCTGGAGCGGACCGAGAGCTACGGCGACGAGGACTGGAGGGTCCGCGCGGTCGCCGGCGACAGCGGCAAGTCCTACCGCTGCCCCGGCTGCGACCAGGAGATCCCGCCCGGCGTCGGCCACGTCGTGGCCTGGCCCGCGCTTTCCATGGGTGCGGCCGGGGGAGTGGACGACCGGCGCCACTGGCACCGCGCCTGCTGGTCCAACCGCGAACGCCGCGCCCCCAACGTGCTGCGGGGACGCGGCGCTCCGAGGTACTGAGCCGGTACGCGCTACGCGTCGCGGCGGGCGAAGAGCAGGTAGCCGATCACCACGCAGCCCAGGGACCAGGCGAGGACGATGAAGAAGCCCGCTGTCGGGCCGTAGGGCACGTCCGTGTTCCCGTGCACCGAGTACAGCTGCCGGCCAGCCACGTCCGGGAAGAAGTGCGCGACGTTCTTCACCTTCGGGACCGCGTTGAGGATCGGCGAGATCAGGAAGAAGAACGGCATCAGGATCGCCAGCGCCGGGATCGGGCGCCGCACCATGAAGGCGACGCCCACGGAGAGCAGCGCCAGCAGGGTCATGTAGATCGCCATGCCGAAGACCGCGCGGGTCACCCCCGGGTCCGAGATGGACGTCCGGTGGCTGCCGAGCAGGGCCTGGCCCAGGAAGAAGCTGATGAACGCGGTCAGCAGCGAGACGACCCCGACCAGGCCCACCACGGTCAGGACCTTGGCGAGCATCAACGTCAGGCGCTGCGGCACCGCGCCGAGCGTCGCGCGGATCATGCCCGTGCTGTACTCGCTGGTGACGATGAGCACCGCGAAGACGATCAGCGCGAGCTGGCCCAGGGCGATGCCGCTGAAGCTGGACCCCGTCGCGTCGAAGTTGGCGCGCTCGGCCGCGGGCTGGGTGTCCCAGGTCGAGGCGAGCACGGCGCAGACGACCGCGCCCAAACCCACGGTGACCACGAGCGTGAGCAGCAGCGTGATGAAGGTGGACCGGACTGTCCTGACCTTGATCCACTCGGAGAGCAGTACCGGGAACATCGTCAGCTCTCCTTCTTCCAGCCCGCGCCCCAGGCGGCCGCGGGCTCTGGCTCCTGCTGCTGCGCGGGCTGCAGCGCCGGCGCGCCGGTCTGGTACTCGACGGCCTCCGCCGTCATCCGCATGAACGCCTCCTCGAGGGAGGCGCGCTGCGGGCTCAGCTCGTGGAGCGCCACGCCGTGCTCGGCGGCCAGGTCGCCGATGCGGGCCATGTCGCCGTCCTCCACCTCCCACGCGCCGGCGCCGTCCTGAAGCGCGGTGATGCCGTTGGCGGAGAGCATGTCCAGCAACCGCTCGGGCTGTGGGGTCCGCAGCCGCACGAAGGAGCGGGAGTTCCGGTCGATGAACTCGTTCATCGGCATGTCGGCGAGGAGCCGGCCCAGGCCGATCACGATCAGGTGGTCCGCGGTCAGCGCCATCTCGCTCATCAGGTGCGAGGACACGAAGACCGTGCGGCCCTCGGCCGCGAGGGACTTCATCAGGTTGCGGACCCAGATGATGCCCTCCGGGTCCAGGCCGTTGACCGGCTCGTCGAACATCAGGATCTTCGGGTCGCCGAGCAGCGCCGCCGCGATCCCGAGCCGCTGGCCCATGCCGAGCGAGAACCCGCCGGAGCGCTTCTTGGCGACGGCGGTCAGCCCGACCAGGGCGAGCACCTCGTCCACCCGCCGGGTCGGGATCCGGTTGCTGGCCGCGAGCCAGAGCAGGTGGTTGTAGGCGGTGCGCCCCGGGTGCACGGCCTTGGCCTCCAGCAGTGCGCCGATGTACTTCAGCGGCTCGTGGAGCTGGCCGTACTGCTTGCCGTCGATCCGGACCGATCCGGAGGTCGGCCGGTCGAGGTCGAGCATCATGCGCATCGTCGTCGACTTGCCTGCGCCGTTCGGGCCGAGGAAGCCCGTCACCACGCCCTGCGGGATGGTGAAACTGAGATGGTCCACGGCGAGCTTGTCGCCGTACCGCTTGGTCAGCTCGTTGACCTCGATCATGAGTTCACCCTAGGGCAGGATCGCTGCGGATGGGGGTTCGGAGCACCGATCGGTGCATACGCTGTCCCCATGACCGAACGACTCTCCGTGCGCGAGGCGGGCTCCGGCACGCCCCTGGTCCTGCTCCACGCGTTCCCCCTCTCGGCACGGATGTGGGAGTCCCAGCTCGACGAGCTCCCCGGGTCCGACGGCACCGACGCCCGCGTCCTCGCCGTCGACCTCCGCGGCTTCGGCGGCACCGAGCTCGGGGCCGACGCCCCCTCCCTGGACCTCCTCGCGGACGACGTCGCCCTGCTGCTCGACGCGGCCGGCATCGAGCAGGCGGTCCTCGGCGGCCTCTCCATGGGCGGCTACGTCGCGATGGCCTTCGCCCGGCGTCATCCCGGCCGGCTGTCCGGCCTCCTGCTCGCCGACACCAAGGGCACGGCGGACACCGAGACGGCCCGCGCCAACCGCGAGCGCGTCGCGAAGGCGGTCCTGGCCCGCGACAGCGTCCGCCTGCTGGTGGACGAGCAGCTCCCCGCACCCCTGCTCGGCGGCACGACGGCGAAGCGCTGCCCGAAGCTGGTCGACTACGTCGCCGAGCTGATCGGCGAGGCCTCCCCGGCCTCGGTCGCCTGGGCCCAGCGCGCGATGGCCGCCCGCCCGGACTCCCTCGACTCCCTCCGCACGGTCGACGTCCCCGCCCTCGTCGTCGTCGGCGACGAGGACGAACTGACCCCGGTCCCGGAGGCGGAGGCCCTCGCCGCGGCGCTGCCCCACGCCGACCTGACGATCCTTCCGGGCGCGGGCCACCTCTCGGCCCTGGAGGTCCCCGAGGCCTTCAACACGGCCGTCCGCAGCCTGCTCGCACGGATCGACTAGCGCAGAGGGAAACCCGTCGAAAAAGTCTCCCGGGCGCCGCTCGGAACCGCCCTCTCCCGGCCCGGGACAGCTGGTCGGGCGGACCGCGGGGTCGAGGCCGGACAACAGGGCTCCCGGCCGTCGCCACGGGGCGGCAGCGAGCCGCTCGCGCCCCAGCCGCGTGCGGTCTGACCTGGCCTTTCGCCCCGATCGTTCCTAGGATCGAGGGAGGGGAAAGGGGGGCCGGATGGACCGGACCGTACGTACCGTCGAGGACGTTCTGGCGCTGCTGGACGGGCTCTTCGCATCCGCATCCGAGGCAGGCGGTCGCCTCGCGACGGGTGACGGGAGGGGCTTCTGGGACCGCTTCTACACCGACCGGTCGAGGCCAGTCCCGTTCTTCGCGGCGAAGCCGGACGAGAACCTGGCCACGTATCTCGACCGGGGTCTCGTCGCTGCCGGGCGGGCTCTGGACCTGGGGTGCGGGGCGGCCCGCAACGCGGTGTACCTCGCCGCGCACGGCTTCGAGGTGGACGCCGTCGACCTCTCTTCCGTGGCCGTCGCGTGGGCCGAGGAGCGGGCGCGCGAGGCCGGCGTCGGCGTCCGCTTCCGCTGCGGCGACGCTTTCGCCCTGCCCGACGCCGAGTTGACCGGTCCGTACGACCTCGTGGTCGACTCGGGGTGCTTCCACCACCTGCCGCCGCACCGCCGCGTCAGCTACCTGTCCCTCCTCGACCGCGTCCTGGCTCCCGGCGGCCATCTCGCGCTCACCGCCTTCGCCGCCGGCGAGGGCGGCATGGGGTCGGAACACACCGACGCCGAGCTCTACCGCGAACGCGACCTGGGGGGCGGCCTCGCCTACACCCCCGAATCGCTGCGCTGGATCTTCTCCGAGTTCGAAGAGGTCGAACTGCGCCGCATGCGGGCGACACCACCCGAATCCACGCTCTTCGGCGTGCCGTTCCTGTGGACCGCACTCTTCCGGCGCGACTAGCCGCAAGCGTCAGGGGCGCGGGGAACTGCGCGAGTGACCACCCGGTGCGGATGGCCCTGCTCGCTGAGCGACTGACCACACGCGGTGGCTTGTCGCGCAGTTCCTCGCGCCCCTGATAGCGCAGCTACCTGATAGTGCATCTGGCTGAACGCGCAGCTGCCGGAGAGCGTGTGAAGCGTCAGCGGGTCTGCTGGGCCGGGACGCCGCGGCCGATGACGTCGTCGTCGGGGGCGGCGGCTGCGGCAACGGCCGCACCGGTGAGGGTGGCGAGCATTTCGCGGACGTTGGTGAGCTGGGCGTTGATGCTGTCGCGACGGTTCGTCAGCGCGGCGAGCTCGCGCTCGCTCTCGCTGCGGACGCGGTCCGCCTTCGCGTTGGCGTCGGCGACGATGTCCTCGGCCTGGCGCTGGGCGGTCTCGACCGTCTGGCGCGCGCGGCGCTCCGCGTCCGTACGGAGCTTCTCCGCCTCCAGGCGGAGCTGCTCGGCGCGGTGCTCGATCTCGGCGAGGCGCTTCTCGGCCTTGGCCTGACGCGCGGCCAGGTCACGCTCGGACTGCTCGCGGCGCTTGGCCAGGTTGGTCTCGAAGTCGGCCGCGGCCTGGGCCGCCTTGGCGCGGGTCTCCTCGAAGAGGGCGTCCGCCTCCTCGCGCTTGTTCTGCGCGTCCTTCGCGGCCTCGGCCCGCAGCTGCGCGGAGTCGCTCTTCGCCTTCTCGACGATACGAGCGCCCTCCTCCTCGGACTTGGCCTTGCGGTCCTTGGCGAAGCCGTCGGCCTCGCTGCGGACCTGCTGGGCCGCGGCCTCGGCGAGCTCACGGTGCTGCTCGGCGGCCCGACGGGCCTCCTCGCGCAGGTCCTTGGCCTCCTCCTCGGCCAGGCGCAGGATCTTCTCGACCCGGGCGCCCAGGCCCGCGTAGGAGGGCTCGGCGTCCGTGATCTGTGCCTGTGCCGTCTGCGTCTCGAGGTGCAGCTCCTCGATGCGCTTCTCCAGCGCGCCGATCCGGTTGAGGGCGCCGTCGCGGTCCGTGACCAGCTTGCTGATGCGCTCGTCGACCTGAGCCCGCTCGTACCCGCGGCGCACAACGTCGAAGCCGTGCGGAGAGTGTGTGTCGCTCATAGGGGTGGAGTTCCTGTCGTATGCCCGGAGAGTCGGATGGTTGAGGTGAGGTGATAGGGCGAATCCTGACACGGATTCGGTGTGTCATCAGCGGAAAGCCGATGAAGAGTGGAGAATGTCCGCTCAATCGGGTGGTTGCGTGCCGGCACGTTTGCCACCCGGACGGGTTGCCCCCGCGCCCACGCCCGCCGGGGCGCTTCCGCGGCCGCCACCCGATCTGTTCGTGCTGTCCCCGTTGGCCCTGCTCGCCCCTGGGGCCGCGCCGTTTCCGGCGCCGCCCGATCCCCCGCTGGGCTTGCCCGTGGACGAGGGCGCCTCGAAGGCCTCGAGGGCCTGGAGGACGTCCTGGACACGGGCGATCTCGGTGTTGATGTCCTTACGCCGGTTGACCAGTTCGTCGAGTTCCCGGCGTCCCTCGTCGGTGATCCGCTTGGCCTCGGACCTCGCCTCCTCGACGGTCTGCTCGGCCTCGGCCCGTGCACGGGCCAGCTCCGTCTCGCCCGCCTCGACGGCGTCCTGACGGGTCTTCTCCGCGGTCTCGGCCGCCTCGGCGCGCTGCCGCTCGGCCTCCTCGCGGGCAGCTTCGAGCGCCGCGTCGGCGTCGGCCTTGCGGGCCTCCGCCTCCTTCAGCAGGCTCTCGGCCTTCCTGACCGCCTGAATGCGCACCTTACTGGCCTCGGCGGACGCCTCGGCCTGCAGTTCGGCGGCCTTCTCCTTGGCCACGGCCAGCTCGCGCTCGGCCTCGGCCCTGGTGGCCTCGAGCTGCTCGGCGGTGTCGGCGATCAGCTTGTCCACACGCTCCCCCGCCGCGCGCAGCGCCTCCGCGGACTCCTTGCGGGCCCGCTCGTGCAGCGCCTCGATCTCGGCGTGGGTGCGCTCGCGCAGCTCCTCCGCGCGCTCGCGGATCTGCGTGGCGTCGCCGCGCGCCTCGACCAGCATCTGGTCGGCGTCGCGGCGGGCCTGCTCGACGAGCGCGCTGCCCTCGGCCGCGCCCTCGGCGGTGATCCGCTCGGCCTCCTTGCGGGCGGCCGACACCATGGCGTCGGCCTGCTCCTCCGCGGCGGCCGTGGTGGCCAGGGCGGCGGTCTCGGCGTCGGCGGTGACCGACTCGGCGAGCTCCTGCGCCTCGGCGAGGGCCCGGGTGGAGTCCTCGGCGGCGCGGGCCCGCAGCTCCTCGGCCTCGGTGCGCAGACGCCGCGACTCCCGCTCGGCCTCCTCGCGGATCTGCTCGGCCTCGGCCCGCAGGCGGGCGGCCTCGGTGGTGGCCAGCTCCCGGATCTGCGCGGCCTCGCGCTCGGCGTCGGCGCGGGTCTGCGTGGTCTGCGCCTCGGCCTGCTCGTACAGGCCGGCGACGGACTGGCGGATCTCCGCGGCCTCGTCCTCGGCCGCGGCGATGCGGGTCGCGGCGTCGCGCTCGTTCTGTTCGCGCTCGGCCTCGATCCTGGCCCGCTCCTCGGCGAAGGCCTCGGCGGCCTCGGCACGCAGCGTGGCCAGCTCGGCGGTGACCCGCTCGCGGTCGTCCGCGGCCTCGGCGCGCACGCGGGCGGCCTCGGTGGTGGCCAGCTGCCGGACCTGTGCGGCCTCGCGCTCGGCGGCGTCCCTGATCTCGCCCGCCGCCAGCTCGGCCGCGGTGCGCTGCTCGGTGAGCTCGGCGTCGAAGAGCGCGCGGTCGGCGGCGGCCTTGGCCTCGGCGTCGGCGAGGACCTTGGCGGCCT
>NZ_BBPO01000069.1 GCF_000787815.1 Streptacidiphilus neutrinimicus
GGCCGGTCGCCTCGCACGCGCCCTCGCGCCGCTGCGCGAGCCGGACACCGCGCGCCGCAGCGGCGGCCGCACCGCGCTGCCGGAGGCGGCTCGCCTGCTCGACCTGCTCGGCCTCGACCTGGTCACCCCGGCCAAGATCTCCGCACGCTGGGCGGAACTGCGCATCGGCTCCGGCGAGATCGCCACCGCGACGGTCGGCGTCACCCGCGAGGGCAGCTGCGCCCTGGACCTGACGGACCATCTCCTCGTCGGCGGCGCACCGCAATCCGGCCGTACCGAGCTGCTGCGCTCGCTGCTGGCGGCCCTCGCGGTCGCCGAGCGCCCCGACCGGCTGGGGCTGCTGCTCATCGAGGGGAGGCCGCCCGCGGATCCGGCGCGCGGCCTCGCCCCCGCCGTCGAGCTCCCCCACGTGGTCGGCCATGTGGCGACCACCGACGGGCCCGCGCTGCGCGAGGCCGCCCGCGCGCTCAGCGCCGAACTCGACCGCCGCGCCGCTCTGCTGGAGGGCCGCAGTTTCGCCGCGTGGCACGCGGAGCGCGCCCTCTCCCGGCTCGCGCCGCCGCGGCGTCCTGCAGACGACTACCCGAACGCCGCGCCCTCCCACGGCCCGGTCGCCGTCGAGGCGGAGCCGCTCCCCCACCTGGTCGTCGCGGTCGACGACTGGGACGCCCTGGTCGGCACCCCGCTCGCGCACGTCCTCGAGGACGCCGCCCTGCGCGGACCCCGCCTGGGCGTCCGCCTGGCCGTCACCACCGCCGCCCCGGAGCACACCGCCGGAACGGCCGTGGACGAGGCGGCCCAACTGCGCATCGCCCTGCGGGTCGACTCCCCCACGGCCTCCGCGATGCTGATCCACGTCGACGACGCGGCCTCCCTCGCCGAGGACTCCCCCGGCCGCGGCCTGCTGCGGCACCCCGACGGCGGCGTGACGCCGCTGCAGACCGCCCGCGTCACCGGCCGCATCCCGCGGACCGCGACGCTGCGGCCGACGGTGACGCCGCTGGACTGGTCAGCGCTGGGCGAGCCTCCGGCGTCGCGCACCGTGCGGGAGCTGGGCAACGGGCCGACGGACCTGGCGCTGCTGGCGAGCGCACTGCAGCGGGCGTCGGAGTCGCTGGGCGCGCCGCCCGTGCCGCGCCTGGTCTAGCGGCGGCGCGCGCCGGCGGCCGCCGGGGCTGTCGGCTGTCAGTCTTCAGTCGGCGGCCAGCACCGTCACGCCGAGCGCCGAGCGCCGCCCGATCACGGGGTGGCCTGGCTCGACGTCGCTGACCACTCCGCTGACGGCCTCCGAGGGCAGCACGCGGAACCGGGAGGCGGCGCCGATCTTCTCGGACGAGGCGAGCACGCCGGTGTC
The DNA here is from genome assembly GCF_000787815.1 of Streptacidiphilus neutrinimicus. Classification (GTDB taxonomy): domain Bacteria; phylum Actinomycetota; class Actinomycetes; order Streptomycetales; family Streptomycetaceae; genus Streptacidiphilus; species Streptacidiphilus neutrinimicus. The sequence continues at coordinate 1,355 of NZ_BBPO01000069.1, forward strand.
CGCGGCCCGTGCGGCCAGGGCGTGGTTCATCGCGGCCTCCTCCGCGTCGCCGGTGGTCAGTCCGGCGTGCGGGTGGACGCCGGTGACACCGAGCAGGCACAGCTCGGCGGAGACGTTCTGGGCGCCCTCGCAGACCAGCCGGCCCAGCACCCAGGCGCGGTGCCGCTCGTCGTCCCCCGCCCTCCCCGTCCGATGACGGTTCAGACGCCAGGGCCGGGCCGGAGTCCACCGCGTCGCTCTATGAAGCGAACGCGCTGCACCTCCGGGATGACACTGACGCCGCGTCACCCCTCCTGTGTGGGCATGCGGAAGCGCCGGGCGTCCGTCCCGGAAGGACGGAGCCCGGCGCGAGGACCGTGAGAATCACGAGGACCGCGAGGAGGCTCAGCCGTTGGCGCCGGCCGGGGTCGTGGTCGTGGTGAAGCCCTCCAGCTTGTTCGCGGCTATGGCGAACTCGTTGGTGAACGTGGTGCCGAGGTTCACCGAGGAGGTCGCGTTGCCCGCCAGCTCCTCCGTGGCCAGCGAGGTCTTCGGGCCGCCGGCCGGCATGATGCCGTCGGGCAGGAACTGGCCCTTGTCCTGCGTCAGCGCGGTGACGTAGTCGTCCTTGGTCACCAGGGCGTTGGAGGTGTACGCGCTCGGCAGGTTGTTCGCGATGTCGGCCGCGGTGTGGGTGTTGATCCAGTGCATGGTCGCGACCAGCGCGTCGACGACCTTCTGCGCCGCGTCCTTGTGGGAGTTCACCCAGTCGGTGCGGGCCAGCACCCCGGCCGCGGGCCACATGCCGCCGAGGGCGCCGCTCGCGCCGGTGGTGGTGGCCAGGTCGATCGCCGAGTAGGCGATGTTCTTCTTCTCCAGGGCGGCGACCGTCGGCTGGGTGGTGATGGCGCAGGCCGCCTTGTGGTTCTGCAGCGCGGCGACCACGGTCGAGCCCGCGCCGACGCCGAGACGGGTGAAGTCACTGGTCTTGAGGCCCTTCTGGGCCGCCAGGAACTTGATCAGGGTGTCCGTGCCGGAGCCGAGGTCGGTGACGCCGATGACCTTGCCCTTGAAGTCGGCGGCGGAGTGCACGTTCGTGCCGTTGGCGCACATCACGCGCTCGCCCGGGGCGCCGGAGAGCTGGACGATGTCCTCGACCGCCTTGCCCTTCACCTGGAAGTCGATGGTGTGGTTGTACCAGGCGCCGGCCATGTCGACCTGGCCGGAGGCCATCGCGTCCTCGGCGCCGACGCCGCCGTCGGTCTCGGTCGAGAGGACCACGTTGACGCCGTACTTCTTGTAGAAGCCGAGGTCCTGCGCCAGCTGGTAGGGCAGGTAGATCTGCTTGTCGATGCCGCCGACCATGAGTCTGACGGTGGGGGTGCCGGAGCTGTCGGACCCGGAGCCGCCGGAGGAGCCGGAGGAGGAGCAGCCGGTGACGGTGGCGAGACCGGCCAGGGCGAGGGCCGAGGCGGCGACGACGGTGCGCTTGTTCAACACGGGGACCACAGGCCTTTCGAGGGTGGGGGTGCGGATGCGTCAGGCGTGGAGGGCTCAGATGGAGTTCGCGGCCTCGGAGGGGGCCGGCGGGCGCCAGGAGAGCAGGCGCCGCTCCAGACGGCTGATCAGCGACTCGGCGACGAGCACCAGCACCGCGATGACCAGCATGGTCGCGAAGACCCCGTTGGGGTCGAAGTTGTTCTGGGCGGTCTTGATGACCAGGCCGAGGCCCTGCTGCGCGCCCAGCACCTCACCGACCAGGGCGCCGACGATGGCGAAACCGAAGGCGGTGTGGAGGCTGGCGATGATCCAGGTCAGGGCGGACGGCACCACCACGTGACGGACGATCTGCAGCTGGGAGGCGCCGAGCACCTTGGCGTTGGCGAGGATGTTGCGGTCCACCTCGCGCACGCCCTGGAAGGCGTTGAAGAAGACCACGAAGAACACCAGCACCGCGGCGAGCAGGATCTTCGGGGTGGCGCCGATACCGAAGGCGACCACGAAGATCGCGCCGAGGACGATGCGCGGGATCGCGTTAACGATCTTGATGTAGGGGCCGAGCACGTCGGCCAGGAAGCGGCTCTGGCCCAGCAGGACACCGAGGATGACGCCGCTCACGGCGCCGACGGCGAAGCCGAGCAGGGCCTCCTCGATGGTCACCCAGATGTTCTCGTAGAAGGAGCCGAACTCGGTCCCGTTCTGGAACAGGTCGATCAACCGGCTCCAGATCCCCGAGGGCTGGCCGAAGAAGAACGGGTCGACGATGCCCCAGGTGGTGAAGGCCTGCCAGCCGCCGATGATGACGACCGCCAGACCGATGCGGGCGCCCCAGACGGAGAGCTTGCGGTTCAGCGCCGCGCGCCTGGCCGACTTGGCGGCGTCGGACGGGGTCTGGCCGGCGGCGACGCCGTCCACGCTCGCGGTGGCGGTGGAGGGGGATGCGGTGCTCATGCGGCCTTGCCTTCCGTGACGGGACCACCGGCGGTTCGGGCGTAGGCGCGTTCGACCTCTTCGCGCAGGGTGTCCCAGATCTGGTGCTGCAGTTCGAGGAAGCGAGGCTCGAAGCGGATCTCCTGGACGGAGCCGCGAGGGCGCGGCAGGTCGATGTCGTAGACCGCCTTGACCGTGCCGGGGCTGGAGGTCATCACGACCACCTTGTCGGCGAGGGCGACGGCCTCGTCCAGGTCGTGGGTGATGAAGAGCACCGCGGGGCGGCTCTGCTCCCACAGGCCCAGCAGCTCGTTCGACATGATCGCCTTGGTCTGCACGTCCAAGGCCCCGAACGGCTCGTCCATCATCAGGATCTTCGGCTCGTTGATCAGCGCGGCGGCCATCGCGACGCGCTTGCGCATGCCGCCCGAGAGCTGGTGCGGGTAGCGGTCCTCGAAGCCGGTCAGGCCGACCCGGCGCAGCCAGTCCCGGGCGCGGGCCTGCGCCTCGGCCTTGCTCGCGCCCTTGAAGATCGGCCCCAGTGCGACGTTCGCCAGCACCGTCTTCCAGGGCAGCAGCGCGTCCGCCTGGAACATGAAGCTGACGCCGTCGGTGATGCCGTCGACGACCTTGCCGCCGACCTTGACGGTGCCTTCACTCGGCCGGTCCAGCCCGGAGACCATGCCGAGGGTCGTCGACTTGCCGCAGCCGGTCGGTCCGACGACGGCGCAGAACTGGCCGGGCTCGACGGTGAACGACACGTCCTTGATCGCGGTGAATACCTCACCGCCCGGCGTCAGAAAGCGCTTGGTGACGCCTTCGATCTCGATTCGGCCATTGTTTGCATCGGCCATGGGACCCGCTCCTTCCACACCCCCGGTTCGAGGTATTCAGAAGGTAGGAGCGGGCCCCGTGTTACGTCTCTGTTTCTGTTGTTGTCACTTGTTAGCCGCGTAAGTGACCGTTGTGCTCGTTCTGTTCAGCCCTTCACCGAGCCGGCCAGCAGGCCCCGCACGAAATAGCGCTGGAGCGAGAAGAAGACGACGAGCGGGATCACCACGGAGACGAACGCGCCTGCCGTGAGGATCTCCCAGTGGTCGCCGAACGAGCCGGACAGCTGGGCCAGACGCGAGGGCATCGGCGCGGACTCCGGCGCGCCGCCGGTGAAGGTGAGCCCGACGAGCAGGTCGTTCCAGACCCACAGGAACTGGAAGATGGCGAACGAGGCCAGCGCCGGCGTCGCCAGCGGCAGCACCACGGAACGGAACACCCGGAAATGGCTGGCGCCGTCCACGCGCGCCGCCTCGATGAGATCGCGGGGCAGTTGCGCGATGAAATTGTGCAGCAGGAAGACGGCGAGCGGCATCGCGAACATCGTGTGGGCGATCCACACCGGGGCGTAGGAGCCGCCCATTCCGACCGCGGGGAAAATCGTCAGACTGCCGATGTGCGCGCCGCCGGAGAAGAGCTGGAGCAGTGGCACGAGCGCCATCTGCAGCGGGACGACCTGGAGCGCGAAGAAGACGAAGAAGATCGTGTCGCTGCCCTTGAACGGGATCCAGGCCAGCACGTAGGCGGCCATCGACGCGAGCACGATCGGGAAGATGGTCGCCGGCACCGTGATGGCGAGGGAGTTCACCAGGTACGGCATCAGCCCGTCGCTGACGCCGAACCCGCCGTTGAACAGCACGTCGTGGTAGTTGGCCAGGGTCAGGTGCGGGTGCGCGAAGAAGTCCCACCAACCCGTCTGCGCGACGTCCTGCTCCGGCCGCAGCGAGGTGACGAGCAGGCCGAGCGACGGCACCGTCCAGACCACCGTGACGAGCAGCACCGCGACGGTCGACAGGGGGCTGCTGAGCGCGCGGCGCACGCCCGTGCGCGTCGGCGCGGTGCGGGCCGGCTCGGAGCGCTTGCGCTCCGTCCGCGTGAGCATGGCCATCAGCGGACCTCCCGTTCCTTGCGCAGCATCGCGACGTTGTAGGCGACCAGCGGCACCACCGCCAGGAAGAGCAGCACGGCGAGGGCGCCCGCCCGTCCGTTGTTGAACTCGGTGAAGGCCTGGTTGTACATCTCGTTGGCGAGCACCTGCGTGCCGAAGTTTCCGCCGGTCATGGTCCGGATGATGTCGAACAGCTTGAGCGTGGTGATCATGACGGTGGTCAGCACGACGATGATGGTGCTGCGGATCATCGGGATGGTGACGTTGGCGAACAGCCGCCACCCCTGCGCACCGTCGAGCACGGCGGCCTCGGTGATGTCCTCCGGGATCGCCTTGATCGCCGCGGACAGCACGACCATGGCGAAGCCGGTCTGCACCCAGATCATGATGATCATCAGCAGGAAGTTGTTCAGCGGGTGCGACAGGATCCAGTTCGGCGGGTTGTGCCAGCCGAACCACATGCATATCTGCGAGAGCAGACCGATCTGCGGCTGGGAGGGGTCGCGGTAGGCGTAGACGAACTTCCAGATGATGCTGGCGCCGACGAAGGAGATCGCCATCGGCATGAAGATCAGCGACTTGTAGACGGCCTGCCCACGCAGGCGGTCCACGAGCAGCGCGAGGACGAGCCCCAGAGCCGTGGTGAGGATCGGGGCGATGACGATCCACAGAAGGGTGTTGAGCAGCACCTGGTGGATGTCGGAGTCGCCGAAGGCCCAGGTGTAGTTCCCGAAGCCGAGGAACTTGGTGCTGTCCTCGTTGTAGAGGGACAGGTAGATCGTGCGCGCCGCCGGGACGACGATCCCGACGAGGAGCAGCAGCACGGCCGGCCCGAGCAGCAGCAGGATCGCCAGCCTCCGCGAGAGCCGCCCCCGCGCGAACCCGGCCAGGTAGAACAGCAGGAGCAGCACGCCGAGGAAGCCGGCGACGGCACCCAGCGTGTTCCCGAGCTTGATCGAAGTATCGCCCCACATAGGCCTTCCGCTCCTACAGGTTGTGGCAGCCACCCCAGGGGCGCGAGGAACTGCGCGACAAGCCACCCACCCAGGTGGATCGCCGATCGAGCAGGGCCACCCGCACAGGGTGGTTGCTCGCGCAGTTCCTCGCGCCCTTTAAGGGGCTACTGCGGCCAGGCGGCGTCGATGTCGGACGCGGTCTTCTGCACGGACTGGTTCTGCGCGAACCACGCCGTGAAGGACTTCCACTCCTGGCCCGCGCCGATCGCGGCCGGCATCATGTCGGACGCGTCGAAGCGGAAGGTCGCCGACGGGTCCGTCAGGTACTTCGCCGAGAGCTGGTCGATCGGGTCGGTGTAGATGCTCGTGGGCACGCCCTCGTTCGCCGAGACCCAGCCGGGCGCCTGCTTGATGCGGCTCTCCGCCCACTCCGTCGTCGACAGGTAGTTCTGCACGGCCTGCACCTCGGGACGGCTGCTGAACGCCGCCACGAACTCGCCGCCGCCCTCGACCGGGGTCGGGATGGACGGGTTCACCGGGGGGAGCTTGAAGGCCCAGATGTCCCCGTTCGGGCCGACCGTCGTGCCCTTGGGCCACTGCGCCTCGTAGAACGATGCCTGCTGGAGCATCGAGCACTTGCCCGAGAGGATCGGCGTGCCCGCGTCCTGGAAGGTCGTCGAGGCGATCGACTGGACGCTGCCGAAGCCGCCGTTGACCCAGGCGGGGTTGTGCATCCAGTTCTGCACGACGTTCATCGAGTCGGTGATCTGCGGGTCGGAGAACTTGATCTGGTGGCTGACCCACTTGTCGTAGACGTCACCACCGTACTTGCCGAGGACGACCTCCTCGACCCAGTCCGTCGCGGGCCAGCCCGTCGCGGTGCCGGAGCCGATGCCGCCGCACCACGGCTTGTTCTTGCCCGCCTTGGCGATCTTGTCGCTCAGCGACATCAGGTCGGCCCAGGTGGTCGGCACCGTGTAGCCGGCCGCGGCGAACGCCTTCGGCGAGTACCACACCAGCGACTTCATGTTGGCGCTCATCGGCGCGGCGTAGAAGGTGCCGTCGACCGACCCGTAGGACTTCCAGATCGGGGCCCACTTGTTCTCGTTCGTGACCGTCTGCGCCGGCGGCTTGACCATCTTGCCGGTCTTCACCATCTGCTGCAGCAGGCCAGGCTGCGGGATGATCGCCAGATCCGGTGCGTTGCCGCCGCTGACGCGGACCGGGAGCTGGGACTCGAAGTCGTTCGAGCCCACATAGGAGATCTTGATCCCGGTGCACTGGCTGAACTTGGCCCAGGAGCGCTCCAGCGCGTCCGACTCGGGGCTGAGGATCGAGGCGAACATCGTGACCGTCGTGCCCGCGTGGCCCGCGTAGGCCTGGAAGGAGGCGCAGTCACCGGTCAGAGTCGGCGTGGCAGAGGCGGAACCCCCGCCGCTGCTGGAGGAGTTGGAACAGCCCGCGAGCAGGGTGAGCGCGGCGGCCGCACCCACCGCGAGGGCGCGGCGTCCGGACAGGGTGGATCCTTGCATTGCGTGCCTCCAAGAGGGTGGACCGGGTGCGCGCCGTGCAGTGAGAGCCGTGCAGTTGAGCCGTGCTGTGCTGTGGTCGTGCAAGGTCTTGCAGAGACAGGACCATAACCTGACGGCAACATCTGGCCAAGGGGTCGCGCCGCGTTCAGATCTTGACTGCAACCAGATTGTGGCCGCATTCAAGCCGAAGGGCCCACGGCTTTCGCCGTGGGCCCCCCGAACGTGTTAGGTCAGCGCGCCGCTCAGCGCATCGACCCGGTCCGCAGCAGCGTGCGGATGACCCGCATCGCGACGCTGAGGTTGGCCAGGTCGTACGACTCCGACGTCCTTATGTCGTCGAGCGTGGTCTTGGCCCGGTTGACCAGGGTCGCGTTGGCCTCGGCCCAGGCGAGGAACCGCTCCTCCGGCGTCGCCCCCGGCTCGCCGTAACCGAGCAGGTCGGCGGTGAGGGTGGCGTGGGCCGCGAAGAGGTCCTCGCGGATGGCCGCGCGGGCCATCGACTGCCAGCGGTCGGTGCGCGGCAGCTCGATGATCCGGTCCAGCAGCTCGGTGATCTGCAGGCGCGAGCCGAGGTCGTAGTAGACCTCCGCGACGTCCAGCACGTCGGCGCCGTTCCGGTCGGCCACCTCGATGACGTCGAGCGAGGGGAAGACCGAGGACATGCCGGCGCACTTGACCGCCAGCTCCTCCGGGACGCCTGCCTCGAGCAGCTCGTCCCGCACGGACTCGAACCACTCCAGGTCCGAGCCGCGGACCAGCTCCGGCACCTTGCTCCAGACCAGGTTGGCCCGCTCCCGGAAGACCGCGATGGTCTCCGCGATGTCCAGCGGCTGGCGCCGGTTGTTGAGCAGCCAGCGGGTGGCGCGCTCGACCAGGCGACGGGCGTGCAGGCGCATCCGCGTCTGGATCTCGGCCGACACCTTGTTGTCCAGCGCCTCGATGGCCTGCCAGACGCCCTTGAGGTCGAAGATCGCGCGGGCCGCGGTGTGCGAGCGCACGACCTCCTCGTAGGTGGCGCCCGTCTCCTCGCGCAGACGGAAGGCGAAGGTCATGCCGCCGCGGTTGATGGTCTCGTTGACCACGACCGTGGTGATGATCTCGCGGCGCAGCGCGTGCGCGTCGATCTGGTTCTCGAACTTCTCCTGCAGCTGCGGCGGGAAGTACCGGTGCAGCTTGCCGCGCAGGTACGGGTCGTCCGGCAGGTCCGAGGCCAGGATCTCGTCGGCCAGGGTGATCTTCGTATAGGCGAGCAGCACCGCCAACTCAGGCTGGGTCAGGCCGCGCCCGGCCGCCGCGCGCTCGCGCATCTGCGGACCGGACGGCAGGAACTCCAGCGCGCGGTTGAGGTGGCCCTCGCTGACGAGCCTGCGCATCAGGCGCTGGTGCACGTTGACCATGCTGGGCGCCTGCGCGACGGCGTTGGCCAGCGCCACGTTCTGCGCGTAGTTGTTGGTGAGGACGTGGACGCCGACCTCGTCGGTCATCTCGGCCAGCAGCGCGTTGCGCTGCTTGACCGTCATGTCGCCGTCGGTGACGACCTGGTTGAGCAGGATCTTGATGTTGACCTCGTGGTCCGAGGTGTCCACGCCCGCCGAGTTGTCGATGGCGTCGGTGTTGACCTTGCCGCCCTCGCCGCTGTTGCCCAGGGTCGCGAACTCGATCCGGCCGAGCTGGGTCGCGCCCAGGTTGCCGCCCTCGCCGAGAACCTTGACCCGCAGCTCGCCGCCGTTGACGCGGATCGCGTCGTTGGCCTTGTCGCCGACCTCGGTGTTGTTCTCGGCCGCGGCCTTGACGTAGGTGCCGATGCCGCCGTTCCACAGCAGGTCGACCGGGGCGAGCAGGATCGCCTTCATCAACTCGGCCGGGGTGAGCCGGGAGACGCCCGCCTCGATGCCCAGCGCCGCCCGCATCTGCGGGGTGATGCTGATCGACTTGGCGCCGCGCGGGAAGACGCCGCCACCGGCCGAGATCAGGTCGGTGTTGTAGTCCTCCCACGAGCTGCGCGGCAGGTCGAACATCCGCTTGCGCTCGGCGAAGGAGCTCGCCGCGTCCGGGTTCGGGTCCACGAAGATGTGACGGTGGTCGAACGCGGCCACCAGGCGGATGTGCTCGCTCAGCAGCATGCCGTTGCCGAAGACGTCACCGGACATGTCGCCGATGCCGACGACCGTGAAGTCCTCGTTCTGGGTGTCGTGGCCCAGCTCGCGGAAGTGACGCTTGACCGACTCCCACGCGCCGCGGGCGGTGATGCCCATGCCCTTGTGGTCGTAGCCGGCCGAGCCGCCCGACGCGAAGGCGTCGCCCAGCCAGAAGCCGTAGTCGCCCGCCACGCCGTTGGCGATGTCGGAGAAGGTCGCGGTGCCCTTGTCCGCGGCGACGACCAGGTAGGTGTCGTCACCGTCGTGGCGGACCACGTCCTTGGGCGGCACGACCTCGCCGGCGACCAGGTTGTCGGTGATGTCGAGCAGACCGGAGATGAAGGTCTTGTAGGAGGAGATGCCCTCGTCCAGCCAGGCCTGGCGGTCGACCGTCGGGTCCGGCAGCTGCTTGGCGAAGAAGCCGCCCTTGGAGCCGACCGGCACGATGACGGTGTTCTTCACCATCTGCGCCTTGACCAGGCCGAGGATCTCGGTGCGGAAGTCCTCACGGCGGTCGGACCAGCGCAGACCGCCGCGGGCGACCTTGCCGAAGCGCAGGTGCACGCCCTCGACCTGCGGGGAGTAGACCCAGATCTCGTACGCGGGGCGCGGGGCCGGCAGGTCCGGGATGGCCTGCGGGTCGAACTTCATCGACACGTAGGCGTGCGGCTCGCCGCTCTCGTCGCGCTGGAAGAAGTTGGTGCGCAGGGTGGCCCGGATCAGCGACAGGAAGGAGCGCAGGATGCGGTCCTCGTCGAGGCTGGCGACCTGGTCGAGCGCGCCGTCCAGCTCCTCCAGCAGGCCCTCGATCAGCTCGGCGGCGCTGTGCGTGTGCGCCGGGGAGAGCCGCGCCTCGAAGAGGTTCACCAGCAGCCGGGTGACGTGGACGTTGTTGAGGAGCGCGTCCTCCATGTAGTCCTGCGAGAAGGCCACACCGGCCTGACGCAGGTACTTGGCGTAGGCGCGCAGCACCATGGCCTGACGCCAGCTCAGGCCGGCGCGCAGGACCAGGGAGTTGAAGCCGTCGTTCTCGGCCTTGCCGGTCCAGACGGCGGCGAAGGTCTCCTGGAAGCGCTCGCGGCTCTCGTCGGTGATGGTGTCGGCGACCTCGGGGCGCAGCTTCAGGCCGAAGTCGTAGACCCAGGCGACCGTGCCGTCGGTGCGGCGCAGCTCGTAGGGGTGCTCGTCGAGCACCTCGACGCCCAGGCGGGACAGGACCGGCAGCACCTCGGTCAGGGAGACCGAGCCGCCCTCCCAGTAGATCTTGAAGCGGCGCTCGTCGCCCTCGGCGTCGACCGGCTGGTAGAGGTTCAGCCGGAAGTCGCCGGCGCCGCTGAGCGACTCCAGCTGGCGCAGGTCGGCGACGCCGGTGGCGGGGGTGAAGTCGGCGCGGTAGCCGTCGGGGAAGGCGTTGTTGTAGCGGCGCGAGGCCTCGGCGGCGCGCTCCTCGCCGCACTCGCGGACCAGCACCTCGTTGAAGCCGTCCGCCCAGGAGCGGGCGGTCTCGGCCAGCTTGGCCTCCAGCCGCTCGACGTCCTGCTCGGTCAGGTGCGGCAGCTCGGTGCCGGCCGGGACGCGGATGACGAAGTGCAGGCGGGCCAGGACCGACTCGGTGTTCCACGCGGTGTAGTCGATCGTGGAACCGCCGAGCTCCTGCATCAGCTGGTCCATCAGGCGCAGCCGGACGCGGGTGGTGTAGCGGTCACGCGGCAGGTAGACCAGCGCGGAGAAGTAGCGGCCGTACTCGTCCTGACGCAGGAACAGGCGCAGCTTGCGGCGCTCCTGCAGGTACAGCACGGAGTGGGCGATGGAGAGCAGCTCGTCGACCGGGGTCTGGAAGAGCTCGTCGCGCGGGTAGGTCTCCAGGATCTGCACCAGGTCGCGGCCGTCGTGGCTCTCGGCGCTGAAGCCCGACGCGTCCAGCACCTCCTTGACCTTGCGGCGCGCGACCGGGACCCGGTTGACGGACTCGGTGTAGGCGGCCGCCGACAGCAGGCCGAGGAAGCGGCGCTCACCGACGACGTTGCCCTGGGCGTCGAACTTCTTGATGCCGACGTAGTCCAGGTAGGAGGGGCGGTGCACGGTGGCGCGGCTGTTGGCTTTGGTGAGCACCAGCAGCTTCTGCTCGCGGGCCTTGGCGCGGGCCGGCGCGGTCAGGCGGCCGAAGGACGAGGAGTCGCCGGCCTTCGGGTCGGAGCGCAGGATGCCGAGGCCGGTGCCGGCGACGGCGTGCAGCGCGTCCTCGCCGTCCGGGGCCTGCACCAGGTCGTACTCGCGGTAGCCGAGGAAGGTGAAGTGGTCGTCGGCGAGCCAGCGCAGCAGGTCCCAGGTCTCCGCGACCTCCTGCTCGCCGAGGCCGGCCGGCGGGGTCTCGCGCAGCTCGTCGGAGAGGCGCAGCGCGGACTCGCGCATCTTGCCCCAGTCCTCGACGACCTCGCGCACGTCGCCGAGGACGCGGCGCAGGTCGGACTCGATGGCGCGCAGGTCGTCGCGGTCGGTCTCGCGGTCGATCTCGATGTGCATCCAGGACTCGACGAGCGAGTCCGCCGGACGCTTCTTGTCGCAGGCGTCCAGGTCGAGGATCTCGATGAGCTTGCCGGTGATGTCGCGGCGGACGACCATCTGCGGGTGGATCACGACGTGGATGCCGCGGTCCTGGCGGGTCAGCTCGTTGGTGACCGAGTCGACCAGGAAGGGCATGTCGTCGGTGACGATCTCCACCACGGTGTGGCCGCAGGACCAGCTGTTCTCCTCGACGGTCGGGGTGTAGACCCGGACCTCGACGGCGCCCTGCGGGCGCTTGGCGGCGAGCCGGTGGTGGGAGGCCGCCGCACCGTAGACGTCGACCGGGTCCCGGTCGAGGAGGTCCTCGGGGGCCGTGTGCAGGTAGTAGTGCTTCAGGTACGAGGCAAGGGCGCCGTTGCCGAGCGCCTCTCCCTGAGCTGCCTTGCTGAGCAGTTCGGCCTTAGCTGCGTCCAGCTGGGTCTGCATGACTATCTGGCTCCTGTCGCGCGCCGTTGCGTGACCTGGTGGGTGCGGTTGCATGGATCTGCATGGAGTTGCACATGATCCACCGGGTCTGTCCCTATCCTCCCTCATCGCGAAGGATGGTCGGTCCGGCCCCGGTGGTTCCGGTCGAGCCTAACTTGGGTAGGAGACCGTGTCCCGGGCCGATTCGGTGCACTGCGTCAGGATCTTTGGTACCGGCTGTACGACTTGTCCAAGGGGAATCCACTCTTCCTTCACGTGGGTCGAACGGCCCTCACCCCATGTGCGGATACCGGTGGTCGGTCGCGGGCAGAAACGTCTCTTTGATCGAACGCGTGGACGTCCATCGGAGAAGGTTCTGTTCGGCGCCCGCCTTGTCGTTCGTCCCCGAGGCCCGGCCGCCGCCGAAGGGCTGCTGGCCGACGACGGCGCCGGTCGGTTTGTCGTTGACGTAGAAGTTGCCGGCCGCGAACCGCAGCCGCTCGGTCGCCCGGGCGATCGCGGCGCGGTCCTGCGCGACGACGGCGCCGGTCAGCGCATAGGCCCCGGTGCCGTCCACCAGGTCGAGCGTCTGCTCCCAGCGGGCGTCGTCGTAGACGTGGACGGCGAGGACCGGGCCGAAGAGCTCGGTGGAGAAGATCTCCTCCCGCGGATCGGTGCCGAGGACCACGGTGGGCTCGACGAAGTAGCCGATCGCGTCGTCGCTGTGCCCGCCGACGACGATGTCCAGGCTGTGCACGTCCCGGGCGCGGGCGATCGCCCCGGCGTTCTTGGCGTAGGCGCGGCTGTCGATCAGCGCACCCATGAAGTTGGACAGATCGGACACATCGCCGACGGGCAGGGCCCGCACCTCGTCGAGGAAGTCGCCCTTCATCGCCTGCCAGACGCTGCGCGGCACATACGCCCGGGAGGCCGCCGAGCACTTCTGGCCCTGGTACTCGAAGGCGCCCCGGATCAGCGCCGTCCGCAGCACCGCCGGATCCGCGCTCGGGTGGGCGAGGACGAAGTCCTTGCCGCCGGTCTCGCCGACCAGGCGCGGATAGCTCGCGTAGCGGCCGATGTTCTGCCCCACCCGGCCCCACAGCGCCTGGAACGTCGCGGTCGAGCCGGTGAAGTGGATCCCGGCCAGGGCGCGATGCGTCAGCGCCACCTCGGAGAGCGCCCGCCCGTCCCCCGTCACCATGTTGATCACCCCGGGCGGCAGCCCGGCCGCCTCCAGCACCCGCATCAGGTACCAGGCCGAGAGCGTCTGCGTCGGCGCCGGCTTCCACACCACCGTGTTGCCCATCAGCGCCGGAGCGGTCGGCAGGTTGCCCGCGATGGCGGTGAAGTTGAACGGCGTGATCGCGCAGACGAAGCCCTCCAGTGGACGGTGGTCCGCCCGGTTCCACACCCCGGGGCTGCTGACCGGCTGCTCGGCCAGGATCCGGCGGGCGAAGTGCACGTTCCAGCGCCAGAAGTCGACCAGCTCGCAGGGGGCGTCGATCTCCGCCTGCTGCGCCGTCTTGGACTGCCCGAGCATCGTCGCCGCGGCGACCGTCTCCCGGTACGGACCGGCCAGCAACTCCGCGGCCTTCAGGAAGACCGCGGCCCGGTCGTCGAACGAGAGCGCGCGCCAGGCCGGAGCGGCCTTCAGCGCCGCCTCCACCGCCTGCCCCACATCCTCGGCCGTGGCGTTTCCGAGCACGCCCAGCCGCGCGGAGTGGTGGTGGGGCTGCACCACGTCGATCCGCTCGCCACCGCCCAGGCGCTGCGCGCCGCCGACGGTCATCGTCAGCGCCGCCTCGGCGGCCCCGGCCAGCTCCGCCAGCCGCGCCTCCAGCCGGGCCCGTTCCGGGCTGCCCGGGGCGTAGCTGTGCACCGGCTCGTTCAGCGGCTCCGGAACGCGGGTGATTCCATCGATTCGGCCAAGTCCGTACATTTCTGACATACAGTCATCATGCGACCAGCTCCTCCGCCAGGGAGACAGCCTCGGCCAGAGTGTCGGCCACCGGCACCCCGATGCGCGACAGCCCGCGCCGCGAACCGGCTCCGCCGGTGTACAGCACCGCCCGCACGCCCGCCTCGGCGGCGGCCGCGGCGTCATCCGGCACGTCACCGATCAGCACCGTACGGGCCGGATCCACCGCGTCGCCCAGCGCGACCAGGTGGCGCACCAGGTACTGCCCCTTGCCCGTCGTCCCCGAGGTGCCGTCCCGGCCGTCGACCCGGCGGAAGTGCCCGTCGATCCCGAAGCTGCGCACCAGCGGCACCAGCTCCTCGTGCCCGTACATCGACAGCAGCGACTGCGATCGCCCGGAGGCGAGCAGTTCCAGCGCGCCGACGGTCAGCCCACAGGACCCGCGCAGCGTCGTGTAGTGCAGGTGGAAGGCCTCGTCCATGCGCGCCCACTCCTCGGACGAGGGCACCCGCCCGAGGCGGTCGGCATAGCAGTCGATGACCGGTATCCGGTACCACTCGCGGTACTCCTCCACCGTCAGCGGCGGCAGGCCGAGCTCGCCGAAGGCGGCGTTGCTCGCGTCGACGACGGCCGAGATGTCGTCGAAGAGGGTGCCGTTCCAGTCCCAGACGATGTGTGGTGCACGCATGAGCAGGACGCTACCGCGCAGGTCTGACATTCACGGCAACAGCCCGGGAATCTCCTGCGTCGCGAACCAGAGCAGCTCGTGGTCCTCGGCGCCGTCCACGGTGAAGCGCGCGTCCTCGTCCCCGGCGTCGGCGGCGGGCAGCGCGAGCGCGGCGGCGGCGATGTCCTCCAGCACCTCCGCGTCGTCCGCGTCGGCGTGCACGGACGCCGCCTTCGCCAGCTGCAGCGGCTCGTTCAGCCGGACCGCGCCGAGCGCGGCGGCCTCCTCGTGCTCGGCCTGCACGTTCAGCGCGACCGCGCCGTCCGGCACGTCCGCCGCCACGACCACCCGCCGCCGCGGCGCGCCCGGCTCCTCGGCGAGCATCCGCAGCGACGCCAGCGCGGCGCGGACCAGCGCGGCGTACTCCAGCTCCTCGATGTCGTCGCTGAGGTACCACTCGCGCAGCGCCGGCGTCACCGCGTACGCCGGCACCGGCGGCGGTGCGACGGCGCCGTCGGCGTGAGCCTTGGCAAGGCCGGTCAGGGTGAGGGGCACGTAGACGCGCATGCGCTCAGGATAAGGCGTCAACGCGACCCGATGACGCCGGTTGCGCAACGTAATCGATTGAGTGGCAATCCGTCGCTCTACGTGACCGGGCCCTGGTGGGGGCGCCCGGCATCCGCCCAGGTCAGGCGGCTGTTTTCACTCGGATAAGTGATTCTCCGGAGACCGCGGCGGCCACCGCGAAGGTCCTTGTTCGCCGCCATCTGTCACCGATAGACGTCTGCCATGACGACGCACACCGGCAACGTCCGCATCGGTCGCCTCCACGGTGTCGGCGCCAGGCGCAGGCCGACGCCGTGCACGACCTCCCAGAACCCGCTGGCGCGCGCCTACGCGCAACGGCTGCTGGAAGTCCTCACCGGCATGCGCCCACAGGAACAGCTGCTCGCCTTCGCGACGGAGGACGTCTACGACCGCGTCCGCACCCTGCGGGCCCTCGGCTGCCTCCGCGCGGACGGATCACGCCCGGTGCTGCAACGGGTCTTCGACTCCGCGCCACGCCAGGACGCCCTCGAAGTCACGGCCCTCGTCCGCGTCGGCGCCCGGACCGAGACCCTCGCCTTCCGGCTGGAGTGCCGCGCCCTGAGGCGCAGTCAGAACATCACCTGGCGCTTCACCGCGCTGGAGTCACGGTGGTGAGGACGTCGCCACCGCAAGGGCGCGAGGAACTGCGCGGCAAGCCACCCTGTGGGGTGACTCGCCGAACGAGCAGGGCCATCGGCATACCGCTGGTTGCCCGCGCAGTTCCTCGCGCCCCCGGGTCACTTCTTGCGGCGACGGCCGCCCTTGGCGGCCTTGCGGCGCTCGGCGCGGGTCAGGCCGTCGCCGTCCTCCGGCTCGTCCTCGAGGCCGGTGTTGATGTCGGTCTCGACGATGCCGTCGGCGGTGTCGATCGTCGGTGCCTTGTAGTGCAGGCGGTCCGGACGCTGCGGGGCGTCCAGGCCCTTCGCGCGGATCTCCGGGGTCGGCACCGCGTCCGCGACGGGGACCTCCTCCACCTGCTGCTCGACCTGGACCTCCAGGTTGAACAGGTAGGAGACGGACTCCTCCTTGATCCCGTCCATCATCGCGTTGAACATGTCGTAGCCCTCACGCTGGTACTCCACCAGCGGGTCGCGCTGCGCGAGAGCGCGCATGCCGATGCCCTCCTGGAGGTAGTCCATCTCGTAGAGGTGCTCGCGCCAGCGACGGTCCAGGACCGACAGCACGACCCGGCGCTCCAGCTCGCGCATGACCGTGGCGCCGAGCTGCTCCTCGCGCTCGGCGTAGCGGGCGTGCACGTCCTCCTTGACCGCCTCGGACAGCAGCTCGGCCGTGATGCCGCTGCGGTCGCCGGCCTCGTCCTCGAGGTCCTCGACCTTGAGGGAGATCGGGTACAGCTGGGCCCAGGCGGTCCACAGCTTGTCCCAGTCCCACTCCTCCGCGAAGCCGTCGGCCGTGGCATCACGGACGTACGCGTCGACGGTGTCGTCGATGAAGTGGTCGATCTGCTCGTGCAGGTCCTCGCCCTCGAGCACGCGGCGGCGCTCGCCGTAGATGACCTCGCGCTGGCGGTTGAGGACCTCGTCGTACTTGAGGACGTTCTTGCGGATCTCGAAGTTCTGCTGCTCGACCTGGGTCTGCGCGGACGCGATCGCGCGCGTCACCATCTTCGACTCGATCGGCACGTCCTCGGGCACGTTGGCCATGGACAGGACGCGCTCGACCATGCCGGCCTTGAACAGGCGCATCAGGTCGTCGCCCAGCGACAGGTAGAAGCGGGACTCGCCCGGGTCGCCCTGACGGCCGGAACGACCGCGCAGCTGGTTGTCGATGCGGCGGGACTCGTGGCGCTCGGTGCCCAGCACGTACAGGCCGCCGAGTTCCTGGACCTCCTGCTGCTCGGCCTTGACGGCCTCCTTGGCCTTTTCGAGCGCGCCGCCCCACGCGGCCTCGTACTCGTCCGGGGTGTCCACCGGGGAGAGCCCGCGCTGCGCCAGCTCGGCCGCGGCCAGGTGCTCCGGGTTGCCGCCGAGCATGATGTCGGTGCCACGGCCGGCCATGTTGGTGGCCACGGTGACCGATCCCTTGCGGCCGGCCTGCGCCACGACCTGCGCCTCGCGCTCGTGGTTCTTCGCGTTCAGCACCTCGTGCGGGACGCCGCGCTTGCGCAGCTCCTGGGAGAGGTACTCGGACTTCTCGACCGAGGTGGTGCCGACGAGGACCGGCTGGCCCTTCTCGTGGCGCACCACGATGTCGTCCACGACGGCGGCGAACTTGGCCGGCTCGGACTTGTAGATCAGATCCGGCTGGTCGATGCGCAGCGGCGTCTTGTTGGTCGGGATCGGGACCACGCCGAGCTTGTAGATCTGGTGGAACTCGGCGGCCTCGGTCGTCGCCGTACCGGTCATGCCGGAGAGCTTCTCGTAGAGACGGAAGAAGTTCTGCAGGGTGATGGTGGCCAGGGTCTGGTTCTCGTTCTGGACCTCCACCCCCTCCTTGGCCTCGATCGCCTGGTGCATGCCCTCGTTGTAGCGGCGACCGGCGAGGATACGGCCGGTGTGCTCGTCGACGATCATGACTTCGCCGTTCATGACGACGTAGTCCTTGTCCGCCTTGTAGAGCTCCTTGGCCTTGATGGCGTTGTTCAGGAAGCCGACCAGCGGGGTGTTCGCGACGTCGTAGAGGTTGTCGATGCCGAGGTAGTCCTCGACCCGGGTGACACCGGCCTCCAGGATGCCGACGGTGCGCTTCTTCTCGTCGACCTCGTAGTCGCGGTCGATCTTCAGGCGCTGCACCATCTTGGCGAAGTCGCCGTACCACTTGGTGGCGGAGTCGGCCGGGCCCGAGATGATCAGCGGGGTACGGGCCTCGTCGATGAGGATCGAGTCGACCTCGTCGACGACGGCGAAGTTGTGGCCGCGCTGCACCAGCTCGTCCTTCGACCACGCCATGTTGTCGCGCAGGTAGTCGAAGCCGAACTCGTTGTTGGTCCCGTAGGTGATGTCGCAGGCGTACTGCGCGCGGCGCTCGGCCGGCGACATGTTCGCCAGGATGCAGCCGACCTCGAGGCCGAGGAAGCGGTGCACCCGGCCCATCCACTCCGAGTCGCGCTCGGCCAGGTAGTCGTTGGTCGTGATCAGGTGCACGCCCTTGCCGGCCAGCGCGTTCAGGTACGTCGGGAGCGTGCCGACGAGGGTCTTGCCCTCACCGGTGCGCATCTCGGCGACGTACCCGAGGTGGAGCGCCGCGCCACCCATCAGCTGCACGTCGTAGTGACGCTGGCCAAGGGTGCGCTTGGCGGCCTCGCGCACGGTGGCGAAGGCCTCGGGGAGGATGTCGTCCAGCGTCTCGCCGTCGGCCAGGCGCTCCCGGAACTCGTCGGTCAGCGCACGGAGCTCGGCGTCCGTGAGGTTGACGAAGTCCTCTTCGATGGAGTTGACCTGTTCTGCGATCTTCGTGAGCTTGCGAAGGATCTTTCCTTCGCCTGCACGCAGGATCTTGTCGAAGACGGACACGTGGGCTGGCTCCTTGCCTGGATGGACCGGGCGACTGTATCGGGCACCTTGCTCGCGGTGGTAACGAATAGGCCACCGCGAGCCCATCGTATGCGAGGAGCCCGTGCTGCCGGGAGGTCCGTCAGCACAGGGCATGGTGTCGTCCGCGCGAGTGGCATTCTTTTTGCGTCGACAGCGGTCGAAATCGGACAGCTGAAATACCGCCTCAGCAAGTCTGCCGCCAAGCGTCCAGTTCCAGGTGCTTACGGATGGCACTGATTCCCAGGGCCTGCGTCTGCGCGCAGAACGCCGTAGTCGACACCGAGTACTCCGCGTCGAAGGCTGGCTTGCCGGCCTTCACGAAAGCGGTCAACGCCGCGCACTGGCGCAGTTCGGCGCACTGCTCGTCCACCCCGTAGTCGAACTCCGACGCGAGGTCCGCGACCTGGTCGAAGTCGTTCTTCAACCCCACGGCCAGGCCCCGCTGATGGGCGAGCCGGGCGACGGCACGGTCGAAGGCGAGCTGGTCGGCGGCGGTGAGCGGAAAGCCGGTGTCGTTCTCGTAGCCGTCCACGTTGTCGGGCTCGACCCCGTCGAAGCCCTTCGCGCGGCACTCGTCGAGGCGATGGGCCAGCAGCGGCGTGAGCAGGTCGAGGCGCCGGATGTCCAGCCACCGTTCGTCGGGCCAGCCGTCGAGGGGCTTGCCGAGCAACTCCTTCGGGTACTTTCCGGCGTCCGGCCGATACGGTTCCCAGCTCCCCGCGTTGACGTAGCAGACGACCCGCCGTCCGGCGCGGTGCAGCGCGGCGACGACGGTGGCCGCGTTGTCGTCGGCGTCGATGTCGTAGACGCCGGCGCGGACGGAGGTGTCGACGGGCGTGGTGAGCTGCCACTGCCAGCTCAGTCCTGCCTGCGGCCGCCACCACGAGGCGGCGGCGGAAGCTGGAGCGGCGGAACCGGAGTCGGCGGAACCGGACGAGGCGGAGGCCTGCCGAGGCGAGGGTCCGCCCGCGCAGGCGGTGAGCATCGCCCCGAACAGCACGGCCGCGATCATCAGGGCCTGCGTTCTTTTCATGTACTTCTTTCTTTTTTCATCGTCACCGGTGCCGGGTCGCGGTGGCGAGGGCGAGGACGGCGAGCGCGAAGAGCGCCCCCGCCGCGACGACGCCCACCCAGGCCTGTGCCGTTCCCGCCTCGGCTCCCGCCAGCCGCGTCACCACCAGGGCGAGCGCCGCCGCGGACACCCCGAGCGCGGCCCGGCCGAGCAGGCCGAGGGACTGCAGCAACTGGGCACTCCAGATCGCCGCGGCCAGCGCCGTGAGACCGCCTACGCCCGGGCCCGAGGCCCCGGGCCAGATCCGCTCGGCGAGCCAGGCCAGCCCCGCGACGAGCAGCAGGTAGCCGCCGAGGCAGCGCAGCAGCGCGCCGACGACCAGCCCGTGGAACTCCCGCGCGGCCGCGGCCCGCCCCAAGGCCAGCTCCGTCGCCCCACGGCACCGGGCCAGGAACCACTCCGCGCCGCCCATGCTGAGCGTCAGCGCCACCGTCGTCGGCCCGACGTCGGCCAGCGTCAGCACGGCGACCGCCAGGCCGAACACCCCCGCCTGGCCCGCCTCCCGCCACGCGAGCCGCTCCCGGCGCCCCGTCGAGCCCCTCCACGGTGCGGCACGCCCCGTCTCCCGCCAACCCGCCCGGACCGTCAGCACCAGGGAGAGCAGGACGAGGCCCACACCCACCGGCCCCGGCGGGCCCGGGAGTCCGGCCGGTCGGGCGCCGAGCAGCCAGAGCGCGCCGCACGCGACCGGCATGAGCGGGCCGACGAGCGCGCGTTCCCGGCCGAGGACCAGCAGCGCGGTCGCCGAGGCGAAGTACAGCCCCTGCCCGAGCGCGTACCCGACCGCCGCCGGCGGCGAGCCCGACAGCACGGCCGCGACGGCGGCCACCGGCAGCCAGAGCACCACGCCCGCCACGCCCCCACGGGCCAGACACTCGGCCGCGGCGACGGGCTCGCCCCGGCCCAGCCGCAGATAACCGAGGTGGGCCACCCCCTGGCTCCAGCTCCAGCAGAACAGCAACGCCGCGCCCGCACACCACAACGAGCCCGGCGGACGCCCCGCCAGCACGAACGCGAGGCCGGGCAGCGCGAACAGGACCCCGCGCAACGCGCTGCGCGATGCGGGCACGCCCCACGCCGAGGCACGCGCCGGGCCGCGGGCCAGCCGCAGCCGCACCCGCTTGGGCACCGCGCCGCCCGACGCGCGCTGCCCCTCCGGATGCGCGCGCCGGAACAACTCCTCCCCCAGCTCGAACGCGTCGCGTCGGCCGTAGCGCTGCTGTATCTGACGGTCGCTGAGGCCCTCGGCCTCCAGCGCGGCGACCAGCTCCAGCGCGTGCACGGCTCTCTCGGCGACCTCGGCGAAGCGCAGCGCTATCTCCTCGGCCGGATCCTGCGCGACCGCGTCCCGCACCGCCACCCGGGGCAGCGCCGCCGGCACGGGATCGAGCCGCAGCCCCCGCACCAGCTCGACGAAGCCGCTCACGCCGCGACCCCGTCGCCCGCCGGCCGCCTCGGTCCGTCGCCGGGCGCGGGCGGGCCGCCGGGGTCGGACGCGGGCACCGGCGCCGAGCCACGCTGACGTGGCAGACGGGCGCGTGCGGGCAGCGCGCCTGCGGGCACGGGCGCGTGCGCGGACACGGGCACGGGCACGGACGCGGACAGGGACGCGGGCAGGGGTCGGCCGGGCTGAGCACCGGCCGTGCTGCTCGGCGGATCCGAGCCGAACCACCCCGCCCCGAACTGCGCCGCCCCGAACTGCGCCGCCCCGAACTGCGCTGCCTCGAGCGGGGCTGCCTCGAACGGGACTGCCTCGAACGGGGCTGCCTCGCAGCGGGCTGCCTCGGACTGGGCCGCCGTCGCGCCGCCCGTCCGCGCCAACTCCCCATACAACGAGCGGTACTCGGCCACCGTGCGCTCCACGGTGAACCGTTCCGTCACCCGACGCCGCGCGGCCGCGCCCAGGCGGACGCGCCGCCCGGGATCGCGGAGCAGGGCGAGCGTCGCGGCGGCGAGGGCCTCGGGCTCGCGGGCGGGGACGACCAGGCCGGTGTCGCCGACCGCTTCCCGAACGCCCCCGACGTCGGTGGAGACCGTCGCCCGGCCGCAGGCCATCGCCTCGATCAGGCTGAACGGGAACCCCTCGGAGATGCTGGACAGCAGCACCACCGTGCCCGCCCCGTAGGCGTTCCTGACCTCCTCGATGCGGCCCTCGAAGACGACGCCCTCGGTGATCCCGAGCTCCGCCGCCAGCGCGTCGAGCCGCGCGCGGTACTCCTCTCCCCCGGCCGGGACGCCGCCGAAGAGGCGCAGCCGCACCTGCGGCAGTTCGGCGCGAATCAGCGCGAAGGCCCGCAGCAGCGTCTCCAGGTCCTTGATCGGGTCGATCCGCCCGGCCCAACTGAGGGTCAGCTCCTCGGGCTCGGGGCCGGCGACGGGGAACTGCCGAAGGTCCACGCCGTTGTAGACGGTGCGGATGCGCCGTGGGTCGCAGCCGCCGTGCTCCTCCCAACGGCGGTTGTACCGGTTGCACGGCGCGACGACGTCGGCGCAGCGGTAGCTCTCCGCAGCGAGCATCCGGTAGAAGCCCAGTAGCAGCGTCTTCACCGGGCGACTGAACGGCGGGTTGCGGAAGCCGAGGAAACGCTCGCGCAGGTAGATGCCGTGCTCGGAGAGGAGCAGCGGCACGCCGTGGAACCGCCGGGCGGCCAGGGCCGGCAGCGCGGCGAGCCCGCCTGTCGCCACATGCGCGACGCCGCGCGCGGGCGGCTGGACGGAGAGCGGGCGCAGCGCGTGCTCCAGCAGGTCGGTCCCCTCCAGCGCGTCGCGCAGGCTGGGCCGGTCCCGGCTGGTGGGCAGGAACGGCAGCCGCCAGACGCCCTGGAGCGAGCGCAGCGCGCCCTCGGTGCGCAGCGCTGCGGTCAACGAGCGGCCGGTCAAAGCGAGTTCGGAGAGCTGGTAGAGCTCGTCGGCGAAGTGGTGCTCGAAGTCCGGGTCGAGCAACGAGAGCAGGAAACGCTCGTAGCCGGCCAGGAAGCGCCGCAGCGCCCTGCCGCGCGGCGCCCGGCCCTCGGGCGTCGGACCCCACAGCGGCACGGTGCTGACCGAGACGACCTGCCTCGGCAGCGGCCAGACCACCGGCTCGTCGCCGGACCCGGTGATCCCCAGGACGTGGAAGCGCACATCGGGCATCCCGTGGACCAACTGGTCGCACCAGGTGCTGACGCCGCCGTGGATGTACGGATAGGTGCCCTCCGTCAGCAGGGTGACCTCAAGCGGTCCCGGGCTGTTCATACGGGCTCGGCCCCCTCGGGCGTTCGTGGCGGGCCAGGGCCCGGGGCGTTGCGTCCCGGGCCCTGGCTCTGCCGTATGTGCGACTGGTGAAGAAGGTGGTGCTCGACGGCTCTGTCCGTCCGTTCCTTACGGTGCCCGCGGCTACTTGCGTCCCTGCGGGAGGAGCGCGACACCGGCCGGGGTCAGCGGTACCTGGAGTGCCACCGACGCCGGCTGTGCCGGCTTGGTCTGCGCCGGGGCGACCGCCGTGGGTGTCGCGGCCTTGGTGCCCGACGCAGCGGGTGCGGCGGGTGTGCCCGCGGAGCTGAGCGTGAGGGTCACCGCGCCCTGGAGCAGCTTGGGCGCCAGCCATCCGGAGAGCTCGCCCGCGTAGGCGGTGCCGGCGGCCGTCGCGCCGAGACCGAGCAGGCCCGGCTGAACCGTCCCGTTCGGCATGGTGACCGGGACCCGCACCCCGGACGGGGCCTGCACGGTGACGGTGCCGCCCACCCGGTAGGCCGTGACCTTGCCGGCGGACACCGCCGACTGCCAGGCGCTGCGCTGCTGCAGTTCGGCGCCGATCGCGGACTCGCGCAGGTTGACCATCGGGGCGTTGGCCGCCATCAGCTGGTTGTAGGTGGCGAACAGGGTGTCCAGCACCGGGTAGAGGATGCGGTCCTCGGCCAGGTTGGACTGGTGGGCGTAGTGCGGGTCGGGGTTGTCGCCGAGAACGTGGCCCATGTCGATCCGGGCCTCCAACGGCACGATGTAGCTGCTGTAGCCCGTCAACTCGTCCAGCGGGGCGGACAGGCAGGTGGTCGTCGCCGGGTTGGCGGTGCAGGTGCCGCTGCCGCCCTGGGAGGTGGCGGTGTAGAGCCAGTTGTACTCGTCGACCTCGTCGGCCACCTTGCCGGCGTTGTAGTAGACGTTCATCGGGAAGCGCGGCACGGTGAGCGCGTTGCCGACAGCCCGCTGGTCGGGCTCGCGGGAATGGTCGCTGCCCGTCCACTTGACGCCCTCGGCGTTCAGCGCGGGCGCGAGGTTGGGATTGTCGACGGGCTGCTGCGGCAGCGTCTTCAGGCCCGAGTGCTCCCCGGTGACCAGCTCGGCCCGGTCGATGGAGAGCCCGTGCCGGGCGGCCCAGGCGACGTTCTGGCTGATCGCGTTCTCGATGGTCTGCTCGTCGACCCAGGAGACGTTGCCGCTCGCGTCCGTGGTGCAGGACCAGGGGACCGTCGTGGTGTTCTGCACGCAGCCCAGGAACGGGTGATCGTAGGTGTGGTCGACCCAGCGGAACGAGGACTTGTTCTGCAGCAGCGCGTCGGTCAGCGGGTCGTCGACCGTGCCGTTCTGGGTGGCGTCGTCGCTGCCGCCGCCATTGAAGAGGAAGTCGAAGGTGAAGTTGTGCACCTGCTCCCACTGCACGGCGTAGCTGACGTCGGCCGGGGTCATCCGGATCTCGGAGGAGGCCGGGGCGCCCTGGCAGGCGGAGGCGGCGTCGCCGGGCGTGCACTTGGCCGTGGAGCTCCACCGGTCGTCCGGGAGCAGGACGTCGTCGACGTTCATCGAGAAGTAGTCGCGGTCGAAGCCGAGGTGGATGCCCTGGGTCATCCAGTCGACGATGCCGCGGGCCAGCAGCCGGTACTGCTGCTGGTACTGGTTGTAGTCGAAGGTGAGCACCAGCTCGGAGACGCCGCCGTGGTCGTACTCGCCCGCGAGCACGCCCTGTGTGCCGCCCCCGCCCGGGATCGGCATGGTGACCAGCGGCGTGAACGCGGCCCCGGACGCCTGCGTGGCCAGCGGCGTGGCCAGATACCCGTAGCTCTCCGTCACGTTCGGGTCGTTGTCCTCGAAGGGGACGCTGCCCTTGAGGTAGTCGAAGGCGCCGCCGAGCCCGGCCGAGGTGACAATGCCCTGCATGCCGTCGAGCGCCCCGATGTAGCCGGGGCTCGCGGCCCAGTTGAGGCCGACGGCCGGCTGGGCGTAGGTGTAGGCGTCGACCTGGCGCACGCCGAACTGGGCCTCGTAGCTCCGCAGTGCGGCCATCTCGGCCGAACCGGCCGGGAACGGGGCGTTGTTGGGCAGCACCACGGCCTGGTACCGCCCCTCCGCCCGGCCGGAGCCGTCGGTGCCGCTGAGGAACGCGGCGTTGATCACCGGACGGCTCGCGTCGTTCAGGCTCACCCGGGTGTAGGGCGTGCCGGTGAGATCGAGCTCGTTGACGATGGCGGCCACGGACGGCCCTCCGTCGTCGACCACGAGCACCTTGAGGTCGATGCGCTGCGTGCCGCTCGCCGCCTGCGCCCCGGCCGCCGGCGTCATGCACGCCAGCAACCCCGCCGCGACGAACGCGGCGGCCCATCGGGTCCTGCGACCCATGTCGTCCCCTCCCGGGCGCGCGCAGGCGTGACCGCACGCGCCGAAGCATCAGAGAAAGTGATCAGAAGAAATGCGGAATCCCCGTAAGCCCCCACAGGCAGCTCGATTCGCTGCGTGAACAGGCTAGGAGCGGGGTCTGCCGAGAAACGGTCCCGTTCCGCTTTCTCCACCCCTGGGCGTGAGATTCGGGACGAGAGTTTGATTTGCCTCACCCGATCCGGTGAGCGCTGTCAGTGGCCCGGCCTAGGCTGCGGGACATGGCGACACCTCTCGAGCTCTCCAGTGACCAGGCCCGCCGGATCGCCCTGCGCGCCCAGGGGCTCCTCGGCGCGCCGGACCGCCGCGGCGGTGTGCGGGCGATGCTGCGCCGGCTGGGCTCGGTGCAGTTGGACACCATCTCCGTGCTCGCCCGGTCGCACGAGCTGATCCCCTACGCCCGGCTCGGCGCGGTCGGGCGCGAGGCGGTGGAGGCCGCGTACTGGAGCGGCAACCGCTCGTTCGAGTACTGGTCCCATGCCGCCTGCGTGCTGCCGGTCGAGGAGTGGCCGCTCTTCGCCTTCCGGCGCCGGGCCTTCGAGCGTCGCGGCCACCGCTGGCACCGGATGGAGGACGCGGAGCGCTCCTGCGCCGAGATCGTCGCCAAGCTGCGCGGCGAGGGGCCGCTCACCACCAAGGAGTTGGGGGGCGCCAAGCGGGGCGGCGAGTGGTGGGACTGGTCCGAGTCCAAGATCGCCGTCGAGTGGCTGCTCGACACTGGCGTCGTGGTCTGCGCGGAGCGCCGCGGCTGGCGTCGCGTCTACGCGCTGGCGGAGCAGGCCGTCCCGGCCGAGCTCCTGGCGGCGGAGCCGGACGACGAGGCCTGCCTGCGGCAGCTGGTGCTGCAGTCCGGCCAGGCCCTCGGGGTCGCCACCGAGAAGGACTTGGCCGACTACCACCGGCTCCGGGTGGAGCAGGTCACCGCCGCGCTGCCGAGCTCGGGGCTGGTGCCGGTCCGCGTCGCGGGCTGGGAGCGGAACGGCTTGTCCGGGCGGCCGGCGCGGGCCTGGGCGGATCCCGCCGCCCTCGCCGCCGAGCCGCGTGGGCGTCACCGCACCACGCTGCTCTCCCCGTTCGACTCGCTGATCTGGGACCGCGCCCGCACCGAGCGGATCTTCGGCTTCACCCACCGCCTGGAGGCGTACACCCCCAAGCACAAGCGCGTGCACGGGTACTTCACGATGCCGCTGCTCGTCGGCGGCCGCCTGGTGGGCCGGGTCGATCCGGCCCGCGAGGGCACGACGCTGGTGGCCCGGCAGGCCTCGCTCACCACGCCGAGCGCCCTCCCGGCGCTCGCCGAGGCGCTGCGCGAGGCGGCGCAGTGGGTCGGCTGCTCGTCCGTGCGGGTCGAGCAGCTCCACGACGAGACGCTGCGGGCCCCGCTGGAGAAGCTGCTGGCCGCCTGAGCCGGGAGGGTCAGCCTATTTCGAGGATCTTCTCCCGCATCGCGTAGACCACGGCCTCCATGCGGGAGTGGAGCTGGAGCTTCTCCAGGATGTTGCGGACGTGGTTCTTCACGGTGTTCTCGCTGATGAACAGCTGCTTGGCGATGTCCCGGTTGTTGAGCCCGGTGGCCACCAGCTTGAGCACCTCCATCTCACGGTCCGTCAGCCGGGGTGCGGGCAGCAACTCCTGTTGGTCGGTCCGCTTCTGGATCATCGACTTGAACTCCGTGAGCAGCTTGGCCGCCATGGAGGGGCTGATCTGCGACTGGCCGTCCGCCACGGCGCGGATCGCGGTGGCCACCTCGTCCGTGGAGATCTCCTTGAGCAGGTAGCCGGTGGCCCCCGCCTTGATCGCCTCGTAGAGGTCGGCCTCCTCGTCGCTGATGGTCAGCATGATGATCTTCGTGCTGGGTGCGACCTCCTTGATGGCCGTGCACGCCTCGATGCCGCCACGGCGCGGCATCCGCACGTCCATCAGGATGATGTCGGGCAGCAGGTCGGCCGCCTTCTCCACGGCCTCGGCCCCGTCCCCGGCCTCGCCGACGACGGCGATGTCCTCCTCCTGGGCCAGGACGATCTCCAGTCCACGCCGGAACAGCGCGTGGTCGTCCACGACCAGCACCCGGATCGGCTCCACCATCCGGTCCCTCCCCCTCATGGGCGGCTTTCAGCGACATGATTCCACGCTTCGTGGTGATCGCCATCACGCGCCAGAAGAGGGTTCCCCCGGAAGTGTGCCGGAGGAACCCTCGGTCATGCTGTGCCGCCCGTCCTGCTGTGGCGCTGCGCCGTCAGGCGGGCCGTCACTCCTCGACCTTCAGGTGGATCACACCGTAGTCGTATGCGTGGCGCCGGTAGACCACGCTCGGCTGGAGCGTGTCGGAGTCCACGAACAGGTAGAAGTCGTGGCCGACCAGTTCCATCTCGTACAGCGCCTGGTCCAGCGCCATCGGTGCGGCGGGGTGGGTCTTCTCGCGGACCACCAGCGGCCCGTCACCCTCCACCGCCACGGATCCCTGCATCGTCCTCTTGGGCGGGCTCAGCTCCTCGGGCGTCGCCTGCCCCGGCGTGTCCGACAGCGCGGCGGTCGCCTGGGCGACGCTCATCGGCGCCCGGGGCCCCTTGCTGATCCGCCGTCGGTCCGCGGCCTTGCGCAACTGCGCGTCCAACTTGGCGGACGCGAGGTCGAGCGCGGAGTACGGGTCGGAGGAGCTCGCCTCCGCCCTGATCACCGGGCCACGGCTGCGGAGCGTGATCTCCACCTGGTCGGCGTGGTCGGACTGGCGCGGGTTGTGTTCCTTCGAGAGCTCCACGTCCACGCTGATCACCTTGCCGTCGAGCTTGTTGATCCGCTCGAGCTTCTCGGCGACGTGCCTGCGGAACCGCTCCGGAACCTCGGTCTTGCGACCCTTGACGACGATGTCCACGCAGAACTCCGATCCTTCGCGCTTCATGCCCGCGGACCCATAGGTCCGCAGGGCCCGTCGAGTACGCAGCCCCACCCGCTCGGGGGGTCGGGTGGAACCGCCCCTCTGTCCCCTTCATCCCCAGTGGGAACGGTGGGAACCCCATGGAACAACGGTTCCCCGGAATTCGCCTGTCCGACACGGGGCTGAAGCCCCCGAGTCAGGGAGCCATACGTCCTGCCGTCCAAATTCGCCGTGCGCGCGGTCCTTGTACAGCCCCCGCGCGGCAGCAGCCCCCGTTCGGATGAACATCACGTGAATGGCCCTCGTCATCGGGGTGGTCGGGGCACTCTTGGCACTCCTTCCGTGTGTACCTCCGACCGTATCTCCTTCTCCGTGGGGAGGCTCCGTGGAACGGTCACCGATTCGCGCCCTCGACGCCGTGTTGGACCTGCTGCTGCCCACCGTCTGCGTGGGCTGCGGCAGCCCCCACGCGCAGTTGTGCGCGCCCTGCCGCGTCGCGCTCGAGCAGCCCGACCCGAGCCGTGCCAGGCCCGGCCACCCGCCGCCCGGCCTGCCCGAGGTCTACGCGGCGCTGCCCTACGGCGGAGCCGTCAGACAGGCTCTGCTGGCCCACAAGGAACGCGGTGCGATGCGGCTCGCCGCGCCGCTCGGCCGCGCGCTCGCCCGCGCCGTGCACACGGCGGTTCCGCTTGCCCTCGCGCCTCACCGGTGCACCGCGCGCCCCCTGCTGCTGGTGCCGATGCCGTCCACGGCGTCGGCGACCCGCGCCCGTGGCCACGACCCGACCATCCGTCTCGCGCGTGCCGCGACGGCGTCGCTACGCTCCCACGGCGTCCCCGCCCGCGTAGTCCCCGCACTCCGCCACGCCCGCGCCGTCGCCGACCAGGCCGGGCTCGACGCCCCCGCTCGCCGCCGCAACCTCGCCGGCGCGCTCCGCCTCACCCGAGGCGCCGACGCCCTCCTCCACACCGGCCATGTCGTGGTCGTCGACGACCTCGTCACCACCGGCGCGAGCCTCGCCGAGGCGACCCGTGCCCTCTCCGACGCCGGTGTCGACGTCCTGGCCGCCGCGGTCGTCGCAGCGGCGTGACCGCAGGCCTGCGCCTCAGCCGGGGAAACGCACGCCGCTTCCCCGGCTCGACGAGGATTCGGTGATCGGAAGCCAGCGGAACGCCGACAGCTGGGAGTAGAAGATCTCGTTCTGCTGGTCGGGGTTCTTCGCCGTGGCGAGCAGCCACTGCAGGTCGCCGGGCAGGGTCGTCACGTCGGTGACACCGCTCAGCGTCTGGATCGTGCCGAGCGAGGACGGGCTGCCGTCCATCTCGACGGGGATGACGCTGGTGGTACCGCTCTGCTGGCCCACGACCACCAGGCCGTCGCCGTCCTGCCACGACAGCGAGGAGATCGAGGTGATCCCCGCCGCCGTCTGCCGAAGCTCCTCCACGGACAACGAGGGCGTCTGGTGGGTGGCATCGTCCGCCGCGAGGTGCCGCACCCGGCCGATCTCGACCGTCGTGTTGTCCCCGGTCTTCACCAGCAGCGCGATCCGCGCCCCGTCGGGTGCCACACGGACCTGCTGGATCGTGGCCCCGTCCGGGAGGCCCTGCACGTCGACCGGCACGGACACGCCGCCGGCCACCGCGCGCAGCGTCGTCCCGCCAGGCTCGGTGTCGACCGCCCACAGCGTGCCAGTGCCGTCCCAGCTGGGCGAGGAGAGCGCCTCCGGCGTGCCGCTGCGCAGCGCCGCCGTCGTCGGCGCGGTGGTGGCGTGCAGCGTGCTCACGTACAGCGCGCGACCGTCGTCGGAGATGGACGCCACCTGGCCGTCCGCGCCGGGGGAGACCGCGAAGGAGCCGATCGTGATGCCCGCCGGCACCAGCTTCCCCGGCACGTCCTCCACCGAGGCCGATGCGGAGCCGGCCTGCGGCGTGACGCTGTTCAGACGGTGGTCCGCACCGAGGAAGTAGGCTGTCGCGCCCACCCGCACTGGGTTGTAGGCGCCCTCCGACGGGGTGGTGCAGATGGGCGACCCGTTCTTGTCGCGGTAGAGCGCTACCGAGGTCGGCGGGGTGGCCTGGATGTTCAAGGCATCGACGGTGAGCGTGGTGTAGAGCTGCACCGCCATCGTCTGGCAGGCGCCGGGGCTCCAGTCCGCGTCCGCGCCCAGCGACAGGTAGGCCTTGGCCTGGGAACCGCTGGTGTCCAGCTCGACCTTGGAGTTCTGCGCGTTCGTCGGGAAGCCCGTGGTGACCACCGGCTGAAGCCAGGTGCTCGGTCCGTCGAGCAACTGCTGCGCCGCCAGCTGCAGCGGATTGTCGACCCGTCCGCGGATGTAGACCGGGTCGGCCACGAGCGGGCTCACACCCCCGCTGGTGTGTCCGGCCGCCGCCGGGAAGTACAGGTTGACCGACTGGTATATCCGCTGGAAGTCACGCTGGCTGGTGAGCACGGTCGCCGGCGGGTCGACGATCCGCCACTGGCCCTTGTCGTCCATCTTGAAGTGGTAGTCGACACTGACCGCCGTACCGGGCGCGGCGGCCGTGTACGAGCCGTGCGTGTCCAGCGAGGCGTCCTCGGTACCGCTGGCCGTGATCGTGACGCTCTTCGGGTCGGAGCTCCGCTGCTCCTTCAACTGCGGGACCGTGTCCAGCACGTCCACCGCGCCAGAAGGCTGCCAGTTCGGGTCGCTGAGATAGAGCCGGGCCGTCCGGTAGTCCGACTGGTCGCTGCCCAGAGCGTCCAGGAAGCCGTAGAGCAGCTGGTCCGGGCGCTCTTGATCGGCCGGCGGCACGGGAATCAGCTCGACGCGGGTGTTCTGCGTGTTTCCCGACGCGGTCGGCCCGAGGGTGACCGGGCCGTTGCCGGGCATGGTGGCGCAACCGGCCAGCCCGAGAACGGCGCCCGACAGCGCCACAGCGCGGACCGTACGGAACCGCGACTGCTCAGACCTCTTCACGCGCTCCCTCTCCCTCGTGCGACCCGTCCGCTTCCCGCCCCTCCCGGCTCTCCCGCGGCCCCCGCAACTCCCGGGACGCGTCCGCGGGCGCCTCGTCCGTGCGCGTCGTCACCGTGCCGGGGACGACGACCTGGGCGCCGCCGGGGGCGAAGCCCGCCCCGAGACCGGAGACACTGCCCAGGTCAGCGGGGTTGCCGGCTGGCCCGGGACGTGTCGGCCCGGGCAGGGCCGGGATGACCGAACCGTAGCCGAGCACGCCGCCGAGACCCGGACCGAGGCTCGGCTGCCCGGGGCTCTGCTCCAGCTCACCCGCGGCGGGCGGGGCCGTCGCCCCGGCCGGGCGGGGCCGGCGATAGGGGCTGCCGGAGATGTCGAGGCCGCGATTGCCGCGCGAGTCCTCCGGCTCCAGCGGGATCGGGGACCGGGTGATCTCCGTACCGGCGCTGCGCGGAATGGTCAGACGGAACTGCGAGCCGCCGCCCGGCTCACCCCAGGCGTGCAGCCAGCCGCCGTGCAGAGCGGCGTCCTCCAGCGCGATCGACAGACCGAGGCCGGTGCCGCCGGTCGTCCGGGCACGGGCCGGGTCGGCACGCCAGAAGCGGTTGAAGACGCGCGCGGCCTCACCGGGCTTGAGCCCGATGCCGTGGTCGCGCACCGCGACCGCCACCGCGCCGTCCCGCGTGGCCATGAGCACCTCGATGTCGCGGCCCTCGCCGTGCTCCAGGGCGTTGACCACGAGGTTGCGCAGGATCCGCTCGATCCGCCGGGGGTCGCACTCGGCCACCACCGGCTCGTCGCCGCCGACGATCCGCACCGCGCTGCCCTTGCGCTCGGCCAGCGGACCGGCCCCGTCGATCACGCGACCGACGACCTCGCGCAGATCGGTGGGCTCCGAGTCGAGGATCGCGGCCCCGGCGTCGAACCGGCTGATCTCCAGCAGATCCGCCAGCAGCGACTCGAAACGGTCCAGCTGGTTCTGCAGCAGCTCGGCGGAGCGCATCGCCATCGGGTCGTCGAAGTCCTCGCGGGCCTCGTAGAGCAGGTCGGCGGCCATACGGACCGTCGTCAGGGGCGTGCGCAGCTCGTGCGAGACGTCCGAGACGAAGCGGCGCTGGACGCGTGAGAGCTCCTCCAACTGCCGGATCTGCGCCTGCAGCGCCCCGGCCATGCGGTTGAACGATTCGCCGAGGCGGGTGATGTCGTCCGTGCCGGAGACCTTCATCCGCTCCTCGAGGTGGCCGGAGGCCAACTGCTCGGAGATCTCCGCCGCCATCCGCAGCGGCGTCACCACCTGGCGCACCACCAGCCAGGAGATCGCGCCCAGCAGGATCACCACGAAGACCCCGGCGGTCGCCAGCGTCCCGGTGACCAGGTTCAGCGTGCTGGTCTCCTGGGTGAACGGGAAGACGTAGTAGAGCTGGTAGGAGCCGTTGACGGCCGCGTTCGCGCCGCTGCCGTCGTTCGGCAGCGATATCTGCTCACCGATGACGACGCCCGGCTGGCTCTGGGCGCCGTTCTGGAACGTGACCGTGGTGTACGCGCCCTCGGGGCTGCCCGGACTCGCCGCCACCCGCTGCTGCAGATCCGCGGGGATCGTCGCCGTCGGATCCACCCCGCCCGTGGCGGGCATGGCCCGGGACGTCGCGTTCGAGGAGTCGCCGCTCGTCGGCAGCCCGACCACGTAGTAGGACCCCGCGCCGCTCGAGGCCAGCGTCGAAACCTGCTCGTTCATGACCTCGCCGACGTCCGGCAGCGACTCCGAGCCGGCGCCGACCCCCGTCTGCGAGGACGCGCTGCCGCCCGTCTTGTGGGCGTACCCGCTCAGCGCCCCCGCGGCGGTCTTGGCGGCAGCGAACCCGCTCTCCGCCTGCGTCTGCGCCGACTGCATCTTGGTCTGCAGCAGGCCGTTGCGGACCTGGTTCATCACGACGACGCCCAGGAGCAGCACCACGCCGAGCGAGAGCACGAGCGTCATCGCCACGACGCGCAGCTGGATGGAACGCCGATACAGCCCGACGGCACGCCGGGCCGGCCTCCGCAGCTGCCGCCACAGGGCACTGAACAGAGACTGTTGGGTGGTAGACCGCCCGCCGTCCGTATGGGGCAGGGCGGCGGAGGCCTGACCGCTCATCTCAGTTCGGACCCGCCTTGTAGCCGACACCGCGGACCGTCACCACGATCTCGGGACGCTCCGGGTCCCGCTCGATCTTCGAGCGGAGCCGCTGCACGTGGACGTTGACCAGGCGGGTGTCGGCGGCATGCCGGTAGCCCCAGACCTGCTCCAGCAGCACCTCACGTGTGAAGACCTGCCACGGCTTCCGCGCCAAGGCGACCAGGAGGTCGAACTCCAGCGGGGTCAGCGGGATGCTGCGCCCCTCGCGCTTCACCGAGTGGCCGGCGACGTCGATCACCAGGTCGCCGATGGTCAGCTGCTCCGGGCTCGGCTCCTCGGCGCGACGCAGACGCGCGCGCACGCGGGCGACGAGCTCCTTCGGCTTGAACGGCTTGGTCATGTAGTCGTCCGCACCGGACTCCAGGCCCACCACGACGTCGACCGTGTCGGTCTTCGCGGTCAGCATGACGATCGGCACGCCGGACTCGGCGCGGATCTGCCGGCAGACGTCGATCCCGTCCCTGCCGGGCAGCATCAGGTCCAGGAGTACGAGGTCAGGCTTGACCTCCCGGAATACGGACAGAGCCTTGTCGCCGTCCGCGACGAAGCTCGGCTCGAACCCCTCTCCACGCAGCACGATGCCAAGCATCTCGGCCAGAGCAGTGTCGTCATCGACGATCAGGACGCGTCCCTTCATGGTGTCCATGGTCTCAGATCCGAAACGTGACCTGGGGCACACTGGGCGAGACTTCTGCCACAACCTGCCGGTAACGCAGTAGAGCCCCCCTGGCACAAGGCCAGGGGGGCTCTACTG
>NZ_BBPO01000068.1 GCF_000787815.1 Streptacidiphilus neutrinimicus
GGGCCGCGCCGATCCCGCGCTGGGCCCCGGCTCACGGCACAGCACGAGCGTGTCACGAGTTGTCCACAGGCCCAGGGAGGGACTGCGCCTGTTCGGGCGGTCGTGGCAAGGTAGCCGGGTGAACGTCCTCGATGTCCTGCTGATCCTTGCCGCCGTCGGATTCGCTGTGAGCGGCTACCGGCAGGGCTTCGTGGTGGGTGCGCTCTCCGTCATCGGCTTCCTCGGGGGCGGCCTGATCGCCGTCCAGTTGCTGCCATTCCTGTTGCGCCACCTCTCCCCGGGGATGGTCACCTCGGTGGTCGCCGTTGTGGTGGTCATCGTCTTCGCCGCTTTCGGGCAGGCGTTCACCACGCACTGGGCCTGGAAGCTGCGCGGCCGGATCGGCCGCAGCAAGGCGCGGGTCCCCGACGCGATCGGCGGCGCGCTGGTCAACGTGGTGGCCATGCTGCTGGTGGCCTGGCTGATCGGCTCGGCCCTCGCGGGCACCTCGCTGCCCACGGTCGCGCACCAGGTGCGCAGCTCCAAGGTGCTCGGCGGGGTGCAGGACATGCTGCCCGCGGGTGCGCCCGGCTGGTTCTCGGACTTCACCTCGACCCTGGCCCGCAACGGATTCCCCCAGGTCTTCAACCCGTTCCAGAACGAGCCGATCACCAACGTGCCCGCGCCGGACCCGGCCCTGGTGAACGATCCTGCGGTCAGAGCCGCCCGGCAGAGCATCGTGAAGGTCATCGGGACCGCCCCCTCCTGCGGCAAGGTCATCGAGGGCACCGGCTTCGTCTACGCGACCGACCGTGTCATGACCAACGCCC
Organism: Streptacidiphilus neutrinimicus; assembly: GCF_000787815.1. GTDB lineage: Bacteria > Actinomycetota > Actinomycetes > Streptomycetales > Streptomycetaceae > Streptacidiphilus > Streptacidiphilus neutrinimicus. Next base: position 810 of record NZ_BBPO01000068.1, read on the forward strand.
ACGTCGTCGGCGGCGTCACCGACCCGACGGTCCACCTCGGCAGCCGCACCTACCAGGCCCACGTCGTCCTCTACGACTGGCAGCGCGACGTCGCGATCCTGGACGTCCCCGGTCTGCACGCCCCCGCGCTGACCTTCGCGGGCACCGCCGGCACGGGCGTGGACGCGATCGTCGCAGGCTTCCCGGAGAACGGCCCCTTCAACGTGCAGGCCGCGCGCATCCGCGGCCGCATCGACGCCAACGGTCCGGACATCTACCACCGCGGCAACGTCAGCCGCGACGTCTACTCGATCCGATCCACCGTCCGACAGGGCAACTCCGGCGGCCCGCTGCTGACGACGGACGGCGAGGTCTACGGCGTCGTCTTCGCCAAGTCGCTCGATGACGCGCAGACCGGCTACGCGCTCACCATCGACGAAGTCCGCGGCGACGCCCAGCGCGGGGTGAGCCTCACGGCGCCGGTGAACACGCAGGCCTGCGCGCTGTAGCGGTCCGCCCCGCTCTTTTCGAGTCGTCCTCCCGTTTCCCTTCCTGGCCGCTTTGATCGGACGGCCCTGGTCGCTGTGGTCGCTCTGGTCGGGCGGCCGTGGTCGGTCCGGCCGGGATCGTGATCGAATCCGCTGCTCGGGGTGGTCCGGCTTCCTGGTACGGTCGGCGCGAGCGTGAGATCGCGTCAGCAACCAGGAGGACGACCAGTCATGATGGGCCACTCGCACGCGGTGAGCGGGGCGCTGCTCTTCGCGGCCACCTCGCCCTTTCTGCCGCCGCTGGTGATGCACGCTCACCTGAAGCCGCAGGAGATCCTGATGGGCACGATCCTGTGCGCGGGCGCCGCCCTGCTGCCGGATCTGGACCACCACGACGGCACCATCGCCAACTTCCTCGGCCCGGTCAGCAAGTTGCTGTGCCGCTTCGTCGCCTGGATCTCCGGCGGTCACCGGCACGCCACGCACTCGCTCTTCTTCGTGGCCCTGATGACCGTCGGCACCTGGGCGGGCGTCACCTATCTCGGCCGCAACTTCACGCTCGGCATGACCTTCTTCCTGCTGGCCATGGCGGTGCGGGCGCTGAACCTCTGCCCGCCAGGGCATGCCTTCAACGCCTGGGGCACGATCGTCGCGGAGGCCGCCATCGGGACCGCCGTGATCGCCAAGTTCATCCCCTCCGCGCCGGGTTGGCTTCCCTACGCGGTCGGGCTCGGCTGCGTGGCGCACCTGCTGGGCGACTCCATCACCAAGATGGGCGCGCCGTGGCTGTGGCCGATCAAGACCCGCTACGAGATCGAGATCATCAAGAGCAGCGGCAACAAGCTGGAGACGGAGATACTCGTTCCACTGATGGGCGTCGGGACCATCGCGCTGCTCTGGTTCACCGCGCTCTCGCCGAAGAAGCTCTAGTCGCTCCAGCAGACGTCACGCTGACGGCCCGACGGGTCGGCCCCTTGTTCCGGGGCCGGCCCGTTCAGCGTTGGCGCAGGCGTGAGGTGACCCACCGGGCACGACGGCCGATCAGGCGTGGGAAGCCGACGTGGACCGTCGGCTCGAGCAGTCCGGACGCCGCCCTTGGGGTGTTGGGTGAGCCCGACGGCAGGCTCGAGGGCGAGCGGCGGCGGCTTCGGGACGCGGAGGTGCGTTCGTGCATCCAGCTCATACTCGGAAGTTGCCCGCGCGGGCGCATGGGTAATCCCGAGCATAAGTTCCAATTGGCTTATGCCACTGGCGTATTCACTCGACTACGCACCGCAGGGACGCTCCGCTCGCTACTGGCGGGTCTTCAGCCACTCCAGGAGCAGGTCCGAGAACGCGTCCGGCTCCTCCTCGTGCGGGTAGTGGCCGATGCCGTCCAAGGGCCGCCAGTCGTAGGGCGCGTCCACGTACGCACCCGAGCCGAGAGCGGTCTCCGGCAGCAGCACCGGGTCGTTCTCGCCGTGCACGTGGAGCGTCGGAACCCGCAGCTTGCGGTCCATGCGCCGGGCGAACTGGAAGCCGTCGGGGCGGCCCATCGACCGCATCAACCACCGGTAGGGCTCGATCGAGCAGTGCCGGGTGTTCGACAGCATCATCGCCTGCCGGTACGTCAGCAGTTCCTTCTCGCTCGGCTGACGCCCGGGGCCGGTCCAGTCCCGCAGGTACTGCGCCACCAGGGCGGCGTCCCCGGCGGCCAGCTGCCGCTCCGGCACCCAGGGGCGCTGGAAGCCCAGCAGGTGCTCCGCGGCGACGATCTGCCGCCGGTCCCGCAGCAGCGAGCGCCGGAGGCTGCGCGGGTGGGCGCTGGAGACCACGACGAGCCGCCGCACCAGAGCGGGACGCATCGCGGCGGCGGTCCAGGCCAGGAAGCCGCCCCAGTCGTGCCCCACGAGCGTCGCGTCGGCGACGCCGAGGGAGCGGATGACGCCGGTCAGGTCCAGCGCCATGTTCGAGGGGTCGTAGCCCCTGGGGGTCCGGTCGCTGCCGCCCACACCGCGCAGGTCGACGGCGACGGCGCGGTAGCCTGCCGCGGCCAGGGCGGTCAGCTGGTGCCGCCAGGTCCACCAGAACTGCGGCCAGCCGTGCACCAGTAGCACCAGCGGGCCCTCGCCGAGCTCGGCGATGTGGAAGCGCGCCCCGTTCGCGGCGAGGTCACGGTGCGTCCACGGACCGTCGATGCGGGGATCGAAGGCTTCAGCGCTGGAGGCGGCGGGGTCAAAGGCCATGGGAAGAGCGTGTCACACCCTGGGGCCGACGCGACGCCTCCGCGCCTGTGACCCGTCTCAGCGCGTCGAGGGACGGGGGACGCCTCTGGGGTGCGTCAGGGGGTCAGCGCCCGGTGCCCGTCGCCGGTGGTGATCGCCGGGGCCGGGGCAGGGGCCGGGTGGGGCTTGGCGTTCTTGAGCACGTCCACCGTGGCCTTGGCGCCCGCGATGGTGCGCTCGGGCGGGGAGAGCTTCTTGAACCAGCGGTAGGCCATGAGGCCGAGAATGATCGCGATCACGACGTAGACGCCGCCCATGATGAAGAAGCACCAGACCAGGCCGAGGCCGGTCGAGTGGATCCCGTAGGCGGCAGCGAAGCTGAACATCGGGATCGAGGCCAGCAGGACCACCGCGGCGACGGCGATCGCGCCGCTGCCGGACGCGCCGCGCACGACGTCCTTCTTGATCTCCTGCTTCGCCAGCGCGATCTCGTCGTGGACGAGCGCCGACAGGTCCGCGGTCGCGGAGGCGAACATCTCGCCGACCGTACGCTCGGTCCCGGTCCCGGGAGCGGCCATCTCGCTTCTCCTCATCCTCACGCGACTCACGCGATCCCCGTGGCGGCCGGAGTGGTGCTCCCGCACACCGCTGTTGCTCTATCAGATCATGCCGCTACCGGACGGTACGTCACCACCGGACACATCGCCGTCCTCCGCGTCCTCTTCTTCACATAGCCGCCGGTACTTCTGGTTACGCATCCGCAGCAGCACCGCCGCCAGGACCGCGCACAGCAGCGAACCGACGAGGACCGCCGCCTTGACGCGTTCGGTGAGCTCAGGGTCGTGCGAGAAGGCCAGCTCGGCGATGAGCAGCGAGACGGTGAACCCGATGCCGGACAGGACCGACATCGAGAACATGTCCGCCCACGCCAGCTCGGGGTTCAGCTCCGCACGGGTGAACCGCGCCGTCAGCCAGGTGCCGCCGAACACGCCGAAGGTCTTGCCGATCACCAGGCCCAGCACCACGCCGAGCGGGGCCGCCTCGGTGAACACCTGGGCCAGGGCGTGCGGGCTGATCGACACCCCGGCTGCGAAGAGCGCGAAGACGGGCACGCAGAAGCCGGCCGAAAACGGGCGGACCAGGTGTTCGATGTGCTCGCCGGGCGAGTGGTCCTCGCCCGGGTCCTTGGTCACCCGGATCATCAGGCCCATCGCCACGCCGGCCACGGTGGCGTGCACCCCGCCCTCGTGCATCAGCGCCCAGGTCACCACCGCCAGCGGCACGTAGACGTACCAGCCGCGCACCCGCGCCCGCTGCAGGAAGTAGAAGACGACCAGCCCGAGCAGGGCGAGCCCCAGCGCCCAGAGCTTGACGCCGTGGCTGTAGAAGATTGCGATGATCAGGATCGCGATCAGGTCGTCCACCACCGCCAGGGTCAGCAGGAAGGCCCGCAACGCGGACGGCAGATGCGAGCCGACGATGGCCAGCACGCCCAGGGCGAAGGCGATGTCCGTGGCGGTGGGGATCGCCCAGCCGCCCAGGTGACCGTCCGGACCGCTGTTGACGATGACATCGATGACGGCGGGAAGCGCCACGCCGCACACCGCGGCCGCGACGGGCAGCAGCGCGGCGCGCGGGTCGCGCAGCTCGCCCACGACGAGCTCGCGTTTGAGCTCGATGCCGGCCACGAAGAAGAAGACGCTCAGCAGCCCGTCGGTGGCCCAGTCGGAGAGCGAGAGGTCCAGGTGCAGCGGCTTGCTCGGCCCGATGGTGTAGGAGCTGACGGCTTCGTAGGAGCCCGGCCACACGTTCGCCCAGACGAGGGCGGTCACGGCGGCGGTCAGCAGCAGGACACCGCCCACCGTCTCCGCCCGCAGGGCGTCCGCGATGAAGGCGCGCTCCGGCAGAGGCAGCCGTGCCAGGAACTGGCGACGCGGCGGCGGCGTCGGAGCGCTGCTCACGCGGAGACTCCACTTCTGTCACATACATCCGTTTTGTCACATGCTACGGAAGTACGGACGAAGCGCCGTCGAAGCGCGCGGCCCGCCCCCTGCCATGAGGCGGGAGGCGGGCCGCGGTCAGGACGTTGGGCGATCCGGGCTCAGTCCTCGCTCGGGGCGGCGGGGAGCTTGCTCTGGATCAGGTCCATGACGGTGGTGTCCGCCAGCGTGGTGACGTCGCCGACGGCGCGGTTCTCTGCCACGTCGCGCAGCAGGCGGCGCATGATCTTGCCGGAGCGGGTCTTGGGCAGCTCGCTGACCGTCAGGATCCGCTTGGGCTTGGCGATCGGGCCGAGCACCTTGGCCACGTGGTCGCGCAGCTCGGCGGTCAGCTCGTCGGAGTCCTGCGCGGTGCCGCGCAGGATGACGAAGGCGACGATGGCCTGGCCGGTGGTGGCGTCGGTGGCGCCGACGACTGCGGCCTCGGCCACCTGCGGGTGGGAGACCAGGGCCGACTCGACCTCGGTGGTCGAGATGTTGTGGCCGGACACCAGCATCACGTCGTCCACCCGGCCGAGCAGCCAGATGTCGCCGTCCTCGTCCTTCTTGGCGCCGTCACCCGCGAAGTAGCGGTCCTGGAAGCGGGACCAGTAGGTCTCCAGGTAACGCTGGTCGTCGCCCCAGATGGTACGGAGCATCGACGGCCACGGCTCCGTCAGCACCAGGTAGCCACCCGATCCGTTGGGCACCTCGTGGCCCTCGTCGTCGACCACGGTGGCCGCGATGCCGGGGAGCGGCACCTGCGCCGAGCCGGGCTTGGTCTCTGTGACGCCGGGCAGCGGGGTGATCATCATGGCCCCGGTCTCGGTCTGCCACCAGGTGTCGACGATCGGGGTGCGGCCGCCGCCGATGTGCTCGCGGTACCAGACCCAGGCCTCGGGGTTGATCGGCTCGCCGACGCTGCCCAGCACCCGCAGCGAGGACAGGTCGAACTTCGCCGGGATGTCGTCGCCCCACTTCATGAAGGTGCGGATCGCGGTGGGCGCCGTGTAGAGGATGGTGACGCCGTACTTCTGGACGATCTCCCAGAATCGGCCCTGGTGCGGGGTGTCCGGCGTGCCCTCGTACATGACCTGCGTGGCGCCGTTCGAGAGCGGCCCGTAGACGATGTACGAGTGGCCGGTGACCCAGCCGATGTCGGCGGTGCACCAGTAGACGTCGGTCTCCGGCTTGAGGTCGAAGACGGCGTTGTGGGTGTAGCTGGCCTGGGTCAGATAGCCGCCCGTGGTGTGCAGGATGCCCTTGGGCTTACCCGTGGTGCCCGAGGTGTACAGGATGAACAGCGGGTGCTCGGCCGCGTGGGCCTCGGGCGCGTGCTCAGCGGACTGACGCTCGGTGATCTCGTGCCACCAGACGTCCCGGCCCTCGGTGAACGAGGTCTCCTGGCCGGTGCGGCGCACCACCAGGACGTGCTCGACCTGCGGGCAGGACTGCACCGCCTCGTCGATGGCCGGCTTCAGCGCGGTCGGCTTGCCGCGGCGGTAGCCGCCGTCGGCGGTGATGACCAGCTTGGCGTCCGCGTCCTGGATGCGAGAGGACACGGCGTCGGCGGAGAAGCCGCCGAAGACCACCGAGTGCGGGGCGCCGAGGCGGGCGCAGGCGAGCATCGCGACCACGGCCTCGGGAATCATCGGCAGGTAGATCGCGACCCGGTCGCCCTTCGTCACGCCCAGCTCCAGCAGGGCGTTGGCCGCGCGGGCGACCTCGTCCTTGAGCTGGGCGTACGTGATGGTGCGGGTGTCGCCCGGCTCGCCCTCGAAGTGGATCGCCACGCGGTCGCCCAGGCCGGCCTCGACGTGCCGGTCCACGCAGTTGTAGGCGACGTTCAGCTCGCCGTCGGCGAACCACTTGGCGAAGGGTGGGTTGGACCAGTCGAGGGTTTCGGTGGGCTCCTTGGTCCAGCTCAGGCGCTGGGCTTGCGCGGCCCAGAAAGCGAGGCGGTCAGCCTTGGCCTCGGCGTAGGCCTCGGCGGTGACGTTGGCGGCTGCGGCGAGCGCTGCGGGAGGGGCGAACCGCCGCTCCTCCTTCAGCAGGTTCGCCAGACTCTCATTGCTGCTCAACGCAACACTCCTCATCGAATTCGTCCTGTTTTCGTGAGATAGCTCACCAGGTCGACAGGGGTGCTGACAAGGCCCAGCCCGAAAATTGGTGTAGACCTTTCTTTGGCTGCGGAATCGACCGCGGATCAGTGTCCGGAGGTCGGTGGCCCTGGGCGCCCCTCCGCGCGCCCAGGGCGGCCTCATGCGGCGTCCGCCCGGGGGTGTACCGGCACGAAGCCCCGGTTGCCGGGCGACCAGACGTAGGTCTGCGCCGTCGTCAGTTCGAAGTACAGACCCGTCAGTCGGATGGTGCCGAGATCCATCCTTCGGGCGACGCTCGGGTGCGCCCGCAGGTTCTCGAGCTGCTGGACCACGTTGGTCAGGCAGAGCCGCTCCAGCGGGTCGGTCGACGGGGACCGGCCATGGAAGCGCGCCGGCGTGTGCCGGACCCGGTGCAGGGAGTCCTGACCGTGGCGCAGCCAGCGGGTCAGCGGCGTTCCTGCCCGGCCGTCGCGGCGGTGTGCCCCGTGCAGCAGGGACTGCATCGCGCCGCACCCCGAGTGTCCGCAGACGGTGATGTGACGGACGCCCAGCACGTCCACCGCGTACTCCACGGCGGCGAAGACGCTGTCATCGGCCGTCGGCGGGACCAGGTTGCCGATGTTGCGGACGGTGAAAAGCTCTCCCGGGCCGCTGTTGGTGATCACGTTCGGGACCATCCGCGAGTCGGCGCAGGTGATGAACAACTGGGAGGGGGACTGCCCCTCCCGGGCCAGCCGCGCCAGCTCGGGACGGAGCAGTGGCGCGGTGTGCCGCTGGAAGTCCCGGATGCCGGTCAGGGCGTCCGGTGCGGCCGTGGCCGGGACGGCGGGCGGGGACAGCGGGCTGGTCTCGGTGGTCGGCGTGCTCTGCATGGGTCGCGTCTCCTGTGGGTGAGGACGGCGCGGCTGGGTGTGCCACGTGAGGGCCAAGAATCGGTAAATGAAGAGTAATGAACTCTTTACCTTTCTGGCGCTCCCGGTGGTCCAAGTTCACCCAGGAGAGCGGCGCGTACGGGACCGGTATGTCGGCTGGTCAGACACCCATCGGCTCGGGCAGGACGTCCAGGTGCTCGCCGAGTACGAAGTCCGGATCGACCTGGGCGGCGAGGTCGGCGCCCGTCTTGGCGTTCCCCCAACTCGTGGCGTTGCGAAGGTGGAAGGAGACCCCCTGGCGGGTGTAGCGGCCCCAGTCCCGCTCGGTGTGGGAGGCGTCCACGGCCTCCTGCATGACCCGCAGCACTTCGGCGTTGGCCGGCTCCAGCTCGCTGAAGGCCGGTGCGCGCCCCTGCTCCGTCCGGCGTACCCATGCGGAGCGCCCGAAGCCGGCGAGCAGTGCGTCGCCCAACTCCTGACGGAGGAAGTCGAGGTCGTCCTCGTTCTCGACCTTGTTGCCGATCACGTGCAGCCGGATGCCGTAGTCCGCGGCGTAGTCCCGGTACTGCCGATACACCGCGACGCCCTTGCGGGTGGGCTCGCAGACCAGGAAGGTCTGGTCGAAGCGGGTGAACAGGCCGGAGGCGAAGGAGTCGGCCCCGGCCGTCATGTCCGTCACCCAGTACTCACCGGGGCCGTCGAGGAGATGGTTGAGGCAGAGCTCCACCGCGCCCACCTTCGAGTGGTAGCAGGCGACGCCGAGGTCCTCCTCGGCGAAGGCGCCCGTCGCCATCAGGCGCAGTGACGCGCCGTCCACCGTGACCGGCCGGGCGCAGAGCCGGTACACCGGATTGTCCTCGACGATCCGCAGGAGCCGGGAGCCCCGTCCGGGCGGCGTAGTCTTGATCATTGACGCCGCGTCCGGGATCCGGGGGTTGTCCCCACGTAGGTACTCCTTGATAGCCGGAAGCTCGGCCCCCAGCGAGGGCAGTGCCGCGCACTCCTCGTCGGTGAGCCCCAGAGCGGCGCCCAGGTGCTGGTTCACATCGGCGTCCACCGCCACCACTGGGCTCCCGGTCACGGCGAGATGGCGGACGAACAGGGAGGACAGCGTGGTCTTGCCACTGCCGCCCTTGCCGACGAAGGCGATCTTCATGGGAGCTCCGGACGGGACTCGGGGTGGTGCGTGGCGGGGAGTGGAGTGCGGCGCGGTCGTGCCGCCTTGGCCCGACGGGGCCGCCGGGGGCGCTGCCCTCCGACGAAGCTCCCCGACGGCGGTGCCGACGGTCGCGGTGTCGATGCCACGCTTATTGATAACCGTTATCGTCACCGATTCTTGCCCATCGTAGCGACGCCGCCAGGCCGGTAGATCGGCTTTCACTGATCCTTGACACTTTCGGGTGATGCACCCCACGTCCGCCTTCGCGCCCCAGCCGCCCAGGAGTTCCGTAATGTCGGTGCGGTGAGCACGAGCACTCCTTCCTCCTCCGCCGCATCCGGCCCGACGGACCCGCTGGCGCCCCTGGGCGAACTGCCCGGCGTCGCCGAGGCCGTCGCCGAGACCCGCCGCGCCGTGGACCGTCTCTACGGGCACCGGGTGATGCGCCGCCGCGCGGCCGAGGTCACCTCTGAGGCCGCCCTGCGCGGCGCCCGCGCCTCCGCCGCTCTGGAAGGCGCGAACTGGCCGCTCGAGGAGGTGCGTCGCCGCACCGACTTCGGGCGGGACGCGGAGGCCCGTCTGATCGGTGGCGCGCTGCGCCTGAACGCCGAGGTCGGGCAGTTGCTCGGGACCTGGCGTCACTCCCCGCTCCAGGTCCTCGCCCGTCTGCACCTGCTCGCCGTCGGCGACGAGGGCGAGAGCGTCGCCTCGACCGGCGTCGTGGCCGGCGAGGCGTCCGAAGGCGCGGGCGTCACTGCTGTGGGGCGGCCGCGGCGGGCCGACGAACCCGCCGAGGTGCTCTTCCGGCACCCGCTGGCCGCGACGGAGAAGGTCGAGACGGAGTTCGCCGCGCTGGAGCGAGCTTTCGACCTCTCACTGCCCCCGGCGCCGTCGGCCGCCGAGGTCTCGGCACGATTGGATACCCTCGCGCAGCTGTTGGCCAGCCGCGGCGGCACGAAGCACCCGAACGAGCGAACCGCCCCGGCCCTCGTGGTCGCCGCCGTCGTCCATGGCGAACTGCTCGCGCTGCGCCCCTTCACCAGCGCGAACGGCCTGGTCGCGCGGGCTGCGACGCGGATCGTGCTGATCGCCGAGGGGCTCGATCCGAAGGCCATCTGCCCGATGGAGGTCGGCCTCGCCGAGCTGGGCAACGAGGCGTACCTCGCCGGCCTCATGGGCTACGCCTCCGGTGCGGCGGACGGCATGGCCGCCTGGATCGCTCACTGCGCCCAGGCCCTGCGCCTAGGCGTCCGGGAGAGCACGGCCGTCTGCGAGGCGATGCAGCGAGGCATGGCCTGATCCGTCTCGCCCTGGCGGGTGGGGATTCGGCGCAGCCGTGCCGGAAAAGGGTTGCGGCGGCATCGGGGGATGCCGCCGCTGGCACAGGTTCCGAGTGACCATGCGTTGCCTTTGTCGTGCCCATCCGGCGGGGAACTCTGCCCGTTCACCGGGTGTGGCGGCCCAGATCGTGGGTCGGCTAGCCGTGGGTGCCCAGAGGCTGTGCGCGGTCCGTGTGGCCTGACGCTTCGATGGTTCCTTTCAACGTCGCCGTCTGAGGTGTCCATCCGGTCTCGCGGGCCGTAACTCCTTTGTAGCGCGGAACGGGCAGAAGCGGAACCCGGGGGCTCACTTCTTTACCTGGGTCGACCTGGCTCGCGCGCACCGGGCTGCTTCGCCCCCCACGCCACTCACGGCCGCCCCCAGCCGGTCACGCCCCGGGACGCCCGGAGCGCCTCGCCGCGTACCAGACCAGTCCGGCGGCGGTCACGGCTGCGCCCAGCGCCGCGGCGGCCAGCACCGGACGGCTGGTCACCGCGAGCGAGGCGCTGCGTTCCCGCAGCTGGACCGGGCGGGTGAAGACCAGCACCGGCCAGGACCGCGCCTGCGCCTCGCGCCGCAGTGCCCGGTCGGGGTTGACGGCGTGGGGGTGGCCGACGGCCTCCAGCAGCGGCAGATCGGTGGCGGAATCGCTGTACGCGTAGCAGCGCTCCAGGTCGTAGCCCTCGACGACGGCGAGCTCGCGGATCGCGACGGCCTTGTTCTCCGCGTAGGCGTAGAAGTCGATCTCGCCGGTGTAGCAGCCGTCCTGCTCGGCCATCCGAGTGGCGATGACGTGGTCCGCCCCGAGCATCTCGCCGATCGGCTCGACGAGCTCGGAGCCCGAACTGCTGACGATCACGACGTCGCGGCCGGCCGCGTGGTGCTCCTCGATAAGCGAAGCGGCCTCGTCGTAGATCAGCGGATCGATCAGGTCGTGCAGCGTCTCTGCGACGATCTCCCGGACCTGGGCTACGTTCCAGCCGCGCGCGAGTGAGGAGAGGTACTGCCGCATCTTCTCCATCTGGTCGTGGTCCGCGCCGCCCGCGAGGAAGACGAACTGCGCGTAGGCGCTCTTCAGCACCGCGCGGCGATTGATCAGTCCGCCGCGGTAGAGGGGGCGGCTGAAGGCCAGCGCGCTGGACTTCGCGATCACGGTCTTGTCCAGGTCGAAGAAGGCGGCCTGGCGTGCGGGGCGGGGCTGCGAGTGGTTTTCCACGAGTCGAGGATAAGTGCCAACCATTCGGCGCAAGGCCCGGCGCGGTGGGTTTGCTTGAGAAGGGCTTCGGGTACACCATGGAAGTCACGGATCGTTCGCGACCGTGCTAACCCAGCTCGACTCCTCCCCCCCCGAGTCGGGCTGTGGAGGACGACCCCCGCTCTCCCCCCCGGCGGGGGTCGTCGCACGTCGGCGACCAGGTGGCGCGGTGGGATTTCCCGATGAACGCGGGGGATGCGTCAACTTCTCGACGCTTTATTCACCCTCACGTGTGGCCTGGTTTTCCACACCCCCTTGTTTATCCACAGATTGCGGCTCGCTGCAGCGGCCAGTTGCGAATTCCGCGCACTGTGGTGTCCGCGCCGAAACGGGCGCGTCCATCACTCCGCGAGGGAGCCGACATGGCCGCACGCCCACCCGCCGATCCACCCGAAGAGCCGCCCGTGGGCCCTCCCGCAGGCCCCTCCGTGCCGTCGCGTGACGGGCGTCAGCTGCGGTCCGGGCCGCTGATCGTCACCGAGGACGACGAGCTGATCGAGGCACTGCTCAAGCTGTGCGCCGCTGCCGGAGCCACCCCGCACGTGGTGTGCGGAGCCCCGCCGCCGCGCCAGGCTTGGGAGGCCGCGACGCTCGTCCTCGTCGGGGTCGACGTGGCCGAGCGCATGGCGACGTTGGCTCGGCGGCCGGGCGTCCTTCTCGTCGGGGCCGATCTGGACGACGCCGCCATCTGGCAGAAGGCGGTTGCCATCGGCGCCGAGCACGTCGTCTTCCTGCCCGACAGCGAGCCATGGTTGCTCGACCGGGTCGCCGACGCCGCCGAGGGCGTCGGCTCGCCCGCCCTCACCGTCGCGGTGATGGGCGGACGCGGTGGGGCCGGGGCCTCGACACTGGCCTGCGCCCTCGCCCTGACGGCGGCGCGGGAGGGTCATCGCACCGTGCTGATCGACGTCGATCCGCTCGGCGGCGGGCTCGACGTCCTGCTCGGCGGGGAGGAGGCGGTGGGGTTGCGCTGGCCCGACCTCGCCTCCTCCCGGGGCCGGGTCAACGCCGTCGAACTGGAGCAGTCGCTTCCGCGGCTGCACCGTCTCGCGGCCCTCAGCTGGGACCGCGGGGACACTCTCACCATCCCGGTGGAGGCGGTGCGCACCGTGCTCGGGGCCGCGCGGCGGCGTGGCGGCGTGGTGGTGCTCGATCTGCCGCGCCGCATCGACGACGCGGCGGCGGAGGCTCTCGAACAGGCCGATCTGGGCCTGCTGGTCGTGCCGGCCGAGCTGCGGGCGATGGCGGCGTCGAGCCGGGTGGCCGCCGCGGCGGCCATGCGCCTGTCGGATCTGCGGACCGTCGTCCGCGGCCCCTCCCCGAGCGGGATGACGGGCACCGAGGTTGCCCGGGGCCTGCGGCTGCCCCTGGCCGGGGAGTTGGCCCCCGAGCCGGGGCTGGCCGCCGATCTGGAGTGCGGGCGCCCGCCGGGCGCCCGGCCCAAGGGCCCGCTGGGCCGGTTCTGTACCGCGTTTCTGACCGAGGCTCTGGCCGGGGCCGGCCTCACGGACGGTGGGGGAGTGGCGGCATGACGAGGAGCACGAGCTCGGGACACCGCACCCACACGGGCGGCGGTCGCACGGCGACCGCATCGACGGGGGCGGTCTCCGCCGCCCTGCTGGACGCGGTACGGCTGCGGCTGGCCGAGTCCGGGTCGGAGCCCACCATCACCGGCGTCGCAGCGGCGCTGCGCGCCCAGGGCCGCCCCTACGGGGACACGGAAGTGCTGGAGATCGTCCGCGAACTGCGGGCCGAGATGGTGGGCGCTGGCCCCCTCGACCGACTGCTCAGCGATCCGGAGGTCACCGACGTCCTGGTCAACGGCCCACGCGAGGTGTGGGTCGACCGCGGGCACGGCCTGCAACGCGCCAGGGACGTCAAGTTCACCGACGAGCCGTCCGTACGCCGCCTGGCTCAGCGGCTCGCCCACACCGCGGGCCGCCGCCTCGACGACGCCCGACCCTGGACGGACGCCCGCCTGCCGCAGGGGGTCCGGTTGCACGCGGTGCTGCCGCCGGTCGCTGTCGGCTGCACCTTGATCTCACTGCGTGTCAGCCGTCCCCGGCCCTTCACCCTCGAGGAGTTGGTGGCGTCCGGATCGCTGACCACCTGGGGAGCGGGGCTGCTCCATGCCCTCGTCCGGGCGCGGGTGGCCTACCTGGTCTCGGGTGGGACGGGCACGGGGAAGACCACGCTGCTCGCCGCCCTGCTGGGGCTGGTCCCCGCCGGCGAGCGCCTGGTCGTCGTCGAGGACTCCGCGGAACTCCAGCCCGACCACCCCCATCTGGTCCGGCTGGAGGGCCGGCCGCCCAACCAGGAGGGCGCCGGAGGCATCGACCTGCGGGATCTGGTCCGGCAGGCGCTGCGGATGCGCCCGGACCGCCTGGTCGTCGGCGAGGTCCGCGGCAGCGAGGTGCTGGATCTCCTTGCCGCCCTGAACACCGGCCACGAGGGCGGTTGCGGCACGGTCCACGCCAACGCGGCCTCCGACGTGCCGGCCAGGCTGGAGGCCCTGGCGGCGACGGCCGGCCTCGGCCGGGCGGCTCTCCACAGCCAGCTGGCCGCGGCGCTGGACGCGGTGGTGCACCTGGTGCGGGGCCCCGGCGGGCAGCGCCGGGTAGCCGAGGTCTGCGTCCTCGAACGGGGCGAGGACGGCCTCGTCACGGCCCTTCCTGCGGTCCGGTTCCCGGCCGCGGGCGGCCAGGAGCCGGGCCCGGGATGGCCCCGCCTCGCCGAGCGCTGCGGCGGGCTGCGGTCACCGTGGTCCCGCCCGAAGGGAGGGGCCGGCTGATGCCGGTCGATCTTCCGGAGCTCACGCGCCGCCGGGGCGGGCCCGGATGGTCCCTGACAGGCACGCCCGAGGGGCGTCACGGGGTCCACACCTGGCAGGTCGCCCTCATCCGGCCGACGTCCGGACACGCCGCCCGCGCCTGGGCGGGGCACGCCTTGGCGGCCTGGCTGCCGAGGGCGGGAGCGCGCTCCGGCCGAGGCGCCGCCGGGCTGGCCTTCTCCTGGCCCGGCCCCCACGCCCTGGTGACGGCGGCGGTGATGGGAGCGCTCGGCTGGGTCGCCTGGTGGTTGACGCGGCGGGACCGGGCCGCCCGGCGGATCGTCCGCCTGTGTCCCGGGGCCACCCGGCAGCGGTCCGGCCCGTGGCGGGGCCGGATGCGACGGCTGCGGACGGTCCTGCCCTTGGAGCTGTTGCTCGTGCTGCTGGGCGGGCTCGGCGCCTGGCTCGCGGAATCCCCGGTGCCCGGCTTGGCGGGCGTGGCAGCTGTCTGGCCGGTGAGCCGCCTGCGACGACGAAGGCAGGCGGCTCGGGAGCGAGAGCGCCGTCAGGTCGCCGTGGTGGAGCTCTGCGCGGCCCTGGCCGGTGAGCTGCGCACCGGAGCGACACCGCACCAGGCGATCGAGATGGCGGTCGAGGGCCTCCCGCACGGAGACGCACTCGACTCGACCGCCCTGCTGGCCGCCGCGCGGCTCGGCGGGTCGGTGGACGGGGCGCTGAGCCTCCTGGCGGAATCGCCGGGAGCCGAGGGCGCGAGGGGCGCCGCCGCCTGCTGGCGGGTCACCTCCGCCAGCGGGGCGGGTCTGGCCGAGGGACTGGACCGGGTCGCCGAGGGGCTGCGCGCGGAGCGGGCCCTACGGGACTCCGTCCGGGCGGAACTGGCCGGGCCGCGCTCGACGGCGGTGCTGCTTGCCCTCCTGCCCGTCTTCGGCCTCGCCCTCGGGGCGGCCCTCGGCGCGAATCCCGTGCAGGTGCTGCTCCACACCACGTCAGGACTGGTGTGCCTGCTGGTGGGGGCGTGCCTCGAATACGCCGGGCTGGTCTGGACGGCGCGCATCGCCCGCACCGCGGAGGGCGCGGCATGAGGGCGACCGGACGGCGACGAGTGGCCGGTCGCCCGAGCCCCGCACCCTTGATTCGAGGAGTCGGCTCATGAACAGCGCATGGGTTCTGGGGGCGGCGGCTGCCAGCGGGCTCACCGCTGTGGCTTCGGGCGCGGTCCTGCGCACCCGGTACCGGCGGATCCGGAGCAGGGCCCGTCAGGTCGGGGTCGACCCCGCCCGCCGGGTGAGGCGAGCGGGCCGGGGCCAGGGCCGGGAGCGACTCGTGTCGAAGCTCGCCTCGATGTTGCTCGGGGCGGGGGTGGCCGCCCTGGTGGGCGGCCCGGCGGGCTGGCTGTCGGGGGTCGTGGTGGCGGCGCTCGGCCTCCGCTTCCTTCCCGCTCCGCCGAGCCCGGCGGAGCGGGCCCGTCGACGGGAGTCCGAGCTGCTGCGGTCCCAACTGCCGCTCACAGCCGATCTGCTCGCGGGGTGCATGGCCTCCTGGTGCCCGCCCGACGCCGCCGTCGCAGCGGTCGCTGAGGCGATGCCGTCGCCGATGGCGGGGCGGCTCGTGGCGGCCGCGGTCCAGCTCTCCATGGGCGCTGACCCTGAGGCCTGTTGGGAGCGCCTCGGCGAGGCCGAGCCGGTGCTGGCCCCGCTGGGCCGGTGTCTCGCCCGAGCCGCCTCCAGCGGGGCGCCACCGGCCGCTGGTCTCGCGCGCCTCGCCGACGCAGAGCGTGCGTCGGCCGCACGCGAGGCGCAGGCCCGGGTACGCCGCGCGGGAGTTCTTGCGACCGCCCCGCTCGGGCTGTGCTTCCTGCCCGCCTTCGTCCTCGTCGGAGTCGTCCCGGTGGTCACCGGCTTGGCCGGGATCTTCCTGGGCCGTCTCTGAGGAGAGTCGGGCGGAGTCCGCTGTCCCGGCCGCAAGGCGGGCGGGCCGACCCCGGCCGGAGCAGGCCCGCGCCACCACTCACCGATCCGTCACCCCACCTCCTGAGGAGTCGACATGACCGCATCTGCTGACGTCCCGATCTCTGAGGCGCCCGCTGGCGGCCACCCAGCGGGCGATACGACACCACCGCGCACGTCAGCGCACCGCCTCTCACCGAGCCGCACCGCCTCTGTGTGCATCGCCACGCCGAAAGGGGTGTCGTTCGCGCGGCTCTGCGTCCGGCGTCCGGGCACCGCACTGGAGCTGCTGGCCTGCACGGCCCAGGTGTGGCTGACACACGGTGGCCGAACCCTCCGTCGTCGGGCGCGCGGCCGGTACGGGCGCTTCGCTTCCGACGACGGCATGACCACCGCCGAGTACGCGGTCGGCACGGTCGCCGCATGCGGGTTCGCGGCGCTGCTCTACAAGGTGGTCACCAGCGGGGCCGTCTCCTCGGCCCTGCAGGGCCTGATCCGGCGAGCCCTCGGTGCCGTCTGAGCGCCGACGCCCGTCCGAAGCGGGCTACACCACCGCCGAGGCGGCCGTCGCCCTGCCGGCCCTGGTGCTGGTCACCACGATGCTGCTGTGGGCCGTGCTGGTCGGTTCGGCGAAGGTGCGCTGCGTCGACGCCGCACGCGAGGCGGCCCGCGCCGCAGCCCGAGGGGATCCGGCGGCGGCCGCGTTGGGCCAGGCGGCCGCGCCTCCGGGTGCCTCGGTGTCGGTCAGCACGGCCGGCGACCAGGTGCGGGCGGAGGTCTCCGCCGTCAGCAGCGGGCCGGGTGGCCTGCTCAACTTCAGGGTCTCGGCGACGGCCGTGGCCGAGCGGGAGCCGGGCGAGCCGGGAGCCGGGCCGTGAGGCACACGCGTCCGTCGGGCGGCCGACGCGGTGACGCAGGCTCCGCCACGATCTGGCTGGTGGCCCTGCTCTGCCTGGTCGGCTTGGCGGCAGCGGCGGCGCTCGGCGTGGCCGGTGCGATCGCCGCCCGCCACCGTGCGGAGTCCGCGGCGGACCTGGCGGCCCTCGCCGCGGCAGGCCGACTGCTCCTGGACCCGGGTGAGGCGTGCGCCGAGGCGGCCGCCATCGCCTCGGCCCAAGGGGCCACGCTCCACTCCTGCGCGATCCGTGCCGATGCGCAGGAGGACAGCGTGGTGGTGGAGGTCTCCGTCCCCTCTCCGACCGGCCTGATCCCCGGCCTTCCGCCTGCTCGGGCCCGCGCCCGGGCAGGGCCGGTGACCGCGCCGTTCTGACCGACCGTCGGCCACGTCGCCCGGCGCTGCGGGCGGGTGACTCAGAGCGGTGTGCCGGTCAGCCGCGTTGTCGCCGGGTTGATCCGCAGTCCGCACGGCAGGTGGCGATCGGCGGTCGGCAACGACCGCGAGGCGTCGACGAACTTCTGGTGCACCTGCTCCGCAGCCGAGGTCGAGGACGCTGCGGACCGGACCCACCCGGTCCGCCAGCACCTCGTGGCTGGTCCGTCCGGCGGGGGCGCGCCGGTCGTCCACGACTTCCGACAGCTGACCGGGCGCGGCGTCGTGGAAGGCCCGCAGGTAGTTTCCGCGGCCTGCACCTCAGGGCTGGGTGGCATCGACTCCGTGGTCGCCCACGAACCCTAGGCACGGCCTGCCGAGGGGCTCCACCGGTCTCCCTCGCCGGAGCCGGAGCTGGCATACGGATCCGGGATGGGCGTCTGCGCGCGGGGCGCTGCCTCGGCGGCAGACTCCGGTTCGGCGAGCAGCAGCGTGAGCAGCCGGATCGAGCCCTGCTTGTCCAGCGGGTCGTTGCCGTTGCCGCATTTCGGGCTCTGGATGCACGAGGGGCAGCCGCGCTCGCACTCGCACGAGGTGATGGCTTGCAGGGTGGCCGAAAGCCACTCCCGGGCGCGCTCGAAGCCCCGCTCGGCGAAGCCGGCTCCGCCCGAGTGGCCGTCGTAGACGAAGACGGTGGGCAGGCCCGTGTCGGGGTGGAGCGGGACCGAGACGCCGCCGATGTCCCACCGGTCGCAGGTGGCGAACAGCGGGAGCAGACCGATGGAGGCGTGCTCGGCCGCGTGGGCGGCTCCGGGGAGCTCCTCCGGGAGGAGGCCTGCGTCCTCCAACTGCTCCTCGGTGACCGTCCACCACACCGCGCGGGTGCGCAGGGTGCGCGGCGGCAGGTCGAGCTTGGTCTCGCCGAGGATCTCACCGGTGAGGAGTCGGCGCTTCAAGAAGGAGACGACCTGGTTGGTCACCTCGACCGATCCGAAGTTCAGGGTGGCCTCACCCCAGGCGACCTGTCGGTCCGTTCCCAGTACGGCGATGTGCGTCGTGTCGCGGGCGACGGTGCTGTAGGGGGGATCGGCCTGGGCCACGAGGGCGACCGAGTCCTCGAGGTCCAGCTCGCGCACCAAGTAGGTGCGGCCCTGGTGAAGGTGGACCGCGCCGGTGTGGACGGTGGTGTGTGCGGCTCCGGCGTCGACGGTGCCCAGCAGCCGGCCGGTGTCCGCCTCGACCACCCGCACGGGCGAACCGCCCTCGCCGCGGATGTCCACCAGGTCGGCCGCGCGTTCGCGGCGGGTCCAGAACCAGGAGTTCTCGCCGCGTCGCCGCAGCATCCCACGGCGCTCCAGCTGGGGCAGAAGTATCGGCGCCGACGGCCCGAACAGCTCCAGGTCGCCCGGAGCAGTCAACGGGAGCTCCGCCGCGGCAGCGCACAGGTGGGGTGCGAGGACGTGCGGGTTGTCCGGGTCCAGCACGGTCGACTCGACGGGCTGGCGGAAGAGCGAGTCGGGGTGGTGCACCAGGTAGGTGTCCAGCGGGTCGTCGCGGGCGATGAGGACCGCGAGGGCGCCGCCGCCCTCGCGCCCCGCGCGCCCGGCCTGCTGCCACAGGGAGGCGCGGGTGCCGGGGTATCCGGCCAGCAGCACCGCGTCGAGGCCCGCAACGTCCACGCCCAGCTCCAGGGCACTGGTGGAGGCGAGGCCGAGCAGCGCACCGGAGTGCAGGGCGCGCTCCAGGGCGCGCCGCTCCTCGGGGAGGTAGCCGCCACGGTAGGCGGCGACCCGGCGTGCTGTCGCATGCCCTGCCGCCTCGGCGAGCCGTTCCTGGGCGATGACCGAGACGAGCTCGGCGCCGCGCCGGGAGCGCACGAAGACGACCGTGCGGGTGCCGTCCAGCACCAGGTCCGTGAGCAGGTCCGCGGCCTCGGCGGTGGCCGAGCGGCGCACCGGCGCGCCGTGCTCGCCCGAGAGCTCGGTCAGCGGCGGCTCCCAGAGCGCGAAGACGGTCTCCCCTCGCGGGGAGCCGTCCGCGGTCACCTCGGCGACGGGCAGCCCGGTCAGCCGTTCGGCGCTCTGTCCTGGCTCGGCCACCGTGGCCGAGGCCAGCAGGAACACCGGGTACGAGCCGTAGCGGGCGCACAGCCGGCGCAGGCGGCGCAGCACCTGGGCGACGTGGGATCCGAAGACGCCGCGATAGGTGTGGCACTCGTCGATCACGACGTAGCGCAGCGCCTTCAGGAAGGAGGCCCAGCGCGCGTGGCCGGGCAGGACGGCGCGGTGCAGCATGTCGGGGTTGGTCAGTACGTAGGCCGCGTACTGGCGGACCCACTCGCGTTCCTCGAACGGGGTGTCGCCGTCGTACACCGCCGCCCGCACGCGACTGAGTCGTGCGGCCCTGGGAACGGCGCCTGCGGCTTCCTCGGCCGCGTCGGCCACTTCGTCGGCCTCGGCGGCGGCACGCAGCTCGCCGAGTCGTCGCAGCTGGTCGGCGGCGAGGGCCTTGGTGGGCGCCAGATAGAGCCCCGTCGCTCCGCGGCCGTTCTTGGCCTCGGTTCCGTCCAGCAGCGCACTGAGGACCGGGGCCAGGTAGGCGAGCGACTTGCCCGAGGCGGTTCCTGTGGCGATCACCACATTCTGTCCGCCTACGGCCAGTTTTGCCGCCTCTGCCTGATGTGTCCATGGCTGCTTGATGCCGGTCGCCGAGATCGCCGCCAGCACCTCCGGCCGGAGCCCGGCGGGCCAGTCCGCGTACTGGGCGGGGCGAGCCGGGATGTGCTCCGAATGAGTGAGCCGATCTTGCCGCCCGGAGACGCCCGTCAGGCGGTCGAGAGCGGCTTCGGGCGGGTCAGAGCGCGGCTTCATCGGCCCCAAGTCTGTCATTACGCTGATGGAGATTCCCCCCAAGGCGTCGTGTTGGCCTGGTGATAAGTGGTTGAATGCCTACGCGGCCGTGCAACGGGGCCAGGGGCCCCGCCACGGCATGGAAGCAAGGCAAGGTGCTGGAGGTTCCGTGGACCTGTCCCTGTCGACCCGTTCCGTCGGCGACCGCACGGTCGTCGAGGTTGGGGGCGAGATCGATGTGTACACCGCCCCGAAGCTGCGCGAGCAGCTCGTCGAGCTCGTCAATGAGGGTCACTACCACCTGATCGTGGACATGGAAGGCGTCGACTTCCTGGACTCGACCGGGCTGGGCGTGCTCGTCGGCGGGCTTAAGCGGGTGCGGGCCCATGAGGGTTCGCTTCGTCTGGTCTGCAACCAGGAGCGCATCCTCAAGATTTTCCGGATCACCGGACTGACGAAGGTGTTCCCCATCCACGGTTCCGTGGACGAGGCCGTCGCCGCCAACGACTGAGCCCGCTTCGGCGAGCTCCAACTGAGGCAGTGTGCCCGGGGGCGCTGAGGCACGCGGATGCGTCCGCGTGTCCGGCTCCCGGGGCCGGTCCGGAACCTGAACCTTTCGAGGGGGACATATATGGCCACCGTCGAACTGCGCTTCAGCGCACTCCCGGCACACGTGCGCACGGCGCGGCTGGTCGCGGCGGCAGTCGCACGTCAGGCCGGAGTCGACGAGTCGGTCCTCGACGAGGTCCGTCTCGCCGTGGGTGAGGCGTGTTCACGTGCGGTGAGTCTGCACGTGCGCAACGGGGTGGCACATCCCGTGCGGGTCAGGCTGACCCAGCAGGAGAAACGCTTTTTGATCGAGGTCGGCGACGGCGTGCCGACCCCGGTGACCTCGCATGCCGACAGCAGCGCCGCCGAGGCCCTCAGCCTTGCGGCCGGAGCCAACGGCAGCAGCGGCGGTGAGCAGACCGACGACACCATGGGCCTCGCTGTGATCAGCGGCCTGGTGGACGACCTGGTCATCGGCCACGACGACGACGGCGGGCTGATCCGCATGAGCTGGCCCATCGCCGATCCTGCCGACATCGAGCTGTAGCCCGCCTGCGGGCGGCTCGCGCGAGGCGCCGCACGACATTGAGGGCGGCCCGGGAGAGATCCCGGGCCGCCCTCGTGCTGTTGCGGCCTCTCGCCCGTCGCCCGTCACCGGTCGCCCGTCACCGGTCGCCCGTCACCGGCCGACCGGCCGCGCGGCCGCAAGGTCGCCGGGTGCGGTTGGTCCGGGCGGTCGGTCCGGGCGGTCGGTCCGGGCGGCGCCGAGGCGGGGCGGGGACGCGCCGAGGCGGCGTTCGCGGGCGACTTCCGCCGCGCCCGGACCTCGAGGGCCCGGGTGCCCCACGCGACGATGCCGCGCGCACAGGCCTGCCCGCGCGGCGTCCTCGCGACGACTCGCCTGCGTATCATCCGTCACATCCCTTGCAGAATGTACTAATTGCCGCTCGTAGCCTGTTTTGATCATGTTTCTGATCCCTACAATCGCGGCCTGCCACCTTGCCCGCGCTGCCGAGCGGTCCGCGCCTCCCCCGGCCCCATGACCCCGGGACCCCGCTCGGCGCACGAGCCAGACGTCATGGGAGGACGAATGGCCGGGCTCTACCTCTCCGGCGCTCAATCACCAGTGACGGCCGTGCTCACCGGTTCGGACCGGGTCGTGGTCGTCATCGTCGCCGTCGTCGCCGTAGCCGCGCTGGGTGTCGCGTGGCTGCTGGTCCGTCAGGTACTGGCAGCGGATCAGGGCACGGACACCATGAAGCAGATCGCCGCCGCCGTGCAGGAAGGCGCGAACGCCTACCTGGCACGCCAGTTCCGCACCCTCGCCGGATTCGCCGTCATCGTGCCGTGCCTGCTGCTGGTGCTGCCGGCCGACGACTGGTCGCAGCGGATCGGGCGTTCCGTGTTCTTCGTCGTGGGCGCGGCCTTCTCCGCCGTGACCGGATACGTCGGCATGCGGCTCGCCGTGCGCAGCAACGTCCGCGTCGCGGCGGCCGCCCGCGCGGCGACGCCCGCCGAGGGCGAGACGGAGGCGCCTGACGTGCGCGCGGTCTCGCACCGCGCCATGCGGATCGCGTTCCGCACCGGCGGGGTCGTGGGCATGTTCACCGTCGGCCTCGGCCTGCTGGGGGCCTCCGTTGTGGTGCTGCTCTACCGCGAGAACGCCCCCAAGGTGCTGGAGGGCTTCGGTTTCGGTGCCGCGCTGCTCGCGATGTTCATGCGTGTCGGCGGCGGCATCTTCACCAAGGCCGCCGACGTCGGCGCCGACCTGGTCGGCAAGGTCGAGCAGGGTATCCCCGAGGACGATCCGCGCAACGCCGCCACCATCGCCGACAACGTCGGCGACAACGTGGGCGACTGCGCCGGGATGGCCGCCGACCTGTTCGAGTCCTACGCCGTCACCCTCGTCGCCGCACTGATCCTCGGCGTCAGCGCGTTCGGCGACCACGGCCTGGCGTTCCCGCTGCTGGTGCCGGCCATCGGCGTGGTCACGGCCGTCCTGGGCGTCTTCGCCGTCTCGCCGCGCAGTGGCGACCGGTCCGGCATGACCGCGATCAACCGCGGTTTCTTCATCTCCGCGGTCGTCTCCCTCCTGCTGGTCGTGGTCGCCGTCTTCGTCTTCCTGCCCGGCAGCTTCGCGGGACTCAAGGCCGCCTCCCCGGCCGTGGCCGCCCACAGTGGCAACCCGCGCGTCTTCGCGCTGGCGGCCGTCGCCATCGGCATCGTGCTGGCGGCGGCGATCCAGCAGCTCACCGGCTACTTCACCGAGACCAACCGGCGCCCGGTCCGCGACATCGGCAAGACCTCGCTCACCGGCCCCGCCACCGTCATCCTCTCCGGCATCTCGGTCGGCCTGGAGTCGGCGGTGTACTCGGCGGTCTTGATCGGCGCCGCCGTCTACGGCGTCTTCCTGCTGGGTGGCGGCTCGCTGACGCTCTCGCTCTTCGCGGTCGCGTTGGCCGGGACGGGGCTGCTGACCACCGTCGGCGTGATCGTCGCGATGGACACCTTCGGGCCGGTCTCCGACAACGCCCAGGGCATCGCCGAGATGTCCGGTGATGTGACCGGAGCGGGCGCCCAGGTGCTGACCGAGCTGGACGCGGTCGGGAACACCACCAAGGCGATCACCAAGGGCATCGCGATCGCCACCGCCGTTCTGGCGGCCACCGCGCTGTTCGGCTCCTTCACCGACGCCATCGGCACCGCGGAGTCCCAGATCGGCTCCTCCGCGCACGGGCTGAGCCTGAGCCTGGACATCTCCCAGCCCAACAACCTGGTGGGTCTGCTGCTCGGCGCGGCGGTCGTCTTCCTCTTCTCCGGGCTCGCCGTCAGCGCGGTCTCCCGCTCGGCCGGTTCGGTGGTCTTCGAGGTGCGCGAGCAGTTCCGTTCGCGGCCCGGGATCATGGACGGCAGCGAGAAGCCGGACTACGGCCGGGTGGTGGACATCTGCACCCGTGATGCGCTGCGTGAACTCGCCACCCCCGGCCTGCTCGCGGTGCTCGCGCCCATCGCCGTCGGCTTCCTGCTCGGGGTCGGACCGCTCGGCTCCTACCTCGCCGGGGCGATCGCCTCCGGCACGCTGATGGCGGTCTTCCTGGCCAACTCCGGCGGGGCCTGGGACAACGCCAAGAAGCTCGTCGAGGACGGACATCACGGCGGCAAGGGCAGCGAGGCCCACGCCGCGACCGTCATCGGCGACACCGTCGGCGACCCGTTCAAGGACACGGCGGGCCCGGCGATCAACCCGCTGCTCAAAGTGATGAACCTGGTCTCGCTGCTGATCGCCACCGCGATCGTCAAGCTGGGCTTCGGCGCGCACGCCAGCACGGCGTGGCGTGTGGTGATCGCGGTGCTCTGCCTGGCTGTGATCGTCGGCGCGGTGTGGATGTCCAAGCGGCGGGGCATCGCGATGGGAGCCGAGCCGCCCGACGCGTCGACCGCCGGATCCGCGGCGGGCGAGGACTCCGGCGAGATCCCACGCCAGGGCCAGGGCCATGCCCGGGACGATGGCCATGCTCGGGACGGTCAGGACGAGGGTCACGGTCAGGACGAGGGTCACGGTCAGGACCAGGGCCACGGTCAGGACCAGGGCGAGCCGGACCCGGAGGTGTCCTCCACCGTGCCCTGAGCCGTCCGACGCGACCGTCCGGCGCTATGGCGGCGCCGGACGGTCGGCGTGGGCGGCGGTCGGCGTGGGCGGCGCTCAGCAGGGGAGGGGCCTCAGTTCGCCTGCGGCACTCAGCCTGCCCGCAGCGCCTCACCCGCACGGGCGTTGGCGACGATCGCCGACACGATGCGCGGCCACAGGGCCTCGGGCAGTTCGTGGCCCATGCCCGGCAGTGTCAGCAGTTCGGCGTGCGGCACCGCGGCGGCGGTAGCGCGGCCACCGCTGACGTCGACCAAGGCGTCGTCCTCGCCGTGGACGACCAGGGTGGGCACGGTGACCGCCGCCAGCGCCGGGGTCCGGTCCGGTGAGGCGTAGACCGCCGCCAACTGACGGGCTATGCCGTCGACGCGGCTGCACCGGTCGTAGGTGCGGACCACAGTTGCCCGCAACTCCTCCTCCGTCTGCGGGTACCCGGGCGAGCCGATCGCCCGCGCGGTGGCGATGTTGGCCTCGATGGCGGCCTCGCGGCCGGCGGCGCGCGGACGCGTCATCACCGCCCACGCCTTCTCGCTCGGCGGCCCGACCTTGGGGTAGTCGGGCGAGGACATGATCGAGCAGAGGCTGAGCACCCGCTCGGGGTGGTCGATCACCACCTGCTGGGCGATCATCCCGCCCATGGAGGCGCCGACCAGGTGTGCGCGCTCGACGCCGAGAGCGTCCAGCAGACCTAAGGCGTCGTCGGCAAGATCCGTCACCAGGTAGGTCGCGCTGGAGCCGTCGCCGCCGAGGACGGCGGCGAGGTCCGGTTGCGGTCCGGTGTCGAGGAAGGTGGAGAGCCCTGCGTCGCGGTTGTCGTAACGGACGACGTGGAAGCCCTCGTCGGAGAGGAGCCGGCAGAGCCGTTCGTCCCAGGCGATCATCTGGGAGCCCAGGCCCATGATCATCAGAAGGGTGGGCCGGTCGGGGGTGCCGAAGGTGTCGTACTCGAGCTCGATCCCTTTGACCTGCGCGCGGGGCATGTGACCTCCGAGTCGTCGTGCCAGGCATGTGCCAGGCGTCGTGTCGGGCGTGCGTCGGGCGTGCGTCGGGCGTGCGTCGGGCGTCCTGTCGGGTGTTCTGCTCGCGGTTCCGTTCGGGCACGGTATCGAGGCGGACCTGCGCCGGAAAAGGGCGACAGTGTAGGTTCCCAAGCTGGGTCAGAGCGTGGGAAGGGGACCCGGTGAGCAGGTCTGAGCTGGTGCCGGCGTCGGTACAGGAGCCGATGGTGGGGGCGGAGTCGGTCACGGACCGGGTGACGTCGTCGTCCGGACGTGCGGGTACGGCTGGACGCGCGGGAGGCCGCACGGCTGGGCGGCGGGTCGCGGTCGCGGCCTCGGTCGCCGCCGTCGTGGCGCTCGGTACGGCCGCCTGCGGGGGCAGCGACGGCACGGGCCAGCTGGACTCCTGGGCCAAGGGTGTCTGCGGCGGCATCGCCGCGCCCATCCGCACGGTGGCGGACGCGAAGGCGGACACCGGTCGGATCATCCAGGGCGAGAGCCCCGCCGATCTGCAGAAGCGTCTCGCGGACGACATGGGTCGGCTGGCCACCGGAAACCAGCAGATAGCGCAGGCGGTCCAGGCTGCGGGCGCGCCCGCGACCAAGGACGGCGCGCAGACGCAGGCCGACGCGGTCAGCGAGCTGAACCAGGCCGCCGGCGGATACACCAAGGTCCAACAGACGGTGAAGTCGCTGCCCGTCAACGACCAGGCGCGCTTCGCGGCGGGCCTGCGCGGGATCTCGGACCAGATAGGCCAGCTCTCCACGCAGTCGTCGGCGGCGCTGCAGACGCTCCAGTCGGGCGACCTCGGCGCGGCCCTCAGCCGCCAGCCCGGCTGCGCGGCCCCCAGCGGCAGCCCGACGGACGGGGGTTCGGACACCTCCGCGGCGTCCCCGGACGCCTCCGGCTCCGCGTCGTCGGGGGGCTCGCCCTCCTCGGCGCCCTCCGCCTCGCCGTCCGCCTCGGCCCACGGCTCCGCGAAGCCGAGCGGCACCAGCTCCCCGAAGGCCTCGGCCTCCTCCTGAGCCGCGGCCAGCAGGGCACGGCGCCCCGACGCGCGGAGCCGTGAAGCCCGCTGCGCCAACGTGGGCTGCCCCGACGCGCGGAGCGGTGACGCCCGCCGCGCCGAAGCGCGGCAGGTGCCGCCTCGGCACGCCGCCGCCCCGGCAACCCGCGTGCCACCTCGCCACCCCGCCGGAACGGCTCGGCGCGGCCGTGTCCTCGCGCTCCGGCGCGCTGGGCGGAAGTGCCGGGTCGGGACGGGGTGTCGGGGAGAATGGCTGGTGTGACGACCAGTTCCTCGCCCCAGATGCCAGCCGACCGGACCCCTGCGGAGTCCGCCGCCACCCCCGCAGCCCGCTCCGCAGGCGCGGGCGGCACGACCGCCGCCTCCCTGCCGGTGGTGGACCGGGAGCGGATCGGGCGGCTACGGGACGCGTTCGTCAGCGCCGGGTACACCGCCGACGGCTGTCTGGAGCTGCTGGGCGGGGCGGCCTACGCCGCGCTGGCGCGCAGCGAGAGCGTGCCCGCGCTGCGGGCCACCGCCGGGCCGGGGGCACTGCCGACGCTGGTGCGGCTGTTCCTGCTGCAGCGGGAGGTGTCGTACCCGCAGGCCGCGTTGGCCCTGCCGGTCGAGGAGGCGGTCGCGGACGGGTGGCTGACGCGTACCGCCGAGGGCGGCGTGCGGGCGACCGTCGACGTACGGCCTTACGCCAACGACATCGCGGGCGAGTCGGAGACGGCGGACGCGTGGATCGTCTCCGATCTCGGCTGCGCGGTCGGCGGAGCGGGCGGCATCGGGTCCGGTGCGGCGACGGACCAGGGTGTTCCGCGGAGCGAGCTGGTGCTCGGGGTCGGCGGGGCGTCGACGACGCTGGCCAACATCACCGTCCGTCGCCGGGTGCGGCGCGTACTCGACGTGGGCACGGGCTCCGGCATCCAGGCGCTGCACGCCGCCCGCCACGCGGCCCATGTCGTGGCCACCGACGTCAACCCGCGGGCGCTGCACTTCGCCCGTCTCTCCGCCGAACTGTCCGGCCTTGGCGAGCGGGTCGAGGCGCGTGAGGGAAGCCTGTTCGAACCGGTCGCGGCGGATCCCGCGGACGGGGACGCCGGGCGCTTCGACCTCATCGTCTCCAACCCGCCGTTCGTGATCTCCCCGGGCGGCCGCTTCACCTATCGCGACGGTGGCATGGCCGGGGACGACCTCTGCCGCAGCCTGGTCGCGCAGGCCGGCGAGCACCTCGAACCGGGCGGCTACTGCCAGCTGCTGGCCAACTGGCAGCACGTGCGCGGGGAGGACTGGCGCGACCGGGTGGCCTCGTGGGTGGCCGGCACCGGCTGCGACGCCTGGATCGTGCAGCGCGACGTGCAGGACCCGACCACCTATGCCGAGCTCTGGCTGCGCGACGGCGGGGACCACCGCGGCGCGCGCGAGGAGTACGAGCGGCGGTACGGGGAGTGGCTCGACGCCTTCGAGGCGGCGAAAGTCGAGGGTGTCGGCTTCGGCTGGATCACCCTGCGACGCGCGCCCGAGGGCGCGGAACCCGTCGTGCTGGCGGAGGAGTGGCCGCACCCGGTCGAGCAGCCGCTCGGGCCCGTCATCGAGCAGTGGTTCGCCCGCCAGGACTTCCTGCGCGCCCACGACGACGCGGGCCTGCTGGACTCCCGCTACCAGCTGGCCGAGGAGGTCGTCCAGGAGCAGGTCGGAGCCCCGGGCGAGGAGGACCCGGAGCACGTGATCCTGCGTCAGAACCGAGGCATGCGACGGGCGACGAAGGTGGACACCGTGGGCGCGGGCTTCGCCGGGGCCTGCGAGGGTTCGCTGCGCGCCGGTGACATCCTGGACGCGATCGCACGGTTGCTCGAGGAGGACCCGGTGGTGCTGCGCGACCGCGCACCCGAGCAGATCCGGTTGCTGGTGGAGCAGGGCTTCCTGCTGCCCGCCTGATCGCCTCTCCGACCAGTTTCCAGGGACCCCCGACGAACGGCCCGTTCATCGGGGGTTTGCCTTGCTTTCGCTGTGCGTAGGCCTTGTGTTGCCGCCGCGCTGACAGCCTGCTTGTGCGACCGATCACATGATCGACCATCAGACCAGAGGGCATTGGCGGGGGTGTGCGAGCGTGGGGACACCACTGAGTCTGTTCACAGGGGCGTGGTTCTCCCTGTTCGGAGGCGCGGTCATCTGGTGGTGCGCCGTCGAGGTGCGCCTGCGACGCGCGCTGCGGCGGGTCGGCGTCAGCGGGATGGCCCGCGTGGTCGCCCCCGCGGAGCTCGAGTCGGTCAGTCAGCCTGTCGGCGTCGCGGCCGGAGGGACGCCCTCCGTCTCGGCCCCCGCCGAGAGCCGTACCCCCGGCGTGGCCCCGGCCCCCGGCGTGGCCCCGGCCTCCGACGCGGCCCCGGCCCCGGACGCCCCCGATGTCGACCACGCCGACAACGCGCCGCTGCTCAGCTTCGAGGTCGAGGGCCACGGCCAGGTCGTCACCCGCCCGCGCGGCTGGACCTCGATCCGCCGCTCCGCGGCACTCCCCGTCGGTACGCTGGTGCCGGTGCGCTACGACCCGCAGCAGCCGACCCGGGTCGCACTCGAAGGCGTGCCGCAAGGTCGCAGCGACCTGTTCTGGCTCCTGCTCGGCCTGGCCTTCGCGGTCTGCGGTGTGACGCTGCTCGCAGCTGCGTTCTGAGCCCTGCGCCGCTTTGGTCGCCCCTGGTCGCGCTCTCCCTCGCGGTCCCGGGGTCGAGGCCGAGGCCGAGGCCGGTCCCGAGGCCGACCGCCGACGGTCTTATCAGACGGGTGCATGTCCGTGCGTCCGGATGGGCAGAGACACGCCGAACGGGCTGGATTCTGCACCGGAATTCCGACGGCCGGTCCTATGATCCGGCTGTCCGGTTCGGGCCTGTTCGGCGGGTCCGCGCCCCGCCGGGCGTCCCCGAACCGCCGACCGGCCTGTTCGCAGGCCTCACGGCGCATTCGTGTGACCACGTACGACATACCGTACGACCCCGCCCGAACAGCGGGAACCGGCTCGCTCGGGTTACCGTTCGAGTGGCAGCGGAGGGCTTCCGGCACTGACAAGTCGGGATCCGTCCGTTTGACAAGGGGCACCGGGGTGCGGTCACACTCCGCATTCAGGACCGTGTCGCCGCGAGCCGCGGCGGCCACCCCCTCATCGACCGGGAGAGAAGAGCGAAGGTGTCCCCGACCAGCGAGACCGCACGCGACGGACGTCGACTCGTCATCGTCGAGTCGCCGGCCAAGGCGAAGACGATCAAGGGTTACCTGGGCCCTGGATACGTGGTCGAGGCGAGTGTCGGGCATATTCGTGACCTTCCCGGCACGGCCGCCGAGGTCCCCGAGGGCTACACCGGCGACGTCCGGCGCCTGGGCATCGACGTGGACCACGATTTCGAGCCGATCTACGTGGTCAATCCGGACAAGAAGGCTCAGGTCTCCAAGCTCAAGTCGCTGCTGAAGGAAGCCGACGAACTCTTCCTCGCCACCGATGAGGACCGCGAGGGCGAGGCCATCGCCTGGCACCTGCAGGAAGTGCTGCGTCCCAAGGTGCCGGTGCACCGGATGGTCTTCCACGAGATCACCAAGGACGCGATCCAGGAGGCCGTGCGCAACCCGCGCGAGCTGAACAAGCGCCTGGTCGACGCGCAGGAGACGCGCCGCATCCTCGACCGCCTCTACGGCTACGAGGTCTCCCCGGTGCTCTGGAAGAAGGTCATGCCGAGGCTCTCGGCCGGCCGCGTCCAGTCCGTCGCGACCCGCCTCGTCGTCGAGCGTGAGCGTGAGCGCATGGCGTTCCGCTCCGCCTCCTACTGGGATCTGACCGCGGTCTTCGCCACCGCCGACGCGGGCCGCGCCGCGGCCGCCGGCGAGCCCGGCACCTTCGGCGCCCGGCTGAGCGCCGTCGACGGCCGCCGCGTCGCCACCGGCCGCGACTTCGACTCCCTCGGGCAGCTCAAGGGGGCGTCCGGCGCCGCCGGAGCGTCCGCCGGACAGGTGCTGCACCTGGACGAGGAGGCCGCGAGGGGCCTGGCCGCCGCGCTGGCCGCGACCGACTTCCGGGTCCGCAGTGTCGAGTCCAAGCCGTACCGGCGCTCCCCGTACGCGCCGTTCCGCACCACCACGCTCCAGCAGGAGGCCAGCCGCAAGCTCGGCTTCGGCGCGAAGCGCACCATGGACGTGGCGCAGAAGCTGTACGAGAACGGCTTCATCACCTACATGCGTACCGACTCGACCACGCTGTCGGACACGGCCGTGAACGCCGCCCGCGCGCAGGTCGAGCAGCTCTACGGTCGCGAGTACCTGCCGGACGCGCCGCGCACCTACCAGGGCAAGGTCAAGAACGCCCAGGAGGCGCACGAGGCGATCCGCCCCTCCGGCGACCGCTTCCGCACCCCGGCCGAGACCCGGCTGAGCGGCGACGAGTACAAGCTGTACGAGCTGATCTGGATGAGGACCGTCGCCTCCCAGATGAAGGACGCCGTCGGCCAGTCCGTCTCGGTCAAGGTCGCGGGCCTGGCCGCCGACGGCCGGGACGTCGAGTTCTCCGCCTCTGGCAAGATCATCACCTTCCACGGCTTCCTCAAGGCCTACGTCGAGGGCCGCGACGACCCGGACGCCGAGCTCGACGACCGCGAGCGCCGGCTGCCCCCGATGGCCGAGGGCGACGGCGTCACCGCCGACGAGATCACCCCCGACGGCCACGCGACCAAGCCCCCGGCGCGCTATACCGAGGCCTCGCTGGTCAAGGAGCTGGAGGATCGCGAGATCGGCCGCCCGTCCACGTACGCGGCGATCATCGACACGATCATCCGGCGCGGCTACGTCTTCAAGAAGGGCACGGCGCTCGTCCCGTCCTTCGTCGCGCTGGCCGCGGTCCGGCTGCTGGAGGAGCACTTCGGCCGCCTGGTCGACTACGACTTCACCGCCAAGATGGAGGACGACCTCGACGCCATCGCGCGGGGCGAGGCCGAGTCGGTGCCGTGGCTGCGCCGCTTCTACTTCGGCGAGGGCGGCATCGAGGGCGCGGCGGTGTCCGCGGCCGACGCCGGCAACGGGGACGGCGACCACCTCGGCGGCCTCAAGGAGCTGGTCACCGACCTCGGCGCGATCGACGCCCGCGAGATCAGCTCGTTCCCGCTGGGCGACTCCGGCATCACGCTGCGCGTCGGCCGCTACGGGCCCTACGTGGAGCGCGGCGAGCAGCGCAAGGACGTGCCGGACGACCTGGCGCCGGAGGAGCTGACGGTCGAGCTGGCCGAGGAGCTGCTGGCGCAGCCGAGCGGCGAGCGGATGCTGGGCAACGACCCGGAGACCGGCCACCAGATCGTGGCGAAGGACGGCCGCTACGGCGCGTACTTCACCGAGATCCTGCCCGAGGGCACGCCGAAGACCGGCAAGAACGCGGTCAAGCCGCGCACCGGCTCGCTGCTGAAGTCCATGACGCTGGACACGGTGACGCTGGAGGACGCGCTCAAGATCTTCGGCCTGCCGCGGGTCGTCGGCACCGACGCCGAGGGCGTCGAGATCACCGCGCAGAACGGCCGCTACGGGCCGTACCTGAAGAAGGGCACGGACTCGCGCTCCCTGGAGACCGAGGAGCAGATGTTCACGGTCACCCTGGAGGAGGCACTCGCGATCTACGCCCAGCCCAAGGTGCGCGGTCGCGCGGCGGCGAAGCCTCCGCTGAAGGAACTGGGCGTGGACCCGGTCAGCGAGAAGCCGGTCGTGGTGAAGGACGGGCGCTTCGGCCCCTACGTCACCGACGGCGAGACCAACGCGACGCTGCGGCGGGACGACTCCGTGGAGGAGATCACGCCGGAGCGGGGCTTCGAGCTGCTCGCGGAGAAGCGCGCCAAGGGGCCCGCCAAGAAGACGGCGAAGAAGGCCCCGGCGAAGAAGACCGCCGCGAAGAAGACGACGGCGGCGAAGACGACGGCGGCCAAGAAGGCCCCCGCGAAGAAGGCCGCGGCGAAGAAGACCGCGAGCGCGTAGCGAGGTCGGGGTGACCTGGTGACCGGATGACCTCGGGGGCGCGGGCGCGCTCCTGAGGTCCCCGGAAGACCGGTCTCCTGCACCGAAACCGGAACCGGAAGGTAACCGTCTGCCAACAGGCGGACGGGGTGTCGGGGGCTCCGGTTAGGCTGGCCGTATGAGCGCCGAGTCGCAGGAGCCCACCAGCGAGGCCCCGGAGAGCCCCCGCCCAGAGGATCACAGCAGCGGAACGTTCGTCGGCGTCAGTCCGACCGATCGTGCCCGCGCGCTGCTGCGTGGCCGTGCCTACGGCCGCGCCTGGCGTGCCCAGGCGGTGGGGACGTTGGGAGACCGCCTCGCGTTGCTGACGCTGCTCGCACTGACGGTCCGCGCCGTCGTCGGGGCGCAGGCGCTCGGCGGCGGATACTCCGCAGCGCTCTTCGCGCTCGCCGCGGCCCTCGGTGCGCGGCTGCTAGGCGTACTGCTCTTCGGGGCCGTACTGCTGGCCCCGCTCGCGCAGTTGACGCGCCGTCTGGACCGGCGGCAGCTGCTCGTCGGCGCGGAGGCGCTGCGCGCGGTGCTGTTGGGGTGCGCGCTGTTCTGGGTCGGCTGGACCGGTGTCCACGCGTGGATCTGGCTGTTGGTCACCGTCTTCGTGACCGCCGCGCTCGAGCGGGTGGTCACCGTCACCCGCGAGTCCTTCGCCGAGTCCCTGCTGCCGAGTGCCACGCCGGGGCACCCGCCCGTGGACCAGCGGCCGGTGCTGCGTCACATCGACCTGTGGACGGGGTTCGTCTCCCTCCCGCTCGCCGCGCTCGGCTTCGTCCTGCTGATGCTGCTGAACCAGGGCGTCGGGCAGGGCGTGTCGTGGTTGTCCGCGCATCCGCTGGCCCTCGCCGGTTTCGGTGCGGCCGCGCTGTTCGCCCTCGCCGGGGTGCTGCACTTCCGGCAGGGGCTGCCGGACGCCGCGGCCGAGGGCGGGCGGCTGTTCGAGCCGCGTTCGCCACTGACCAACCTGCGGGCTCCGGCGGACGTCGCGCCGGGCCTGGTGGCACGCGGACGCACCGGCTCCTCGCTCACCTTCTCCTTCGCCGCCTGCTCGACCGCCGCC
Source organism: Streptacidiphilus neutrinimicus (assembly GCF_000787815.1). Classification (GTDB taxonomy): domain Bacteria; phylum Actinomycetota; class Actinomycetes; order Streptomycetales; family Streptomycetaceae; genus Streptacidiphilus; species Streptacidiphilus neutrinimicus. The sequence goes on from NZ_BBPO01000068.1 coordinate 34,313, forward strand.
GCGGTCGCGGCCGCCGCCGCCGTCGCCTACGTCCACGCCCAGGACCTGCTGGCCGGTGAGACCGGCTACGCGCTGCTGGTCTTCGCGCTGACCGCGGGCCTGCTGCTGGGGCTGCGGGTGAGCCGCAGTGTGCTGCCGCCGCTGAGCCGGCGCCGGCTGCTGCCGCTGGCCATGGTCGTCTCCGGGCTCGGCCTGGTGCTGGGCGGCCTGGTCCGCGACTACGTGCTGGCGCTGGTCCTCTTCTCCCTCGCCGGGATCGCGGGCGGCGTCGCCTTCCGCGCCGCGCGCGACCTGCTGCGGCAGGAGACCGAGGAGGCCCGTCAGCAGAAGGTGGACGAGCACCTGCACGCGATGCTGCGCGTCGCCGTCGCCCTGGCGCTCGTCGCCTCCCCGCTGATCGGCGCGGCCTTCGGGCCCGAGCAGTTCGGCGGCACCACGCTGACCTTCGACCACGGCGGCGCGGGCCTGGCGGTCGCGCTGGCCGGTCTGCTGCTGGTGATCGCCGGTGTCGTGGTGCTGCTGCGCGCCGATGACCGCAAGGGCGTCGCGCCGCTGCCGCGCGACGTCTGGGATGCCCTGACCGCCGGCTCCGAGCCCCCCGCCTACCGGGCGGGGACGGGCTTCTTCATCGCCCTGGAGGGCGGTGACGGCGCCGGCAAGTCCACGCAGGCGCAGGCCCTGGCGGAGTGGATCCGCAGCAAGGGCCACGAGGTGGTGCTGACCCGCGAACCGGGCGGCAGCGCGATCGGCCAGCGGCTGCGCGCGATGCTGCTGGACGTCGCCAACACCGGCATCTCGCACCGCGCCGAGGCGCTGATCTTCGCGGCCGACCGGGCCGAGCACGTCGACTCGGTGATCCTGCCCGCGCTCGAGCGCGGCGCCGTCGTCATCACCGACAGGTACATGGACTCGTCCATCGCCTACCAGGGCGCCGGGCGCGACCTGGCCGCCTCGGACGTGGCACGGCTCAACCGGTGGGCCACCGGCGGGCTGGTGCCGGACCTGACGGTGGTGCTGGACGTCGCGCCGTCGGCGGCGCGCGAGCGCTTCTCGGAGGCGCCGGACCGGATGGAGTCCGAGCCGGAGGCCTTCCACCAGCGGGTCCGTTCGGCCTTCCTGGCCCTGGCCGCCGCCGACCCGGCCCGCTACCTGATCGTCGACGCCGGCCAGCCGGCGCAGGCCGTGACCACCGCTGTCCGGCACCGTCTCGACCGCGAGCTCCCGCTCTCGGAGCAGGAGAAGGAGGCCTTGGCGGAGCGCGAGCGCCTGGCCCGCGAGGCCGAGGC
>NZ_BBPO01000067.1:0-12420 GCF_000787815.1 Streptacidiphilus neutrinimicus
TGACATCGGTACGCGTGGTCGTCATGGCGAAGTCCTTGCTACGTAAAGGGAGAGAAGAGGCGAGGTCAGTGCAGGCGGCCGGTGACGGACTCGGCGGCGGCCAGGGCCCGGCCGTCGGCGACGTACTGGACGGCGGCCTCGATCTCGGGGGCGAGGTAGCGGTCGGTGCCGGGGCCCTGGACGTGCTCGCGCAGGCCCGCGCGGACGGCGTCGGTGGCCGGGGCGGGCGTGAGCGGTGCGCGCAGGTCGAGCGCGCGGGCGGCGGTCAGCAGCTCGATCGCGAGGACGCGGGTGAGGCCGTCGACGGCGCGGCGCAGCTTGCGGGCGGCGGACCAGCCCATGGAGACGTGGTCCTCCTGCATCGCCGAGGAGGGGATGGAGTCCACCGACGCGGGCGCGGCCAGACGCTTGAGCTCGGAGACGATCGCGGCCTGCGTGTACTGGGCGATCATGTGGCCGGAGTCGACGCCGGGGTCGTCGGCGAGGAAGGCGGGCAGGCCGTGGCTGCGCGCGACGTCGAGCATCCGGTCGGTTCGGCGCTCGGACACCGAGGCGATGTCGGCGACGGAGATGGCGAGGAAGTCGAGCACGCAGGCGACGGGCGCGCCGTGGAAGTTGCCGTTGCTCTCGACGCGGCCGTCGCGGGTGACGACGGGGTTGTCGACGGCGCTGGCGAGCTCGCGGTCGGCGACGACCTCGGCGTGGGCCAGGGTGTCGCGGGCGGCGCCGTGGACCTGCGGGGAGCAGCGCAGCGAGTAGGCGTCCTGGACGCGGGTGCAGGAGGCGGGGTCGCGGTGGCTGGCCATGACGGCCGAGTCGGCGAGGAGCGCGCGCAGGTTGGCGGCGCTGGCGGCCTGGCCGGGGTGGGGGCGCAGGGCCTGCAGGTCGGCGGCGAAGACGGCGTCGGTGCCGAGCTGCGCCTCGACGCTCATCGCGGCGGTGATGTCCGCGGTGGCGAGCAGGCGGTGCAGGTCGTGGGCGGCGAGGACGAGCTGGCCGAGCATGCCGTCGGTGCCGTTGATGAGGGCCAGGCCCTCCTTCTCCCGCAGCACGACCGGGGTCAGGCCGGCGGCGGCGAGCGCCTGGGCGGCCGGCATCAGCGTGCCGTCGGCGTCGCGGACCTCACCCTCGCCCATGACGGCGAGCGCGCAGTGGGACAGCGGCGCGAGGTCGCCGGAGCAGCCCAGGGAGCCGTACTCGCGCACGACGGGGGTGATGCCGGCGTTGAGCAGGTCGGCGTAGGCCTGGGCGGTCGTGAGGCGCACGCCGGTGCGGCCGGTGGCGAGGGTGGACAGGCGCAGCAGCATCAGCGCCCGGACGACCTCGCGCTCGACCTCGGGGCCGGAGCCGGCGGCGTGGGAGCGGACCAGGCTGCGCTGGAGCTGGGCGCGGAGCTCCGCAGGGATGTGCCGGGTGGCCAGCGCGCCGAAGCCGGTGGAGACGCCGTAGTGCGGCGTGACGTCGTCGGCGAGGTCCTCGATGACCTTGCGGCTGCGGCTGATCTCCTCCTGCGCGTCGAGGGAGATCTCGACCGCGGCCCCGAGGCGGGCGACGGACACGACTTCGTCGGCGGAGAGGGGGCCGATCCCGATGAGCACCTTGTTCATGGCATCCATGAAGCACCAGGTCAGCAACCCTTCACCAGGGGTTTCCCCGGGGTTGTGTCTGGTATCCCAGACATTTCACGGCTCAAATGTCTCGGATCCCAGACAGGTTCGGGACATGCCCCCGGCTACGCTGCGGGCATGTCCATCGTGCCCGCGGCCGCCCAGGTGCTGGCCGTTCTCAGGTATCTCGCCCGTCAGGCGGCACCGGTCCCCGCCGCCGCGATCAGCCGTGACGTGGGCCTGCCGCGCTCGACGACGTACCACCTGCTCGACACGCTGGCGGCCGACGGCTTCGTCGTCCACCTGCCCGAGGAGCGGCGGTACGCGCTCGGCGTCAGCGCCTTCGAGCTCGGCTCCGGCTACACCCGGCAGGCCCCGTTCCAGCGCCTGGCCCGGGTACCGCTGGCGCGGCTGGTGGACGGCACCGGGCACAACGCGCATCTGGCCGTCCTGCACGGGCGCGAGGTGCTCTACCTGATCGAGGAGCGCGCACGGGGGCGGGCGCCGCTGGTCACGGAGGTGGGCGTGCGGCTGCCGGCGCAGCTGACCGCCAGCGGGCGGGCGATGCTGGCGCTGCTGCCGACGGCGCAGGTGCGGGCGCTGTTCCCGGACGCCGCGGCGTTCGTGCAGCGCACCGAGGCGCGCGGTCCGGGGTCGCTCACGGCGCTGCGCACCCGGCTGGTGGAGGTCCGGCGGCGCGGCTACGCCACCGAGGAGGGCGAGGTCACCCTCGGCTTCTCCTCGGTGGCGGCGGCGGTGACCGACCGCGCGGACCACCCGGTCGCGGGCGTCGCGGTCACCTTCGAGAGCGGTGCGGTGGACGCGGAACAACGTGAGGAGCTGGCCCAGGCGGTGACCCGCACGGCGCGCGAACTCTCGCGCCGCGTCGGCGGCCGCTGAGGCGCCCCAAGTCCGACCAACGGGGACTGCCGTCCCGGCCCCGCGGGCACAGGGCCGTCGCCGGTCGGGGCGAGGGCTCGCAAGAGCGGCTCGCGACATCTGGGCGTCGCCTGACAGCTGTCTGATGGACACCCCGCTTTTCCTCGTCGGCCCGCCTGGGCGATGAATCATTCTTCGCGCACAGCAATGTGCGACCTCACTGGCTCGACTCGTAGGGAGAGCACGATGCCCAAGTACACCCGTCCGGCCCTGGTCGGACTGGCCACGGCGACGGCAGCCGCGCTGTGTGGGCTTCCGGCACTGAACGCCAGCGCTGAGGCGGCCGCGCCCGGCGGCAAGCACGTCCTGCTCATCTCGGTCGACGGCATGCACCAGAGTGATCTCGACTGGTACATCGCCAACCACCCGGGCTCCACGCTTGCCAGACTGACGCACGGCGGCAGCGAGTACACCCATGCGGAGACGTCCAACCCGTCGGACTCCGACCCGGGCGGCACCGCGATCATGACCGGCGGCAACCCCAAGTCCACCGGTGTCTACTACGACGTCGAGTACAGCCACAAGGTCGACGAGGCGGGCGCCGCCTGCACCCCCGGGCGGCCGGCCACCGGTGGTGACGTCATCTACGACTCGCCGGACGACGCACTGGCCAACGTCAACGACTTCACCAACCCGGCGAACGGCACCTTCCCGTCGTTCGACGAGAACGGTTCGATCTACCCCAAGGGTGTCGACACCAACCCGGCCGCGATCATGAACCTGAAGTTCAACCCGAAGACGTCGCTCAACCCGAAGACGTTCCCGGTCGACCCCAGGACCTGCAAGCCGATCACCCCGTGGGACTACCTGGGCGACAACACGATCTTCCAGGTCATCCACAACGCCGGCCTGCGCACCGCGTGGTCCGACAAGCACGAGGTCTACGCGTCCTTCAACGGCCCCGGCTCGAACGGTCAGAGCATCGACGACCTCTTCTCGCCGGAGATCGACTCGCAGGCCGTCATGCCGAACGGCGTCCCGTACCCGCAGGACGACGACTGGGCCCACATCGACGCCGCCACCAAGCAGTACGACGGTTACAAGGTCCAGGCCGTCCTCAATGAGATCGGCGGCCGCGACCACTCGGGCAAGACCAAGGTCGGCACCCCGGCCATCTTCGGCATGAACTTCCAGACCGTCTCGGTCGCGCAGAAGATCCGCTCGACCCCGACGACGCTGATCGGTCCGGACGCCCACGGCAACTACACCACCAGCGCTCCGGAGCCGGGCGGCTACCAGTGGGTGCAGGGCAAGCTCGTTCCCGGGCCGGTGCTGTCCAGCGCACTGGACTACGTCAACGCCCAGCTCGGCCGCATGGTCCGCGCCCTTCACAAGGACGGCCTGGCGGGCTCGACGACGATCATCGTGACGGCCAAGCACGGCCAGTCCCCGCAGGACCCCAACAAGCTCGTCACCGTCCAGGACGGTCCGATCATCAGCGCGATCAACGCCGCCTGGGCGAAGAAGCACCCCTCCAACCAGAACCTCATCGTCGCCGGAACCGACGACGACCTGTGGCAGTCCTACTTGTCGGACACCTCGCAGGCCGCCTGCGACTTCGTCAAGAACTACCTGTGGGGCCACACCGCGCAGGGCTACGACGTCAACAAGAAGCCGGTCACCGTCGCACACTCGGGCCTGGCCCACATCTGGGCGGGCGCGGCCGCCGCTCACTTCTTCGGCGCCTCGGCCCACAACGGCCACTCCCCGGACGTCTTCGGTGAGGTCCAGGAGGGCGTCGTCTACGCGAAGCCGACCAAGCTGGCCGAGCACGGTGGCATGAACACCGGTGACCGGCACGTCCTGATGATCGTCGACGGCCCGGGCATCCCGGCGCGGGTCGAGTCCGCCTCTGTCGAGACCACCCAGGTCGCCCCGACGATCCTGTCCGTTCTGGGCCTCAGCCCGCGCGAGCTGACGGCCGTCAAGGTCGAGGGCACGCGGGTCCTCCCCGGCCTGACCGACCGCCCGCGGGGCCACTGACCCGGTGCCTCCACTCACCATCTGATCGGCAACACCCAGACGGGAGGCCGGGGCGGACTCGCCCCGGCCTCCCGCACATGTCGTCTTCGCCTGTGCGGGTCGCCCCTGGGGCATGCTCAACTCCCCCTCAACAAAAGGCGGCAGGCGCATGCCCCGAGGCCGCCTGGGTACCAAGGTCACGACAGACGCGCCGACCCTGCGGGAGGAACGCGTTCCGGATCGGGGTACGGGGGTGCCGATGTTCGGGGACCGCCGCGTGCGCCGCGGCGTGCTGCTGCTGTGCGCGGTGATCGGCGTGGTGACGGGGCTGTGCATCTGGTTCGCGCGAGGCCTGCCGGACTTCCGGGAGAACCTGCTGCTGAACCTGGCGCCGGAGATGCTCACCACGATGGTCACCCTGCTGGTCATCCAGCCGGTCCTGACCAGGCTGGAGGAGGAGCGCGTCCGCGAGCACCTCAGGCTCGACTACCCCTCGTTCTGCGACAAGGTGGCCCAGACCGGCGACATCGTCTGCGTCCTCGACACCTTCTCCTACCTGCTGTCCGGCGCGAGCGCCATGCGGTTCGCGGAGGCTGCCCGGACCGCGATCCGGCGGGGCGCGACCATTCGGGTCATGCTGCTGGACCCGGACTCCATGGCGGCCCGGCAGCGTTCGCACGAACTCAGCGCGGACGTGCGCCGCGAGGTCATGCGCAACCTGCGCGAGCTGCGCCGTCTGGAGGCGCAGCTCCCGGAGGAGCAGCGGGAGCGGTTGCAGGTGCGGGTGTACGCGGCCGCGCCGTCCATCCAGCTGTACAGGTGCGGGGAGCGGATGATGGTGAGCTTCTACCCGGTGGACCGGCTCTCCGGCGAGGGGCAGCAGTTGGAGGTGCGGATCACCACGCCGCTCGGCTCCTTCGTCTCCGAGCGCTTCGCCGAGCTGTGGAGCCGCTCCCGCTCGGTGAACGAGGTGCTGACCCGGCACGTGCAGTTCGTCGAGCCGGAGACCGGGGAGTCCGGGGCGCCGATGTGGCTGGAGTACGTCGATGACGACGGCGTGCTCTACCTGAGCGACCAGCGGCTCGTCGTGGAACTCGCCCGGCATCGGGACCGCCCGGTGACGGTCCGGGTGGACGGCGACCTGGACCGGGCCCACGAGCTGGAGCTGATCGACACCGGGGAGGTCGACCTGCTCGGGCGGCTGCGCGCCGCGTTCACCGAGAAGTACGGCGTGGACGCGGAGGTGTTCGTGCGGGTCAAAGGCGTGCCCCGTGCGATGATTGAGGTGACGTCGGCCGAGCGCGCGCCGGGAGGGCACGGCACGGCGGAGAGCGACAGAGGGTCAGTGCGTGGCAGTGCAGAACGGTGATCGGCCGGTGTTCCGGGCTCTTGCTCTCCCCCATCTCGACGCGCTGCTCGCGCGGGCCGGCCTGGACGAGGCCGACCGGCTGCGGGCCAGGGCCGTCGCCGAGGTGCTGCCGTTCCGGACCAACTCCTACGTCGTCGACGAGCTGATCGACTGGCGGGCGGCGCCCGAGGACCCGATGTACCGGCTGGTCTTCCCGCAGCCGGACATGCTGCCGCGCGCGGACGTCGACCGCATCGCGAGGATGCTGCGCGAGGGCGCCTCCGCCGACCGGCTGCGCGCGGACGTGCACGAGATCCGGCTACGGCTGAACCCCCACCCGAGCGGTCAGCGGGACCTCAACACACCGTTGCTGGACGGCGTTCCGGCCGAAGGCATGCAACACAAGTACGCCGAGACGCTGCTGTTCTTCCCGCGCCAGGGCCAGACCTGCCACGCGTACTGCTCGTACTGCTTCCGCTGGCCGCAGTTCGTGGGCGAGCCCGACCTGCGGATGGCGAGCGGCGACGCGGAGGCACTGACCTCGTACGTCCGTGCGCACCCGGAGATCACCAGCGTCCTGATCACCGGCGGGGATCCGCTGATCATGAGCAGCGCGGTGCTGGCCCGCTACGTCGAGCCGCTGCTGGAGATCCCGCACCTGGAGTCGGTGCGGCTCGGCACCAAGGCGCTGTCGTACTGGCCGCACCGCTTCCTGACCGACCCGGACGCGGACGAGCTGCTGCGGCTGTTCGAGCGGGTGGTGCGCGGCGGGCGCAACCTGGCGCTGATGGGCCACTACTCGCACCCGCGCGAACTGGAGCCCGAGCCGGCCGTCCGGGCGCTGCGGCGGGTGCAGGACACGGGCGCGGTGGTCCGCTGCCAGGCGCCGCTGATCCGCGGCGTGAACGACCGGGCCGAGGACTGGGCGGTGCTGTGGCGGCGGCTGGTCGCCCAGGGCGCGGTCCCGTACTACATGTTCGTCGAGCGCGACACCGGTCCGCAGGACTACTTCGCGGTGCCGCTGGCGCGCGCGCACGAACTGTTCCGCGAGGCGTACGCGCAGGTCTCCGGGCTTGCCCGGACGGTGCGCGGCCCGATCATGTCGGCAACGCCGGGCAAGGTGCAGGTCGACGGGGTGGCCGAGGTCGGGGGCCGGCGCGCGTTCGTGCTCCACTACGTCCAGGCGCGCGACCCGGAGCTGGTGGGGCGTCCGTTCTTCGCCGCCTACGACCCGGACGCCCGCTGGCTGACTGACCTCAAGCCGCTGCCCGGCGACGGCCCCCTGCCCGGCCTCGACTGACGCCACCCGCCGCCGCCTGCCGGACGCGCGAGAGCCGCCGGACCCGCCGAACGCGCCGACCCTGGCGCAGTGCACCGTCACGGCGGCCCGCTCTGCCGCGGGTTGGGGAAGAGCAGCCGACGCCGCGGACGAGGCCGGGCGGCGACGAGGCGGTCCCACTCGGGGTCCGGGATACCGGGTACGGTGCGGCCGAGCGCCGTCCAGGACGCCGCGATGGCGTGGAACAGCGGCGTGTCGCTCGACCGCGCGGCGCCGGGCGAGGCGCGCCGCGAAAGCGGTTCCGCAGAAGTCACGCAAGGGTCAACGAACCGAGGCGGCCTCCGGCACGCCGCGTCAGCCTGCCGGGCGAGCGTGCCACCCTCGCTCAAGCGCCCCCGCCGTCCGGCGGGCCTCCGAGGCAGGCCCCTAGGTCAGGTGGGCGGGCTCCGCGCGGTCGGGCGGGGTGGAGATCGTCTGGGAGCGGACGATAGTGACCTTGAGATGCTTCATGATGGGCTGGTCGCTCTGGGTGCTGTAGTCGCCGATGGCGCACAGCACGTTCATCTCCGGCATGTAGCCCGCCGCACAGCCGCGCGGGATGTCGTACGGGATGGCGAGGTAGCCGTTCAGGGAGCGGGTGGAGCCGTCGCGCGCGGTCGCGGTGACGTCGACCGGGTCGAACTCGGTGACGCCGCGTTCGCGCATGTCGTCGCGGTTCATGAAGACCAGCGTGCGCAGGTTGCGGACGCCGCGGTAGCGGTCGTTGTCGGAGTAGATCGTGGTGTTCCACTGGTCGTGCGAGCGCATCGTGCCGAGGGCGAGCGTGCCCGGCGCGGGGACGACGTCCGGCAGCGGGGCGGCGGAGAACTCGGCCCTGCCGGACGGGGTGAGGAAGACCAGCTCGCGGGCCGGCTGCTTGATCCGGAAGCCCAGCGGGAGGCGCACCCGCCGGTTGAAGTCCTCGAAGCCGTCCAGGACCTCCGCCATGGTGTCGCGGATGCGGTCGTAGTCCTCGACGTACCACTCCCACGGCGTGCGGCTGCCCGGCAGGGCCGCGCGGGCGATGCCGGCGACGATGGCGGGCTCGGAGAGCAGGTGCGGCGAGGCCGGGCGCTTCATGCCGCGGGAGAGGTGGACCATGCTCATCGAGTCCTCGACCGAAGTCGCCTGCTCGCCCGTGCGCTGCCGGTCCTTCTCGGTACGGCCCAGGCACGGCAGGATCAACGCCTGGCGTCCGTGCACGAGGTGACTTCGGTTCAGTTTGGTGCTGACGTGCACGGTCAGCTCGCAGTTGCGCAACCCGGCGTAGGTGTAGGACGTGTCGGGCGCGGCGAGCGCGAAGTTGCCGCCCATCCCGACGAAGACCTTCAGCTCGCCGCGGTGCATGGCCTCGATGGTCGCCACCGTGTCCCTGCCGTGCTCGCGGGGCGGGTCGATGGCGCAGACCTCCGCGAGCCGGTCCAGGAACTCCGTCGTCGGGCGGTGGTCGATGCCGCAGGTGCGGTTGCCCTGGACGTTGCTGTGGCCGCGCACCGGCGACGGGCCCGCGCCCTCGCGGCCCAGATTGCCGCGCAGGAGCAGCAGGTTGACGATCTCGCGGACGGTGTCGACGCCGTGTTCGTGCTGGGTGACGCCCAGGCACCAGCTGAAAATGCTGCGGTCGGCGTCGCGGTAGACGCGGGCCGCCGCCAGGATGTCCGCGCGCGGGACGCCGGACTGGCGCTCCAGCTCCTCCCACGAGGTCGCCTCGCAGACCTTGCGGTACTCCTCGAACCCATGGGTGTGGCGGTCGATGAAGAGCTGGTCGAGCGCCTTGGGGTCGGTTCCGGCCTGCTCCATGATCGCCTTGGCCATGCCGCGCAGCAGTGCCATGTCGCCGCCGACGCGCGGCTGGATGTTCAGCGTGCTGGTCCTCGTCGACTTGTTCAGCGCCATGTCCACGAAGTCGTGCGGGATGATCGTGCGCCGGGCGGCGGCCTCGACCAGCGGGTTGACGTGGACGATCTGCGCGCCGCGCTGGTACGCCTCGGCGAGCGCGGTGAGCATGCGCGGAGCGTTGGAGGCGGCGTTCACGCCCATGATGAACAGGGCGTCCGTGGCCTCCCAGTCCTTGAGGTCCACGGTGCCCTTGCCGGTGCCGAGCGCGGCCTGCATGGCGCGGCCGCTCGCCTCGTGGCACATGTTGGAGCAGTCGGGCAGGTTGTTGGTGCCCAGCTCCCGGGCCATCAACTGGTACAGGAAGGTGGCCTCGTTGCCGAGCCGGCCGGAGGTGTAGAAGGCCGCCTGGTCCGGGGAGTCGAGCCCGCGCAGCGCGGCGCCGACGAGTTCGAAGGCGTCCTTCCAACTGATCGGCACGTAGTGGTCGGTGGCCGCCTCGTAGACCATCGGCTCGGTGAGCCGGCCCTGGTCCTCAAGCGCGGCGTCGCTCCACTGTGACAGCTCGTCCACCGTGTGGGCCGCGAAGAACGCGCGGTCGACGCGCTTGCGCGTCATCTCCCAGGTGACGTGCTTGATGCCGTTCTCGCAGAGGTCGAGTTTCAGGCCCTTGATGTCGTCGGGCCAGGCGCAGCCCGGGCAGTCGAAGCCGCCGTTCTCGTGGTTCATCTTCATGACCGCGCGCGGCCCGTCGACGTACTCGCCGGAGTCCATCAGGAACTTGGTGACGCTCTTGGCCGCGCCCCAGCCCGCGGCCGGATGGTGGTAGGGCCGGAACTCCGGGCGCTGCTCCCGATCCTCGGAGTCGTTCATGTCACTCACCCTTCCGCCACACGGCCGCGGGTGGCGGCCAGGCGGCTTGTCCGGCTTGTTGAAACAGGCTATTCCACTTGATCAACGCCAGCCAGACGATCTTCCTCGTGCCCGATTGCGAGGCCGTGACGATGGGGTTTGAGTGGGGGTAGTCGGCCCGAAGCGGTCCGAGGAGGAACCATGTCGCACCACAAGTCGAACAAGGCCGTCGAGGGCGACCCGGACACCGGCCACGGCGGTGGCCTGCCCCGACGCCCCGACGAGGAGGAGCTCGAGGAGCGCACCGAGCTGGACCGCGAGGAGGTCGGCCTGGACCCCGAACCGGACGAAGACGAGAGCTGAGCGCCGCCCTGCGGCCCTGGGGACCAGGGCGCCCAGGTCCTCAGGGCCGCAGCACCACGACGGCCTCGTCCGTGTAGGTGAGAAAGGTCAGCGTCTGCTGGAAGTACAGTTCGACGCTGTCCTTGTCGTGCGAGCTGTAGCCGATCGAGAGGTCCTGGCCGAGCCGCAGCTCGAAGTCGCCGCCGCGGGTGGACAGCACATAGCCGCCGCTGAGCGCGGGAGCCCAGACCAGCTCGCTGTCGACCAGGCGCTCGACGTGCTTGGCGACCGGGTAGCCGTGGTCGGAGGTCTCGATGACGGAGGTGTACTGGTCGGCGCCGAGCAGCACCGCGTACGGGCCGTCGACGCCGGCCAGCCGTAGCGCGGTCAGCGCGCTGCTGACCACGTCGGGGAAGGCCTCCGCCTCGGCGGGGAGGCTGATCGCGGGGTTGGAGCTGCGAACGCGCAGGCCGTCGATGCCCGCTGCCGGATAGCCGTCGAAGATCGCCTGGTCCTCGGCGAAGGCCATCACCCGGGCCGCGTCCTTGACCGGCTGCCAGTCGGAGTCCTGCGCGCCGCGCTCCACGTCGTCGACCGCGGCGCGGGCGATCGTGAACGGCACCCGCAGCTCGACCAGCCGCCGCGCCTCCCGCAGGCGGGCGGAGACGCGCGCCGCCGGGGGCTCGATGTCGGCGAGGTGACCGGTTCCGACGGCGGCCAGCTCCGGTCCGCTCGGGCCCGACACGTCCACGACACGCCGCCCCGCCACGTGCCGCCGGAAGGACCGCCGCGCCTCCTCCTCGATCTGCGCCCAGGCCGCGGGCGTGATCGGGGCGAGCGCCCGGTGCAGGTTGTTCATGTCGCTGCTGGCCGTCATCGTGACGCTCCTTTGAGACTGCCGATGCCCAGGGACCCGTCCGCGCCGGCGTCGCCGTCGATGCCGTCGAGGAAGTCCGCGCTCGGCACGAAGAACAGGGATCCGGTGACGGGGGTGGAGAAGTCGAGGATCCGGTCGGTGTTGCCCGGCGGGTCGCCGAGGAACATGTTGCGGAGCATCCGCTCCGTCACCTCGGGCGTGCGCGCGTAGCCGATGAAGTAGGTGCCGAACTCGCCGCGTCCGACCGCCCCGAAGGGCATGTTGTCGCGGACGATCTGCCGCTGCACCCCGTCCTCGCCGACGATGGTGTTCAGTGCGACGTGCGAGTTCGCGGGCTTGACGTCGTCGGGCATCTCCACGTTGGAGTCCTTGCTGCGCCCGATCACCCGTTCCTGCTCGGCGGTCGGCAGCGCGGCCCACGCGGCCATGTCGTGCACGTACTTCTGCACGATCACGTAGCTGCCGCCACGGAAACGCGGGTCCTCGTCGGTGAGGTAGACCGCCGCCTCGGCGGCCCGGTCCTCCGGGTTCTCGCTGCCGTCGACGAAGCCGAGGAGGTCGCGCTCGTCGAAGTAGGTGAAGCCGTGCACCTCGTCGACGATCGTGACGACGTCGAGCAGACGGTCCGTGATCAGGCGGGCGAGCTCGAAGCACAGGTCCATGCGCTGGGCGCGGATGTGGAAGAGCAGGTCGCCGGGCGTCGCCGGCGCGTGGTGCGCCGGGCCGTCGAGCGCCGGGAACGGGTGCAGCTCGCGGGGACGCGGCCCCTCGAAGAGCCGGTCCCAGGCGTCCGAGCCGACGCCGGCCACGCAGCCGAGCCGGTCGCCCGGCGCGCGGAAGCCCACGGACCGTACGATCCCCGCCAGGTCCGAGAGCAGCTCCCGCACGCTCCGCTCGCCGCCCTCGGCGATCGTGGCGACGAGGAAGACGGCGGCTCGCGTCGGGGGTCTGACGATGCTCTGCGGGGTCGCCATGGGGCTCCTAGACTGGTGGGGCTCGTTCGAGCTCGGGGCGGAAGGGAGGCGGTCCGCATGCAAGCTGCCAGAGGCGACTGGCTGTCGATGCAGGGCCGCGCCGCGGCGTACGGCAAGGTCGCGCGGATCACCGAGGTGCTGGGCGAGGCCGGTGCCCCGCCGTACCGCGTCGAGTACCCGGACGGCCGCTCGGCCGTGGTGGGTCCCGGCCCCGGCTCGCGCATCCGATGCGTCAAGCAGCGCGTGGAGACGGTCCATCCGGACGCGTCGTATCTCTGACCTCCCGCTTGCCTCCCGCTTGCCCGACCTCCCGCCTGCGCCTTCCGAAATTCGTGCGGCGGCGTGCCGCGACCGCCGTGCCTGGG
>NZ_BBPO01000067.1:12720-16300 GCF_000787815.1 Streptacidiphilus neutrinimicus
GCCTGGGCGGCCGCGGCACGCCGCCGAACGGGTGAAGCCTCCGGCTTCCGTCAGCCGACGGCTCCAGCTCCGTGTTCCTTGGGGTGCTCCAGCTCGCAGTCGGACCCGGGATACACCTCGGCCTGGTGTCCGTCGTCGAACTCCACCAGGTACGGAGGACCGCCGTCGGGACCGATGACCTTCAGGACACGCCCGAAGTGGTCCGGGGTGCCCACCTGATGCCCGAGAAATCGCAGCCGGTCCCCTGCCTTGGCCTTCATCTGCCCCTCACCGCCTTCTTTCTCGCGTCCTTCAAGCTCACCACCCCGCCGGGGGACCAGCAACCGATGCCCGCCCGAGCGACCCCGCCGCCGGGATAGCGTGCTGCCATGCGTCATCGAGTGACAGCGGCGGACACCGCGATCGCGCTGGGCAGCGGGGACGTGCCCGTGCTGGCGACGCCGCGGCTGCTCGCCTGGATGGAGGCGGCCACCGTCGCCGCGGCACGGCCGTTCGTGGGGCCGGGGCGGACGAGTGTCGGGACGGCGGTGCGGGTCGAGCACGTCCGGGCCACGCCAGTCGGCGGGGAGGTGGAGGTCCTCGCTACGGTCGGCCCAGCCGAGGGACGGCGGTTGACGTTCGAGGTGCGCGCCGTCGACGGCGAGGGCCAGGTCGTCGGCTCCGGGGAGATCCAGCGGGTCGTCGTCGACCGCGAGCGCTTCCTCGCCGCGTTCGAACGCCCCGCCGGGCCGCTCTCCACCGAAGGCGGCTGACTCGCCGTGAGTTCGTTCCCTACGGGTTCGTTACGCGCCGTCGCGGTCGCGCGTCGCGGACTGGCTGGTCGGCCTGTACGGGGTGACCGTGGCCCGCCTGGGCGGCGGCGTTCCCGGTCAGCTCGGGCGAACGGTCCGCCTGTCGGAGGGCGCGGCTACGATCGGACCTGCCCGCCGGTGGTCGTCCCGACCTTGGCGGCCGGGGACCCGAGGGAGACACGATGAGCAAGGCGAAGCGGAGCGACCAGCCGTCTCCCTCCGGGGGCGGCGGAGCCGACACGCATGACGTGATCCGGGTCCACGGCGCGCGCGAGAACAACCTCAAGGACGTCGCCGTCGAAATCCCCAAGCGTCGGCTGACGGTGTTCACCGGGGTCTCCGGCTCCGGCAAGAGCTCGCTCGTCTTCGACACCATCGCCGCCGAGTCGCAGCGGCTGATCAACGAGACCTACAGCGCCTTCGTGCAGGGCTTCATGCCCACGCTGGCGCGGCCCGACGTCGACGTGCTGGAGGGCCTGACCACGGCGATCCTGGTCGACCAGCGGCGCATGGGCGGCGACCCGCGCTCGACGGTCGGCACGGCCACCGACGCCAACGCGATGCTGCGCATCCTGTTCAGCCGGCTCGGCACGCCGCACATCGGCTCGCCGAAGGCCTTCTCCTTCAACGTGCCGTCGATCAGCGGAGCGGGCGCGGTCACCCTCGAGCGCGGCGGTCAGCAGGTCAAGGAGCGCCGCAGCTTCAGCATCACCGGCGGCATGTGTCCGCGCTGCGAGGGCCGGGGCTCGGTCTCGGACATCGACCTGACCCAGCTGTTCGACGAGTCCAAGTCCCTGGCCGAGGGCGCGCTGACCGTTCCCGGGTACACGCCGGGCGGCTGGAACTACCGCCTCTACGCGGCCTCCGGCTTCGTCGACGAGGACAAGCCGATCCGGAAGTACACCAAGAAGGAGCGCAACGACTTCCTGTACCACGAGCCGGTGCGGATGAAGATCGCGGGCATCAACATGACCTACGAGGGTCTGGTGCCGCGCATCCAGAAGTCCATGCTCTCCAAGGACCAGGACTCGCTGCAGCCGCACATCCGGGCCTTCGTGGACCGGGCGGTGACCTTCGCGGTGTGCCCGGAGTGCGGCGGCTCCCGGCTGAGCGAGGCGGCGCGCTCGTCGAAGATCGACGGGAGGAACATCGGCGACGTGTGCGCCATGCAGATCAGCGACCTGGCGGAATGGGTGCGCGAGCTGGACGAGCCCTCGGTCGCGCCGCTGCTGGAGTCGCTGCGCGCGCTGCTGGACTCCTTCGTCGAGATCGGCCTCGGCTACCTCTCGCTGGACCGCCCCTCGGGGACGCTCTCGGGCGGCGAGGCGCAGCGGGTGAAGATGATCCGCCACCTCGGCTCCTCCCTGACCGACGTCACCTACGTCTTCGACGAGCCGACGATCGGCCTGCACCCGCACGACATCCAGCGGATGAACGAGCTGCTGCTGCGCCTGCGCGACAAGGGCAACACGGTGCTGGTGGTGGAGCACAAGCCGGAGGCGATCGCGATCGCCGACCACGTCGTCGACCTGGGCCCCGGCGCCGGTTCGGCGGGCGGCACGGTCTGCTTCGAGGGCACGGTCGACGGCCTGCGGCGGAGCGGGACGGTGACGGGCCGTCACCTCGACGACCGGGCCGCGGTCAAGAAGACGGTGCGCGAGCCGAGCGGGACGCTGCCGATCCGGGGCGCGTCGACGAACAACCTGCGCGACGTGGACGTGGACATCCCACTCGGGGTGCTGGTCGTGGTGACGGGCGTCGCGGGCTCCGGCAAGAGCTCGCTGCTGCACGGCTCGCTGCCGAAGCAGTCGGAGGCCAGGGCGGCGGGCGTCGTCTCGATCGACCAGACCCCCATCCGCGGTTCGCGGCGCAGCAACCCGGCGACGTACTCGGGTCTGCTGGAGCCGATCCGCAAGGCGTTCGCCAAGGCGAACGGCGTGAAGCCGGCGCTGTTCAGCTCCAACTCCGAGGGCGCCTGCCCGAACTGCAACGGCGCGGGCGTCATCTTCACCGACCTGGGCATGATGGCGACGGTCTCCAGCGTCTGCGAGGAGTGCGACGGCAAGCGGTTCGACTCCTCGGTGCTGGACTACCACCTCGGTGGCCGGGACATCAGCGAGGTGCTGGCGATGTCGGTGGCCGAGGCGGAGGAGTTCTTCGGCTCGGGCGAGGCCAGGACGCCCGCGGCGCACGCCGTCCTGGCGCGCCTCGCCGACGTCGGCCTCGGGTACCTGACGCTCGGCCAGCCGCTGACCACCCTCTCCGGCGGCGAGCGGCAGCGGCTCAAACTGGCGACGCAGATGGCGGAGAAGGGCGGCGTCTACGTGCTGGACGAGCCCACTACCGGCCTCCATCTCGCGGACGTGGAGCAGCTGTTGGGCCTGCTGGACCGGATCGTGGACTCGGGCAAGTCGGTGATCGTCATCGAGCACCACCAGGCGGTGATGGCCCACGCGGACTGGATCGTCGACCTCGGCCCGGGCGCGGGACACGACGGCGGCCGCGTCGTCTTCGAGGGCACCCCGGCGGATCTGGTCGCCGCCCGCTCCACTCTCACGGGCGAGCACCTGGCCGCGTACGTGGGCGCCTGAGGCCGCCGCCGCGGCCTCGGGCGCCCTGGGCCCGCCACCCCCAGCTCGCCGGGCAGGCGCCGAGGCGTTCGGCCGTCAGCAGGCCCGGGACCACCAGACCAGCGGGGCCGCTCCGGTCGCCGCGACAGCGGGCGGCCGTGGCGGCGGGCGGCCGTGGCGGCGGCTTGGACTAGCAGCCCGGCGGTGCTGGTCCCGCCG
>NZ_BBPO01000067.1:16590-36668 GCF_000787815.1 Streptacidiphilus neutrinimicus
GGCGCGGGACGATGAGCGGCGGGCGCGGGAGGGGTTGGCGACCTGCTTGCCGACCCCTCCCCCTCCCCCGCCCGCTGACCCGTCACAACGCCACCTGTCCCGGCACCGACGGCCCAGCCAGGACCACCGGCCCTCCGGCACGTCGGACGCGCACCGCCGACCCGACGCCTGCCGTGGCCCGCGTCGCACCCGCCCGCGTGCGCGCCCCCCGCCCCACGCCCGCATGCGTGAGCACCGCGCCCACATGCGGCAGCGGCAGCCCGTCGCTGATGACAGTCGCTGACATCGAGTGTTACGGTAGTTGATGTCAGCCACTGACATAGTCCAGGAAGGACCCCTGCCATGCGCGTCTTCATCACCGGCGCTTCCGGCTGGATCGGCTCGGCCGTCACCGACGAACTGCTCGCCCACGGCCACCAGGTCGTCGGCCTCGCCCGCTCCGACGAGAGCGCCGCCGCGCTCGAGGCCAAGGGCGCCACCGCCCACCGCGGCAGCCTCGACGACCCCGAGGGCCTCGCCAAGGCGGCGGGCGCCGCCGACGGCGTGATCCACCTCGCGTTCAAGCACGACTTCAGCGACTACGCGGGCGCGGGCCGCACCGAGCACGCCGCCGTCGAGCGGATGCTCGACGCGCTGGAGGGCAGCGAGCGGCCGTTCCTGCTCGCCTCCGGCCTGGCCTCCGGCGTCACGGGACGCCCGCTGACCGAGGAGGACCCCTCCCCGTTCCACGGCGTCGACTCCATGCGCGGCGGCAGCGAGAACCTCGCCCTGGCCGCCGCCGACCGCGGCGTCCGCGCGGTGGCGCTGCGCTTCTCCCCCACCGTCCACGGCACCGGCGGCGACCACGGGTTCGTGTCCGTCCTCGCGAAGATCGCCAAGGAGAAGGGCGCGGCGGCCTACATCGGCGACGGCGCGAGCCACTGGGCCGCCGTGCACCGCGCCGACGCGGCGCGGATGGTCCGCCTCGCGCTGGAGAAGGCTCCGGCCGGATCCCGGATGCACGCGGTGGGCGAGAACGGCATCCCCTCCCGCGACATCGCCGCCGCCCTCGGCGAGCACCTCGGCCTGCCTACGCGCTCGGTCGCGCCGGAGGACGCCGAGGCGCACTTCGGCTGGATCGGCCACTTCTTCGGCATGGACATCGTCGCGTCCAACGAACGCACCCGGGAACTGCTCGGCTGGACCCCGACCGGCCCCACCCTGCTGGAGGACATCGCCGCCGGGGCCTACGCGGTGTAGGACCGCGGCCTTAGGCGGCGCAGTCCGCGGCCTCCCAGGCGCTGGGCTTGCCGGGGACGGAAGGTGCGGCCGTCTCCGGGGCCGCGGGGTGCGGCGGCTGGACGGGTTCCGGGCGGGCCCCGCTGCGGGTGGCGCCCACACCGGCGGTGACCACGAGGGCGACGCCGAGCGCCGGGCCCGCGCCAGGGGTCTGCTGCAGCACCAGGATGCCGATGGCCAGCGCGATCGCGGGTTCCAGGCTCATCAGGGTGCCGAACGAGGACGCGGTGAGCCGGCGCAGGGCCTGGAACTCCAGCGCGAACGGCACCAGCGGGCTCAGCACCGCGAGCCCCAGCATGATCAGCGCCGGCCCCCAGGAGAGCCGTCCGCCGAGGGTGGGCGCGGCCACCAGCAGGGCGACGACCGCCGCCACCGGCATGGACACGGCCAGACCGCTCAGGCCGGTGACCCGGTCGCCGACATGCTGGGTGAGCAGGATGTAGGCCGCCCAGCAGCAGGCCGCGGCGAGCGCGAAGGCGAGGCCGACGGGGTCGACGCCGCCGTGCCAGGGCTCGGTGAGCAGGACGACGCCGAGCCCGGCGGCGACGGTCCACACCCGACGGCCGTGGCCGGGCCCGAACAGGGACACCGCGAGCGGACCGAGGAACTCCAGCGCGCTGGCGGTGCCGAGCGGCAGGCGGGAGATGGCGAGCGCGAAGAAGACCATCAGCCCCGCGGTCACCACGCCGAGCCCGACGCAGGCGGTGAAGTCGCGGCCCTCGAAGTCGCGACGGCGCGGTCGGACCAGCACCAGCAGCACGATCCCGGCCCAGGCCAGCCGCATCCCGGCGGTGCCGAGGACGCCGAGCCGGGCGAACATCGGAACGGTCAGCGCCGAGCCGAGCTGGACGGTGCTCATGGAGGCGACGCCCATCAGCGTTCCCGTGCGGGCGGCGCGGCGGCGACCTGCGACCGAGGGGGCGGAGGCGGAGGCGGGGTGGCTGGTCGTGCTCATGGTTCGAGTAGATCGCGCGGGGAACGTTCGCGTCCACGTGCGGATCATGGACGTACCGTCCGGCAATCACGAACGATCCGGGCGAGGGCCGCGACAATGGCCCCATGGAGACACGCCGCCTTCAGGTTCTCGTGGAGCTGGCCCGCCTCGGCTCGATGCGGGCCGTGGCGGACGCCCTGCGCACCACCACGTCCACGGTCTCGCAGCAGATCGCCACGCTGGCGCGGGAGACCGGCGCGCAACTGATCGAGCCGCACGGGCGGCTGGTCCGGCTCACGCCAGCCGGACGGCGGCTGGTCGAGCACGCAAACGTCATCCTGTCGGCCGTCGAGGCGGCACAGCGCGATCTCTCCCCGGGCGCGGAGCCCAGCGGCACGCTACGCGTGGCCGGATTCGCGACGGCGCTGCGCGCACACGTGCTGCCGATCGTGGCGACGCTCGCCGACGCGCATCCGCGCCTGCACGTCCTGGTGCGCGAGCACGAACCCGCCGAGGCGCTGGCGCTGCTGGCCGAGGACGAGGTGGATCTGGCGCTCGTCTACGACTACAACCTGGCACCCGCCACCCCCGACCCGGCCGTGGCCGGCGTTCCGCTGTGGACCGCCGCCTGGGGTCTCGGCGTCCCCGCGAGCGAGGCCGACGCGGGGCCGGCCACCTCCCCGGACGTCTTCGCCCGGTTCCGCTCGGCGGACTGGATCGGCAACTCCCGCAACACCGCGGACGAGACCGTGATCCGCACGCTCTCCTCGATGGCCGGTTTCAACCCCAGGATCACGCACCGGTCGGACAGTCTCGACCTGGTCGAAGCCATGATCACCGCCGGTCTCGGCGTCGGCCTGCTGCCGATGGGCCGCCCCACCGTCCCCGGCGTGCGCCTGCTGCCCCTGACCGACCCGCAGGTGTCGCTGCGCGCCTACGCCGTGACCCGCCACGGCCGTTCGGACTGGCCCCCGCTCGCGCTCCTCGCCGACCTGATCCGCCGACGCGCCCGGCACGACCGCCCCGACGGACCGGACCGACCCGGCGAGTGGCCCGCCCCCTGAGCAGCGTTGCCCTGTCCGCCCGTCAGCCTCCCGCGTGCGGACCGGCGGTGACAGAGCGCGCGGCGGGCAGCGCGGCCGCCGGTGCAGGCGGCACCGGTCGGCGCGGGCCGGGCTCCGAGGTCCACCGGCCCACACCGTCGCACGCAACCGCCGTGCGATGCGGCCGAGTCGGCCGAATCCGGCCACGACGTGACCAAGGACACGGCGGAGCTGCGAGGACATGCCGATAGGGTGTGCCGATGGCCGAAACCGCTCGCTCCGCCCGGACCCGTCTCTACCGTGACGGCAAGCTTGTTCTGGAGGGCTTTCCCCTCCCGGAGATCTCCGATCACCTCGCCGAGGCCGGCACCGTGGTCTGGCTCGACCTGTGCGCGCCGACGCCGTCCGACTTCGAGACGATCACCGAGGAGTTCGGCCTGCACGAGCTCGCGGTCGAGGACGCCCGGCACGAGCACCAGCGGCCCAAGCTGGACCGGTACGCGGACCACTGCTTCCTCAGCATGTACGCGGTGTGCGCGGACCGGGGCGGCGAGGAGCTGAGCATCAGCGAGCTGTCGGTATTCGTCACCGCGAACGCGCTGATCACCGTCCGCCCCGACGACCGGTTCGACATGGACGACGTGGTGGTGCGCTGGGACAACGCGCCCGCGCTGGCCGAGCACGGCGTCGGCTTCCTGCTCCACGGCCTGCTCGACCAGGTCGTCGACGGGCACTTCCGGGCCGTGCAGGAGATGGACGACCGGATCGAGGAGATCGAGGAGGGCCTCTTCGACGGGACGGCCGGGGACGACAGGGAGATCCAGCGGGCGGCGTTCGCGCTGCGCAAGAACCTGGTGCGACTGCGCCGGATCGTGCTGCCCATGCGGGAGATGGTCAACACGCTGATGCGCCGCGACCTGCACTTCGTCAACGAGTCGATGGTGCCCTACTACCAGGACGTCTACGACCACGTGCTGCGGGTCACGGAGTGGACTGAGTCGCTGCGCGACATGGTCGGCTCGATCATGGAGACCAACCTGACCATCCAGGGCAACCGGATGAACATGATCATGAAGAAGGTGACCAGCTGGGCGTCGATCGTCGCCGTCCCCACCGCGGTCACCGGCTTCTACGGCCAGAACGTCCCCTACCCCGGTTTCAACACCGCGTGGGGCTTCTGGTGCTCCACCGGAGTCACCGTCCTGCTCTCCGTCGCCCTCTACTTCGGCTTCAAGCGGCGCGACTGGATCTGACCGGGCGCGGCCGCCCGGCTCACCACGGCACGGGCGTGCCGTCCCAGGACAGGAACGCGCCCGTCGGCCCGTCGTCGGGGAGCAGGGCCAGGCGGACGGCTCCGGCCGCGGCCTCGGCCGGATCGCCGTCGCTGGCGGCCGCCAGCGCGTTGAGGTCGGTGCGCCGCAGGCCGGGCGCGAGAGCGTTGACCTTGAAGCCCTCGGGGGCCAGCGTCTGGGCGTAGAAGAGGGTGAGCGCGTTGAGCGCGGTCTTGGAGCTGCGGTAGGCCGCCCCCGAGCCAGCCGCCAGCGCGAACTCGCGCGCCGGGTCCGCGCTCCAGGCGAGCGAGCCGGTGCCGCTGGAGATGTTGACGATCCGCGGCGCGGGCGAGCGGCGCAGCGCCGGCAGGAAGGCGTTGGTCACCGTCAGCACGCCGAAGACGTTGGTCTCGAAGGTCCGCCGGAAGGCGTCGAGCTCCGCGTCGGGCGCGGTACTGCCGTCGGCCATCATCCCGGCGTTGTTGACCAGGATGTCCAGCCGGTCGACCTCGGCGGCGGCCCGCGCGACGCCGTCCGGGTCGGTGACGTCGAGCACGAGCAGCCGCACGTCCGCGGCCGCCTCGTCGGCGTTCAGCTCCGCGACGGCCTTGCGGCCGCGCTCGGCGTCGCGCGCCGCTAGCAGCACGTGCACGCCTGCGGCCGCGAGTTGTCGCGCGATCTCCTTACCGATCCCCTTGTTGGCGCCGGTCACAAGTGCGGTGGTGGGTGCGTTCTCCATGGCCTCCAGCCTTCCCGACGGGACGGTCCGTAGCCAGGTGGAGACTCTGCCAGGCTACGGGCCCGGTCGCGTCCGACGCGGAGGCTTCTCGCGCGTCAGCGGGTGAACCGGTCGACCGTCGCGGTGAACTCGGGGGCGTCCTGGAACAGAGGAGCCGATTTCGTGGGCCCCGATGCGGCCCGTCCACCCACCAGCCGGGGGCTCGCGTCGGCCGACCTCGGCCGACGTGCGCGCGACTCCATGCCCCCGTGCCCCCTGCGTGCGCACCCGTGCGCCCGCTGCTCACAGGGTTGGCCGGGTAGGGCATGTGTCAGGGGCACAACCACAGAAGGGGGACCGGATGAGCGGCGAGACGGGCCGACGCTGGGGCAGGGCCGTCGTGGTGGGCGGCGGCTTCGCGGGGCTGGTCGCGGCACGTGTGCTGGCGGACCGGTTCGAGGAGGTGACGGTGCTCGAACAGGACCCGGTCACCCCCGAGACCGGGGTACACCCGCACGCGCCGCAGGGGTGGCACGCCCACGCCCTGTTGGCCAGGGGCGCCGAGGTGCTGGAGCGGTTCTTCCCGGGCCTGCGGGCCGAGCTCGGCGAGCACGGGGCGCCGGTCTACGACTACGGGGAACGGGTCAGCTTCCTGCTGCCGACCGGCTACGCGCCGCGTGCCCGCACCGGCGTGCTGATCCAGTCGTTCACCCGCGACCTGCTGGAACGCGGCATCCGCCGCCGCGTGCTGACGCTGCCACAGGTGCGCTCGCTCGCGCCGGTCCGGTGCGAGGAGCTCATGGTCGGGCCGGACGGACGAGTGACGGGCGTCCGCTACCGGCCGGTCGGCGGCGAGGGCGGCCACGCGAGCGGGCCCGAGGGGCTCTTCGCGCTGGAGGCGGACCTGGTGGTCGACGCCTCGGGCCGCTCCGGACGGTTCGAGGAGCGGCTGCGCGCGCTCGGCGTGCACGCTCCGGCGCCCCGCGTGCTGGACGCCCGGATCACCTACACCACCGTGCACTTCCCGCGTCCGGAGGGCCTGGACTACGACATCGCCTACCAGATGACGTTCGCGCCCGACATCCCGCGCGGCGGGGTCCTGCTCGCCGTCGAGCGCGGACGCTGGGCCTGCTCGCTGTTCGGGTACGGCGACCAGACGCCGCCGACGGACCCGGAGGGCTACCTGGAGTTCGCGCACTCGCTCGGCAACCCGCATCTGGGCGAGCAACTCGCGGACCGCACCGGCGCCGAGCAAGTGCACCGGTACACCAACGTCAACAGCCGCTGGTTCCAGTACCACCGCAGCAACGACTGGCCGGAGCGGCTGGTCGCGCTCGGCGACGCCGTGTGCGTCTTCGACCCTGTCTACGGGCAGGGACTGACCGTCGCCGCCCTGGAGGCGGACCTGCTGCGCCGGATGCTGGCGGAGCGCCGGGACTCCGGGCGGGGGCTGGACGGCCTCGCCCGCCGCTACCAGCGCGGGGTGGCCCGGGTGCTGCTCGCGCCGTGGACGGTCTCGGGCAACTCCGACCTGATGTGGGACCCGGAGAACCGGCCGCTGGGCGCGCGCATCGCCCACGCCTACAACCGTCGCCTGTTCGCGGCGGCCGTGCACGACCCGGCGGTGTGGGCGCGCTTCGCCCAGGTGGTGAACATGGTCGCCTCGCCGGCGACGCTGTTCCACCCGTCCGTCCTGGCCAAGGTCCTGCGCCCGGGCGCGGCGCTCCGCGCGACGGGGGCACTGCCTGCGGGGCCCTCTCGCTCCGCCTCCGCCCCGGCGGAGCCGGTGACGGCCGGTCAGGCCGCCGCCGACCTCTCGGACTGACCTGGCCGGACCGATCGAGGCGGACCGGTCGAGGCGGACCGGTCGAGGCGGACCGGTCGAGGCGGACCGGTCGAGGCGGACCAAGCCCGGCGGACCGGCCGTGGCGGGCTCACTCGTCCGAGTGGTCGGTTCTGCTGCAGGCCAGCACACCGGAGAGGGCGGCGATGTGCAACTCGAGGTGGTGCGGGTCGCCGCTCCCCTCGACCGCGAGGGAGATCTCGCCGGTGGGCTCGTCCAGCTGCTCGAAGAAGAGCGGGCCGCCCGCGGGGCGGCCCGCCGAGAGCGTCGCGAGCTCGGCGAGCAGGAAGTCCCGGTCCAGGCAGGCCTCGACCAGCTCGCGCAGCATGCCGGGACGCTGGAGGTAGGTGACGCGGTAGGTGTACCGGGTCGTCCGCAGCGAGGGGAGCCGGTGGACGAGCGGGCGCAGAGCGAAGGTGACGAGCAGGTAGCCGGCGGTGGCGACGGAGGCGAGGATCGGCAGTTCGGCCCCCGCCGCCGCGCCCACCGCGGCGACGAGCCAGATGCTCGCGGCGGTGGTGAGGCCGCGGACGGAGCTGCGCTGCACGAAGATGACGCCCGCGCCGATGAAGCCGACGCCGGAGACGATCTGGGCGGCCATCGTGGCCGGGTTGATGTGGATCGTGCTGCCGTAGCGGGTCATGTCGAGGAAGCCGTACTTGCTGACCATCACGAAGAGCGCGGCACCCACCCCGACGACGATGTAGGTGCGCAGCCCTGCGGCCTTCTGCCGCAGCTCCCGCTCCAGGCCGATGACACCGGACAGCACGAAGGCGAAGGCGAGGGCCACGAGCTGGCTCCACCCCTCGCCGAGCGGCTGGGTGACTTCGAGGGCGGTGAACTGTGCCATGGCGCCATCGTGCCCCGGCCCGCGCGCTCGGCAGCGGAGGTCGGCCCGGTGTCGCCGGGCTTCGTGTGCTTCCCGGCTCGCCCCGCCGTCGCCGCCCGACCCCGACGACCTCGCCACCGACCCCGTCGTCGCGGCGGCCTGGCAGTACACCGAGGCCGCCGGGCCGGTCCGGCCCGGCGAGCACATCGGCGTCAGCCGCTTCTCGGTCTACCCCGAGCGCTACCAGGTGCCCTCGCGCGTCATCGACCTGAGCAGCTCCCGCGGGCAGGCGGCCGCCCGCGCCCGCGGCCGCGCGTACGGCTTCGCGGTCTGGCGCGACGCCGAGGCCCGCGCGCTGCTGCGCCGGGCCGTTGACGACCTCGGCGCGGATCCGCGCGGCGTGCGCGCCCGCGAGGCCCTGACGGCGGGCTACTTCTCCGGCGCCCCCACCCGGGAGGCCGCCTCTGCGACTGCCTGTGGCACCAGGAACTCCACGGCCCCGGCGAATGATTCAGCTGACGGTGAGACAGTTCTCGCCGTCGGCGCGCCGCGCGCGACCATGTGGTCATCTCTCTGACCTGCGACGGAATTTCCCCCGCAGGAACCTGGAACGGGACGGACTGAAGCGCGTCGTCCGACATCGCCGAGGCCCTGCCCGCCGTACGGGGGAAAAAGCCCGGGCGGAATGCGCGGAGCGGCCCGCCTCGGCGTCGATTCCCGCCGCTCTTGATAGAGATGGTCCGGCCTGGTGCGCTCTTGCCTCAGAAGGGGAGACCGTGAGCTGGAAATTCACACGGCGGGTGACCGCGACGGCGCTGGCCGGAGCTCTCGCCGTCGTCTCGACGCTGCTGGCGCCGGCGCATGCCGAGACGCGCCACGGTCCCCGCGCACCGCAGCCCCCTCGACTCCCCCGGGACTTCCGCGGGACGGGCAAGTGGATCGTCCGGGATCTGGGCGTGACGGTGCCGTTCACCTGGGAGGGGAGGGACGGCGACAGCCAGATGGTCGCTGGAGGGCCGCAGTATCCGATCTGGTGGACCAACCTGATCTACCACGGCAAGCTCTACACGCTCACGTACAAGTGGCCCGGACTGACCGAGCATCCGTGCTCGGTGATCCCCGGCTTCGACCTGAACCAGCTGAACCAGGCGCTCAGCGGCTCGCGGTTCGTCGGCCGGGAGATCCTCCAGGGGAGCCCGAACCGGTATGTGGACCACTGGAGGGTCGGAGTGGTCGTACCGAAACTGCCCCCGGGCAATTTCCTGCGACTTCCCCTCGCCCTGGGGGACATCTACGTCGACCAGAACGACCGGAGCACGTTCTGGCAGGTGCTGCAGTTCGGCGTCCAGAATCTCTACGACCCCGAGTTGGACGAATGGGCCGTGATGCGCACGTTCGAGCACAAGCCCGGCAGGGTCACGCTCCCCAGCCGCTGCCCGGCGTGAGGCCGGCTGCGGGCTGCTGACTGACGGCTGTCACGACCTCACGGACGGCGCCGCCAACCTCGGCTACCGGGTCGCCCAGCACGTCGCCGGCCACGGCGTGGCGACGACGACCGTCCACGAGCTGTGCCGCCTGGCGGCGACCCGGCACCACCTCCACACCCTGCGGGCAGCCACCTCCCACCTGCCGACCTCGGCGGCAAGCCGGGCACCTGGTACCAGCGCGCAGCAGGGCCGCGTCAGCCAAGATGGCACTGACCCTCTTGGCCGTTGCGTCCGGCACGTCAACGTCGGTCCCGAGGAGCCGCGCGACCTCCTCAGCGCATCGCTCAGCGTTCCGGGGCCAGTACCTGCCACCGGCGGACGGCCATGCCCCTCAGCGGCAGCATCCCGAGCTTCTCGTAGTACGCGCGCAGTGGCTCGTCGCAGGTCAGGTCCACGGAGTACAGATGCTCCGCTGCCGCGAGGACTTGCCGGACCAGTTCCCCGCCGATGCCCTGCCCCTGGTATTCGGGCAGGACCTCCAGCCAGGGAATGAAGCCCGTGAGCACCCCGTCGCTGATCATGTTCACGAAGCCCACGACACGCCCCGTGCCGGCATCCTGGGCGACGACGGCCCGGTAGCTGCCCCTGAGCACGGCAAGGTGCTGCGCCGCTGTCGGCCGCGTCGGCCAGCCGACGAAGAAACCGGAAAGGTCCTGCTCCGCGAGATCTGACAGATCGGTGCTGTAGTTGATCACCGGCGGATCATGCCAGAACCGAAAACGAGCCGCCCGGAATTATCATCCGGACGGCTCGTCACAGCAGCGGCGAACGTTGCCCGGTGCGGCGCTACTGGCCGTTCGGCCGGAGTGCTGGTGGTACCGGTCGCCCCGGCCGGTCTCCCGGACGGCGTCGCCGTTCGCGTCGATGCCGAGGCTGGTGCCGCCGGCGCCGGTGGCGAAGGGGTCGGACCCGGGGAAGGCGAGCGCCGGGGTCGGTGCGGGCGCGGCGCGGCGCGGCGGGGGGCCCGGATCCGGACGGGCGGGCCCGGCTGCTGCGGCGCACCGTCGTAGCCGGGTCGGGGCTGGCCGGGCCGCGCGGGCGGCTGCGGCAGGCGCGCGGGTCTGCCCCGGTTGCCACGCACACACTCCTCGAACCCCCGTGCGCATATGAGCGACGCTTCAGGAACGTCAGTCACTCAGGTCACACCATCCACACATCTCGGCACGGCGGGCATGCGAAGATCAGGGGGTCGACCCGAGGAGCGCGCCAGCGTGAACGAATCCCACCTGCTCGTGACCGGTTGCTACACCCCGGAGATGAACGGGCGCGGCACCGGCCTCACCTCCTTCCGGCGTGATCCGGTCGACGGCTCGCTGACGCCGCTGGGCGCGCTGGCGCTGCCCTCCCCCTCCTACGTGATCCGGCACCCCTCGCTTCCGCTGCTGTACACGGTGAACGAGGCGGGTGAGGAGGGCTCGGTCAGCGCCGTGGCGATCGAGCCGGACGGGTCGCTGCGCGAGCTGGTCCGAGTGCCGAGCCAGGGCGGCTGGCCGTGCCACCTGGCCCTCGACGCCGCCGCGCGCCGACTGGGCGTCGCGAACTACCGCACCGGCTCGATGCTCCTGCTCGACCTCGACGAGGCGGGGCTCCCGGCCGGCTCGACGGCGCCTCTGTGGCACGGCGACCCGAACGCCCTGGGGCCACATGCCGACCGGCAGGACGGCCCCCACGCCCACATGGCCGTCCCCGGCCCGGATGGACTGTGGCACGTCGTGGACCTGGGCACCGACCGACTCCACGGCCTGCGCGCGGACGCGCCCGAGACGGTCACGGAGCTGCCGGCCGGGAGCGGCCCACGCCAGCTGGTGCGCGGCGCGGACGGCACGGCCTACGTGGTCGGCGAGCTGGACTCGCGCCTGTACGCGCTGCGCGAGAGCGGGGCGGGCGTGTTCGAGGTGCTCGGCTCCGTCCCCGCGAGCGCGGCGGAGGCTGCGGGCAGCAACTTCCCCGCCCACCTGACCCTGAGCGAGGACGGCGCCCTGCTCTACCTCTCAAACCGGGGCGCGGACACGGTGGCGCTGTTCCGGGTCGTGCCCGGGGGCGTGCCGCGCTTCGAGGCGGAGTTCCCCTCCGGCGGCTCCTGGCCGCGCCACATGGAGCTCGCCGACGGGCACCTGTACGTCTCCAACGAACGGGCCGAGAACCTCGCGGTCCACGCCGTCGACCCGGCGAGCGGCGCGTTGACCCTCAGGCACCGGTACCCGGTCGCCTCCCCGACCTGCGCGGTCGCAGTCCGTCTGGGCTGACACCGACGCTGAGGCTGAGCCGGACGGCAGGGGACGGCAGGGGGCGGAAGGGACGGGGGGAATGCCGGGGTCGTCGTCCGTGTTGACGTGCCCACGAGGTCCGGGCTCTCCGCCGGGCCTCCCCGGAAGGAAAGGGGAAACCGGTGAAGGTGCGCAACTCACTGCGTTCGCTGAAGAAGCAGCCCGGCTCGCAGATCGTCCGCCGTCGTGGCCGGGTGTACGTGATCAACCGGCGTGACCCGCGGATGAAGGCCCGCCAGGGCTGATCCCGCTCCGCACGGCAGCGGCCGTCGGCGGTCGGCGACGCGCCGCAGCGCCCCGGTTCAGACGTCACCGTGGATCAGCGCGCACACGAAGTCCTCTTCGGTGGCGCGCATCCCGGGGAACACGGCCGGGGCGCTGGTCGGGGTGATCTGGGCGTTCACCGAGAACGTCAAGGAGCGGCGACCGTCGGGCGTGCCGACCGCGAGCTGGGTGTACCCGGGGGTGTTGCCCGAGTGTCCGTAGACCACGCCGCAGCGCGTGGTGTAACGGAAAATCGCCAGCCCCGCCTCGTTACGGCCCGGCCCGGGCGGCTCGGAGCTCCCGTCGACGAAGGTGAGCTGCTGGCGCCGGACCCATGGCGCGATCAGCCGGCCGCCCGCGTAGGCGCGGATGAAGGTACTGAGGTCCCGCGGCGTCGAGACGACGCCGCCGGACGCCCAGACGCCGGAGTTGCCGAACTCCGTGCTGACGTCCTCGAAGCCCGTCGGTGTGGGGGCGTAGCCGTGCAGGTAGGGCCGCGGCAGGGTGAACCCGGAGGGGAGACTGGTCGCGTCGAGCCCGAAGGGGGCGTAGACGAGCCGGGCCAGCAGCGCCTCGTACCGCTCGTGGGTCACCGCCTCGGCCATCAGCGCGACCGCGATGTTGTCGGAGTTGGAGTAGGCGTAGCGAGTCCCGGGGGCGAAGCCCAGCGGCTGGTCGGCGACGAAGTGCAGCAGACGCCGGGAGTCGAACCGGTGGTGGGGGTCGTTCTGCAGGATCCTCACGAACTCAGGGGAACGGCTGTAGTCCGGCAGCCCGCTGGTGTGCTGCAGCAGCTGACGCAGGGTCACCCTGCCCCACTGCGCCGGGAGCTGCGGGAGGCGCTTGGCGATGGTGTCGTCGAGGCTCAGTCGTCCGCAGCTGACCAGGGCGAGGGCGACCGCGCCGCTGAAGGTCTTCGCGACGCTCGCGACGCGCATGTGGTCGTCGATCCGCGGCGGTCGCCCGGTGCGCAGGTCGCCCGCACCGGCGCGCACGACGACGGTGCGGCCGTCGATCCGGAACACGGCGATGGCCCCCGGAGGGCCGCCCGCCTGACGCACCAGCCGTTCCAGCAACCGCTGCAGGTGTTGGTCCTTCCCCGGTCGCTCGGCCTGGGCGGGGACGGCGGCCGTCAGGGCGAAACAGAGAGCGGTCAGGGCGGCGATCGCGGCGGACCGCCGACGGGCGAACGGCATGGGACTCCTGCCTTCCGGCTCCGGAGGGAGCCGACGTCAGCACGGGCGAGCGAGATGCGGCTCTCAACGTCACCGCGTCCGTGGCCGCCGAAACCTGATCGGAGCCCTGTCACCCGCCTGCGGTGCCGTGCCGTGCCGTGCCGGTCCGGCGCGGCGTGGCTACATGCCGTGGTCCTGGCCAGTGCACGCGTCGAAGTAGCGCGTGGGGTCGAAGTGCTGGCCCTTTCCGGGGAAGTACCACTCGATCGCCCGGTACGCCGTCCTGCCGTCGCAGGTGCCCAGGTCGAACGCGACCACCGTGGCCTGCTGCGCGCTGCCCTGGGCGACCGACTGCCCCGCGGCGACGTACTCCGCGGTCCCGGTGCCATCGGCCCGAGCGCCGCCCCACGAGGACCACCGCAGGTCGGTCACGATGCCGGTGGGGTCGCCGTTGTTGGACAGCCCGGCGGGCCGGGCGCGTCCGTAACCCTGCACGCCGGGCGCCCAGAGCGCCCCGAGCACGGGGAGGGCGGCAGCCGTCGTGGGGACGGCGTGGGCCGGGGCCGTAGGCGTGGGCGCCGCGCTCGGCGTCGTCGGGGCGACACGGGTGGGTGTGCTCGCCGCTGCGGACGGAGCGGTGGAGACAGTCGTCGGTCCGGAGTTCGCGACGGTCGAGCCGGTGGCCGTGTCGGTCGAGTCGGTCGAGTTGCAGGCGGCGAGCAGGAGCGCGGCGCCCAAGGCGGTGGTCGCGACGGTCGCGCGGCGAACGGCAGAGCGCATGAGGAGCCCCCGGGATTTGGCAGTGTTTGGGCCGTGGTGAGTGGTTCTCACCCGTCGCTCGAACTCTAGCCAGCGGCCGGCCCCGCTTCTCCTCGTGCGCGCCACGGCCATGCAACAGCCTTGTGACAGCGGAGGCGGCCGGTGCTCAGGCCAGCAGGCGCCGGTAGCTCTCCGGGTGGGCGGCGAGGAAGTCGGCGAAGGACTGCGGGGTGCGGCCGGTGAGGGCGCGGACGGCGTCGGAGACGACGTCCATCTCGCCCGTGGCCACGGCCTCGTAGGAGCTGACCCAGCCGGCGACCTCCCAGTCCGGCGCGCCGTAGACGGCGCGGGAGGCGTAGGCCTCCGCGCGGGTCTCCGGGTGATAGCTGACGGCTCGTCCGGCGGCGCGGCTGATCGTCGCGGCGATCTCGGCGAAGCTGAGCGCCTCGGGCCCGGTCAGGTCGTAGGTCGCGGCGTGGTGCGGACTGGCCTCGCCGTCGGTGCCGCCGTCGAGCAGGACGGCCGTCGCGGCGTCCGCGACGTCGTCGTGGGTGACGGCGGCGACGCGGCCGTCGCCCGCCGGGCCGCGCAGGACCCCGTCGTCCCCGGTCATGGCGACAAGGTCGGACTGGTAGCTGCTGTCCCGCAGGAACGTGAACGGCACCCCCGCGGCGCGGATGTACTGCTCGGTGTGCCAGTGGTCGCGGGCGTAGGTGAACGTGGCGTCGGGCGCGGCCCCCAGGTAGGAGAGGTAGACGATCCGGCGCACGCCCGCCGCCAGCGCCGCGTCGACCGCCGCCCTGTGGATCCCGACCCGGCCCGGCCCCTCGTGCGCGGAGCAGAGGAACAGCGTGGTCGCCCCGGTGAGCGCGCGGCGCATGGCGTCCGCGTCGTCGTAGGACGCCTGCGCGGTCTCAGCCGCGGTCAGCTGCGCCAGCTTCGCCGCGTCCCGCCCCAGCGCGCGCACCGTGACGCCCTCGTCCGCGAGCCGTCGGGTGATCCGGCCGCCGACCCGTCCGGTCGCTCCGGTGACCGCGATGACCTCGTCCATGCGAGCCCTCTTCCTCTCGTCCCGTGTCGCCTGGTCGCCACTCTGCCGGGCGGGCCTCGTCCGCGCACGCGGACATGCGGGGACGGCCTCACTAGGCTGGGGCCATGCCGACGGCCGACGTGTACCCGGACCTTCCGATCGCCTACACGGACGCGGGATCCGGGCGGCCGGTGCTGGTCCTGCACGGCGGTGGCGGCCCCGCGACGGTCACGGGGCTGGTCGCGCACCTCGCGCGCCACGCGCGCGTCATCGCGCCCGTCCACCCGGGGTGGAACGGCGCGGTGCGCCCCGCGTGGATGACGGGCGTCGACGACTACGCCTTGGCCTACCTGCATCTGCTCGAGGACCTCGGGCTGCGCGACGTGCTGGTGGTCGGCTCCTCCCTCGGCGGGTGGATCGCCGCTGAGCTGGCGGTCCGCGCCGGTGCGGCCGGACCGGAAACGGGGCCGGTGACGGGGCTGGTGCTGATCGACGCCGTCGGCATCGAGGTGGACGGCGAGCCGGTCGTCGACGCCGAGTCGCTCGACTCGCGCGCGCTGGCCGAGGCCACCTGGCACGATCCCCGCCGCGGCTACGTCGACCCGGCCAAGGTTCCGGCCGAGCTGCGGGCCGTGCGGCGGGCGAACACCGAGACCATCCGGCTGCTGAAGGCGGGCCGGGGCCTGTACGACCCGAAGCTGAGGCGCCGTCTGGGACGGGTGCGCGTGCCCACGCTGGTGATCTGGGGCGAGAGCGACCGTCTGGTCACCCCCGCATACGGCGAGGTCTACGCCGCCGCCTTCCCCGACGCCCGTTTCGCGCTGGTGCGCAAGGCGGGCCACGCCGTCCTGCTGGAGCAGCCGAAGGCCGTCCACGCCCTCGTGGACGAGCACCTGCGTCAGACGAAGGCCGGCTGAGGGTGATCCTGGCTGAGCACCTGCTTCGGGACCGCCGAGAACCTGGTCTCCCCCGCGTGGGTGTCGAAGCCGCCGAGGCTCACGGCGTAGACCCGGGTCGGCACCTTCGCGGCGACGCAGGCCGCGACCACCTCCAGCTGCTGTGCGAGCGAGCCGCGTGACCCCTTGTGGGTCGGTCAGGTTACTTCCGTGTGACGCGCGCGGAGGGCGGCCGGTCCGTCGGATACGGTGACCGCACCAGCGGCACCAGGGGGTGCTCGCGTCCTTCCTCCCACCCGAGGAGTTCGAGGCCGATGAGACTGACCCCGCACGAGCAGGAACGGCTGATGATCCATGTCGCCGCCGACGTCGCCCTCGCGCGCCGGGCGCGCGGGCTGCGGCTGAACCATCCCGAGGCGCTCGCGATCCTGACCGTGCACGTGCTCGAAGGCGCGCGCGACGGACGGACCGTCAGCGAGCTGATGGTGTCCGGGCGGGCGGTGCTCGCCCGGGAGGACGTGATGGACGGGGTGCCAGAGATGATCCGCGACGTGCAGGTGGAGGCGACGTTCCCGGACGGGACGAAGCTGGTGACCCTGCACGACCCGGTCCACTGAGCGGGAGGCGAGACGTGATCCCAGGCGAACTGCTCTTGGACGACGGCGGGGTGGAGCTGAACGCGGGCCGGGAGGTGACCGTGCTGACGGTGGTCAACAGCGGGGACCGTCCGGTGCAGGTCGGCTCCCACTACCACTTCGCGGAGGCCAATCCCGGGCTGCTCTTCGACCGCGTGGCGGCGCGCGGTCGGCGGTTGAACGTGCCCGCGGGCACGGCCGTGCGGTTCGAGCCGGGCATCGCGATGACCGTGGAGCTCGTGCCGCTCGGCGGTCGCCGCGAGGTGTGGGGGCTGCGCGGCGAGACGGCGGGGCGGGTGGACGCATGACCGAGGCCACGACGAGGACGAGCGCCGCCGCGCTGACCGTCTCCCGCCGCCGCTACGCCGACCTGTACGGCCCGACGGCCGGGGACCGGATCCGGTTGGCCGACACGGACCTGCTGATCGAGGTCGAGCGGGACCTGTGCGGCGGGGGTGACGAGGCGGTCTTCGGCGGCGGCAAGGTGATCAGGGAGTCGATGGGCCAGAGCCGCGTTCCGCGTGCGCAGGGCGCGCCGGACACCGTCATCACCGGCGCGGTGGTGCTGGACCACTGGGGCGTCGTCAAGGCCGACCTCGGCATCCGCGACGGGAGGATCACCGCGCTGGGCAAGGCTGGGAACCCCGAGACCATGGACGGGGTGCATCCGGACCTGGTGATCGGCCCGGAGACCGAGGTGATCGCGGGCAACGGCCGGATCCTCACCGCGGGCGCGGTCGACGCCCATGTGCACTTCATCTGCCCGCAGCTGTTCGAGGAGGCGCTCTCCAGCGGGGTGACCACGCTGCTCGGCGGCGGCACCGGCCCGGCCGAGGGGTCGAAGGCGACGACGATCACGCCGGGCTCCTGGCACCTGGCCCGGATGTTCGCGGCGGCCGAGCAGTACCCGGTGAACCTCGGGCTGCTGGGCAAGGGCAACACCGTCTCGGCGGACGCGCTCCGCGCGCAGCTGCGCGGCGGCGCGGTCGGGTTCAAGATCCACGAGGACTGGGGCGCAACCCCCGCCGCCATCGACGCCTGCCTGCGCGTCTGCGACGAGAGCGGCGCGCAGCTCGCCCTGCACACGGACACCCTCAACGAGGCCGGATTCGTCCAGGACACCCTCGCGGCGGTCGCCGGGCGCGGTCTCCACGCGTACCACGCCGAGGGCGCGGGCGGCGGACACGCGCCCGACATCATCACGGTCGTGGCCGAGCCCAACATCCTGCCCAGCTCCACCAATCCGACCCGCCCGCACACGCGCAACACCGTGGCCGAGCACCTCGACATGCTGATGGTCTGTCATCACCTCAGCGCGGACGTCCCGGAGGACCTCGCGTTCGCGGAGTCGCGGATCCGCCCGTCCACGATCGCGGCGGAGGACGTGCTGCACGACCTCGGCGCGATCTCGATCATCAGCTCGGACTCGCAGGCGATGGGCCGGATCGGCGAGGTGGTGCTGCGCACCTGGCAGACCGCGCACGTGATGAAGCGCCGTCGCGGCGCGCTGCCCGGGGACGGGCGCGCGGACAACCTGCGAGCACGTCGCTATGTCGCCAAATACACGATCAACCCGGCCATCGCGCAGGGCCTGGACGGCCAAATCGGTTCCGTCGAGCCGGACAAGCTGGCGGACCTGGTGCTGTGGACCCCGGCCTTCTTCGGCGTCAAGCCGGATCTGGTGATCAAGGGCGGCCAGATCGCCTGGGCGCAGATGGGCGACGCGAACGCCTCGATCCCGACGCCGCAGCCGGTGCTGCCGCGCCCGATGTTCGGCGCGACCGGCCGGGCCCCCGCGGCGAACTCGCTGAACTTCGTGACGGAGTGGGCACTGGAGGACGGTCTCGCGCAGCGGCTGGGCGAGGAGCTCGGCGTCGCCAAGGCCTTCGCCCCGATCCGGAACACGCGGGGCGTGCGCAAGGAGCACCTGCGGGAGAACACCGCGCTCCCCCGGGTCAGCGTCGAGCCGGACACCTTCACCGTGCGGATCGACGGCGAGGTGGTCGAGCCGCAACCGGTGGACGAACTGCCCATGACGCAGCGGTACTTCCTGTTCTGAGGAGGCTCCGTGACCGACCTCTCGACCTCTCCGGCGTTGCTTCTCCTCGCCGACGGGCGCTTTCCGGCCGGCGGCCACGCCCACTCCGGCGGCGTCGAGGCGGCGGTACGCGCCGGGCGGGTCGGCGACGCCGCGAGCCTGCGGGAGTTCTGCGCCGGACGCCTCCACACCGTCGGCCTGACCTCCGCCGCGCTGGCGGCGGCTGCCGCGACCGGAACGGACCCCTCCGCGCTGGACGAGGCTGCCGAGGCCCGCACGCCCTCCCCCGCCCTGCGGGCGGCCTCGCGCCGCCTGGGCCGACAACTCCTGCGCGCCGCTCGTGCGGCGTGGCCGGACCCGGCCCTGGACAAACTGGCCCGCGCCCTGCCGGGTGGGACGCACCAGCCGGTCGCCTTCGGGCTCGTCGCCACGGCGGCGGGCCTGCGCCCGGCGGACGCGGCGACGGCCATGGCCTACGACACGGTCTCCGGACCGGTGACGGCCTGCGTCCGCCTGCTCGGCCTCGACCCCTTCCAGGCGATGGCGGTCCTGTCCGGACTCACGGCCGCGATCGCCGCCGTGGCCCACGAGGCGGCGGCCGCGGCCGCGCTCGGCGACCTCGACCTGCTGCCGAGCCTGGCCGCGCCGCTGCTGGAGATCTCGGCGGAACACCACGCGTCCTGGCCGGTCCGGCTGTTCGCCTCATGAGCGCCCCCAGCCCCCAGCCTCCGGCCACGGAACGCCGGACACGGCAGGAGCCTCCGCGCCGCCCGCGCGCACCCGGCCCCGGAAGGCTCCGGCGGCACAGCGCCGCAGGCATCCCTCACCCCACCTCCCACGAGAGCGGAGCAACCATGCACCGTGACCCCGACCTCCCCGCCCACGACCACCACGCCGCGCCCACCGGGACGCTGGCGGGGACCGACATGCGCCGGGCCCTGCGGATCGGGCTGGGCGGTCCCGTGGGGTCCGGCAAGACCGCGACCGTCGCGGCGCTGTGCCGGGTCCTGCGCGACGAGCTCTCGCTCGCGGTCGTGACCAACGACATCTACACGACCGAGGATGCCGAGTTCCTGCTGCGCAACGCCGTGCTGCCGCCGGAGCGGATCACCGCGGTGGAGACGGGCTGCTGCCCGCACACCGCGATCCGCGACGACATCAGCGCCAACCTGGAGGCCGTGGAGGAGCTGGAGGCCGCCGTCGGGCCGCTGGACCTGGTGCTCGTCGAGAGCGGCGGGGACAACCTGACGGCGACGTTCAGCCGGGGGCTGGTGGACCACCAGATCTTCGTCATCGACGTCTCCGGCGGCGACAAGATCCCGCGCAAGGGCGGTCCCGGGGTGACCGGCTCCGACCTGCTCGTGGTCAACAAAACCGACCTCGCGCCGCTGGTCGGCGCGGACCTCTCGGTGATGGCGCGCGACGCCGCGGCGCAGCGCGGCGCGCTGCCGGTGGTGTTCTGCTCGTTGGTCGCGCCGGACGGGGTGGCCCCGGTCGCGTCCTGGGTGCGCGAACGCCTCGCGGACTGGCGGCGCGGACCCACGGCGTGAGCGACACGAGCCGCTTGAGCGGCGCAGGCGGCCGCGGCGGCGCGGGCGCGCCGAGCGGCGC